>CALGUK010000034.1 GCA_937920235.1 uncultured Clostridia bacterium | reverse complement strand
CAAGGCCGATAGCCTTTGCAGCACCTGTTGAGTTAGGAACGATGTTAGCAGCACCTGCACGAGCTCTTCTCATGTCGCCCTTTCTGTGAGGACCGTCGAGAATCATCTGATCGCCTGTGTAAGCGTGGATTGTAGCCATAATACCGCTCTGGATGGGAGCATAGTCGTTGAGAGCCTTAGCCATAGGAGCAAGGCAGTTTGTTGTGCAGGAAGCAGCTGAAATGATTGTATCTTCTGCTGTAAGAGTGTTTTCGTTTACTGAGTAAACGATTGTCTTGAGGTCATTACCTGCAGGAGCAGAAATAACAACTTTCTTAGCACCGGCATCGATATGAGCCTGGCTCTTTGCCTTTGAGCAGTAGAAGCCTGTGCACTCGAGAACTACATCAACACCGATTTCGCCCCAAGGAAGCTCTGCAGCGTTAGCCATAGCGTAGATTTTAAGAGTTTTACCGTCAACTGTGATTGTACCTGCCTCGTCGTCAGCCTCAACTGTGTGGAGACCTTCGCCGATTCTTCCGCAGTAACCGCCCTGAGCTGTGTCGTACTTGAGAAGATTAGCAAGCATTGAAGGCTTTGTAAGGTCGTTGATAGCAACAACATCATAGCCCTCTGCGCCGAACATCTGTCTGAAAGCAAGACGTCCGATACGGCCGAAACCGTTAATAGCAACTTTAACTGACATTTTGAATTCCTCCAAATAAATTATTTACATTTATTAGTATGCATAATTTTGCATTTACTATTTTATCTCTTTTGAAAGAAATATGCAAGAGGTATTTTATAAATTTTGCCAATATGTGAAATTTTTGTCAAGTGGCATAAAAAAAGAAGAATAATTCGGCAAAAAGGGTATAAAATTTATAGTATGGGAGGTTGTTTTAAATATGAATTACAAGTATTTACCTCATATTTATACCGACGAAAACAGCTTTCGCCGTGAAAAGCTCCAGTTCTTTTTTGACAGGTCGTTCCGTGAAAACGACAGCGACACACTCAGAAGCCAATACATTGCTCTGCGCCGTCTTCAGCTTGAGCACATTCCCGATTTCACCGCAGAAAGCATAAATCTGAGTCTCCTTGCCGAGAACATCACCTCGGCATGCGATATTCTTGTGTCGGACACGGGAGTGAGCTTTATCTTTCTCGGCACATCGCCCTGCTTTGTCCGCGGAAGCCGCCGTCTCATAACCCTGTCCCTTGTAAATCTTCTTTCAAACGCATATCTCTACGGCAGAGAAAAACTGATAACCGTAACCTGCACGCCCGGAAATCAGTATTCTGGAGTCGAGGTTATCAACGGCGGCAGTCCCCGTGAGCCCGTTTGCGACGGTATGGGGCTCGCCTTTGTCAGAAAATGCTGTGATGCTATGAACGGCAGATTTCTTATCGAACAGAGTTTCGCACGGACAAAAGCCGTTATGCTTTTTGAAAGCTCCGATATCCGCACCGACAAAAGCCGTGAGGAGAGCTGTTTTTCACTTGTCAGTGACCGCCTCTCCCCCGTATGCGTTGAGATGTTCGGAATGGAATACCACTAAAAAAGCGGCACTTTGCAAAAAGTGTCGCTTCTTTTTTTAAATCATTCAGATTTTTCTGAGTCCTGCGGCAACCTGAAGTGCCCAGCGTGCATCTACAATATCAACAACACCGCTGCCGTCAAGGTCAGCCACCTCGAGCTGTTCTTCCGTCATTGTGCGGAGATTTGCAACGTACTGAAGAATAAATCTTGCATCAACCGATGCAACCTCGCCGTCGTCATTCATATCGCCCTTAAGCTGTTCCGGAGTGGCAAATCTGATCTGTTCAACTTTTCCTTCAGCAGAAAGAACGACGAACAATCTTGCAACCTTTTCATCGGTTTCCATATCATAAATCTCTGCCTTCATAGTCCAGGCACCGTCGGCATAAACCAATGACAGATTTTCATAGTAATACAGACCGAATACCTGCTCCATTACGAGTGTTCTGTCCTCGGGGTTATACATATCGGACTCTGACGAATTAACCTCGCGGTCAAAAATTGCCTTAACCATAGCCTCTGCGGTTATGGCATCAATCACATAGCTTACGCGGTTTTCATCAACATACTCATAATCCGGATATGCTATGAAAGCAGCCAGCTGAAGAAGCTGATCCGCATTGAACTCTTCACTGTCGGAGCGGTAGTTTTCAAAATCATCAACACTCCACAGGCTGACAGCGGCGTCAACCACAAGCTCTGCAGCAATTCTTGCATCAAGCCAATTGTTGACCGGAACCTCATTGGAACGCATACCTGCTATCTGGATTGATACGTTTTCGTTGATATACAGCATTTCGTCTTCCGTCTTGCAGAAATAATATGCTTCATAAGCTTTGCCGTTTTCATCTATAAGCTGAAGATCAATTTTATTGTCATCCATATACCATACAAATGCATCAACGATTAAAACGGTTTTTGTGTCCTCGGCTTTTTTGCCTTCAAATGTGAGGACAATTTCGTTTTCACCGCTGAGCTTGAGGCTCTTATACGGATTTTCAATAAGCTCGATCTCACAAACGCACTCGGCATCATAATATGAGAAAACGACCTCATTTTTACCGATAACGAGAGGCTCTTCAGCCTGGTCAATGACCTCATAGGTGTATTCGCCTGTCTGCTCAAAGATTTCCTGATCTGTGCCCGTATATACATCACCGTTTTTCAATGTGATTGTAAAAATCGGCTCAGCAGCGTAAACGTCATAGAAATCATAAATCACTTCATTGCCGTTTTCGTCAACATATGAATTTTCCTGTGAATCAAAGCCCTTTATAAGCGGCTTCTGAGCAACTGCTGAAATGCTTTTCACTTCATCAGCCGTAACAACGACATCATACTCATTGTCGGCAAATGCAGGAACAAGCATTGTCATCATAAGAACAAAAGAAATTAAAACTGATATTACTTTTTTCATTTTTGCACCTCTTTTTATTTTTTATGTAAAGTAACTTCCGTTACCGATTACCTGTTATTCAAAAACGACCGTGGTGATACTGTTTTCGGGGAGAGTTATCTTCTTTTTGCTTCCCGAATACGTTTCCTCGAGCTGACTCTCCTGCGTGGTTGTATAAACGGTCATATTGTCACGGTCAACCTTGAACTTGACCTGTCTCTCGACTCCCTCGTTGGTGATAACCGTCACCACCTTGCCCTCAGGAGTTAAGAACGAAACCATATTGGTGTAATAATTTGAAAGAATTACATTGCCCTCGGCATCGCGTTCCTCAATATAATCGTGAATATTCTTTGTGGTTTCAACAACCTTGCTGCCCGTCGGGACAAACTGTGTGTAATGCGCCATTGCATAATATCTCATCGGGATTTTCACAACGCTCGCATCCGCATCGGAAACCAGCAGACCGTCGGAATATTCCTTGCCGTCAGCACCGATTCCGATACCGTTGACACCCACCCAGGCTGTCCAGGAATCTGCACCCGTAAGGTTTATGTCGTTGGCAATAACTCTCGCCTGAAGAACGGCACCGTCAACCGAATCAATGGGTGAATTACAGGGAAGATGGCACCACTCGGACATTTCGACCGGAATATCGGGCACATTCTCATCAATCCATTCTCCGAGAGCAATTTTGTTGCTCACAAGAGTATCCGACCAATAGCTGTGATATGAAAGATTGCCCAGATACGGACGGATAACCGGGTCATTGTAAATATGCTCAAACCACTCATAAGTTCTGTGGCCAATCTCTCCCGACTCGGGACCTGAGAGCATTACACCCGTAATGTTACGCTCTGCCATCTCCTCAGCAAAGGCTTTATAGACTCCGTAAATGGACTCGGAATCGTAATGGCAACCCTCCTGACGCTGATTTACGCTTGCCTGCCCCCACGACCAGTTCGGCTCATTTATGGGACTTATATATTTTACGGGAACGCCCTTGTCGATAAAGTATTCCGTAATCGTCAGAAAATAATCGGCATATTCGTCAAAATTTTCCTCGGCAAGATTGCAGGTCCACCAGTTTTCATTGCCGTAGGTCTTGTTGTTCTTCGTCATGGAATAATGCGGTGAGTTGGCAAAAAGCACCACCGTATCAATACATCCGTATGAAAGGCAGAGATCAAGCATATCCTGTGCCGCCGCATCTCTTGTAAAATCGTAGTAGCCCGTTTCGGTTTCATAATCGTAAACGTAAAAGCTCTCAGTAGTTCTCCAAGGATCAGAAATCGTGTCCTTGAAATTATCCGCAGAGCCTGCGCCTATGTTATATCGGTAAATATTAAGGCCGAGCCCCTCGTCGCTGTAAAGAAGCTTTGCGACTTTTTCACGGTTTTCGCTCTCTGCCACAATCTGTGACCACCACGCCGCCGAACAGCCGAAGCCGTCAAAGTCTCTCTGCTCATCAGTATCAATCGTGAGCGTCATATCGCGATCATAGGATTTTTCCGCATACCAGTCCATAATCTGCGTTTCGAGAAACGGAAAAAGGAACAGAAGCACCGACACTATGAGCGATATGGGGATAATTGTTCTCGTTTTTACTGATTTTTTATCTTTCATTTTTACACCTTTATATCTGTAATTCAAAAGCGGCAGGTCTCCCCGCCGCCCTTTTGCTTCAGGTCAAATTCTCAGTATGCCTAATTATTCGTATTCCGGTTCAATAAGACCGTAACCGCCGTCATTTCTCTTATACACAACGCAGATTTCATCGGACTCGGCATTGCGGAACATATAGAACATATGCCCTAAGAGGTTCATCTGCAGTATTGCCTCGTCAACGGTTTCGGGCTTTAAAACGACAGATTTTGTTCTGACGACCTCGATTTCCTCCTCCGCTTCCTCATTGACCGCAAGAATATCGTCAAACGAGACATCACGGAGCTTTCTTTCAATTCGGGTTTTGTTTTTTCTTATCTGTCTGATAAGCGAATCCACACATTTGTCGAGAGCGTCCTCAAGATCGTCACTTCTCTCTTGAGCACGGAAAATCATACTCTTTTTTGCAAGGGTGATTTCACAGATTTTATGGTTTTTTTCAACCGTGGCGGTAATCTTCGCCGTTGTGTCCGGTCCGAAGAATTTTTCAACCTTACGAAGCTTTTCTTCAGCCCTTTCCTTAAAATTCTCTCTCGGGGTACATTTGCGACCGATAATTGTAATGTTCACAACGACATCTCCTTTGCAATATAATTGATAAAAGAAGCATCTTCTATCTGATTTTATTGTAGCACAACTGCACATAAATTGTAAAGTAGTTTTGCGTTATTTATTCAAATTTTACAAAATTTTCCTCATATGCCTCGTGACGTGACATCCCACGTTGACCGCAACGGGAAGACCTGCAATATGAGTGGGAGCGGTTTCGATATTTACGGCAAGGGCAGTGGTTTTTCCGCCGAAGCCCTGCGGACCCACACCTGTTTCGTTTACCTTTTCAAGCATTTCCGCTTCGAGACGGGCATAAAGAGGCTTCGGGTTTCTCTCGCTGACGTTTCTGCACAGCGCTTTTTTCGCCAACAGAGCGCACTGCTCAAAATCTCCGCCTATTCCCACTCCCAGCACTACGGGAGGGCAGGGATTTCCGCCTGCAATTTTTACGGTTTCAGCCACAAAGTCCACAATATCCTCCTGCGTTGCAGAGGGAGTGAACATTTTAATACAGCTCATATTTTCACTTCCGAAGCCTTTGGGAGCGACAAGAAGCGAAATTTTGTCTCCGCTGACAATCCTCGTATGAAGCACTGCCGGAGTATTATCATCGGTATTGACTCTTTCAAGCGGGTCCGAAACCACCGATTTCCGCAAAAGTCCGTCACGGTATCCGCGTCTTACCCCCTCATTGACGGCATCCTCAAAGCTGCCGCCGACGATATGCACATCCTGACCGACCTCGGCAAAAACAACCGCCATACCTGTATCCTGACAGATAGGAATCTGCAGATTGCGTGCGCACTCAAGATTTTTCAGCAAATCCCCCATAACGCCCTTTGCCATCGGCTCTGTCTCCCTCGAAAATCCCTCGGAGATACAATCCGCCAGGTCGTCGGGCAGATATCTGTTCGCCAGAATACACATCTCACTGATTGCCGATATAATTGTATCCGTGCTGATTTCTCTCATAATATCACCTACAAATAAAGGGCAGTAAAACTGCCCCCTTATCCTTTGTTATTTTGCACCTCTGCGATAACCCGCACTGCCTGAGCGACGGTCCGTACTGCGCTTAATATCGCTCATTTTATCCTCGCTCTGAGCCTTGAACCTTGCCATCATGTCCTCAAAGGACATTGGTGCTGACTGCTCCTGCCTCGGAGCACCCTTCCAACCGCGGTTATTTCCGCCGGATGTCTTGTTCTGCGGTTTATCCTGCTTCGGCTTTTCGGGCTTCGGCAATGCTTTTTTGATTGAAAGGCTTGCCTTTCCCTTTTCGTTGATTTCGAGAACCTTAACCTTGACCTTATCCCCTTCGGAAAGATGCTCGGAAATATCGTTTACATACTCATAAGAAACCTCTGAGATGTGCACCATTCCCGTTGCACCGCCGTCAAGCTTTACAAAAGCTCCGAATTTTGTTAACCCCGTGACTGTTCCGTCATAGACTGAACCGATGTCAATTTGCATAAAATGCAATTCCTCCTAATTATGCGCCGGGTGTGACATCATAGAACACTTTTTCGCCTGGCATAACGAAGCCGAGCTTTTCACGGGCAACCTGCTCAATGTAATCGCTTTTGTCCTCATTGTCAACAATAGCCTGCAGGCGCTCATTTTCTTCAAGCTGTTCCTCGTAAGCGGCATTTTTCTGTTCCAATTCGCCGCGGCTCTCTCTGATAGAAAGCTGAAGTCCGATAATGGTTATAACAAAATAACCCACAAGCAGAACAAGTCCCAAGGTGAGAATAAAGCTCTTTTTCTGTTTACGCACAGATGCCTGTTTTTTTGTATTGGCCATTGGTCACACTTCCCTTTCATTCAGAATACCGTCATCCACTTGATTGCGCTTTTTAACATTTAGATTATACAACAAGTATTTATTGAGTTTCAAGAGGAATTTTGATTTATTTTTAATTTTTTTACTTCTTTTCCGACCTTTTTCGAGTATTTTGTCGAAAACCGACGCTGATTTTAAGAAAATCAGTTTAATCGGATAAAAAACAACATCAAAAATTTTTCTTACACACCGTTTTATCATATCCGTCAGAAAAGTACTGAAAGAAAAGAAAAGCGCGCCGAGTGAGAAGTAATAAACCGCAAATCCCATAAATTCGCCCGCAATGAGATAAAGACGGAACTCGCCCTCGTTGACGGTCAGCAGGAATATAAATGTGGCAAAGGTGAAAAGAATACAGTAAAGCACATCCGACACAATTATTGCAGATCTTTTTTCGGAAATGCACATTCTGACAATGCGGAAAGCATCGTAAAAAATCCCGAGAATGAAGCCTGCACCGAGGGAGAACAGAAAATTTTCAGTCTGGTCGGCAAGACTCAGACTGTATATATAATCCGTCATCTCAGCACCTTGGCGAAAAATCCTTTTGCCTGCGGTCTTGTATCGGTATATGTCAGCGACGAGATTTCACCGTCAATGAGAAGCTCGCTCTGTTCAAGATTGAGCTTTGTGATATGCAGATTCCAACCTCTCACGGTCAGCTCACCCATATCCGTTATTGCAATGACGGTCTGCTCGTCGAAGGAGTCAATGTCCGTCACCCCCGAAACAGAAAGCTTATGTCTGTCCTCCATAATCACGCTGTGAGGCAGTCTGGGTATCTTTTTTTCGTCTGTCATAAAAAAACCTCCCTTTACATAAATGAATATGCAAAAGGAGAACCAAAAATTACCGGACAAACAAAAAACGGAGTCCGAAGACTCCGCTAAAAATCTTATTTTTTAATTATGCGATAGCGTCTGTGCCGGGGATTGCGGGAGCAGTGATTTCATCGCCTGTAAGCTTAGCGATTGTGCCTGTCTCAACAACCTTGTCACAGTACTTGCACTTCTTAACCTTTGTGCCTGTTGAAGCAGCAGTTGCGGGCTTTGTAACGATCCATTCGCCTGCCTTATGAGCATCGGGATCTACCGGGATAGCTTCCTGAAGCTTGTCACCGCAGATTGTGCAGCTCTTCTCTTTGAGACCTGTTTCTTTACAAGTTGGGTTCTTTACTGTGATCCATTTGCTGTATTTGTGGTCTTTGCACTCTTCTGAGGGCTTCTCTGTAGGATCTGTAGGATCTGTAGGATCTTCTACCGGCTTATCTGTAGGATCTTCAACAGGAGCCTTGAACTCGATTGTGTTAGCTGTCTTCTTAACGTCTGCAAGAATACTTGTCTGATCGAGACCGTTAGCAACGCTTGCTTCCTTGAACTCGATAGAAACCTTACCGCCGAGCTTTGTAACCTTGAGGTCGATTGTAATGATGTTTGTCTCGCCGTCGCTCATCTCTGTTGTAGCAGCAGCAACAACGTAAACCTCTCCTGCAACAGTTGCGTTAGGCAATGTTGAGAGACCGCTTTTTGCATTTACAGTAGCATTGCTATATTCAAAGCAATCCTTATCATACTTAACTGTGAAGCTTGCAGTAGCGAGCTTTGAGTTAGCAGATGTGTTAACGCTGATCTTTACTATATCGCCAACCTTAACGTCTTTCTTGTCGGCAGAAATAGTGATTGTCGGTGAACCTGCGGCAAATGCAAGAACAGAAAGAGTTGTCAATGCAAATACAAGTGCAAGAACTACGCTTAATACTTTTTTCATTTGAATTACCTTCCTTTTGGGTTTTACCCGAATATTTTTTGTTGTTTCAGCACAACGGCAATAATAAACCTTATCAGGTATATATTGTTAACTTAGTTATATCATACTTTTTTGTAAATGTCAATATAACAAAATATGTTAAAACTCTCTGAGATTTGCCATATATTGTAAAATCCAGCGTGCATCGGTTAAATCCACAACGCCGTCCTCGTTAACGTCACCTGTATTGAGCTGAACCTCGTCAAGCTCAATGAGGTTTGCACAGTATTGAAGCACCTTTCGGGCATCAACAGCCATAATTTTTCCGTCTCCGTCAACATCACCCAAAACGAGCTTTTTGATTTCTTCTTCCGCAAGAACGTCACCGCAGACCGTGCATTTTTTCACCTTTTTGCCGGCTTCCTGTGCGGTAGGCTCCTTGACGGTTTCCCACTCGCCTTCCTTATGACCGAGAGCGTTGATTTCCTCTGTTTTCACGTGATCGCACTGTGTGCAGGTAAATTCCTTCACACCTTTTTCGGTACAGCCGGGTTCCTTGGTGATTTTTTCGGTAAATTCCGCGTGAGCGCAAGCGATAACAACGGACTTATCTGATGCGGCGGCAACTGACTCAGTCACATTCATACTTCCGAGCTCGTCATCACCTGTTGCGACAGCGGCCTCGCGAACCTTAAATGAGATGTTTCCTTCGGTTTTCTTAACCTCAAGCTCAACCGTCAGAACCTCTGCCTCATCCTTGATGCCTGTCTGAGGATTTGTTGCGGCAAGAAGGATTTTTCCCTCGGTCAAGCTGTTGATTTCCGTATTGGCAAATCCGCCTGCCTTGACCTCTTTAACCTTAAAGCAGTCCTTATCGTATTCAACAGCCAGCTTTGCGGCACAAAGACCCGAATCCTTTGAAACAACCGCTTTTACCGTAACCGTATCGCCGACCTTTGCCTCTGTCTTATCGGCAGAAAAGGTGATTACGGGCTCATCGGCCGCAAAAACGAGGACCGAAAAGGTTGATAAGGCAAAAACAAGTGCAAGAGCAATGCTTAAAACCTTTTTCAAAATATCATATCCTTTCACAAAATTATGGAATTATTTAACCATTAAATACCGCAGCTGTCAAGATATTCGACACAACGTTAATTGTTTTTTAACATTTACAGCTTTTTCAGACAAAGTCTGAGGACAAATGCGGCATTTCTCTGCATTTCATCAAGGGTTATACCGTCCTTTTTGCCGTAGGTTTTCAAAAGCGTTCCGTCGGGCTTGCCGTTTGTAACTCTGTCGCCGCCCGGCATAAGCACATTGACACCTGCACGCACTCTGTAAGCCTGATTACGCATTTTCGGGAATTCAGGACTCTTTGAAGCACGCATCCACCAGTCAGTCATAACAAGTCCGTCAAATCCCCACTCACCGCGGAGAATTCTCTCGCAGAGCTCATAGTTATAATGGCCCCACACACCGTTGATTTTATTGTAGGAGGTCATAATCGTATCGGGTTTTGCCTCTTTGACACAGATTTCAAAGCCCTTGAGATAAATCTCACGCAGAGCTCTCTCCGAAAGACGAGAATCGTTGCCCGTGCGGTTAACCTCCTGATTGTTGCAGGCAAAATGCTTGGGACAGGCGCTCCTGCCGTTTTTCTGAACGCCCTTTACGGCAGCTGCACCGATAAATCCCGTGAGAACCGGGTCCTCCGAGTAATATTCAAAATTTCTTCCGCAAAGCGGATTTCGGTGAATGTTCATTCCGGGAGCAAGAAGAATGTCACTGCCCTTTTCCTTAAGCTCCTCACCGATTTTTGCATAAACCTGCTCCACCAATTCCGTATTGAATGTGCTTGCGAGTGCCGTACCGTTGGGAATGAGAGAGCAGTAGGCAAGAAGTCGGATACCCGAAGGGCCGTCGGTCGTAATCATCGGCGGAACTCCCTTTGCCCTGAGACTTTCAAGAACACCGCCCATTGCTCCTGCATTTCCCTTTGCGCCGAGAGGAGAGTCCATTTTGTAATCTCCCCTCGAGATTGCCTCAAGCTCGTCGAGACTCAACTGAGAAACGAACTCCTCAAGAGTGGCTTTTCCGTCTCTGACATCAAAAAGGCTGATACCCTTGTCGCCCGTCTGAACCGCACCGTTACCGATATTCTCCGCAATAATATTTTTAAGATTGTATCCGCGCTTTGTTACGGGCTTCATTTCAAGTCCGTTTTCCGTATTGACAACTCGGTCAAAATCCGTCTGCGGAGCGCAGGTCTGTTCGAGTGGCAGAGTCTGAACCGTTTCGCTCTGATAATAGCTCCACACATCCTTTGCCTCACGCACATTTTCGCCTATGCTGAGAGTGTATCTGCCCTTTTCCGTAACATAAGAAAACGCAAATCCGCTTGCACCGTTATCATCGTAAGAATAAAATCTCTCCGTCGGCACAAAAATTTCGGTCTCCTCACTCTCACCGGGAGCCAGAAGCTTTGTCTTGGCAAAGGCAACAAGCTCTCTTGCGGGGTTTCCGAGCTCTCCGCAAGGCTTTGAGATATACACCTGAATTACCTGCTTGCCACAGTATTCGCCCGTATTCTCCGTAATGCATTTCAGCGTCACACCGTTTTCGTTCTGCTGTGCCCAAACAAAGTCCGTCCTGAAGTGTGTATAAGAAAGTCCGAAGCCGAAGGGATAGAGGACACGGTCCTTGGCAAAGGTTTCAAACCATCGGTATCCCACATAGATATCCTCGGCATAGTTGTTGAACTTGAGCGTACCGAAATTTTCGGCGGAGGGATAGTCCTCATAGCTTATCGCAACCGTATCGGTAAGCTTACCGCAGGGAACACTCTTGCCGCAGAGCAGATCCGCAACGGCATTTCCGCTTTCCATGCCGCCCTGCCACACAATCATAACGGCTCCGATTTTGCTTCCGAACTCACGCAACCAGCTCATATCGGTAATTGAGCCGATATTCAAAAGCAGAGTCACATCATCAAACTGCTCGCAAATTCTGTGAAGCGCCGTTCTCTCCTCGTCAGTCACATACCAGCTTCCCTTTTCAAGAGCGTTTTCTCTGTCCTCACCCGAAGAACGACCGATAACATATACCGCGCGGTCATTTCTTTCTCTCACCTTTTTCACAAGCTCGGCAGAAAGCTCCATCTCGGGATAGAATCTCGGCCAATGTCCCCACACACCGTGGTCAACGGGATTTTCCCTGCACCAATTTTCATAAATCTCTGCAAGCTCGCTGTCGGGAACAAGCTCATCACAGCCCTTGAGACCGTCAATCAGATTAACTCCGTAGGGCTTTTTTACGTCACCGCCCGAGCCGTATCCCGTAAAGAACCAGTCTCTCTGCACACGGCCGAAAACAGCAACTCTTGAATTTTTCTTAAACGGAAGAACTCCGTTGTTTCTGAGAAGCACCGCAGACTCCGCCGCCGCCTTTCTGAGAACCGACGGTATGCCCTCGGTTACGGTTGGCTCGCCCAGTGCCTCAAGTGCCTCCGCCTGTGACACATCCGCACCCGAAAGCTTCATACCGAGCTTCATAGCGCCCACGATAATTTTTTCAGTTATTTTTGACATATAAATTTCCCCTATAAATTTCTATATTCGGATTTTACCATATATCATTACCGATTTCAATAAAAAAAAGACGATGCCGTCAGCACCGTCTTATAAGCTTATTCGGTTTTTACTTTTTTCTCTGTCTGAGGAGAAGAATATACACCACGAGAACTATGACGACAAAGATCGCAAGAACGATTACGATGAGTGCCGCTCTGTCGCTCTCGCTGAAATCGGAATTTCCGAAAAGTCCGCCCGAGGGCTCGGTTGTCTCAATTTCAATATCGGAAAAATCGAGAGGCGGATTTGTGGTTGTCACAATCGGCTCATACTGTGTTGACGGCTCTGTGGGAAGCGTCATATCCGTTGACGGCTCCGTTGAGGACTCACCCTCCGAGCCCATGGGAATAACCTGAGTTTCAAGATATCCGCAGACACGGCAGTTTCTCTCCTGAAGTCCCGTCGTAACGGCTGTTGCGGGAAGAGTTACAACCCAGTCACCGTATGT
This sequence comes from uncultured Clostridia bacterium, assembly GCA_937920235.1. Taxonomy (GTDB): domain Bacteria; phylum Bacillota; class Clostridia; order Oscillospirales; family Acutalibacteraceae; genus Fimenecus. The sequence goes on along the minus strand of CALGUK010000034.1, from coordinate 312,824 downwards.
ATGTCCCGTTGCGGGGATTACAGACTCCGCACCGACCTCGCCGCACTCGTCACACGTGCCCTGCATAAGTCCGTTTTCGGTACAGGTAGGTTTCTTCTTTATAACCGGGTCAGAGAACTTATGCTCGGTTTTCGGAACAGTGCGGTAATCCTCAAAACCGCAGGAGCAGATGCCTCTCTCGGTACCCGTCTGAGTGCAGGTTGCATATTTTGACGGTGTCCAGACAATATCTCCGTGAGCACAGGTGATGCTTACACTCGTTTTTGAAACTGACACATTTTTATCGTCGCCGTCGGTAGCCTTTGTAACGGAAATCGAGATCAGACTTCCTTCATTTACGGGCTTGATAGCCTTGAACTTCATTGAAACCAAAGCGCCGCCGTCCGTAACCGTACCCGTTGAAATGCCCACATATTTCAGAGAACCCGCGGTCAGATCGTTGACCTCTGCCATATTGAAAAGAGATGTTGCGGACATTGAGCCTGTAACATACTGCAGCTCACTCGTTTTGTAATTTACATTAAAATCAAGAGATCCGAGGTTTGAACCGGAAGAAACGCTGACGGTAACGGTAATAATATCACCGTGATTGACCTGATATGCCGAGGTTACCACAGAAAGTGACGGAGAAGCCGCCGAGGACGGCACAAGGCATACAGAAATCATAATGAAAATTGCCGTAAGGCAACACAAAAACTTTTTCACACTATCACCTCAGAAAAATAAATACAATATTATTATACAGATAAAAAAAGTTTTGTCAATTGAATGAGTGTCTGTGATAAGTCTTTTTTGTGGGTTTTGAGGAATAATATTCCACAAGACACCGCCCCGTAATTCTCACATCGCGCTCCATCTCACGCAGAACGCTGATTTTTGTGTTAAGGTCGAACAGTTCTACTCCGCTTTTCTCTTTTCTGAGAGCAGAATAACCCGAAATCATCTCCTTTATCTCATCTGCCTGTTTTAAATACTCCTCGCCTAACTGATACAAAGTCATATCTGCCTCCTTTCTGCACCGAACATTTGTTCTTGCAGAAAGTATCTTATCATTTTGCACCGTCGTTTACAAGGAACAAAAAGAAAAACAGACCGTTTTAGCGGACTGTTTTACAAAAAAAGTATGTCTCCTGTGCGAAAAACAGTACTCATCAGGTGGTTTTTACCGTTTTTTCTCTGCATTTGGGACAGGTAATCTCAATTTTTCCCCTGCCCTTCGGGACACGCATAACCGTTTTACAGCTTTTGCATCGGAAATATCGGTGAGTTTTTCTGTCTCGGATTTTGTTTGCCGTCAGCTTAAGCTCTGCACGGGGTTTTTCGAAAAGGCGAAGATACAGATTAAGCTCCTTGCGTCTTGCCTCGTAATTTTTCGACAAAGTTCTGAAAAAAGCGTAACAGATAATTGCAATTCCGATAAAATACATAAACCTGAGAGATCGGAAATTGCCGAAAAAAGTAAAAATAAGTGACACGATGAGCAGAAACAACGTAAAGCTGTCGTTACCGTATCTGCCCGCCATAAACTGCTGCATTTTCACGGCAAAACGTCCCATCATCGCCTGAAGTCGCTGTAAAAAATTCATTTTAATCTTCCTTAGGTCAAATTTATATATAATAGTATAGCACAATTATTTGGAAATGATTACCTTATTTTTAAAAAAGTGTAAACAATTACACCCGAGCCGCAGTAAGAGAAAACCGGGCGCTCTTTTGAACACCCGGCTTAAAAGGAGAATTCTGCAAAATAATCTGTAGGAGAAATTATTATGCTTTCTTTATCTTATTGAGCTTTGCGTTGAGGTCAAGAAGCTGTTCCTTGTTCATCTTAAGACCCGTCATACCGAGCATACCGATAAGTCGGAGGATTGTGAAGCCTCCCATCATCTGCATCATGCCCTCGTTGGCAGTCATATCGCCGCCGTCGGAATTCTGCTTTGCAGCCTCGGCAATCGGTCCCATAATCTGACCGAAAAGCGCCTGACCCTCGGGAACCTTGAGAAGCTCGCTCATCTTATCATTAAGTGAGAGATATCCCTCAACCTCGGTAATATCAAACCAGTTGAGAATTGCACCCTTTTCCTTGAGTCTGTACTCCTCATTGAATGTCTCGACCTTACGGATACGGCTCTCATCCTTGTATTCGCCTGCTACAGCAACGAGCTCTGTAACGCCATTGTTCGGAACATCAAAGTAGAAGAAGTGCACGTCACTCGTCTGCTTACCGAGACTTACACCGTTGGCAAAGAGCTCAACCTCGGGAAGATTTGAATAAACCGTAACCTTTGTCACATCCTCAACTCTGTCAACATAACGCTTACCGCAGATATGCACAAACGGGTCGGGAGAGAGCCAGGCCTTATATGCATAGAAGGAGTCCTTCTTGTATTTACGGTCAAAGGTCATAAGTCCCTTATGGTTCTGACCGTTTTCACCGCCTTCGGCACGGGCATCTGCACCGAAGTCAAACATATTCCAGACGTGAGTTGCCCAGATGTATTTTCTTGTAAAAAGCTGTTTGATAAGCTCCTCGTGGTAATATGCCTGATATTCTTCGGTATAATCGCCCTGCTGCGGATTTGATGTATGCCAATTGAGAGCCTCACAGCCGTACTCGCTCATACCTACGGGAATGTTCGGGAATTTTGCGTGGAAATTATCAAACCAAGGTCCGTTCATACCCGTTTCGCCGCCGTACCAGCCAAAATAGTGGTTGTGAGAAACAACGTCGGGAATTTGGATATACGGGTCGTCGGTGGAGCACATTGAAACAACCGCAATCGTGGTAAGTCTCGTCTTATCCATCTCGTGACAGAGGTCATTGAGGATTTTGTGATTTTCAAGAAGGTCGTCATCCGAGCCGCTCATTGAAATCTCGTTTGACAGTCCCCATACGACTATTGACGGATGGTTATAGTTCTGAACGATAAGCTCCTTCATCTGTGATATCGTATTTTCACGGCCTGTAGGCATATGCTTTGAAATATACGGAATTTCAGCCCAGATGATCATACCGTACTCATCACAGAGGTCATAAAAATACCGGTCGTGCTGATAGTGTGCCAGACGGATTGTGTTTGCACCCATCTCATAGATGTATTCCATATCCTCTCTGTGATGCTCGGGCAGAAGAGCGTTTCCGAAGCCCCATCTGTCCTGATGGCGTGACACACCGTGAAGAGGATATTCTTCACCGTTAAGGATAAATCCGCGCTCGGGGTCAATTACAAAGGTACGGCAGCCGAATCTGACGCTCACATTGTCGAGAACCTCGTCACCGTTTACAAGCTCTGCCTCGGCAGTATAAAGATAGGGATTTTTTCTGCCGTTCCACAGGGTAACGTCCTTGATTGCAAGAGAAATTCTGTTGTCTGTTGACTTGCCTGCCGCAACAACATTGCCACCCTTGTCTCTGATTACAAAGTTAACGGACTGGCCGGGCTGTTTGTTTGTGATATATGTCTGAATTTCAACAACCGCATCGTTTCCCTTGATTTCGGGAGTAACCTGAACACCGCATCCGCCGTAATAATCGAGGTCAAAATGGCTGTTGTTCACGGCAATGATATTAACGTCTCTGTAAAGACCGCCGTAGAATGTAAAGTCTGCCATCTGGGGATAAACGGTTTCGTTGGCGGAGTTGTCAACGAGAATTCCGAGTCTTGTGCCGTTTTTAAGCTCCTCCGTGATGTCAACTCTCCACGTGCTGTAGCCGCCATCGTGAGATGCAAGCTCTTTGCCGTTCATAACAACCTTTGCGGAAGAGTTTGCGCCGTTGATTTCAAGATAATATTTATCTGCCGAAGGAATGTCCTCCATATCGATATCTTTCACATAACAGGAGGTTCCGCGATAATAGTCATTGTCGCCGTCCTGACCGTCAATGGCGTTCCAGCAATGAGGAACATTGACAAAATCCCAATCTGCAGGTGTAACTGCGGGGACCACGTCAGCACCCTTGCGGAATGACCACTTGCGATTGATGTTTATAACTTTTCTCATAATTTTACTCCTTATTATTTAAAAGACTGCCAACCGAGTCGGCTGACAGTCCTTGTTTTTACCAAATTATTCGCCCTTAACTGATTCAGCTTCTTTTTCGTGCTTGATTCTAAGTGTTTCAACGTTCTTGTCAACGACTTTTTTCTTGAGCGGATACCAGAACCAAAGGATTGCTGCAAGAAGGATAAAGCCTGCTGCAGGAACAAGGGTTGAAATGTTGAAGATACCGTCTTTAACTGCCTGAGTCTGACCGATACCCATTGAAACTGCTGCCTCGTTATATCCGATAAGTGAAAGAAGTGCGCCGGAAAGACCTGAAGATGCTGCCTGACCGAGCTTACGGGCAAATGAATACAGAGCGTAAACCGAACCGTCCTCGCGGATACCGTTTTTGATTTCGGCATCGTCGATAACGTCTGTGATAAGTGCCCAGTTAACCATTGAGAACACACCGAGTCCGAGCCATGCAACTGCCTGGAATGCAACGTAAACCCAGATGCTCTGAGGACGCACAAGGAAGAGGATAAGTGAGCCGATACCTGCAAAGATGTTTGATACAACCGAAACCTCAGCCTTACCGAATTTCTTAACGAGAGGCTTGGAGATAACAGCTGCAATCATCATACCGCCGCCCATTGCGATTGTTGCGATACCCTGCTTTGAGCCGTCGCCGTAATAGTCGGGGAATACATAGTTAACCATTGACTGCATTGTAAGCTGTGAAAGAAGCATAACGATTGATGCAGCGATAATGGAGATAAGAGAACGGTTTTTAACCGCATTCTTGAGCATTACGAAAACATTGTTGTTCTGCTGAGCCTCTGCAGATGCAACAGACTTAACTCTCTCAGTTGTAAGAGAGAAGCAGAGAAGATAGCAGAGAACAGCAAGAATTGAGAACACACCTGCAATGGCGGTGAATTTGCCGCCGTTCATAACACTGAGCATTGCCTGCTCGCCCGTAGCAGCGTCGATAACCGCATTGCCGGCAGTGTCAACCTGTGGAATCTTGTCATAAACGAACATGGGAACACCGACTGAAACGAATGCACCTGCAAGCATACCGCCCATTGTGCGGAATGTTGAAAGTGACTGTCTGTCGCCCGGGTCGTTTGAAATGGCAGATGCCATTGAACCGTAAGGAATGTTGATTGATGTGTAGAATACAGAACCCCAGAGGATGTATGTAACGAAAAGATAAGCAATCTTTGCGGCCGTGGGAAGTCCTGCAAGTGATGACTGATAAATAAGGAATGATGCAATCGCAACGGGACCGCACATTCTTCTGATCCACGGCTTAAACTTACCGTGCTTTGTGTATTTGCTTCTGTCGCAGATACGGCCCATTGCAACGTCCGTAAACGCGTCAACAAAACGCGCAACCATCATTACAATACCGACTACGGCTGCCTCAACGCCCATAATATCAGTGTAGAATTTGAGCAAGAAGCTGGATGATAAAAGGAAAGTAAAATCGTTACCGAAATCGCCGAACATATAGCCGAGCTTATCGCGGATACCGAAAGGTCTGACTTTTTTGTTTTCCATTTTCATAATTCCCCCTAAAGATTTTCCGGGACGGACAGTTTATAATCCATCCTCAATGCAATTCTATTGTACTCCAAAGATGTTTTTTCTGTTAGTAAACTTTTTGCTTTTTAGTGTAATATTTTTATTTTTTACTTGATTTTTACCAAAATTTATACCATAATATAATTAAAATTGTTAAAAATTACTTCGGGTGGTAAAAAATATGAATTATGACAAAGAGCTTCGGTTCTTCCGCAAGATTTTGGCAAATCACCGAATAAACTCCTGTATCATTGCACCTTACGACAAATCCTACCGTCACGCCGACAAGGGCTTACGCGATTTTCTCGGTATGCAGGAGGATTACGACCAGCTTTTCTGCACACCTCACGAAAATATCAAGGACAAAACGATTTATAAAATCACCGACAACTTTTTCTGCAGTTATATTTTCATCAATCTCCCCGGCAAAATCACCGCCGACGGTAAAGCACCCGTGACCTTCATCGCAGGGCCGTTTATAGAGATTGAGCTCACACAGAAAATGCTTATGGAAATGGCAGAAAGAAATCACCTTTCCGAAAACATCATCTCACAGATGCAAAAATATTACACCAGCGTTCCCGCCTTTAATGACAAAGACACCATACTCGCTCTTTTCAACTCCCTGGGAGAGCTTCTCTGGGGCGGTATCGACAAATTCACCATTACGAATATAAATATGGTTCAGCGCGTTCACTATTTCCCGAGAATAGTCAAAAATTCAAGCATGAAAAACGACAACGCCATCCTTGCAATGCAGATGCTTGAACGCAGATACGAAGGTGAGCGCAAAATGATTCAGGCGGTAAGCCAGGGCATGACTCACCAGGCGGAGCAGATTCTCTCAAAATCCTCAGCGCTTATGCTTGAGATGAGAGTCAGCGACCCGGTAAGAAACATAAAAAACTACAGCATTATCGTCAACACGCTTTTAAGAAAGGCTGCCGAGCAGGGCGGTGTGCATCCGCTTTATATTGACGGTGTTTCCTCGGATTTCGCAAGAAGAATTGAAAAAATCAAGTCCGTTGACGAGGGAATAGCAATGCATCACGAAATGATCGACAAATACTGTCACCTTGTCAAAGAACATTCAATGAAAAACTATTCTCCGATAGTTCAGAAGGTCATTACTCTTGTGGATTTTGACCTGACCTCCGATTTGAGCCTCAGCCGTCAGGCAGAGATACTCAATGTCAATGCCAGCTATCTCTCCTCCCTCTTTAAGAAGGAAACGGGAATGACTCTGACCGATTACGTTGCGAAAAAGAGAATTGACAATGCGGCATTCCTGCTGATGTCCACAAATCTGCAAATCCAGACCGTGGCACAGCACTGCGGAATTTACGACGTCAACTACTTCACCAAGCTGTTCAAAAAACACATGGGCAAAACGCCGCGCGAATACAGAGACAGCTCCGTAAAATTCTGAAATAAACAACAAAAAGCCGAGTGTTCGTCACTCGGCTGAATTATTTTTATTCTGCTGATTCCGCCTCAGCGGCTTCAGCCTCACGCTTTTCACGGATGAACTTATAAATCGGAGCAAGGCGTTTTCTGTCAAGAGGATATCCGAACTTCATAAGAAGCCATACGCCCGTATAAACGATTGCGGGAATCACCGTACAGATAAGCATAATCTTGCGGCTTGTGTCGTTTGCCTCAATAAATCCGTTACCTGCGGTTTCGCTGTCATACTGTGCCCATTGAAGAAGGAACAGACCGCTGGCATCGGCAAGAGTCTGACCGAATTTTCTTGAGAAGGTATAAACTGCATAAACAGCACTTTCGTTACGGATACCGGTTGTGTATTCCTGATAATCGATAACGTCCATAACGACTGCCCAGCAGGTAAGGCTTACGAATGTGTAACCGAAGCCGATAATGAGAAGGCTGAGCATAAACATCCACCAGGGCAGACGGCCGTACTGCGGGTCAATCCAATAAAGGAATTTATCGTTGTTTGCCAGAACGGCGATAAGCACAGCGGCAAAAGCCGAGATAACCGACATATTTCCGCAAAGCTCTTTTTTGCCGAATTTTTCAACAAGCTTGGGAGTGAAGAGAATAAGAATAACCATCGGCAGATAGTTGCACACCGTACCGAGAATACTGAGGTTTGTATTTGAGAAATAGTTTTTATAAAGATATGCGTTGAACGAGTTGAACTGAAGCTGACCGCTGATAAGCACGCCTGCAAGAGCAACCGTAACAAAGGGTCTGGACTTGAGAAGTCCGAGATATGTCTTTTTGAAATCCACCTTGGGCTCAGCCTCTGACGGAACTCTTTCCTTTGTGGTCTTAAAGCCCCAGAGATAGAATATAATTGAGAGCACACCCATTGCCAGAGCGAACCAGAACATCTTTGTTCCGTCAGCAGCCTTGATTACGGTGTTTGTAGCCGGGTCAATTTTAGGTGAACCGTCGGCATTGGTAACAGCTGTATAGATAACCATCGGCGCAATGAGTGAAACAACGGCGCCTCCGATACCCGAGCCGATTGAACGGAATGTGGAAAGAAGAGTTCTGCCCTTGGGGTCGTCGGTAATAACCGATGCAAGAGAACCGAAGGGAATGTTCATACCGGTATACATCATTCCGTAGAAGATATATGTAATATAACATATAGCCAGCAGTATTGCCTGATTTTCCGTAATCACATTATAAGGTACAAAGCAGGCGATTGTGGCAATACCCAACGGGATTGAAACCCATTTGAGATAGGGACGGAATTTACCGTCCTTGGTGGGTGCTTTTTTTGAAACCATAGCACCCCAGATGGGGTCATTGATGCAGTCCCACAAACGAGTAATGATAAACATAAAGCCTGCATTTGCAGGTGAAATCTTTAAAACGTCGGTCATAAAGATTTTCAGATAACTTGAAATATAAGTAAGGTTAAACATATTGGCGGCTTCGGCAATGGTATAGCCTGCAGCCTCTTTTATACCAATCCTGTTGGGATGGTTGTTAACCTCTTTCGGCTGTTTTTGTTTTTTTGCCATAAAAGAAAATCTCTCCTCTCTCATATCAATAACAGAATGATAACACTTTTTAAAGTATTTTTCAATAGTCAATATTTATTGACAACATTTTTTCTCCGTATTATAATTGTATAAATAGATAAAAATCGGCCCTTATCAAAGGAGGAAGAAATATGGCACAGATTGCCGATATTATCAGATATGAAGGTGACAACACGACCTTCATCTGGAAGCATCCCGTTGAGGACTTCAATTCGCTTACCCAATTAGTTGTTCATGAAAACCAGGAAGCGATTTTCTTCTTGAACGGTCAGGCGCTTGACCTTTTCGGACCGGGCAGATACACCCTCGAAACGCAGAATATCCCCGAGCTCAGCAAGGCTCTCAACCGTACAACAGGTGACGAAACTCCGTTTCACTGTGAGGTTTACTTCATCAACAAGGTGGAGCAGATGGCAATTAAATGGGGTACCGATTCAAAGGTTCAGTATATTGAGCCCACATACGGATTTCCCATATCAATAGGCGCCAGCGGTGAAATGAGTCTGCGTGCCGATAATTCGAGAAAGCTTCTTTTAAAGCTTGTGGGTACGGAGAGCTATCTCACCCAGTCAAAGCTTGTGACGTTCTTCCGTTCCTTCCTTATGACGAGAGTTAAGACGTATATCGCACAGACGATGAAGTCCGACGGTATCAATATCTTTGAAATAGACGAAAATCTTGCCGTTTTTTCCGATGCGATAAAGAAGCTTCTCGTGAACGATTTTGCCGATTACGGTATTGCGCTTGAGCAGTTTTTCGTAACGACAATCGTCAAGCCCGACGGAGACCGTCAGTATGAGCAGTTCAAGGAGCTTCACTTCCGTCAGTATGCCGAAATTGCCGAGGCAAAAATCCGTCAGCAGAAAGAGATTATCGACGCGGAAACAGAAGCGCAGAAAATTGTGATTGACTCCAAGGCACAGGCGGCAAAGCGCGCGCAGGAGGGATATACATACAGTCAGGAGCGCGGATTTGACGTGGCAGAAAAGGTTGCCGAAAACGAGGCTGTCGGAGAATTCACCAATATGGGTGTAGGTCTCGGAACTATGGCAGGTGTCGGAGGTGCCGTCGGCGGTATGGTCGGAGGTGCCGTAAATGATGCTGTAACATCCTCAGCAGGCGGAAAATGTGAAAAATGCGGAGCAGTTCTTCCTCAGAACGCAAAATTCTGTCTGCAGTGCGGCGAAAAGCTTGCCGACTCACAATTTGTTATCTGTCCCGGATGCAACAAGCAGGTTCAGAAGGGCAAATTCTGTCTTGAATGCGGATACAGATTTGCAACGGTATGTCAGAAATGCGGAAAAGAAGTTCACGGCGGAAAATTCTGTCCGGAATGCGGCGAAAAGCTTTAATCGGAGGTAACGGAAATGAAAATCAGTAAAAACGTCAAATTATATGCGGTTGTCTGGGCAATTCTTCTGATTTTGTTCAATGTAATCGTATTCGTCACTCCGTCTGAAATAAACGGGGAATCAAAATTCACCCAAACCTTCTGGATAGGATACGTTCTCACCACTCTGGGCTTTATCGCTCAGCTTGTATGTACGTTTATAAGCCTCAACGATGACTCTGCCGACAAGGTTTTCTTCAATCTTCCTCTGCTCAGAACAAGCTTCATCGGGCTTATCGTCAGTGCCGTTGCAGGCTCGGTATTTATGGCAATCCCCACAGCACCGTCGTGGATAAGTGCTCTTATCTGTCTCGCTTGTGCGGCATTTGTCGCCATTGCCTGCATCAAGGCAAAATCAGCAGGAGACATCGCCTCCTCAGTTGAGAAAAAAATCGCAGAGCAAACCTCATTTATGAAAAATCTCACCGTTGATGCACAGAGCCTTATCACGAGAGCAGCAACACCCGAAATCCGTGATACCGTCAACAAAGTGTATGAGGCTGTTCGGTATTCCGACCCCGTGAGCAACGACTCGCTTGCCGAAATCGAGGGCAGAATAGCATACGAATTCAAGATATTTGAAACGGCTGTCAGAAGCGGTGACAACAGCATTGCCGAGAATCAGGCGCAGGAGCTTCTCGCCCTTATAGACAACAGAAACAACAAATGTAAAGCACTTAAATAACCGGGGGATAATATGTCAGTTCTCAGATGTGAAATGTGCGGCGGCACACTCGTTACGGAGGAAAACGGCAAATTTGCCGTCTGCGAATACTGCGGCACAAGAAAATCAATCGCCACGGTGTCCGAGCCGTCTGCTCCGACACAGGCTTCGGGCGGTGAGGTGTCATCGGATGCCGTAAGACTTGAAAATGAGCGCCGTCTTGCCGAGGAGGCAAAGCTCCGCCGTGAAGAAGCAAGAGTCCGCGCGGAAGAAAACCGCGTAAAAGCCGAAAGTCAGATGCTCGAGCGTGAGCGTCTTGCAGAGAAAAAACGTATCGAAAAAAAAGCTCGGAATAAATCTCTGCTCGGAAAAATCCTTAAAATCTTTCTGATTATTACCGCAGTTATAGCCGCAGGTGTGCTGACCGTTACGGTAATTATCCCGTCAGTAAGATACAGCGGTGCGATCAAGGATGTTGAAAAGGGTAACTATGAAGAAGCCTATGAAACCTTTAAATCACTGCGTCTTTTCAAGGACAGCAAGAGTCGTGCCGAGGATATTATCCGCAATCATCCCGAGGTTGCTCAGGTGGGCGACATAATCTTTTACGGCAAATACGAGCAGGACAATTCAACCTCAAACGGCAAAGAGGAAGTCGAATGGAGAGTTGTTGACAAGGATGAAAACGGCGGAATACTCGTTGTGAGCCGATATGCCCTTGACTGCAGAAGCTATCACGACTCTGCCGAGCAGGTGACCTGGGAAACCAGCGAAATCCGAAGCTGGCTCAACTCCGATTTTTACTCATCTGCCTTCAGCAAAGAGGAAAGGGCGGCAGTAAAAACCGTCACCCTTGAAAATCCGGATAATTCCGACTATAAAACGGACGGCGGAAACAGCACGAAGGATAAAATCTTTCTGCTTTCAATCGACGAGGTAAAAAGATACTTCCCCTCAACCGTTGAAAGAATCTGTATCGCCACAAAATATGCCGAAGCACAGGGAACAGACATTGACAGCATCACTCATTACTGTCGCTGGTGGTTGCGTTCTCCCGGCTCAACGCTGTATGCAGCATCCTTTGTCAAGGTTGACGGCTTTATACTTCAGCTCGGTGCCGCCGCATCCCTTGAAAAGCGTTCCGTCCGCCCTGCAATGTGGCTTGAATTTTAGTCATCATTGTTAAGTCCGATTTTTATAACAGCCACGGTGATGTCATCGCTGCGGCTGTTGTTTTTTCCTCTTGCCAGAGTGCAGAGCTTCTCGGGCAGGTCATAGGAAAAGCCGTGTGATACCACATATTCCTTTATCTCGTTTATGCCCTTATCCGCCGCACCGTCTGACATAATTATCAACACATCACCGTCCCTGAGAGTTCCCCTGACGGTGCCGAATTCCGCCTGTCTGAGAATACCTATCGGCATGGCGGATTTTTTTATTTCCGTAACCTTTCCCCGTCTGAGAAGAAGCGATACGGTGGCTCCTGCCTTATAAACCGAGGTCTTTCCGTTGTAGAGATTTATTCTGACAATGTCAAGAGTTGCCAGGGACTCATCCGTACCCTTGACAAGCATTGCCGAATTCACAAGCCGTAATGCACAGGGAAAGGAAAATCCCGAAATTATCAGCCTTGAAAAGAGAGAAGCCGCCATAGCTGAGTCGATCGCAGCTCGCTCACCCGTTCCCATTCCGTCGCTGAGAACCGCTATGAAATTGCCTCTCCCGTCAAAGAAGAAATCAAAATTATCTCCGCATGTCTCCTCACCGCTGCCCGAAATCTGATGATAAACACATTCTGCCGACAAAACGGTTTTTTCCCAGAAAAGCATCATCCTTTCGTCATTGCCCGGAATGACCGCAGGAAGCGGAAACTCCCTCCCTGTTGACTTTTCAATGCATCCGCGGATTTCTTCCGTACCGGCACGGCAGTCTCCGGGAACGCTGAGGTTTATGATTGTATTCATATTTTCGTCCTCATAACAGTTGACAAAGGCTGTGACACCGATATCCTCAAGGCTGTTTCTGAGTGCATCCGACTTTTCCGCAAGAGGTGTTGCCCCGTTGCAGAAGCCGTCCACCAGGTCGTCGAGCATTTCTCTGACCGTATCAAACTGATCCGCAGTAATTTTTCTCATCTCGTTAATTCTCCCCTCTGCGCCGAGATGCGCCGAGTATGAAACGTAATTTTTATTAAAGCTGTCGCAGACCGACATTATTCTGATGCATCTGCTCCTCAGCGAAATGGGGGCGGTTGACGGCACCACACTGCCTGTACGACGGATTTCGTCGAGAATTGCATCAAAATCCTCAAGTGTGACGGAAAGTGACACCTTCCAGCATTTTCCGAAGCTTGCACATTTTTCACACACGTTGTCGCGTACCTTGAGATATACCGCCGCCGAGTCGGGAAGCGTTTTTCCGTCCAACGCCTTTGAAACCCTTTCAACCGTATCCGCCACGTCCGTCACCGCATTACTCACGGTGCGTATCCGACTTACGAGCATCTCTCTGACCTCTCTGCCGTCGGCTGACGACATCTGTGAAAATTTCATCTTTATTCTGAACAGAAGCCTCTGCGGAGTAAGCACAAACAGCACGGTTGCAAAGGTTGTCTCCGCAAGCGGCAGCAGATTTTCTCCTCCGCCCGAAAAAACATACAGCGCTCCGTATGAAAAAACATACGCGAAAGCACACAGAAACCGTCCCGAATATGAAAACAGTCCCGTGAAAAGTCCTGCTCCCGAATAACAGAACACTGCAGGCGTACCGCCACCTGTCAGAGTAAACCCGAGAGCAGCCGCCGTGCCCATAAGCGCACCGCCCTGCTCATTAAAGAGATACGCTCCCGTCAGAACCGCATAGGAACAGAGTATTCCCGAGAGCGTCACACCGAAAAGCGAGAGCTCCGATAACGAGAGGACCGCCAGCAGCAGTGCCGTGACCAGCGAAGTAATCTCCTTTGAGGTTATGCGCTCGTCTCCGCGCAGCTTTTCTCCCGCTTTGAAGCCCACGGCAAAAACATACGCACTGCCGAAGGATGACAGCGATTCCGAAATCACAAGAAACAGGAGCTGTACCGTAAACGGCTCGGTAATCATTGATACTATTCCCGTTGACAGCGACGAAAAAAGAGCTATAATTCCCGGAACAAAATTCTTTTTTTCAAGTTTTTTGAATGTGTTGACATATACCTTGAGAATATATACAAGTATCAGCGCCATAACATATCTGAATGCGCTTACATAATCCTCCGAAACGATATACCCTGCCATTGCTCCGAGGCAGGAAAAGAGCGTGTTTTGTCTGTCCGCCGCAGCTGAAAATGCAATTCCCAGAGGCGAAAAATATCGGTTTTCGGATACAGATGATACAAGAAATGCACAGGCAAAATATCCTGAACGGATAAGTGCGGTTTTTCCCAGCTCGGACAGTTCAATTCTGCCCTCAACATTTTCTCCGCCGAACTCTCTGTTTGTCATTTTCTCACCTGCTTTCCGATTTCTTCTTCGATTATATGCTTGTCCTTGAAATTTTTATGACGCAAAATGTCTGCGTTTTCAGGAAGTTTTGCCCTTTTCAAAGGGAAAAAGAAAGATATGTGTAATATCCTGATTTTTTTCTCAAATATCCTTTTAAAACAGCGGATATTGTGGTAAAATATACAAAGAAATGAGGCGAGATTATGGCAAAAATTATTACGGTTTTATCGGGTAAGGGCGGAGTAGGAAAATCCACGTTCTGCGTAAATACCGCAACGGCTCTGTGCGAGCAGGGCAAAAAAGTTCTGCTTGTTGACGGCGACATCTCTCTGCGCAGCCTTGACCTGCTGCTCGGCATTGACGAAATGCTGCTTTACGATTGGTCCGATGTGCTTTTACACCGTTGCGACAAGGACAAGGCAAGACTTTTTTACAACGACAGTCTTCAGCTTCTCCCCGCACCTCTTGAAAAACCGACGGAGCTTGACCGCGAAGCATTTTCGGCTCTCCTTGCTCTCTACCGTGACGATTACGACTATATCTTCATTGACAGTCCTGCGGGAATCGGCGAATTACCGCTGATTTATGCTTTATGTGCGGACGAGTGCATCGTTGTTGCCACCTCCGACTCTGTCAGTGCGAGAAGTGCTTACTTTGCAGGAACTCTGCTTGTGAACGCAGGTATTCCCGACAAAAAAATCCGCCTTATCATTAACCGTTTTGACAAAAAAGCCGTGCTTCTGGGAAAAATGCTGACTCCCGACAGAGTGATTGACACAACTTACATACGGCTTCTCGGAATTGTTCCCGAGGACAAGAAGCTGACACAGTCCTCAGTTGCTAAAACAGACATTTCTGCCAAAAGCCGTACCGGAAGGGCATTTCATAACATAGCCGGCAGAATTTCGGGTAAAGAAATACCGCTGAATTTGTAAAAAAATATTGAAAAACGCACATTTTTTTGGTATTATATCTGTATGTTGGCTTGCAGTATAATGTAATCCAAGGATGAATAGGAAAATATTTTATGAAAGAAGGGGTTAAGTATGAACATAGCACTTATGGCACACGACTCAAAAAAGGAACTTATGACACAGTTTTGTATAGCTTATTGCGGAATCCTGTCACGGCACAACCTTTGTGCAACGGGTACTACGGGCAAATTGGTCTCGGAGGCAACAGGACTTAAGATCACACAGTTTTTAAGCGGTTCACAGGGCGGTGACCAGCAAATCAGCTCGAGAATTGCGTGCAATGAAATCGACTTACTCCTTATGTTCCGCGATCCGCTGAACCCAAAGCCTCATGAGCCGAAGGACAACACTCTGTTGCGGCTTTGCGACGTTCATAACGTCCCCGTTGCAACGAATATCGCAACGGCGGAGGCTCTTATCCACGCACTTGAGCGCGGTGACCTTGATTGGAGAGACATTGTCAATCCCAAATAAATAAAAAACAACGCCTCCCTGCTTTTTCGGGGAGGCAAAAACATATTATGAACGGCGGAACACGGTCGGACGTGCTCTTCGCCCGGAAGGAAAAATACTTATGGCATTGATTACTAACGCTGTCAAGGGAACGCAGGACACGCTCCCTAAGGAAAGCTACAAAATTCAATATGTGGAATCGGCGGTGAAAGAAACTGCCGCGAACTTCGGTTTTCGCGAAATGCGTACTCCCGTTTTTGAACACACCGAGCTTTTCCAACGCGGTGTGGGTGAAACCACCGACGTTGTTCAGAAGGAGATGTATTCCTTTGAGGATAAGGGCGGCAGAAGCATAACTCTGCGTCCCGAGGGTACTGCAGGTGCGGTACGCTCCTTCCTTGAGCACGGTCTTTTCAACGAGGGACTTCCTCAGAAAATCTACTATCTCACCTCTTGCTACAGATATGAAAAGCCCCAGGCAGGCAGACTCCGTGAATTTCATCAGTTCGGTGTTGAATGCTTCGGTGCAGGCTCTCCTGCGGCAGATGCGGAAGTTATTTCGCTCGCAAACGAGATTTTTAACCATCTCGGAATAGAAAATCTTGCTCTTGAGATAAACTCAATCGGATGTCCCGAGTGCAGAAAGCACTATCACAAGGCACTCAAGGAATATTTTGAACAGTATAAGGGTGACCTTTGTGAAACCTGCCTCGGCCGTCTTGACCGTAACCCTATGAGAATACTCGACTGCAAGAGTCCCGTATGCTCAGCCATTGCCGAGAAGGCTCCGACGGTCATTGAATTTCTCTGTGACGACTGCAGAGAGCATTTTGAAAGCGTAAAAAAATATCTTGACGCAATGGATATTGAATATACGGTAAATCCGCAGATTGTCCGCGGACTTGACTATTACACAAGAACCGTTTTTGAATTTGTATCAAAGGAAATCGGCGCTCAGGGTACTGTTTGCGGAGGAGGACGTTATGACGGCCTGATCGCTGAAATGGGCGGAAATCCGCTTCCCGCATGCGGCTTCGGAATGGGACTTGAAAGGCTTCTGCTTCTTATGGAGGCACAGAACACACCCTTCCCCGAGCCTCAGAAATGCGACCTTTACATTGTAAGTATGGGCGAAAATGCTAATATCAAGGCAGCCGCCGTTGCAACAGAGCTTCGCAACGAGGGAATGTGTGTGCAGTTTGACACCGTCGGCAGAGGTCTTAAGCCGCAGATGAAATATGCAAACAAAATCGGTGCGGCATACACCCTTGTTCTCGGTGATACCGAGCTTGAAACGGGAAATATAAGACTTAAAAATATGGAGACGGGTAATGAAACAGAGATGACTCTTGATGAGTTTACTGAAAATTTCCAGTCCATCGTCATTAAAGACGCTTTATCGGGCTTTGAGCCGCTGGGCGTTGACGGGATTGATTTATCAGCTCTCCTTGGAGGTAATGAATAAATGGACACAATGAACGGATTAAAAAGAACTGACTACTGCGGAACGCTTAATGCGGATTTCGCGGGAAAAGAGGTTACGGTTGCAGGTTGGGTTCAGCGTCGCCGCGACCTCGGTGCTTTGATTTTCATTGACCTGCGTGACAGAACGGGTATTGTTCAGCTGGCTTTTGACGACAATACCGACAGAGAAATTTTTGAAAAAGCATTCACCGTCAGAAGTGAATATGTACTTATGGCAAAGGGTATTGTCCGTGAGCGTTCTTCAAAGAACAAGGATATTCCCACTGGCGACATTGAAATTGAGGTCAACGACCTGAGAATTGTAGGTGTCAGCGAAACACCGCCTTTTGAAATTGTCGAAAACTGTCAGACCTCGGAGGTAACCCGTCTTAAATACCGTTATCTCGACCTTCGCCGTCCCGACTTGCAGAAGAATATCCTTCTCCGCCACAAGATTGCAAAGATTACGCGCGATTACTTCGACGAGAACGGCTTTATCGAAATCGAGACTCCCATGCTTATCCGCTCAACTCCCGAGGGTGCGCGTGACTTCCTTGTTCCGTCAAGAATTCACAACGGCAGCTTTTACGCTCTGCCCCAGTCACCTCAGCTTTACAAACAGCTTTCAATGGTTGCGGGCTTTGACAGATATATGCAGATTGCAAGATGCTTCCGTGACGAAGACCTCCGTGCAGACCGTCAGCCCGAATTCACACAGATTGACCTTGAGATGTCATTTGTTGATGTTGACGACGTTATGAATATGGGTGAAGGCTACATTCAGAGAGTGTTCAAAGAGGCGCTGGGCGTTGACATTCAGCTTCCTCTCCCGAGACTCACATATAAAGAAGCTATGGAGCGTTTCGGTTCGGACAAGCCTGACACACGCTACGGAATGGAGCTTTGTGACTTGGGTGACACGGTTAAGGACTGCGGCTTCGGAGTGTTCACATCAGCGCTTAATGCAGGCGGTGCGGTTTACTGTATCACGGCTAAAAATGCTGTCAATACTCTTACAAGAAAAGAAATCGACAAGCTCACCGAGTTTGTACGCGGTATCGGTGCAAAGGGACTTGCTTTTGCCCGTCTTATGCCCGACGGACTTGCCTCATCCTTTGCAAAATTCCTTACGGAAGATGAGATGACGGCACTTCTCAATAAAGCAGGAGCAGAAACGGGTGACGTGGTTCTCATTGTTGCAGATACCAAGAAAAACAGCGTTCTCTCCGTTCTCGGCGCACTTCGTCAGGAAGTTGCAAAGAAGCTCGACATTATTCCGAATGACAAATTCAATCTTCTTTGGATTACAGAGTTCCCGTTCTTTGAGTGGGATGAGGACGCACAGACCTTTGTGGCAATGCACCATCCCTTCACGGCTCCCATGGATGAATGTTTGGAATATCTCGAAACAGACAAGGCTCAGGTGCGTGCAAAGGCTTATGACCTTGTACTCAACGGTGTTGAGCTGTCATCCGGCTCAATCCGTATCACAGACCCTGCTCTGCAGAAGAGAATGTTCTCTCTTCTCGGACTTTCCGACGAAGAGGCTTATGAGAAATTCGGCTTCCTTACAGACGCATTCAAGTTCGGTCCTCCCCCCCATGGCGGTATGGGTATCGGTCTTGACCGTCTCGTTATGCAGATGATAGGTGCAGAGTCATTGCGCGACGTAATCGCATTCCCGAAGCTTCAGAACGCAAGCGAGCCTATGACAGAGTGCCCGTCACCTGTTGACACGCTTCAGCTTGACGAGCTCGGCATCGCAGTTAAGGAAGAAAAGGAATAAGCTTATGAATAAGGGCATAAAAAAATTGAATACTCTGCTGTTTTCGGTGATTTTATGCCTCAGCCTTACCGTTACGGCATTCGCTGAAAAAACAGTCAAGTATTCAAATGAACCTACGGTTACTCCGATCCGCATTTTCTTCGCAATTCTCGTCGTCATACTTTTCGTAGTCGGTGAAATTGCATTTGAGAAAATCCGTGAAAAACGCGTCGCCAACCGTAATAACAATTACGAAAAAGATAAGGAATAAAAAAATCAGAGGTGAAGTTTTATAAGACTTCACCTCTTTTTAATATCATTCTTCATTCGGCATTGCTATTGTAGCAATTAAGTAAACAATATCAATTAAAACTCCCACAAGAACAAAATGCAAAAGTAAATGAATAATTCTGAATATTCACGGACTGCAGCCGAATTTTTTTCCAAGACCGCTGTGAACACCGGCGATAAGTTTACCTTCTTTGCTCTTTGTCAATTTGCCTGTTCCTTTTCAGATACAGATTTTATTCCGACGTTATGGTTATGCCACTCTCCTGTTTCTTTTTCCAATTGTCAATAGCCTTTGTTTTTGAAGAAAGCTTATATGTAATTATTGTCGAGGCAACAATTGCTATAAGTTGAATTATTCCTAGAATATTCGGTCCTGAATAAACCTTAGCCACACCTTCTCCGTATGCTCTCGTAAAGCTGTCATTATTTGCGGCTGCTTCTGAAATGCTTATAATAAGATAGAATAAATAATGAATGCAGGATACTATCATTATCGGCTTAAATATTTTTGTGATTATTCTTTTTTCAGTACACTTTTTATAAACAGCATATCCGCATAACAAAATAGTTAAAACCGAAATCAAAATCACAATTATATTTATAATCGGACCGCCCTCATATACAGAATAAAAAGAATGTTTTTTACTGTAATTATAATTCATTTGTTCGACTGTTACTTTTGATACAAACGTCTCCAGAAACCACAAAATCAATTTTATAACCTGTAATCCTGCTAAAACTATATACAATCTTTTCAGATTTTCTCTCACTGCATCGTTTAACTCAAGAATCTTGTTTTCTTTTTTACTCATTTTATTTTCCCCTTTTACAATTCAACCTTTGAAATATTATAATCAGAACTGTTTACAGTAACAGTTGTAGTTACGAGGTTGCTGACACCGTCCAACGTGGCTTTGTGGCAAAATTCATAGGAGTCCGGGTCTTTTTCTCCCCATTTGACAGTTCCGTCCGGATATTTGATAACATTATATGCAATAACATTAACATAAACCCTGCAGGATTCAGTTCCGTTTATACTTCCTCCGTGCATAGTGCCCGAGAAAGAATATATAAAGTTAAGTGAATTGTATATTGTTAAATCTTTACTGATCTTATTTTGTTTAACAGAGGTTAAATATATTTGTTCAAGTTTGCCTGAATCAACAGATTTGTATGTACTATACGAATTACCTGTTGCATGAATGCCAAAAAGTCCCCAATTATTAATTGCTTCTGATTTTTTAGCAATAACATAATCATCTAATTCTTTTTTTACTGCTTCTAATTCGTTTTTCCCAATAGTTTTAACATATTCAGGCTGATTTGAAATAATAAATGTCGATTGCTGCTTCATCAATACATACTCTGTATTTCCGTCTTTCAAGCTTTTGACAGGAATTGTCGCAGTAACTGTTGCTGTCTCTCCGTTTGCGTAATAATCTTTATCAAATTCATATGTCACTCTTTGTTGAGCATCTGCACTACATCCGCTGTTATTTACAGAAACCTCACATTTCGGCGATATTCCGGTAACTTCGTATTTGATTCCCGTAAACGCATCAACCATAATCTGATTTGTTTCCGGTATCTGATTATTGCTTCCCTGCGGAATATTCTGTGTGTTTTCGTGGGACTCACTTTCAATTTCCGGGTAAGCATCTCTGTAGTATCTTCCGTTAAATATAGAATATCCGTACTCATCTTTTATAATCTTTGTTGTCTTTGTATATCCGTAGAAATCGGTAAACTCAACGGTCTCGTCATCATCAAGATATTTCCAAGTTCCCGTGCCGTATCCGCCGTCATCATAACTTCCGTCCTTACGAACATCCATCTCCATTTCCCCGTCAGATGCATACCATTGACCAATAATGTCGCTTTTCTTTACCTTGTCACCACTGCACCCCGCAAAAGATGAGATGAGCAGTACAAATGCCATTATAATCGAACATATTTTTATCTTTTTCATGACAATAACACCCCTGAAAGTTTTTTATTTTACAACATTTTATCACTATAGAGATGTTTTGTCAATGCTATAGTTGTAATTTATCGCTGAGAAATGCTTATACTTATCACTATAGGAATAACATATAAACTATGGAGGATATCTTATGAATGTTGGTGAGAGAATAAAGTATTTCAGATTGCAGAGAAATATAACCGTAAATAAACTTGCAAATTTAGCAGGTGTTTCACAAAGCTATCTCAGAGAAATAGAGCTTGGAAATAAGCAACCTACCGTTGAATATCTTGAATATATTTGCTGGGCATTGAATGTTTCATTACAAGAATTTTTTACTACTGACAGCCCGACTATTCATCCGTTTTTGTCAAGTGCGGTCTCAAAATTAAGTACCGACGAACAGATTAAGCTTGCCGAATTTCTTAATTCAATGAAAAGCAACAATCTGTGATTCCGTCTTTTTCCAATAAAAAAGCCTCTCTGTTATCGGGACAGAGAGGCTTTAGTTTTATTATCTTATTTTATTAAATTGTAAAGTGCCGGGACAAACCATCCTAAAATTACGGGTACGGCAAATGCGAAGCCTATTGATGTCAGAAGCGTAATGCCCCATTTTTCAAGTCTTGCACCGACGTAAAAAATTCCGTACCAGGGAGCTACAAACACTCGGCTCAAGGTTTTATTTTCCTTGACAAAATAATTCTCTTTAATCATCATCACATCTTCAATCTGCGGAAACAGATTTGTAAGAAGCGAAATGCCGAGATAGAGACAGATCCAACCGAAAATATCCTCATATTTTGCAAAGTAGATTATGGTTGTTGAGCCGTAGAACAGAGTGAAAAATCCGAGAACAAGGTTGAGGAAAAACGGAATAAAGCAGATGTCAAAGCTCGGAGACTTTCTCGTAACGAGCTGATGGTCAACGTGGGACATCATTTCATTGAACTGAACCGTTCTCTCGTCCTCAACTATAATTTTTGCATTTCTGCACACCATATGCTCAAAAAATGCGTGAAGCATTGCTCCCGGAAGAGTAAGTGTCTTAACAATAATATAGATTATACTCATATCAGATCATACCTTCCGCTTTCTGCAATTTCTTTAAGTGTGAGTCTGCCCTCTTTGTAATCGGTAACATCGCTTGTGAACGCACTTGACGGGTCGCCGTAAAGTGCAATTTCATCCTCAAGGGATTTGAACACCTCATCGTCTCCCGTTTCAAGAGCCAGCATAGCAAAGAGATCTCTCGTCTGAACCGTCATTCCGTTTGTCATTGAGAGGTTGTAATACGCATCGCTCATAACCTCATAGGCGGAATCGTAATCGTCCTTCATAATAAGGTTGAGTGCCTTCTGAATCTGAACCATATAGCCGTACTGGGTCAGATAATCCTCCGACAGATTTTTGAGCATCTCAATACCCTCGTCGCAGATTGCAATAGCCTTATCAAAATCGTTGTCACGGTAGCGGTAAACCGCCGCCATAATCATATGATACTCAACCGACTCGCAATTGATTTCATTAAGTTCTTTTGCAAGTGCTTCTGCTTTATCATATTCACCGATTCCCGCATATGTTGTTGCCAACAACGCACCCGTAAGAGTTTTCATATATTCCGAGGAGTCCGCGCACTTCTGCAGGTACTCGGCAATGACCGTATTATCCTTGTTTAACTGCTTTGCGGCGGCATACTTATACATATTAAGCCACCCCTCATCACAGATATATACGGTTTCGGTTCCGTCGGGAACAAAATCCTCCTCGGTCTCGTCGTGATATTCCGTACCCTTTATATACACCTTTTTGCCGGAGAGATTGTCGAGATCCGCTATTATATCATCATAGTTTTTCTCGGTAACCTCGGGGAAAGCGGCAAGATGCTGCTGAACAACCAGAGCCGATGCCTGCATACGCTCCGTCTGTTCAAGAATATCGTTAAGCTCCTTGAATGTGAGCAGCTTCAAAGCGTATTCGGGAATATTTTCGTCGATTTCGGTTATTGCCGAATTCATATTGACCATTGAGAAATTCGTAATCGCTCTCTTTGCATAAAGGCTGATGAGAGTCTTATCAGAACCCATATTCTGAGAAAATTCAACGGCTTCATCATATTTTTCCATAGCGGTATAAAGCTGACCCTTTGCCGCAGCCTTATCGCCCTGCTTCATCTTCGCAAAAATCGGAACATTAACGGCAAAGCAGAAAATCGAGCCGACAGCAATACAAATCAAAACGATTGCGGCAATTATACCTTTATAATCATAGGGATATTTTTCGAGAGTTTCCTCACACTCCTGACAGTATGGACCGTCGGGATTTTTTTCTGTTCCGCGGCGTCTTTCACCGCAATATTCACAGAGCTCGTCTTCGCTGACGGTATTTTCCGCACCCATTGATACGTTCTGCGGATTATATCCGTCAATCTGAAGCTCCGATATATCATCTGACCTTTCAGCCTCTTCCTTTGCCTTGGCAAGCTCCTCTCGGAAGACCTTAGCCAGCTCCTCCATCTCGTCTCTGACGCTTTCGGAGTCGTTTTCCGGCACCGGCTGAGAATTATTGAGTTTTTCCTTATTTTCGTCCAAGGTTATTCCTCCTTATTCATCAGCACCGCAGCACTTTTTGTATTTTTTACCGCTTCCGCAGGGACAGGGATCGTTTCTGCCGACCTTTTGACCCTTTCTTACGGGCTGTTTTTTCTCACTTCCGTCAGAAGCTCCGCTTGTGGCAGTAATCTTTGCGGTCTGCTCACGCTTTACATCTTCTTCACTTCTGAGACGGAAAAGCACGAGAGTTGTCACCGTACCCTCACGGATAAGTGAGTTCATTTCATCAAACATATCAAAGCTTTCCATACGGAATGCCACTACGGGATCCTGCTGAGCGTATGAACGGAGATAAATTCCGCGCTTGAGCTCCTCCATAGCGTCAAGATGATCCATCCAACGCTGGTCAACATTTCTGAGCAATACCTTTCTCTCAAGCTCAGCCATAAGCTTTTCGCCGTACTCCTCAAACTTGGCATTGTAAATATCCATTGCCTTGTTATAGAAATACTCCTTGTATTCCTCATTCGTATTGAACCTTGTCTCAAGCCCCTCCTCGGCAAGATAACCGAGCTTTTTCACAAGTCCTGCTCTGTTCCAATCCTCAGGAGACTGAGATGCGGGACAGTAGAAATCAACCTGCTCGTCGAAATATCCGTCAAACATCTTGAGAATTGCAGCGTGGATATCGTATCCGTCAAGCACACGGTTGCGCTGCTCGTAAATTTTCTTTCTCTGCTCATTCATAACGTCGTCAAACTTGAGCACGTTGCGTCTTGCGGCAAAGTGGTTGCCCTCAACCTTTTTCTGTGCATTTTCTATGGTACTTGAGAAAATCTTCGCCTCAATGGGAAGCTCAGCCGCACTCTTGAAGGAGTCGAGAATATTATAGAATCTGTCGCCTGCGAAAAGTCTGAGCAATTCGTCCTCAGCAGAGAGATAGAACTTGCTGCGACCCGGGTCACCCTGACGGCCTGCTCGTCCTCTGAGCTGGTTGTCGATTCTTCGTGATTCGTGACGCTCGGTACCTATGATATAAAGTCCGCCTGCCTCGCGAACCTTTTCGGCCTCATCCTTAAGCTGATCCTTATACTTCTGCTCAAGCTCACGGTAAACTCTTCTCGCCTCAATAATATCGGTATTATCCGTTTCGGCAAAGCCTGTTGCCTCGGCAATGAGCTCGTCGGAGAAATCCATTTTTCTCATCTCGGCACGAGCCATATAATCGGGGTTACCGCCGAGGATGATGTCGGTTCCTCGTCCTGCCATATTCGTAGCAATGGTAACGGCACCGAGTGAGCCTGCCTGGGCGATGATTTCCGCTTCCTTATCGTGATATTTTGCATTGAGTACATTGTGCTTTATGCCTGCACGCTTGAGCGCCTTGCTGAGCAACTCACTCTTTTCGATATTTGTAGTACCCACAAGCACGGGCTGACCCTTTTTGTTACATTCAAGAATCTGCTCGATAATAGCCTTGAATTTTACAGCCTCCGTCTTGTAGAGAACATCCTCCTCATCCGCACGCACCATCGGTTTGTTCGTGGGAATTTCGATAACATCAAGGCTGTAAATCTCCTGAAACTCGCCGCTTTCCGTCATTGCAGTACCCGTCATACCCGAAAGCTTGGCATACTGACGGAAATAGTTCTGGAATGTGATGGTTGCAAGAGTTTTTGACTCACGCTCCACCTTGACATTCTCTTTTGCTTCGATAGCCTGATGAAGACCGTCGGAATAACGGCGTCCCATCATAATACGACCCGTAAATTCGTCAACAATCAGAACCTGGCCGTCCTTGACAACGTAATCCACATCGCGCTTCATAACACCGATCGCCTTGATAGCCAGGTCGATGTGATGCTGAAGCGTAAGGTTCTCTACATCTGCAAGATTTTCCACACCGAATGCCTTTTCCGCTTTTTTGATACCGCCTTTTGTAAGCGATGCGGACTTGGCTTTTTCGTCAACAACAAAGTCATATTCCTCGGGAACGGTATTTTCTATTCCCTGCTTTGCATCAATTTCCTTTACAACATACATTTTGAGACGCTTTGCGAACTCGTTTGCGACCTTATAGAGCTCATTTGACTTGTCGCCCATACCGGAAATGATAAGAGGTGTTCTTGCCTCGTCGATAAGAATGGAGTCAACCTCATCCACAATGGCAAAGCTGTGTCCGCGCTGAACCCTCTGCTCTGCATAGATAACCATATTATCACGCAGATAGTCAAATCCCATCTCGTTATTCGTACCGTATGTGATGTCGCAGGCATAAGCCTCACGTCTCTGCTCACCGTTGAGATCGTGAACGATAAGACCTAC
The DNA here is from genome assembly GCA_937920235.1 of uncultured Clostridia bacterium. GTDB lineage: Bacteria > Bacillota > Clostridia > Oscillospirales > Acutalibacteraceae > Fimenecus. The sequence goes on along the minus strand of CALGUK010000034.1, from coordinate 286,907 downwards.
CGTGAGTCCCATAAAGCGATAAAGCTTACCCATCCATTCAGAGTCACGGCGGGCAAGATAATCGTTAACCGTAACGATATGAACACCCTTGCCGGCCAAAGCATTAAGATATGCCGGAAGCGTTGCCACAAGTGTTTTACCTTCACCGGTTCTCATCTCGGCAATTCTGCCCTGATGAAGCACGATACCGCCGATTATCTGCACGGGGAAGTGACGCATATTGAGAACTCGTGCCGAAGCCTCACGGCAAGCCGCAAATGCCTCGGGAAGAATATCGTCGAGCGTTTCTCCGTTTTTAAGTCTCTCCTTGAACTCGGGAGTTTTTGCCTGAAGCTGGGCATCAGTCAGTTTTTTATACTCCTCTTCAAGCTCAAGAACCTTTTTCTGAATCGGAATTATTCTTTTGATTTCTCTTGAAGAATAATCACCGAAAAGCTTTTTAAATAACGACATTTTTGTATCTGTCCTTTCAGAATAATGGCAAATTTTAAGTTTTTGCGTAAATTTTTGTCAACTGCTTAAACCTACCCATTATATATTGGTCACATTATAACATACTTTTCAGAAAAAATCATTAACTTTTTGTGAAATTTTTATGCTTTTTCCTTGATTTGAAGCGTTTTTTTTGGTATTCTTAATGTGTATATAAATTTCAGAATTTTGTTACAGCAAAAATCATTCAAGGAGGAAGTAAAAATGACTGATTCAAGAACTCTTGCATACATAAATATGTATGCGGTTCTGGGCACATTGGAAAACCTTTGTGAGCTTGACAGCAAGGCAAAAGAGATTCTCTCATCTCTTGAAGCCCCCGTGTCTGTGGCTTTTGATGTAAAGGGAGGCCCGAGTGCAACACTTTGTTTTTCTTCAAAAGGATGCCGTATGGAAGACGGTGTAAACAGCAAGTGCGATATTAAGATTCCCGTTTCTTCCTGTGAAAAATTTAACGGAATTATTGACGGCAAGGTAACACCCATCCCCACAAAAGGTCTTACAAAAATCAATTTCCTTTTAAAGACCTTTACAGCACTTACAGACAGACTTACCGAGGTTATGAGACCGTCTGAGGAAGCTCTCAAGGATCCTGAATTCTTCCGTCTGAACACGCTGTGTACCTTCTACACCGTGTCGGTTGCAATTTCACAGATAGGCAATCAGGATGAAATCGGCAAATTCAGTGCTTCAAGCATTGCTGACGGCGACATTCAGCTCGGCATCAAGGATACTGTGTATTCAACAATCCGGGTAAAGAACAATCACCTTGTCACTATCAAGCAGGCTTCCGAGAAGCCCCGCGCGATTATGGAATTCTGTGATCTGGAGCTTGCAAACGCTCTCTTTGCAGGCACGGTTAACTCCATTGACCATGTCGGTAACGGCAATATCGTTATCCGCGGACTTATTTCAATGGTTGACAATGTAAACCGTATTCTCGACAGAGTTGCATTATACTTAGCGTAAGGAGGAAAACGGATATGAGTAAATTTCCAACATATGATACCACGAAAAGCCGCGAGATGTTTCAGCGTGCAACAAAGGTAATTCCGTCAGGTATTTACGGTCACCTGGGGCCTGCTGAGGGTCAGTGGATTCCCGTTAACAGATGGCCCTCCTTCTCAGAAAAAGCACAGGGCTCATACTTCTGGGATGTTGACGGCAACAAATATATCGACTATATGTGTGCATACGGCCCCAATGTTCTCGGCTATAACGACCCCGATGTTGATGCCGCCGCACTCAAGCAGCTCAAGCTCGGCAACTGCACAACCGCACCTGCAAAGGTAATGGTTGAATGTGCCGAAACTCTTGTTGATACGGTTGCTTCTGCAGACTGGGCATTCTTCTGCAAAAACGGTTCTGATACAACTACTCTTGCAACAATGGCGGCAAGAGCGCATACACATAAAAAGAAGATTATCTTCCTTAAATATTATTATCACGGAGATTTCCCGTGGGCACAGAAAATCGACTATCCCGGCATCACTCCCGAGGATGTTGCAAACAATGTTATTGTTCCCTGGTTTGACCTGGATGCATTGCAGAAGGCTTATGACGACAATAACGGCGACATTGCCGGTCTTATTGCACAGCCCTATGACCACGGTAATTTCAAGGATAACGAGGTTGCTTCAAAGGAATACTGGCAGGCAGTCCGCAAATGGTGTGACGACCACGGCGTAGTTCTTATTATCGACGATGTCCGTGCGGGATTCCGTCTTGACCTTGCAGGCTCTGACCACTACTACGGCTTCAAGGCTGACCTTATCTGCTTCTGCAAGGCTCTTGCAAACGGATACAATATGTCAGCACTTTGCGGCGGTGAGCATATGAAGGCGACTGTTTCAGGTATCACATACACAGGTTCATACTGGCTCAGCGGTGTTCCTTTTGCCGCTTGTATCGCCTGTATCAACAAAATGAAGGCTCTTGACACGCCGACAATGTTCCGCCGTCTCGGTAAAATGGTTACAGACGGCTTCAAGGCAGCCGGTGCTGAGCACGGCTTTGACCTTGTAGTTTCGGGCGAGCCCGCTCTCTTCTATTTGAGAATCGCCAATGATGACAGCCTTATGCTCCATCAGGAATGGGTTGCAGAATGTGTTAACCGCGGTTTATTTATCACATCTCACCACAACCACTTCATAAACGCTTCTCTTACAGAAGAAGATATTAAGAAATCTATTGAAATTGCAGAAGACGCATTCTCAGTAGTTGCTAAGAATCACCCCGAGCTTAGAGGCTGATAAAGTAAAATAACGGAAAAGGGATTCCGTGTTATAAAAATTTTCTTGGAGGGAAAATTATGGCTAATTTAACAAAAGCAGAATGGCTCCGACTCGAAAAGAAAGCCCTTGATCTCCGCAAGCTCTGTGTACAGACAACGGTCTGGGCAGGCAGCGGACACTTCGGCGGCGGTATGAGTGTTATGGACCTTCTCACAGTTCTTTATCACAAGTATCTCAACATCAAGGTTGAAGATCCCAAGTGGGATGACCGTGACAGATTTATTCTTTCAAAAGGTCATGCTGCAATCGCTTATGCTCCCGTTCTTTGTGACAAGGGCTTCAACGATGTTGAAATGCTTAAATCATTCAACCTTTCCGGTTCAAAAATGGGTATGCACCTTGACTCAAACAAGGTTGTCGGTGTTGACGCTTCAACAGGCTCACTCGGTCACGGCCCGTCAATCGCAGCAGGTACGGCTCTTGCCGCAAGACTTCAGAATAAGGATTTCCTTACATATGTAGTTACAGGCGACGGTGAGCTCGGTGAAGGCTCCTGCTGGGAAGGCTTTATGACAATGAACCACTATAACCTTTCCAACTGTATCGTATTTATCGACCGTAACCACAATATGATTGACGGTAATACGGAAGATGTTATGAAGCTTGAGCCGCTTGCTGACAAGATGACAGCCTTCGGCTTCAATACAATCGTTGTTGACGGTAACAACATCGGTGAGCTCTGCGACGCAATTGACGTTGCAATTGAAAGAGCAAAAGAGCCCCAGGCACCTACCTGTATTCTTATGGATACAAAGAAGGGCGCAGGTATCAAGTCAATCGAGGGAGATTACACCTGGCATTACGGTGCTATCGACGATGCTCTCTTTGAAAAGTTTAATAAAGAGCTTGACGAGGACTATGCAGCAAGAGTTGCAAGAGCAGAAAAGGAGGGTAAATAATTATGGCAGGCGGATTTGTTTATACGGCAGTTGACCAGACTGCTCTCTCTACAGCAGAAATTTACGGTAAGGCACTTGCCGATATTATTTTGAAAGACCCCAAGGTTGTTGCCATTACGGCTGACCTTGCAAAATCAACAAAGCTCGGTGACGTTCTTAAGGTTTGTCCCGAAAGAGTTATCAATGTCGGTATCGCAGAGCAGGATATGTTCGGTGTTGCCGCAGGTATGGCAAGAGCCGGTATGATTCCGTTCCTTTCAGGCTTCTCCGCATTCACATCAATGCGTGCCTGTGACCAGCTTCATACTGACATCTGCTATCAGAACGTAAACGCAAAGATTATTGCTACTCACTCAGGTACATCCTTCGGTCAGGCAGGTTCAACTCACCACGCTATCACCGACCTTGCAATTACAAGAGCAATGCCTAACCTTACGGTTATTGTTCCTGCTGACGGATTTGAAACAGCAAATGCGGTTAACGCTGCTTATGAAAACTTCGGTCCTTACTATATTCGTATTAACCGTGGTTTTGACCGTGTTCTCTATGAAAACCAGGATTACGGCTTTGAAGTTGGTAAGGCTGTAGAAATCTGTGAAGGTACAGATATTACGGTTATTGCTTGCGGTTCCTGTGTGTTCCAGGCAAAGCAGGCTGCTGACTTCCTTAAGAAAAACGACGGTCTCAGTGTTCGCGTTCTCAATATGCACACAATCAGTCCCATTGACGTTGAAGCAATTCAGAAGGCAATTTCTGACACAAGAAGAATTATCACGGTTGAAGACCATCTCGTAACAGGCGGTCTCGGTTCGGCCGTTGCAGAGGTTATGGCTCAGTACGGCAAGGGCTGTGCATTCAAGATGCTCGGTCATAAGAGCTTTGCAATGATCGGTCTGCAGGAAGACATTATGGCTGATGCAGGTATCGACGCAAACGGAATTATTGCTTCTGTTCGCGAAATGATGAACGCAGACTTTGAAGAAGACGATAACTGGGACGACGAAGTATAATCCGCTTCATTGTTCAGAAAGAGAGTTGATAATATGCACGAACAAAATGAACTTTATGCATCAAAAATATTTTTCAATGCTGCATTGCCACTCTTGAAGGTTATCGCAAACGATGTACCGTCACTGAAAAAGCAATTTGATGGTATGAACGCGGTGCTTCAGGTAAGCGCACTTGACGCTGATGCTCCGGGCGGAAAATATTCCACTCACTTTATCATTACGGATGGTGAATGGGAAACAAAGCTCGACAGTGCTCACGAAGCACCCGATGTTGAGCTTGAATTCAAGACTATTGAGGCTATGAATGCATTTTTCAAGGGAAAAATCGGTCCCAAGACTCTTCCGAAAATGAAGGGTGTATTCAAGAGCTTCGGTGCTTTCAAGGCAATGCTTATGACGCTTCTTAAGCTTTCAGCACTTACAGGTGCAACTGCTGCTCCGAAAGATGAAGAAACACAGGTGCTTATGGTTAAGTGCTTCTTCTATCTTCTTTCAAGCGGTATCAGTCAGCTTAACAAGTTAGGTCATCCTGAAATTAAGGATTGGACATCAAAGAGTCCCGACCGTGTTTACGCTTTTGCAGTTGATAATCATCCGGAGGTTTCTGCTTTTATTCGTATCAAAGCGGGTAAATCAAGAGCCGGCAGAGGTGAATATAAGAGAGCAATGCCTTTCTTTACACTCCGTTTCGACTGTCTTGAGTCGGCACTCGGTATTCTCTTAAGCACAGACGATATGCTCGAATCAACAAAAGCAGGTAAGCTCATTATGGAGGGCGGTCCTGAATTCGGCGCACAGCTCGGCGGATTTATGCTTGAAGTCGGCGCATTGGCAAAATAAGATAATACACAATAGAAAACCACGGTTTCGCACCGTGGTTTTCTTTTTGAGCTCTGATTCGGAACACATCTATTGTCCGCTCCGTCTTTTTGTGGTATAATACAACAGAAATTTTGTGAAAGGTGAAATCTTTATTATGAATACAAAACGACGCATAGATTTCACAATTGAAGAGCAGTATGACGGCAGACAGGTCTTTGACTTTTTGCGTAACAGAGCAAAGGTTTCGGCTCGTCTTATCCCTAAATTAAAGCACGACCCCGAGGGTATAATGATTAACGGTGTCCACGCGAGAACTGTGGATTTGCTCAGAACCGGTGATGTTTTATCCATCACTCTCCCCGCCGACAAGGAGGAAAAGGTCAAAGCAGTCGCCCCTCTCGACTATGAGCTTAAGGTTTTATATGAGGATGACGACATTCTCGTTATCGACAAGCCTGCAGGACTTCCTTTACATCCCTCACACAATCACCAGGGAGATACCGTTGCAAACGCTGTGGCACACTACCTTGAAAGTCGCGGGAAATCCGCTGTTTTCCGTTCAATAGGCCGTCTTGACCGCGGTACATCGGGAATTGTGGTCTGTGCGCTCAACAGATTTGTTGCCGGTGTGCTCAACGGCAAGATTTATAAGGAATATATGGCTGTCTGTGATGGTATTTACGAAGGTGAAGGAGTAATTGACCGACCTATTTTCCGACCCGACCCGATAAAGACTTACCGCACGGTTGACGAGCGCGGTGAGGTCGCAATTACCGAGTGGAAAGCGATTTCCAATCATAACGGAAGAACTCTTTTGAGAATCCATCTGCAGACAGGCAGAACACATCAGATAAGAGTCCATTTTGCCTCTCTCGGTACTCCGCTTACCGGGGACACCATGTACGGAACTCCCCGTGACGACATTTTGCGTCAGGCACTTCACTGTTGCTACTGCAGGTTTACCCATCCCGTAACAAAGGAAATTTTAGAAATCAACTCCCCACTTCCGGAAGATATTGCCCGATTTGTAAAATAAATACCACTTGATTAAATTCGATATATATGGTAAAATATTTACAGATTGGTTACAAAATCTGATCAATGCGGAGGGTTTATATGCCTGAGATAAAAGATTACGTTGTTTATCCCGATGATATAAAAATATATGTTCCCCCTACGATGCCTGCAAAGCAAAGTGCAGCATACAAAAACCTTGCTTTCAGTCTTTGCTGGCTGATTTCAAAGCTCTGTATCCGTGCAGGCAGTAAAATTGAAAAAATCAATATGGAGGGGCTCAAGCCTCCGTATATCTGTCTTTCCAACCACACTCAGTTTGCCGATTTTATTATAAGCTTTTTAGCGACACGTCCATACAGGTTCAACAATGTTGCAACTCTTGACGGATTTGTGGGAATGGCAAAAATTATGGAAAAGCTCGGCTGTGCCTGTCACAGAAAATTCACGACTGATATCAGTCTTGTCCGTGCAGTACATAAAGTAATCCACGAATACGGCGATATACTCTATATGTATCCCGAAGCAAGATACACCAACGTGGGAACAACTGCCATCATTCCCGATGTTGTGGCAAAGCTGGTCAAGAAAAACAAGGTTCCGCTGGTTGTGATGATTCATCACGGTAATTACCTCAACGCACCCTTCTGGGATTTTCGTCAGTACAGAAAGGTTCCGTTCAGAGCCACAATGAAGCAGGTTCTTACGGCAGAACAGGTTGAAAATATGTCTGTCAGCGAAATCAATGAGGTTATTCAGCGTGAAATGACCTATGACGACTACAAATGGCAAAAAGAAAACAACATTAAAATTACTGAGAAATTCCGTGCCGACGGTCTTAATAAAATTCTCTATCAATGTCCCCACTGTATGACGGAGGGAAAGATGACAGGCAAAGGCACACACCTTACCTGTGAGGAATGCGGCAAGGTATGGGAGATGACCGAGCTGGGTGAAATGAGAGCGCTTGATGGAGAAACCGAATTTTCGCATATTCCCGATTGGTATGAATGGGAAAGAGCCAATGTCCGCAAGGAAATTCTTGACGGAACATACAGATTTGAGGACAATGTGCATATCCACTCTCTCCCCGGTGTCGAATTTATTGACCTGGGCGAAGGTAAGGTCACTCACGATGTGGAAAACGGCTTTGTGATTACCGGAAGCTATAACGGTCATGATTTCCGAATCCAACGAAGCACCAAGTCCCTCTTCACGCTTCACACGGAGTTTCTGTATAAAAAGCTCGGCGGCTCCGATAATTTTGACGTGTCGGTAAAGGATGACTCCTTCTATTGCATACCTTCAAAAAAGGATGTAGTTCAAAAATTGATGTTTGCCACCGAAGAGGCATATAAAATCGCAACCAATAAATAAAAAAGCGGCAGAGTTTCAATTGCTCTGCCGTTATTTTTTTCTGTAAACAAGAAAATCAAAGTGGATTTCGGTAGTAAATCCGTTGTTTTTCCGTATTTTTTCTTCCGCACCCAATTCGGTTTTAAAATAATAGGGTGTCATTTTGAAAAGGTTGACCCCCGATTTGCCGTCAAGAGAAATTTTATCCTTCACCGTGTGTCTGGCAACAAACTCCATGCCGTCATATTCGGTATGCTTTTCCTCATTTTCATAAACACTTTCATAGAGCAGTTTTTTGAGCCCCATAAGATGATTTTTGCCCGGTACGGCATAAATAAAGTAGCCTCCGCTTCGGAGAATTCTCACCGTCTCCGCCTCCGCCATAGGAGCAAAGATGTTAATCGCAACATCATATATTCCGCTTCCCAACGGCATATCAAAGCAGCTTCCCACGGCAAAATTATACTTTTTGTATTTGCCTGCAGCAAGTCTTACAGCCTCTTTTGAAATATCAAAGCAGTCAAGCTCAAATTCGCATTTCAGCTTCTCTAATCTGCCGTCATAAAATCCCTCACCGCATCCGCAGTCAGCAATTCTGATTTTGCATTTTCCCGGGAAAAAGCCGTCGATTATCTCTGCCGTCTTATCGGCAAAGCAGTCGTAATATCCGCTTTCGAGAAATTCCCTGCGCGACATCACCATTTCCTTTGAGTCACCCGGATTGTCGGAATGCTTTTTATTAACCGGCAACAGATTGACATAACCCTGCTTTGCAATGTCGAAGGAGTGATTATTTTCACAGCGGTACGCTCTGTCCTCAATATTCAGTTTTGATTTACAAACGGGACAAATGAACATAACTACACCTTTAAAGGCAACGGCGGGGTCAATGCCCCGCCCTGCTGTTTTTTTATTTTGCAACGATATTTACAAGCTTACCCTTAACGTAAATTTCCTTGATAATATTTTTGCCCTCAAGCTCTGCCGCAACCTTTTCGTCCTCTTTTGCAAGAGCAACGGCATCAGCCTGTTCAATATCGGCAGGCACATTGAGCTTTGCACGGATTTTACCGTTAATCTGAACAACTATTTCGATTGTTTCGTCAATGCACTTTGCCTCATCATAGGTCGGCCACTCTCCGTCAGCCGCCATCATCTTACCGAATCCGCAGGTCTCCCACATCTCTTCGGTTACATGAGGAGCAAACGGGTTAACAAGGAGAAGAAGAGTCTTAAGCTCTGCCTTATTGATTGCACCCTTTGTATAAATCGCATTGAGAAGCGTCATAAGTGCCGCAATTGCCGTATTGTATTTAAGCGCTTCAATATCCTCGGTAACCTTCTTGATTGTCTTGTGGAATGAAGATGAGAGTTCCTTTGAGAATTCGTCACCGTCAACAAGAATTTCCTGTAAATTCCAAATTCTGTCAATAAATCTCTTGCATCCCTTTACGGAGCTTTCTGACCAGGGAGCTGCCTGCTCGTAGTCACCCATAAAGAGTACATAAGTACGAAGAACATCAGCACCGAACACGTCAACAACCTCATTCGGATCAATGACGTTTCCGCGTGATTTACTCATCTTGACACCGTCGGGTCCTAAGATAAGTCCCTGAGCAGTTCTCTTTGCATAAGGCTCAGCACACGGCACAGCACCGATGTCATAGAGGAATTTATGCCAGAAACGAGAATAGATAAGGTGACGGGTAACATGCTCCATACCGCCGTTATACCAGTCAACAGGCAGCCAATAGTTGAGCTTATCCATATCGGCAAGCGCCTCGTCATTATGCGGATCAATATATCTTAAGAAATACCAGGATGAGCCTGCCCACTGCGGCATTGTGTCGGTTTCACGCTTTGCAGCTCCGCCACACTTGGGACACTTACAGTTTACATAGGAGTCAATCTTTGCAAGAGGACTCTCACCGTCTGTTCCGGGAGCAAAGTTTTCAACCTCGGGAAGTCTCAGAGGAAGCTCCTCATAAGGCACGGCAACCATACCGCACTTTTCACAGTGAACAATCGGAATCGGCTCGCCCCAATAACGCTGACGGTTGAATGCCCAGTCCTTCATCTTGTACTGAACACCGCCTTCACCGATGCCCTTTTCCTGCAGGAAATCAATCATTTTTGCAATTGAATCCTTTTTATTGTCGATACCGTTGAGAAAATCGGAGTTGACCATTTCACCGTCGCCTGCATAAGCAGCTTCGCTGATGTCACCGCCTTTGATAACCTCGATAATGTCAATTCCGAACTTCTTTGCAAAGTCATAGTCGCGGTCGTCATGTGCGGGAACAGCCATAATTGCACCCGTACCGTAGCCCATCATAACATAGTCAGATATGTAAATCGGAATATCCTTGCCGTTCACGGGGTTTTTAGCTGTAATACCTGCAATTTTAACACCGGTTTTGTCCTTGACAAGCTGAGTGCGTTCAAATTCTGTTTTCTTTGCACATTCTGTTCTGTATGCAAGAATTTCATCCATATTTGTAATCTTATCGGCATATTTGTCGATAATCGGATGCTCGGGAGCCATAACCATAAATGTAACACCGAAAAGAGTGTCGGGACGGGTTGTATAAATCTTCAACTCTTCGGGAATTTCATTAAGATTGAAGTTTACAAAAGCACCTCTCGACTTACCTATCCAGTTAACCTGCTGGAGCTTGATGTTGGGAAGATAATCAACGTCATTCAAGCCCTCAAGAAGCTTGTCGGCATACTCTGTAATTCTCAGATACCAAACATCCTTTGACTTCTGAACAACGTCGCTGTGACAGATGTCGCACTTACCTCCCTGTGAATCCTCATTTGAAAGAACAACCTTACAGGACGGACAGTAGTTAACGAGAGTCTTATCACGGAAGGCAAGTCCGTTTTCAAACATTTTAAGGAAAATCCACTGTGTCCATTTATAATATTTATCGTCGGTGGTATCAATCACTCTTGAATAGTCAAACGAAAAACCGACTCTTTTCAACTGACTTGTGAATTTTTCGATATTCATATCGGTAACTTTTCTCGGATGAATACCGGTTTTGATAGCATAGTTTTCTGTAGGAAGACCGTATGCGTCAAAGCCTATCGGGAAAAGCACGTTATATCCCTGAAGTCTTCTCTTTCTTGACACAACCTCAAGACCCGAGTATGCCTTGATATGGCCGACGTGCATACCTGCACCCGAGGGATAAGGGAATTCAACGAGTCCGTAGAATTTCGGCTTATCGGAATTATCCTGTGCCTCAAAAACCTTTGCTTCTTCCCATTTAGCCTGCCACTTTTGTTCGGTGGCTTTAAAATCATAATTCATATATTTAACCTTCTTTAAAGAAATTTAATTTTCTGTAACAATACCGCTTATATCATACTCCGAAGCATCACCCCAGAGATGCTCAAGACTGTATGTTTCTCTCTGGTCGGGAGTGAAAAGATGAACCACTACCGTGCCGTAATCAAGCAAAATCCAGCCTGTTGACTTGCCCTCAATGTTTCTCGGCTCAACTCCCAGCTTTGTGAGTGAATCCTGAACCTCATCGGAAAGAGCACGGATATGAGTACCCGATGTACCCGTTGCGATAACAAAGTAATCAGCTACTGAGCTAAGCTCTGTTATCTCAAGAGATTTTATATCAGTTGCCTTCTTGCTGTCAAGAGTCGCAACAATGTTTTTCATAAGTTCTGTTCTGTCCATTTGTTTAATCCTTTCTGTCAGCCGCCGAAATCACGGATTATTTATAAGGTAATTGTATGCCTTAACCGTATCCGTATGGATAAGTCTGCCCTTTGCGACATTTTCTTCAATTGTAAAAGATAATCCTCTCAGACAGGTTTTGTCAAGGTCACAAAAAGCCATATCGCGAACCTGAGGAGCATCGGGATATTCTCTGTCCTCAGAAACGAGGTCTGCAATATATATTATCTTTTCAAATAAAGACATATTCTCTTTACCTGTAGTATGCCAACGCACAGCCGAAAGTATTTCCTTATCCCTGACGTCCAGATTATTCCTTAAATACGCCTCACCTGCAATGGCATGGAGAGTGACCGTGATTTTCTTTTCACTCTCGGTGAGCTTCTGACCGTCAGCCTCAATGACCTCAAGCATTTTTTCGGGTGAACGGCATTTCATAATATCGTGAATAAGCCCTGCCGTGTATGCTTTTTTCTTGTCCGCACCGTATCTTTCTGCCAGACGCTGTGCCATTTCAGCCACGCAGACCGAATGATAAAGCCGCTGAGGAGTGAGAGTTTTTTTCAGTATTTCGAGGAACTCAGCGTTTCTTTCTGTATCCATAGAGCTTGTTATTCTCCATATATTCGATTATTTCCGGGTCAACAAGACCGTAAAGACTCTTTTCGTTATTTATTCTGTCTCTTATTTCACTTGAGCTTACCTCATAAGCATCAAGAAGTGAAATATGTATATGCTTGGCATCAAGCTCGGGCATATAAACTCCCAACTGCTCGAACGCATACGCTCTGAGTTTCTGAATGTTCTCCTCATTATCTCTTGAGGCAACACAGATTACGCATTTTTCAAGAAGCTCCTTGTGCTTATACCACTTGTGGAAGATGAGGAACATATCCGAACCGATTATGAGATATAGCTGAGCTCCCGGGTATTTCTTTTCCAGCTCATTCACGGTGAAAATCGTATAGCTGTCGGAATCTCTGTCCATCTCCATCGTGCTGACTTCAAATTTCGGATTTTTAAATGCAATATTGCACATTGCAACTCTGTGGCGGTTATCTGCCAGGTCGTCACAACGCTTATGGGTAGGAATTTTGTTGGGGATGACAATAACCTTGTCAAGCTCCAATTCCTCTGCCATTTTTTCAACCATTCTTGTGTGTCCTTTATGAGGAGGATTGAATGTGCCGCCGAAAATTCCTATTTTCATCTCTTCTTCGCCTTCTTTTTATCGTCTTTATGGAGTTCTGGATTATAGCGATAAAATATCATACTGCCGCCTATTACACCGACGCAATCGCTGTTTGTCGCCTCGGCAAGCTTCTGTGCAATGTCCTTGGGCTTGTCGGGACTCGTTTCCAAAAGCACCTTGATTTTGATAAGCTCACGTGCTTTGAGGGCATCATCTGTCTGCTTGATGAGGGCATCGGAAATTCCGCCCTTACCGACCTGGAACAAAGCAGGAATACCGTTTGCCTGACTTCTCCAATATGCTCTTTCTTTACTTGTCATATTATTCTCCTATCGCAGGCGTGTATGCCTGCCGTTACGCGTTTCTGTTATTTTATAAATACTTTGGTAATTCTTCTGCAAATTTGCGGAGTGCATTACCGCGGTGGCTGACCTTGTCCTTTTCTTCTGCCGTGAGTTCGCCGAAGGTCTTTTCACCTACCAGGAACAACGGGTCATAACCGAATCCGCCGTTACCGTGAACCTCATGTGCAATAACACCCTCACAGGTTCCGCGGACTGTAAAATGTCTGCCGTCCGGAAAGCAACAACATACACAGCTTACAAATCGTGCAGTTCTTTCCTCATCGGGAACATCCTTCATAAGTCCGAGAAGCTTTTCGTTATTTTTAGCGTCATTTCCGTGTTCTCCGCCAAATCTGGCTGAATAAACACCGGGCGCACCGTCGAGATAATCAACCATAAGTCCCGAATCGTCCGCAACACAGACCATTCCGCTTTCCCTGCAACCGCTGTCGGCTTTTAAAAACGCGTTTTCTTCAAATGTAGTACCCGTTTCGTCAACATCTGAAAGTTCAATTCCCGCCATATCGGCTGTAAGCACGTTTATACCGAGAGGTGAGAGTATTCTCTGCAATTCCGCCTGCTTTTTCATATTATGAGTTGCGATTAAAAAGTCCAAAGAATCCCCTCCTCTTCTTTTCCTTCTGTTCCGGCTGTGTCTCTTCTATCTCTTCTTCCTGTTCATATCCTTCGTCATCTGTTCCGGTATTCTCCGAAGCGTCTCCATCGTTTTCAGAGGGGAGTTCTTCTTGTAAAATATCTTCAGTAACTTCTTCGAGTTCTTCTTTGCTCTCTTCAATAATTTCAATCTGAATGTCCTCCTCATCCTTATAATCTATCTTGTCAAACAAGCCGTCTGCAAATGCCTCTGGCTTGAACGGCTGCAAATCATCAATCTGTTCGCCGACACCTATGAACTTAACGGGAATTTCCAGCTCATTCTTGATTGCAAGAACCACACCGCCGCGGGCTGTTCCGTCAAGCTTGGTAAGAACGATACCCGTAATATCGGCAACACTCTTGAATTCACGCGCCTGGTTGACCGCATTCTGTCCCGTTGTGGCATCAAGCACCAGAAGAACCTCACGGTCGGAGTACGGAAGCTCACGGTCAATAACCCTGTAAATCTTATTAAGCTCGTCCATGAGATTTTTCTTGTTATGAAGACGGCCTGCCGTGTCGATTATGACGATTTCACTGTCCCTCGCCTTTGCCGCGCTGATGGTATCAAAAACAACTGCAGCCGGGTCAGCACCCTCTTTATGCTTCACGATATCAACGCCTGCACGGTCCGCCCATATCTGAAGCTGGTCAATCGCGGCGGCACGGAAGGTATCAGCCGCGCCGAGAATTACGCTCTTACCCTGCGCCTTATACATAGCCGCCATTTTACCGATAGTGGTGGTTTTTCCGACACCGTTAACACCGATTACAAGGATAATTGACGGAACCGTGATAAGTCCCATATCCTCACCGCCGTAGAGCATCTCGGCAACAATCGTCTTTATCTGCCGGCGTATTGCCTCGGACCCTTTGATTTTGCCCTTGGAGACCTCTTCACGCAGTTTTTCCGTGATTTCAACAGCCGTGGTAACACCGACATCTCCCATAACGAGAATTTCTTCGAGCTCCTGATAGAGATCATCGGTAACCTCGTCAAAGCTGTCGAGCATGTCATCAATGGCTCCTGCCATCTTGTTTCTTGTCTTTGTAAGACCAAAGTTGATTTTTTTGAAGATTCCCATAGTAATATCCTTTCCGCCGCAAAGACACGATATATCCCGAGACGAGTAAGAGTTATTATTTAAGCAAGACCTAACTTGCGTGCAAGCTCAGCCGTTTTAAGCTCAAGAATTTTTGATACGCCTTCCTCCTGCATTGTAACACCGTAAAGCATATCGGCTTCTTCCATTGTGCCGCGACGGTGAGTGATGAGAATAAACTGCGTATTTTTCGTCATTCTTCTCACATACTGAGCATATCTGACAACATTGACATCGTCGAGAGCCGCCTCGACCTCGTCAAAAATTACGAAAGGAGCAGGAGTGACCTTGAGTATTGCAAAAAGAAGTGCAATCGCGGAAAGTCCCTTTTCACCGCCCGAGAGCAGATTGATGTTCTGAACGTTCTTTCCCGGAGGCTGAACCTTGATTTCGATGTCACATTCCAGCACATTCATCTCGTCCTCAAGAGAGAGCTCGGCTTTTCCTCCGCCGAAAAGCTCGGCAAAGGTTTCACCGAATGCCACATTGATTTTACGGAACTGCTCGCGGAACTGAACGCTCATTTTCGTTGTCAGCTCATCAATAAGCTTTATAAGCTCGATCTTTGATTTTTCCACATCGCCTATCTGCTCCGACATAAATTCATAGCGTTCCGAAACCTCTTTATATTCATCGATAGCGGATACGTTGACTGAGCCCAGAGCTCTGATTTCATTTTTCAATGCCGAAAGACGGTTCCTTGCCTCTCCGATATTTTCAATAACAATACCGAGAGCTGCCGCCTCACGTCTGGTAAGCTGATATTCGTCATAAAGCTTTGAATTGTATTCTTCAAACTCATTAAGCATTGTCGCCTTGCGTTCTTCAAGACGGGCAAGCTCACCGCTGACATTTTCACGCTCGGAATTTTTCTCTTTTTCGAGATTTCGCAAATCCGTGCTTTCCTTTTCACATACGGCACGCTCATTGAGAAGTCCGTCAATATCCGTTCTTGCGTTTTCACACTGCTTACGGAGACCGTCAGCAGAAGCACGCAGACTTTCAATATCATTTGTGAGCCAGATGTTTTTGTTTTTGAATGCTTCAATTTCGGCATCAAGCTCACCGAGTCTGTCAGAATGTGAACCCTTGAGAATACTAAGTCTTCTGATATTATCGTCTGCCGATTCAATATCCTTTTCAAAGCCCAGAATTTCAAGTCTTATCTGCTCTGCCTTAACGGTCAGCTCCTCACGGACTGCCGCGAGACTCTCTCTGTCGCCGCTGACAGCCTCGAGGTTCTTTTCTTTTTCGGCAATTTCAGCCGTAAGAGACTCGACCTTTTCTTTTGCGGCAACGCTGTCATTCTTTATTTTTTCAATTCGCCCGTTGAGTATTCGTTCTTCCTCAATAAGCTCACCGACTCCGCCCGACGAGGTTTCGTACTGCTCAACTGCAAGATTATATTCGCCTTCAAGTCGGATTTTTTCTTCATTGGCAGAGAGTATATCGCCCTCAATACCGTTAAGGTCTGCAACGGCAGAAGCAAGATCCTCTGAAATCATCTTTTCCTGAACGGAAAGTGAGTTCTTCTTATCCTCCAGAGTCTTTATGTCGGCAGACAGCTTTTCAATCTCATTGCTGCGGCTGAGCATTCCCACACCCTGCGCCTTGCTGCCGCCGGTCATTGAACCGCCTGCATTTATAACCTGACCGTCAAGAGTTACGATTTTAAATCTGTTTTTATATTTTTTCGCCATACTGATAGCGCTGTCCATATCCTCGCAAACGACGGTTTTTCCGAGAAGATTTTCTATTATGTCGCGATATTTGACATCAGATGTTACGAGGTTTGATGCAATATTTACATAGCCGTAGCAGTCGTCAAGACCGTCTTCGTCAAGCCTTCTCGCCTTAATCGCGGTCATCGGCAGGAAGGTCGCTCTTCCTCCGCGGTTTTCTTTAAGACAGGCAATGGCTTTTTTAGCGTCATTTTCGCCGTCAACAACCACATTCTGCAATGCGGCACCCAAAGCAGTTTCAACCGCAACGGAATACTTGTCCTTAACCGTTATAAGCTGAGAAACGGGGCCGTGAACACCTCGCAAAGCACCGCGCTTGCTTTCTTTCATAACAAGACGCACCGAGCCCTGATATCCCTCCATATTTTTTTCAAGGTCATCAAGAATACGTATTCTCTCTTTTTTGCGGTCAATTTCGCTCTCCGTCACCGCAATTTCGGACTTGATTTTTTCACTTTTTTCCGTTCTTGTCTGAACCTTGAGTCTGTATCCCTCAACGGCATTTTTATATCCGTTTATTTTTTCGGCACACTCATCCAATGCTGTTTTTGCACTGTTTTTCTTTTCTTCAAGTGCGAGAACCGTTTCCTTACGGTTACCGAGCAGATCGTCAATGGCAGAAATGCGTGTTTTTATCTCTTCAATCTGTGAGTTTGCGGTTTCGCTGACAACTCTGTTATCAGCAAGGCTCACCGTGAGGAGAGAAATCTCCTTTGCAAGTTCTGCGGCAACGGCGGCAAATTCGCTGTTTTCACTCTGAAGTCTTTCGATTTCGGCAACCTGAGACCTGAGCTTTTCGTTTGCCTCGTCAAGACCTGCCTGTGCCACTCTTTTCTGCTCCAATGTCGCCTCTGTCTGACGGTCTGTTGACTCGTCATCCTGGTTGGCAATCAGCTTGTCCTTTTCAAGTCTTTCAATTGATTCCGTATTATGTAAAATTGAGTTTTCGTAAACCTTTGCCTGTGCCTCAAGCTCGGCTGCCTGCTCCTCAAAATGAGAGGTCGAAGAGCGCACTTCTTCGATTTTTACGTTAATTTCGTGAGTTTTTTCAATAATATCATTTGTCTTTTGCTCGATAATTTCAAGCTGCTTCTGCACATCTCTGTACTGTACGGAAGCAATATCGATTTTTCTGTCCTGTTCCTTCAGCTTTTCCTGAGTTCTGTCAATATTATGAAGCCAGATTCCGATTTCGAGATTTTTTCTCTCCTCAGCAAGAACAAGAAATTTCTGTGCCTTTTCGCTCTGATTTTTAAGCGGTCCCACACGGCTTTCAAGCTCTGTGAGAATATCTCTGAGCCTAACGAGATTTTCCTCAGCCTGAGAGAGTCTCTTAAGAGCATCGTGACGCTTATAGCGGAAATGGGAAATGCCTGCAGCCTCCTCAAACATCTCACGGCGTTCTCCCGATTTTGACGAAATGAGCTCGGCAATTTTGCCCTGGCTGACCATTGAATAGCCGTCGCGTCCGAGACCGGTATCCATAAACAACTCATTTATGTCGCGCAGTCTTACGCTTTCACCGTTGATTTTATATTCACTGTCACCGCTGCGATAAAAACGGCGTGTAATACTGACCTCGTCGCTGTCATATCCCAGAGTTCTGTCGGAATTATCAAGACACAAGGTAACCTCCGCAAAGCCGGTTGCCTTGCGAAGCTTTGTTCCGCTGAATATAACATCCTCCATTTTTGAGCCGCGCAGACTCTTTGTGGACTGCTCGCCGAGAACCCAACGAACAGCGTCGGAAATATTACTTTTTCCGCTTCCGTTAGGGCCGACTACACCCGTTATACCCCTATTAAATTGAAGTACCGTCTTATCCGGGCAAGACTTAAAGCCTTGCATCGTAATTGATTTTAAAATCATCTGGTTATACTACCTCAATCTGAAATTCTTCTAAATTTTTACTACCCTTTATTTTACAACAAAAGCCCATATTTTTCAATGCTTTTTCGTTTCTTTTCTGCTGTCCTTTGGCCTTTGACAAGGCTTTTTCGCTGACGAGGATTTCATATTGACGGTTTTTGTCTTTATCTCTCATAATTGCCGTGATTTTTTTGAGAAAAATATATCCTTCACAAAGCTCGCGGAAAGCAGGATGATATGCACCGCCCGTCATTTCGCTCTCCACGCTCTCACTGCTGTGAAGACCTAATTTGATTACTCTGATTCCCTCCTGCTCAAACATCTGCAACAATTCGGCACAGAACGGAGCCGTCTCCTCTGCCGTGGGAGCAGAATATTCGCCCGTTTCACGTAAAAAATTCAGATATGTGTTTCTGAGCACGACCGTGGGATAAATCCTCACCGTGTCCGGCTTTATCCTTATAATTTCCCGAGCCGTATATTCGTCCTTTTCAAAATCGCTTTTGTAAAGTCCTGTCATCATCTGAAGTCCCAGCTCGAAGCCTGCAGCTTTTATGAGCTCCGAAGCCTTTCTCACATCCTCTGCCGTGTGACCGCGTCGGTTTGCCGAGAGCACCTCATCAACCATACTCTGTGCGCCGAGTTCGACGGCAGTAACACCGTAATGTCTGAGTACGGAGAGAACCTCCTCATCAATGCAGTCGGGTCGTGTGGACACTCTTATTCCGGCAAAACCGTATGTATCCGAAAAATGCTTTGCGGCGGTTAAAAGAGAACACATATATTCCCTTTCAATCGCCGTAAAACTACCGCCGAAAAACGCAATTTCCGTGTTTTTCGGGTCAACATTATGTTCAATTGCCTTTTTAACCGCTTGTGCAACATCCTGTGTCGAAGCGGAATTACTCTGTCCGCTGATTGTCCTCTGATTACAAAAACTGCAATCGTTGGGACATCCCTTATGCGGAACAAATATACTTATATTGGCGTGACTCATAATCCCATTAACTCCAGAGCAGATTTTGCCGCCTGCTGTTCGGCTTTTTTCTTACTGCTTCCCGTTCCTCTGCCGATAACATTGCTGTTCATATGTATTTCAACAATAAATTCTTTGTTATGGTCGGGTCCGCTTTCACCCGCAACCACATATTCAAATTTTTCGGTGGGATTTTGCTGAAGTATCTCCTGAAGCGTGCTCTTGTAATCCTTGAAAACAGGCTTTTCCTCTGCGGAAAGCTCAATGAACGGCAAAACAAATTTTTTTGCCTGCTCTATTCCGCCGTCAAGATAGATTGCCGCGATAACCGCCTCAAATGCATCCGAAACAATTGAAGGACGCCGTCTGCCTCCGGTATGCTCCTCGCCCTTGCCAAGCAGAATCATATTGCCCAGGTCAATTTTTTCGGCATATCCGAAAAGTGTTTTCTCACAAACCGCATAAGCACGCTTTTTTGTGAGCTCACCCTCCTGCTTGTTTTTATAATGCTCAAAAAGATATTCCGCGGTTATAAAGCCGAGAACCGAGTCACCTAAAAACTCAAGCCTTTCGTTATCAAGACCGAGTCCTTTTTCGTTGGCATATGATGAATGTGTCAACGCTCTTTCGAGCAGCTTTTTATCCTTAAATTCATATCCGATTTTCTTTTCAAAATCAGTCATTTTCGTCACCTGAATTATTGTTTTTGCAAAATTTTTTCAGCGATTCAGTTCCGCGCAGAGCAAGCTGCATATAGCGTTCCTGCTTATCACGGATTTTTTCGGGGAGCGGAGGCAAAACACCGAAATTTGCTCCCATCGGCTGAAAATTCTTTACGCTTTCGTCGCTTATATATCTTGAAAGCGCTCCTATCATGGTATCCTCTGGAAGCACAAGAGTTTCTTCCCCTTTAAGTCGTCGTGCAAGATTTATTCCTGCCATAAGACCGCTTGCCGCCGACTCCATATATCCCTCAACACCCGTGATCTGTCCGCCGAAAAATATCATAGGATTGCTTCTGAGACTGAAATCACCGTTCAGAAGCCTTGGCGAATCGATAAATGTATTTCTGTGCATAACGCCGTAACGGAGGAATTCGGCATTTTTAAGGGCAGGAAACATTGAAAATACCCTTTTCTGCTCACCGAATTTCAGATTTGTCTGAAATCCCACAAGGTTATACATTGTTCCGTCTTTGTTTTCTTTGCGGAGCTGAAGATTTGCCCAGGGTCTGTGACCGGTACGCGGATCGGTAAGTCCCACCGGCTTTAAGGGACCGTATCTCATTGTATCCTTTCCGCGAGAAGCAAGAACCTCAATGGGCATACAGCCCTCATAAACGTCCTTTCTCTTGTCAAAGGAATGCACCTCAGCACTTTCGGCATTGATGATTGCCTCATAAAAGGCTTCATACTCCTCCTTGTTCATAGGACAGTTTATATAGTCGGCTTCGCCGCCGCGATCGTAACGGGACTGAGTAAAAGCACAGCTCATATCTACACTTTCAGCGCTGACTATCGGTGCTGCCGCATCAAAAAACGACAGTCCGTTTCCGCACATTTCACGGATTACGGCAGATAAGCCGTCACTTGCCAACGGTCCTGCACAGATAACGGTACCGTCATATCCCTCGGGAAGAGACACAACCTCTTTTTCGATAATATTTATATTTTTGTCATTTCGGATTTTTTCAGTAATAATTCTTGAAAATTCATAACGGTCAACGGCAAGAGCTCCGCCTGCCTCAACCTTACATTCATATGCGGTTTCCACACAAATTGAGCCGAGAAAAGCCATTTCGTGCTTCAAAAGACCTGCCGCCGAGTTGAGTCTTTCCGCCTTCAGCGAATTTGAGCAGACAAGCTCGGCAAGAGTATCAAGCTTATGGGCAGGGGATTTTTTATGAGGCTTCATCTCATACAAATCAACCACTACACCGTTTCTTGACAGAGCACGTGCACACTCAACACCTGCAAGACCGCCGCCGATAACAGCAACCCTCATTTATGCTTCCTCTTTTGTCTTTCTTTTTCTTTCGGCTTTTTTCTCGAAACCGCAACCCTCATTGAGACACACAACGAGTCCTCCCTTGCGCTTAAAGAGGGTTTTTCCGCATTGCGGACAAGTCTCTGATACCGGCTTATCCCAAGTCATAAAATTGCATTCGGGATAATTTCCGCAGCCGTAGAATGTGTAGCCTCTTTTTGATTTTTTCTCGATCATTTTTCCCGAGCAAACCGGGCAGGTTCCCTGTGTTTCAACAACCAACGGCTTTGTATTTTTACATTCCGGATATCCCGGGCAAGCAAGGAATTTGCCGAATCTTCCTGATTTTATAACCATATTCCTGCCGCACAGCTCACAGACAACGTCGGTTTCATCTTGCTTGAGCTTGATTTTCTGTCCCTGCATCTCAGCCTTTGCCTTATCAACGGTTGCGATAAAGTCATCATAAAACTCGTGAAGCATTTTAATATAATCGGTCTCACCGCTTTCAACCATATCGAGCTGTGATTCCATTCCTGCGGTGAACTTTACATTTACGATTTTGGAGAATTTGTCCTTGAGAAGCGAAGTGATTGCCTCGCCCAATTCCGTCGGCTTGAGCTGTTTCTGTTCACGGACCACATATTCTCTCTGTGTGATTGTCGAGATAATCGAAGCGTATGTTGACGGACGTCCGACACCTGTTTCCTCAAGCGCCTTGATAAGAGAAGCCTCTGTATATCTTGCGGGCGGCTGTGTAAAGTGCTGATTTCCCGAAAGCTCTTTCATCTTTATCGTATCGCCCTCATTGATTTTCGGGAGCTTACCTTCTTCCTCCTCGTCCTCATCTGTTCCCGTTTCATAAAGACGAGTATATCCGTCAAAACGCACGGAATATCCGTTCGCGATAAATGTTATAAATCTGCCCTGTGCCTTTTCCTCATCGTTTGCTCCCGTAATTTCTGCCTTTACGGTATCCTGAACGCAGTTTGCCATAAGAGAAGCCATAAAGCGTTTCCAGATAAGGTTATAGAGCTTATACTGATCTGTTGTAAGGCTTGATTTTGCGATTTCGGGAGTAATCGCCATCATTGTAGGTCTTATAGCCTCGTGACCGTCCTGAGCATTTGCCTTTGTCTTGAAATATCTCGGCTTTTCAGGAAGATATTCCGCACCGAAGGTATTTCTTATATATTCATTTGCAGCAGCCCTCGACTCCTCTGAAATACGGAGTGAGTCAGTTCTCATATAGGTTATGAGACCGACCGAGCCGAATCCGCTGACCTCTACACCCTCATAGAGCTCCTGAGCGATTTTCATAGTTTTTCTCGCCTGGAAATTAAGCTTTCGTGAAGCCTCCTGCTGCATTGTCGAAGTTGTGAACGGCGGAGCAGGCTGACGGCGACGAACACCTTTTTTGACGGAGGTTGCGGTATATTCCGCACCTTCAAGACGAGCCAGATACATATCGCTCTGTGCTTTATCGGTAATCTTCACCTTGCCCGTTTCATCGCCCGAGAACTGAGCCTTGAAAGCCTTTTTTGAAGACGGAGCCAGCATTTTTGCATCAAGTGTCCAATACTCCTCGGGATTGAACGCTCTGATTTCGTTTTCACGGTCAACCACAAGCCTCACCGCAACCGACTGAACACGACCTGCGGAAAGTCCCCTGCGGATTTTCTGAGATATAAACGGACTGAGAGTATAGCCCACCAGTCTGTCAAGAATACGGCGTGCCTGCTGAGCGTTTACAAGGTCAAGATCAATCTTTTCGGGATGCTCAATTCCCTTTGTAACGCTGGTTTTATTGATTTCGTTGAATTTTACGCGGTTGTTTTCATTCATATCCAGCTCAAGAAGTGTTGCAAGATGCCAGGAAATTGCTTCTCCCTCACGGTCCGGGTCGGCTGCGAGAATTACTCCGTCCGATTTATCCGCAAGCTCCTTAAGCTCCTTTACAAGCTTTTCCTTGCCTTTGATTACGGCATATTTGGGTGCAAAATCATTTTTGACATCCACACTCAGCTTTGCCGCAGGCAAATCACGGATATGTCCCTTTGACGACACGACCGTGTAGTCGTTTCCGAGATATTTCTGAATACTTTTTGCCTTTGACGGCGACTCTACAATTACAAGCTTAGACATATATCATCATCCTAAATTCAATCTGTATTTACTTTATAACGTCTTCCGCTGATCTGAACGGCAAGACCGTAAATTTCAAGTTCTGTCACGGCAGAAAGAGTTTCTTTCGTACCGATGTAACTCAGGTTTATTATTTCATCAATGTGTATCGGTTCTGTACTTAAAAGAGAATATACAAGACGTGCGTTTTCCGTCAGATAAGACGGCGGTTCTTTTTTCGGCTTTTCCGGAACGGTTCCGACCGTAGCTTCCGCCGTTTTCGTTTTTCTTGTCTTTACTTCTGCCTCAGTTTTTTCTTCCGCACGGCTTTCGGTCGCAGTTAGATACCTCTGTGCCCTTACGATTATCTCATCATCCGGGAAGCGCTCTTTTTTACCCAATAAGTCAAAATATTTAAAGAAGTATGCCTCCAGAATATCATTCGGAGAGAAAACGGGAGTTGCACCGTTTCTGATAAGATTGTTCGTCCCCAAAAACGACGAGCTGACCAGATCGCCCGGCACGGCAAAAACATCCTTGCCCTGTTCAAGTGCAAGCCTTGCCGTAATCAGCGAACCGCTGCGCTCACCTGCCTCTACCACAACCGTACCGAGACTGATGGCGGATATAATGCGATTTCTCAACGGGAAAGTGGTTTTCCCTGCAGGTGAAAATGGCGGAAATTCCGTTATAACTGCTCCGTTTTCGGCAATTTTATCTCTCAAGGGCTGATTATCCATAAGATATTTTGTTCCGAGACCGCATCCCAGCACACAAACCGTTTTTCCGTTAACGTCAAGAGCTCCCGTATGAGCCGCGCTGTCAATACCCAACGCTCCGCCTGAAACAACGGTAAAGCCCAGCTCTGCCATTGCCGAGGATAACGCTCTCGCCACGGCTGTTCCGTAATCCGAAGCTTTTCTGGCGCCCACAACGGAAATGGAAAGCTCATTTTTCAGAACACTTTCATCACCCTTAACATAAAGTACAAGCGGCGGATTCTGAAGCCTTGTGAGCGACGGCGGATAAAACTCGCTTGACGGAGTTACTACCTTCCAGCCGTTTGCCCTTACGGTATCAAGTATTTTCTGCGCCTCTTCAAGAGAAAAGCCCTTCAGCTTTTCCGTCTGATGTCTTGTTATGACGTCGAGGGCATAAATTTCATTGAAGCTCGCATCATAAATATCATACGGATTCCACTCAAAATACGAAATCAAATCAAGACAGGATGCCCCGGCACCGAGACCGCAGGACAACCAGATCCAGTACAAATCAAAATTCATTTTGTCATTTCCCACATAATTACAGATGCGGCAGCGGCAGCATTAAGAGACTCCGCTCTGCCCTTCATCCTTATAGTTATTCTGTCACTGCAACAGTTAATTACCTCTTTTGAGACCCCGTTGCCCTCGTTTCCTATCACGCAGACGGCGCCTTTATCGAAATCGACCTCTGTAACACTCTTTGCCTCTCGGTCGGGAACAGTTGCATAAACCTCCAACCCGATTTTCTTACAGGTATCAATTTCTTCCTCCAACGACTGACAAACGATAACGGGCAGTCTGAACAATGCTCCCATTGAAGCGCGCAACGCCTTGGGATTAAATATATCGCATCCGCCGGAAACAACAAGTCCGTCAATTCCCAGAGCCTCACATGTGCGGGAAATTGCACCGAGATTGTCCGGGTTCTGAATTGTGTCAAGCGCCACATATTTTCTGCCTTTTTCGTACTCAAAACCGTTCTGCTTTATCCTTACGGTACACACCACACCCTGAGGTGTAACGGTATCGCTTATGCTTTTAATCACGTCGTTTCCCACGATGTAAAAATTTTTACATCCGCAACGCAGAGAAGCGATTTCTCCGCTGTATTTTTCAGCACAGTTTTCAGTACAAAATACGCTTTGAATTTCACAGCCGCTTAAAAGAGCATCACAACACAGACGGACTCCTTCAACAACAAAAAGTCCGCTGTTTTTACGCTCTTTTGAAGATGAGAGCAGGGCTCTTATTTCTTTGATTTTCGGGTTATTTTTAGCGTTTATTACAATATCCATACACAAATTAAAAAAGGGAAAACCACGCGCGAGGTTTTCCCCGTGCGTGGTCATTAAATTATTTAAGTGCTTCTTTTGCTTTTTCTGTGAGAGCTGTGAATGCTGCAGGATCAGCAATAGCAATCTCTGAAAGCATCTTTCTGTTAAGGTCAATACCTGCTTTTTTAAGACCGTTGATGAATGTTGAGTAGTTCATACCGTTCATCTTGCAAGCAGCGGAAATTCTTGTAATCCAGAGCTTTCTGAAATCACGTTTCTTCTGCTTTCTTCCGATATATGCATAGTTGCCGCTCTTCATAACAGCCTGCTTTGCAGTTCTGAAAAGCTTGCTCTTTGAACCATAGTAGCCCTTAGCGAGCTTTAATACTTTATTTCTTCTTTTGCGAGTCATCATCGCACCTTTAACACGTGCCATTTCTCTTTACCTCCGATTGATTAGTAACATTTACGATTGATGTCATAAGACAGCAAGGTTCTGCATTGTCCGTAGAAATTCTTGATTTCGTTACGGGACAGTATCTTATTTATAAGGAATAAGACGCTTGATCTGAGCTGTATTTGTTTTATCAGCAACAGCAGTCTGACGAAGACCTCTTTTTCTCTTAGTGCTCTTCTTGGTTAAGATGTGAGACTTGTTAGCGTGTGCTCTGATGGGCTTACCGTTCTTTGAAAGCTTAAATCTTTTCTTAGCTCCGCTATGTGTTTTAATTTTCGGCATAATAATATCCTCCTAAAAAATTATACTTACCTTTTATTTCATACCCTTAGGTGAAAGGAACATAAGCATCTGTCGGCCCTCAAGCTTTGCAGGCTTATCAACCGTGCCCAATTCCTCAA
Source organism: uncultured Clostridia bacterium (assembly GCA_937920235.1). Taxonomy (GTDB): domain Bacteria; phylum Bacillota; class Clostridia; order Oscillospirales; family Acutalibacteraceae; genus Fimenecus. Next base: position 260,431 of record CALGUK010000034.1, on the reverse strand, counting down.
CAGCAACGGCAAAGCGCTCCATAATACCGTTACCGAGATGAGCATGAGCCATTTCACGACCTCTGAAACGGATTGAAACCTTAACCTTATTGCCGCCCTTTAAAAATTTGAGAGCGTGATTTACCTTTGTATCAAAGTCATGGGTATCAATGTTAACAGAAAGTCTGATTTCTTTGGTTTCAATAACCTTTTGATTCTTTTTTGCTTCCTTTTCTTTTTTAGCCTTGTCAAAACGGTACTTGCCGTAGTCCATAATTTTGCATACGGGAGGCTGAGCGTTGGGAGCAATTTTAACCAGGTCAAGATTGCGCTTTTCAGCTTCTTTCAAAGCATCCTTGGCATTCATAATTCCGAGCTGCTCACCGCTGTCGGTAATGACTCTGATTTCTTTGTCGCGAATTTCTTCATTGATTTGCAATTCTTTGGTACTGATAAATAAACACCTCTTCATGCCCTGTGGGCGAAATTAAAAAGTGGACAGAAAAATTCTGTCCACCACAATACAAAAATTCTGAAAGAAAATGTATTGACCGTTCAGCTCAATTACCGAAAGGTGAGAACAAAATTTAACTGCTCTGCTTTGTTTTGCTATGTTATTATAACACAATTTCCCCGTTTGTCAACAGTTTTCAGAATATTTTTGCAGCTGTTCCGCTTATAAATGACTTATCCGGGCCATAATTTAATAAGCAACCTCCGTGAGCTTCTCGTTAACCCTCGCCTGAACCTTGATATAGTAAGCCAGTTCCTCGTCGCTCAGCTCCTCGTCTTCCCAAAGCTCAAAATCCTCTATGAAGTCCGCATATTTAGCCATATAGTCAGCATAATCAGCTAACAACGATAAATCCGAACCATCAGACTCCTTATACTTTTTCATAAATTCCACATACTCATCCATGAAGGCTTCGTAGCTGTCCATTGCTTCCTTAAAATCACTTCTTAAGCCTTCCGGTGTTTCCTTATTTTCATTCGAAGGTTCATCGGATGTAGTATTATTTGTTTCTTTTGTGTGCTCGATTTTAATTTCAACAGTATTGAATCCCGTATAGGTAATATATACCTTGTATCCGTCATCGTCCTTTGCGATATATGAGGTCTCGGTCTTGCTGTAATCATTTATAAAGCCCTCATCACGACATTCATCAATATAATACTCCAGGTCTTCCGGCGTCATATCCGCCACCAAAACTGCGAAGTAATCTTCGCTGTCTGACACTATTTTACCGTTATCTTCATACGGATCGGGAAGTCTAGATCCGATGCCGTTTTCAGGCCAGTCAAGTTCTGTCATTTTTTCCGGTGCATCAACAGTAAGCCTGATTGTCTCATCAGACTCATAATAACTCACCGTTAATTTATATCCTTTTAGATTAAAAGCGGTATAAGTACTGTCTGTTTTTTGAACCTCGACATCAAAACCGTCACGAACACATAAATCTACATATTCCTTATATTCTTTTACGGAGGTTTTTCTTATCTCAATGCTGAAATAGTCTTCCGAATCAGAAATAAGCTTTCCCTTTTTTGAATCGGGTTCGGGAAGCATATATGACAACTCATAACCTTCCCAGTCAAGCTTTTCCGTGTCATTTCCCGTTACGGAGACAACAACTATAAATACAATAAGAACTGCAAGCAAGATAAACCAGACTCTTTTATAAAAAGGCTTTTTGTTTTTCACTCCGCAATGCGGACACACTTTCGCTTTTTTCAAAACCTGTGCGTTACAGCTTTTACATGTTGTAAATTTTTCTTTTGCCATATTCATACCTCCAATTTCTGTATTTGAATTGTAACACATAAGTATTCATTTGTCAACATATGTATTCATAAAGGAGGGAGTTTTGACATACACTTAATATGAGGTGATAAAATGTTTACTCCTACCCTTGATGCAGTAATTGTCGGTGCGGTGATTGCAGATTTCAGAAAAGGAAAAGGAATTTCTCAAGAAGTTTTGAGCGGACTTGCGGACATAGGAAGAACACATCTCTCGGCAATTGAACGCGGAGAGCGTAAGCCCACTCTGGAAACATTATACAGAATTTCCTGTGCACTTGATATCAAGATGAGTCAGATTATAAAGGAAATTGAAGACAGATTGGAATAATTCCCTATTTCACTTTCTGACAGCAAAAAATAACGCAGACTGTATTTCAAGTCTGCGTTTATTTATTCTCTAATTGATAAAATCAATCAATAACCTCTGCGTTTTCCTCTTCCTCATCCTTCTTGCGCTTGAAGAGAAGCAGGATAATGAAGAACAGGCTGATTCCCATTATTGAGCCGAAGAATACAGGATTACCTGCAACCTCAACAAATGTATTCGGGATGTCAACTCCGGGGATAATCTGATCAGGCTTACCGATATCAATCACACCGCCGTCATTGTCCAAATCACCGTAGTCGCTTCCGTCGTAATCATCATGATATCCGTCACCGTCAGCGTCCGGATCTTCTTCGTCGGGGATACCGTCGTTATCATCATCCGGGTCTTCACTGTCGGGAATACCGTCACCGTCTGTATCTCTGTCGGGATGGTCGGGATCGTCAACATCGGGAATTCCGTCGTTGTCGTCGTCCGGATCTTCTTCGTCGGGGATGCCGTCGTTATCATCATCCGGGTCTTCACTGTCGGGAATACCGTCACCGTCTGTATCGTCCCAATCCTGCTCACCGTCGGGAAGTCCGTCGTTGTCGTCGTCAGGATCTAAACGGTCGGGGATGCCGTCGCCGTCAGTATCTCTGTCGGGATGGTTGGGATCGTCAACATCGGGAATTCCGTCATTATCATCATCCGGGTCGTCAACGTCGGGGATACCGTCGTTGTCATCATCAGGATCTAACCGGTCGGGGATGTCGTCGCCGTCAGTATCTCTGTCGGGATGGTCGGGATCGTCAACATCGGGGATACCGTCGTTATCATCATCCGGGTCGTCAACATCGGGGATACCGTCGTTATCGTCATCGGGATCAATATTATCCGGGATACCGTCATCGTCACCGTCATAATTCGGGTGGTCCGGGTCATCCTCGTCGGGAATACCGTCGTTATCGTCATCCGGATCGTAAATCGGATCGTCGGGATCATCAGGATCATCAGGATCGCCGTCGGGATCGATATTCGGGTTATTCGGATCCGTTATTGAGGGATCCAGATCGGGAGTACCGTCACCGTCAGCATCAATGATGTGGAAATCAAGATAAATTTCATCTGTTCCGTAAGGAACCTGAACGATCTGAGTGCCGTCAACAGCAGTTCTTAAAGTAACCTCGTCAACGTCTGCGAACTCAATAACAAAGGTTATATGAGCTAAAACCTCGCCGTCCTTTGAAATTGTTACTATATGTCTGCCTTCGGAAATCTCGTCAACATAATACTTACCGTTTTCGTTGGTTGAAGCATTTATGCTTCCGAAATCGAAGCTCATTTCCGCACCGGGAAGAAGCTCATCTCCGAGATAGACCTTACCTTCCATTGAAACCTTGCCGCACTGATCATTCGGGTCATCGGAGCATTTTTCAAAAGTGAAATTAACATGAACATCTGTTGTTATGTTTGTAATTCTGATATTGCCGCCGTCATATCTGTCGGTAACATCAACACCGTTTACAGTGACACTCTTGAGGTGATATCCGTTTTCCAGAATAACGCTAAGGTCGATTTCACCAAATCTGTCGATATTAAATTGTGCGCCGTCGGGACATACTCTGCCTTCAACAAGGACACGGCCGCCGTCGTTATAAGTAACTGTAACGGTATGCTCGTAAGGAACCTCTGTTGTCAGCTTTGTTGCGAATGCCGGAATACACATAACCAGCATCATAGCAAGTGCGACGACAATGCTTAAAACTTTTTTCAATGAAACCCACCTACTATAAATCATTTTTCACTTAATCTATACGGAGACAGATTATTCTGCAGGAGCAACATACTCTACCGTATAAGTTACAGTACCTGTGTATGTGCCAACAGGAACACCTGAGAAGTCAGAAATTGAAATCTCAACCGGAGTTGCAGGGCCCTCGTTGTCGTTAATCTCTGCAAAAGTTTCCTCAGTACCTCCCGTAAGAGTGTATGTGAGAGAAAATCCCTTGTCCGGTGTGGTTGTCATTTTGCCGTCATTATCTCTCGAAACAGATACCTTAAGACTTGCTCCGATAAGAAGCTGAGAAGTAACTGCATAATCAGCATTTACCGGGCTTTTATCGTTCCAAGCAATATTTGTATTTGCAGGATAAGTAACGGTATATGACCAGTCATCCGCGTCAAAAGTGGTAAGAACATCAGCATTGCCTGTGTTACCTGCAGATTCATTTGAAATAGTAACGTCCTCTGCAAAAGCAGGAACAGTAACTGCCAGCATCATAACAAGAGCCAGGACAATTGCTAAAATCTTTTTCATAGTGATAACTCTCCTTTAAAGTAGAGTACAGGAATTATGCGATAGATGCTGTGAATGTAAGAATATCAGAATATGCATCTACGGGAACGCCTGCCCAGTCAGAAGCTGATGTGTCAACTGTAACTGATGCTGCTTCATCTGTTACTACAGAAGCTGTAGCTGTGTATTCTGTACCAACAAGTGTATAAGTAAGCTTGTCGCCTGCTGCGTTAACAAGTTCACCGTTGCCTGAAACCTCTACATAAACAGCGTCACCTGTTGCGAGCTGACTGCTGATTGTGTAATTAACATCTGTTGCAGTTGCTTCCCAGTAAATTGACTGTGTTGCAGGAATTGTAACTGTGTACCAAGTCGGATCTGAACCGTCTTCTTTTGTTGTAAGTGTGTTGATAATTGTCTCTGAGCCCGCACTACCATCGCTGTACTGAGTGTTTGCGAATGCAGGAACTGCAACAGCCATCATCATAACAAGTGCCATTGCGATAGCAATAATCTTTTTCATGTGAATTTTCTCCTTTAAAATCTTATATCAGCTCTGCTGTGAATGTTAATGTACCACTGTATTTGTCAATAGAAGCACCGTCCCAAGCATTTTGAGGGATATTCACCTTGACACCCGCATTTTCGGGAGCTGAAGCAAGTACTACTGAGCTTGTAGTGGTATATGTTGTATCGCTTAATGTATATTTAAGCGATGCAGTAGCAGTTGAATTTTTCATTGTTCCGTTATCAGCAGAAGAAACAGTAACCTTGACGAATTTTCCCGTCTGAAGCTGGCAGAAAATTGAATATTCAACATCTGTTACTTCATTTCCCCAAGGAATGTTTACCTCAGCAGGAATTGTCACCGTGTAAGAGCCTTCTCCCATATCGGATACACCGTCAACTACAACCTTTGTAATGCTTCCCGCAGTACCGTTATCGTATTGAGTATTGGCAAAAGCGGGAATGCAAACTGCAAACATCATTACAAGAGCAAGAGCCAATGAAATTATTTTTTTCATATAAAGCCCTCATTTAATTGTTAATTATGCATCAACTACTGAAGAAGCGAATGAAATGCTGCCTTCATAAACGTCATAAGGAACTGCGTTCCAAGCATTTTCATCAACTGTGATTTCAAATGCGTGTGCTTCATCTGTAACAACTTCAGAAGCTGAAAGACCTGTTGTTGTATCAGCAGCAGCGAAAACGATTTCATTACCTGCTGCGCTCTTGAGAGCCTCAACACCTGCAATTTCAACTTTTACTCTTTTACCTGTAAGAAGCTGACAATCGATTTGATATTCGTCTGAACCGTCATTACCCCATGTGAGATTAACAACAGCAGGAATTGTAACTGTGTAAGTACCGTCACCGATATTACCTGCAGTACCGTCAACGACAACCAATGTGTCGCCGTTATTGGCTGCATCTGTAAGCTCTGCAGCGAATGCAGGAACAGCAACAGCCATCATCATAACGAGTGCCATTACAATAGCGATAATTTTTTTCATAATTTTTACTCCCCTCTATCTTTTATGCGTTAACCGGAGCTTCATAAACTACTGTGTAAGTAAGTGTACCTTCATAAACAGCAGGAACTGCTCCAGAGAAGTCTGCGATTGAAACCTCTACATCTGTCTTAGGAGCTTCGTTGTTATTGATTTCAGAGAATGTTTCCTCATCACCGCCTGTAAGAGCGTATGTAAGTGAATATGCAGTAGCAGTTGTGCTTGTCATAACACCGCCGTTGTCAGCTGCAACAGAAACCTTGAGTACAGCACCGATGGGAAGCTGAGAAGTAACGGCATAGTTAGCATTGTGAGCTGATGTGTCGCCCCAAGCGATTGTTGTTGTTGCGGGATATGTAACTGTGTATGTAGCATCTGTATCAGATGTTGTTGTAGCAACTGTAGCTTTACCTGACTGTTCTCCGTCTTTTGAGATTGAACCGGCAAATGCAGGAACTGCAACAGCCATCATCATAACGAGAGCCATTACGATAGCAATAATTTTTTTCATTGTTGTTTTCTCCTTTTAAATTGGGTCAATTAGATATCGCTGAGAGCAACTGTAAATGTGATTTTGTTTGAATATTCAGCGATTGTCTTGTTCCAGTCGCGAACTGTGAATGTAAGTGTCTCTGTTTCGTTGCTAACTTCTACGTAATCAACAGATGTATCGCCGGCGAGGTCGTATGTGAGCTCGTCTGCTGTACCGCTTGCAGTCATAACACCTACAAGAGTGTTTGTAGCTGAGTCTGCAACAGAAACATTGAGAGATTTACCTACTGCAAGCTGTGTGTTAACTGAATATGTCTCTTCGTGAACATCTTTGTTCCAATCAATAATGATTTCTGCAGGATATGTAACTGTGTATGTACCTGCACCTACGGCAGTTGTATCTGTCTTAACGAGAGCTTCGCCTGTTTTTGCTGTTGAAGTGTCAGAAATTTCATCTGCAAATGCAGGAACTGTAACAGCCATCATCATAATGAGAGCCATTGCGATAGCAATAATTTTTTTCATAATTTTGTCTCCTTTTAACTAAAATTATGCGTCAACGATTGCTGATGAGAATGTAAGAGTATCCTTATATTCGTCATAAGCTGCTGCTGCCCAATCTGCTGCAGCAACGTTAACTGTGTAATCAAATGTTTCATCTGTAACAACAGGAGCTGATGTTGTAGCTGATGTTGTACCGCTGAGTGAGTATGCAAGAGAAACAGAAGCAGCATTTACCATGTTGAAACCGTCATTGTTTGTGTCAACGATAGCAACTGAAACTACCTTGCCTGTCTTGAGCTGGCTTGTTACTGAGTAATCAAAAGCTGTTGCCTCAACGCCCCAAGTAATAGCCATCTGTGCGGGATAAGTAACTGTGTATGAACCGTCGCCCTGAACACCTGAAATATCTGTGAGAACCTCAGCTTCGCCTGCGTTAGTAGCCTGGTCGAGTGTAGCAGCAAATGAAGGAACAGCGATTGCCATCATCATAAGAACTGCCATAACAAGTGCAATAATTTTTTTCATAAGTCTTTATCTCCTTAAAAAATTGGGATTAAACGATAGCTGCTGTGAATGTGAGTGTATCTGCATATTCGCCGACAACCGCGCTGTTCCATTCATCAGCAGTGATGTCAACAGAAACTGCCTTTTCTTCTGCAGGATATGTAACTGTAGCAAAGTCAGCATCTGTATCGCCTGAAAGTGCAAATGCAAGGTCAAGAGAAACGCCTGCTTCGGGAGCATATGTCATAACATAGTCAGCACTTGTAACCTTAACATTAAGTGTTTTGCCGTAAAGAAGGTGTGTTTCAGCGGCATATGCGAGCTCTGTGCTTTCAGCACCCCAAGCAATGGTTGTGTCGGCAGGAATTGTAACAACATACCAGTCACCGTCAGAACCGTCAGCCTTGTCTGTGCTTGTTGTGATAATAACTTCACCTGAATCTGTGTCTTTTGCACTGAGATCAGCAGCAAATGCAGGAACTGCAACTGCCATCATCATAACGAGAGCCATTGCGATAGCGATAATTTTTTTCATAGTTTTTATCTCCTTTTATCTGTAAACCGGAATTAAACCGTAACGATAGCAGCTGTGTATGTGATGATATCTGAATAATCTTCAACAACAGCGGCTTCCCAAGCTGCAGCAGCAATAACAACGTCAAGGCTTCTTACATCGGGGTTAACGATTGTGGGCTGAGTTGTTGTGTAAGCTGTGTCGCCGTCAAGAGCATAAGCAATGCTGTATGCCTTATCAACAGTCTTCATAGCACCGCTGCCTGCAACCTCAACCTCAACTCTGTGATTTCTTCTGAGCTGAGAAGTGATTGAGTAGTCGATAGCCGTAACATTCTGTCTCCACGGAATTGTTGTGTCTGCAGGGATAGTAACTGTGTACTTTTCAGCGTCGTTACCGTCAGCATCAACTGTGCTTGTCTTAATAACAACCTCACCTGCCTCGGTGGGCTTTGCGTTGAGCTCAGCAGCAAAAGCAGGAACAGCGATTGCCAGCATCATCACAAGAGCCATAAGAATTGCAATAATCTTTTTCATCTTGGTTTTCTCCTTTTCATTTTGATTTAAGCATTCACATATTCAGCAGTGAAAGTAAGCAAATCACTGTGTTTACCTGATGCTGCACGTTGCCATTGACTGTCCGAAACGCTGACTGAAAGAGCGTAACTTTTCCCGAATTCTCCCGGGAGGAATCTGATGTCATCTGCGCCTGATAAAGTATATGCAATGGTTTTTGATGCATCTGTGTCATTAGCAAGCTTATAGCCGTAAGCAGAAGTAACTGAAACCTTAACAACCTTAGAGGGTTCAATGTTAAGAAGAACTGCAGTAACTTCGCCGATACCCATAGACCTTGTGAGCCACGGGATTTCTGTGTCTGCAGGATAGCTGAGCTCGTATGCAACCTCACCCTTTGTTGAAATAGTCATTGACTGGGTTTCAGCAAAGCAGGGAACTGTGCAGATAGCAAGCATTGTTAAAGCTAACACTACGGACAGGATTTTTCTCATTCAATCATCTCCTCCCTTATTTATGTGCCGCTGCCGAGAGCGACAGAATAGGTTAATTGTGTTCTGTATTCACCAACAGGAACGGAATCCCATGTTGCCTGGCTGATTGTAATGGTAGGAGCATCAGCAGGCTTCTGATTTTCTACTGTTCCCGTAAATGACGTAGTCTTAAAGTTTGTTGCCGTGTATTCCATTGCGAACTTCTCGCCCGAAGCATCTGCCTTGGTTGAAACCATATCAACCTTGTCGTTACCGTCGGGGTCAGCATCTGCAACACTCACATCGAGCACATTATCGCTGAGATTTGCAGAAACCTGATAGGAAACGTCTGTAGGAGTTGTTTTATCCCACTCGATTTCCTGAGTTGCAGGGAATGAAACAACATATGTAAGAGGATCTGAACCGTTGACAGATTCAAATGTAACGGGAATATCCACGGAAGCCACGGGAACGAGAGTTGAAATATCAACACCGTCTGTAATCATTGCGCTGTCATAAGCGGCAATGGTAATCTTGCCCGTATAAGCATTTCCGGTCGGAACCTTCTTGGCATCTGATTCGTTAACCGAAATTATCGGCTGAATATTTGCCGTTGCACCGTTTTCATAATCATTGAGCTTGACATAAGCCGTAGTACCGTCAGTACCTGTTGCTCCGTTTACGCTGAAGTAACCGAAATCATATGTCGAACCGGTGACCTGAGTCCACTTATAGTCAGTTACAAGATATACGCTGACTGATCTGCCGAGTCTTGCGGCAACATAGGTGAGGTCAGCGTCTGCTGTGTATGAATAAACGGGACCGGTGTCAGCGTTTGTCAGATAAGCCTCGTCGGTTGTGGCAAGATCAGCCACAGGGAAGAGAAGCGCGAGCTGAACGTAATCATAGTTGAGCTCATCAACGAGAGCATATCGTCTGAGCAATGCCTCATACTGACCTAAGCAGTATTCAACCTCTTTGAGTGTTGCATCATCGAGTACCGCTCTGTTTGCAATCTTAGCGGAAACATCTTTGTATGCCGCTTCAAGACGGTCTTCATAAGTGATGATACCGCCGTCAACCGATGCACCTGCAAACGGTGTGATCTTGGTTGAGTTATCGAGAATACCTTCGGCAGCTGCATACATATTCATATAACCTGCCGCGATATTTGTATCGTCATTCAGAAGCATTTTACCGAAAACACTTATCTTAGTATACATATCGGTATAATACTCAAGAGCGTTTACGGTTCTTTCAACACCGTCTTCACCCGTTACGGTAACAGTAGCATTATAGCTTACCGCATTTGAGGGTTTGTCGGTATCCTCCGTATCGGGAATTCTGTCCGCGTCCGCATCCGGATGGGAAATCTTACCGTAGATCTTTGTTATACCTGCCTTAAATTCCTCAACATCTGCGATAATCTGAGTAACCTCAACTGCTCGTCTTGCCGCATTGTATGCATTTTCGAGAGCAGACATATCATTTTCGGATATTGCTTTTCTGTCTGCCATACTCAGTCTGTGATAACCGAGCTCGTACATATCAATTACCTTTTGAGCATCCTCAACGGAATTGAAGCCGAGAGCTGAAAGATAATCGTCTTTATGCTCATTATACAAATCGAGCATTGTTTCCTCTTTTATTGAGTATTCCTTTGACTTGTCGGAAAGAGCATACAGGTCATTCTGAAGCTTGGCAACAGCCGTTGAATCATCAGTTGCGGTGTAAAGAGGTTTCCACTGCTCCTTGTTTATCTCGTTAGCATAATCGAGGTAAAGTGACTCATATTTTGCAACCAGAATCTCATGATAAGTGTATTTAACCTCATCGAGTCCCTTCTGATATTCAGAAAGCGCGATATAAGCATCTCTGCAAGCCTCGTATGACTTTTTGAACTCTTCCTCGGTTGCATACGGGTCAATTGTTGAAACCATCTTTTCAAAATTACTTGAGTCGGTGGTCTTAACGCCGAAGTACTCGTCCATATTCTTAATGTCAATGCCGTTATCCTGGTTGAGTTCGCCGTTACAGTCCGTATTACCGCTTACACGGTTTGTGCAAGCCGGGTCATAAGTAAATCCGAGTGAGTCAATAATAACACTGCTGCCCTGGTTGTTTCCGGCTTCATCCCATACAGAGATTTTTGCCTGTTTGATTTTGTAGCCCTCATCAAGAATATTATCAAGGATCTTGAAGTCAACGTTTATATTTGCAAGACCGCTGTATGATGGGATTCTGAAGTTTGAAAGAGGAATACGGATAAATCCTTTGTATCCCTGAAGCGTGTTAAGGTCTGAAGGAGCAATTGTGCAAAGACCGGTATCAACCTTTCTTGCAAAAGTTGAAGCCGCTTCAATATCGGTCTGCGTTACCTTGAGCTTTTCAGCCTTCCACTCACCGTTTTCATCAAGAAGATAGATAACGGGAGTTTCTGTTTCCTTACCGCCGCAGAAATAGCAGTTATAGTCGGTTCCGCTTGAGTCGGAAACAATAAATTTAATATTGAGGTTGAGGTTTGTAACCTTTGTGAAGTCAACATACATAACGAAGGAGTTGGGAATTACACCCTCGCCGTATCTTGTAACATCTTCCGCGTCAGTACCGTCTGAGCTGTCGCCCTTAACCGCGATACCGCTCAGGTCAAGTCCGGGAAGCGCGCCCCAGCTGTCTGCCTCAGCACCGAGATATGTTGTTGAGAGAGTTGCAATCGCCCAGTCGTTGCCCTCGGGGTTACAAACAAGATTTCCTTTAAGATTAAGTCTCGGAGCCAATGAGCCGTTAAATCCGTCATTGGTAATCTGTGCATCGAATTTTGAGAAGTCATCAGCATTTCCGAAGGTCGGATTACCTGTAGGACGGTAGTCCATCGGTGACCAGCCTATCGCCGTACCGCTAACCTCACCGGGCTGGTCGATAACGTCATCCGAAACATATGTTGTAAAGTTACCTGTGTTGTTTACGTCCGCAGCCTTATTACTGCTACGGTTAGTATCATCGTAATACATATCGGAATACTGACCGTATGTATAATTTGTCTCAAAGTCATTGAACGGAATGAACGGGTAAGCACCGATTGACTGACCGGTCTTAACATCTTCACCCATAACCAAGCCGTAAAGCTCAAGGAACTTTGCTTCTGAGTCCTCGCCGAGAAGCTCGTGGTGAGAAAGGTTGAAGGTCTCGTAAATTGCCATCAATGTTTTGAGCGTTTCTTTAAGCTCCTCATCAGTGTGGTCTGCGAATTCGCCCTTAGGAAGATTTTCCACGGTGTTTTCAAAATAGATAACCGCACTGTTGTTTGTGGAGGCGTCGTTTGAATTCAGATAATTAACAAAAGCTTCTGCTGTTTTATATCTGTTATATGCCTCAGTGTGACCGAGAGTGTTAAGCTTTTCAACTGCCTGCTTAACCTTAGCCTCATCGGTAAGCGTTGAATTTGCCGGAATGCCGAAGCACTCGCTGTATTCAAGAATAATATCGTCAATGATTGACTTTGCATTAAGGTCGTTAAGAGAAGCGATTTCGCCGAAGTACTGTAAAATGTACTGTGCAACCGCCTTGGGAACCTCAACAGTTCTGTCATAGAAGCCTGCCATCTTACGTCCCATATCGGCAGTACCGCTTGCGTTAACCGTTGCACCCTCCTGCGGGAACTTAACAGACGAAGCGCTTGTTACGTAACCTGCATCGTCAAATGTACCACCGGTATTCTTCTGGCAGAACATAACCTGATCGATATAGAATGACTTGTGAACTGTATCTGCCGTCCAGTCAGAAACCGTGATGCCTGCTGAAACAAGGTCGCCGATAGCATATTGTGTATCATTGGAAATTGTATATGTAATAGCGCCGTTTGAAACAGATTCCGTAACACCGCTTGCAACACAGCGGATACCTGATACGATTGTTTCGCTACCGAATGTATTGTATGATTCCCATCTGTCATAAAGAACGATGGCATCATTTACGCTTGTACCTGCCGGGTTGATAAGAATACCGTAGCCTGCAGGGCCACCCGAATAAGCAACCGCATTGCGTGTTGTTCCGTCAGGCATAATCGCCTTATCGTTTACATGAACACTTTCGTTTGTAACGTATGTTCTGAGGTTGGTATCATTCTTGTCGTAAGCGCTTTCGCAGTCTTTTCCGCCCGCATCTGACCACCAGTTTTCAACCGAGGTTTCACCTGTCAGATACTGGTCGCTCTGAAGAATAAAGTAATCTATCGGAATACGGATAAAGCCTTTGTAACCGCCGAGGTCTGTGAAGTAACCGTCCGTCATGGAGGTTGTTTCCCAAAGACCGTCTTCGTTCTGAATGTAGATACCCTCGCTGATTGTTCCTGTATTTACTCCGTTTACCGCCGCCGTTGAGAATGTATCACCGTACATTGAAACCGTCTTTGTCGTGTTATCACGGAGATGTCGGATAATCTTTTCGTTAGCCGAAACGGTAAATGCAACCTTACCGAAGTTAACACGGGTCATATCAACATAGAACCAAACCTCTTCAGCGCCTCTGAAATCGTAGTGAGTACGTGAATATGTAGCCTCAAAATTAAAGGGAGTTCCGCTGAATGCACTGTTTACCCACAAACGATATGCGTTTGAGTTGTTATAACCCATACCGCCGAACTTACCGTTGGCATCAACAAGTCCGTTTGCGTTATACAGATAGTCGATCTGATCCTGATCCCAGTTACCTGTACCCATTTCAGAATACATTGAACCCGAAGCACCGTTAGATGACTGCGCTGCCTCATTGATCTGTGCGTTACCGTTGCCCTCAAACAAAAGCATTTCACGGACAACCCAGCTCTCATTCGGTGAGAAGTCATCATTTATAATGTAATAGGGAGTTTCAGTAAGGAGTGTGTGAATTTTGTCGGATACCCAACCGTCGCTGTCAACCGCCTGAATTGCGATATCATAGCTTGCCTCTGCCTCATACTCGTCGAGACCTGTGAATGCGCCCGGCCAATAGTAGATGCTGTTGGGATATTCGTTACCTGCGGAATTATCAACTGAGAATGTACCGACTCTGCCCTCAGCACTGCTCAGATTGAAATTTTCTGACCAGATTTCAGTCTGAGTACCGTCATCCTCCATTTTAGTAATAGTAAAAATGTAGTTTGTGATAGTTTTTCTTGTAGGATTGCCTGCAAGAAAAGTATCCCAGGTTGCCGCCGCATTTGCATGGGGGAAAGCAATGCTCAAACTACTGTCCGCATTAAGAGTAGCGATAAATCTGGTATTGATCGCACCGTATTTATCGTTCTGGTCGTCACCCCAATAAGGAGCCGGGTCATAAGTACCCTCGCCGATCGCGCTGAATATCATAAACGGAAGTGATGATAAAATCATTACCACCGACAGCACAACCGCAACGACTTTTTTGGATATGCGATTCTTTTTCATTACTCGATTCTTCCTTTCTTTTGAAAGTATATATATAATAGGTATATGTTTTATTCTACAATGAGGTCAACCGCGTTAACCATGTTGTTAAGCTTTGTTGTCTGCTGCTCCCATGAATACGGTTGCTGTAAAACAATTACCTTATACTTACCTGCGCTGAGCGGTCTTGTGATATTAAAGTGGGAAATTGAATATCCCGGCTGAACAAGACCCGATTCATAAATCTTTTCATCACCGCTGTCAATTAACTTGTCACCGTTATTGTCAAGATAAATTGTGAACTGCATAAAGCAGATATCCTTGTTCTTTTCATCGTTTGAAAGGATGCAGTTCTGTTTCGTCTCCCCTGCCTTGAACTTAATCTGTGTGATACCTCTTATGGTGACGTTCTTGCTCTGCATATCGTTCTCTGACGGAAGCTCATCCCAGATACCCGAGCCCTCAAGCTGACCTAAATCAATGGCGAGAGGTGCCGTGGTTGTTTCGGGTTCATCAAACAGTCCCGTATCAACCGCCCATTTGATTCCGAATATCAGACCGATCAAAGCAAGAAGTCCGAGGAGGAAAAGAAGAATCAGAATTACCGTTCTGTCCTTCTTGACGGCAACAAAAGCACCGTTATCAAGCTCAACATAACCGATTGTCTTGTATCTCATCGAGGTTGAAGCTCTGTAAACCGGTTCTTCAATTCCGTCAACAGTCATGGTTCCTGCCTGGCCCTTGCCGTATCCGAGCTGACCTGCAACGCGGATACCTCCGTCGGGATAAGAGGCCTTCATCTCCTTGGCGGTATAATAACCGACCTCAAAGCCTGTGTCTTTATTATAGTATGACTCTATATAGTCATTACCTAATTTAATATTAAAAACTGCCACTTTTCGTGTCCTCCTGCAAAAGTGATTCTGGATGTAGAGGCAATAACTGACACTACACTACTATTATACTCTTACATTATACTGCCTCTTAGTCCGCAAAGTCAAGCATTTTTTTGGTTATTTTAGACAAAAGAAAAAACTAAGCGCAATTTCATTATGCAATATGCACAAAGTTTACAAAAACCTCACAGGTGTCAAATTTTTCTCAAAAATAATCGACAAAACCAGCTTCTTTGTCGATTTAAAAAAAGTTTTATCAGTTTAAAGTGATTATTTTTAGATTGATATCCAAAGAAAATACTAATATTCATGTCAAAAAAAAGCACTCTTCAGAACTTGGTTAAATACTAACTAAAAATTTTGTTAAAATTTACAAACTGTTCATATTTGTATAATATTTGACATCAGTCAAAATTAGTGGTATATTCATTATGGATATTTTTTGATATCGGACGGTGTTGTTTATGAAATACAAAATAATAAATCCATATGAGAGCGTAATGTCGCTTCTCGGCAATCCTGAATGTCACTACAAGACCAATCTTCATACCCACTCAACCTACAGCGACGCAAACGACACTATGAGTGATATGATAATGGGCTTTTATGACAAGGATTTTGATATTGTCGCCTTTGCCGAGCACGGTATTCTCGGTAAGCCTTGGAACGAGGAGCCGACTCATATTCCGTTTTTCAACTTCCAGTATCTCTGGCACGGAAAAAGGAGCTATCTCACCGAGGAACAGTATAAGGCGATAAAAAGCGGCACCTACAGAACACAAAACGGCACAAGGACGAAAAAACGCGGTCTTGAGGATGTGCCTGATGCCATTGAGTGCAATATGTTCACGATAATGAAAAACCACGTTAACGGCTACTTCACCGATAACGCTTATGAAGGTGTTCAGGGACTTGAGTTTGACTATGAAATTCCGATGGCCCTCATCGAAAAAAGCGGTGGTATCTCACACATCAACCACCCGACAGACCTTTTGCAGTCCAAAAAAAATCCGGGCTGTGCAAAAGAGCCTGATAATATCAATTTTTTTGCAAATCTCTTAATGAAGTACAAATCCTGTATGGGTATCGAGGTTCTCAATATGTATGATATTCCGAACCGCAGCGACCGTATTCTCTGGGACGAGCTTTTAAAGCTCCTCACTCCACACGGAAGAAAAGTTTTCGGTTTTGCAAACAGCGACGCTCATCAGGTTGATCAGATAGACACTGCGTTTATGGATTTTATCCTTCCAGAATACTCTCTCGGCAACCTGCGTAATGCAATGGAGACGGGTACGTTCTTCTCAATTGCGCGATATGCCAAAAACGAGCTCGGCGAGGATTTTGCAGGTGTCGGCCCTTATCCGCGCGTCACCGGGATTTCTGTTGACGATGAAGCCGATACAATAACCCTTCACGGTATCAATTGCAAAAAAATCCAATGGATTGCAGACGGCGAAGTTATCTGTTCCGATTCAGCCGATGCTGACGGCGAGTTGTCCTCAACCGTCAGACTGTGTGATTATGCAGATAAAATTTCCTGCTATGTCCGCGCACAGCTTATCGGCGACGGCGGTATCTGTCTGACACAAGCATTCATTCTTGACAACGGCAATATGGAGTCTCTCAAAAAACCTGTTGTCGAGAAGGTTCTCTCCGAGGAAGAAAAGAAAAAGAGGAAATTCTACAGTAAAAAATTCGGGGTAATTTACGGTAAAATTACCAAGAAAATTTAGAAAAGGTTGTTATTATGTCTGATTTAACTCCAAAAGAGTTTTACATTTTTCTTAAAGAAAATGGTATAAATGAACTCTACTTTTTTACCACAGTCAGAAGCGCCTGCTCTATGCTTCATGCCCGTGAGCTTCTCTCCCCGTATCAGCTTTCATACAGAGGGCTTCCCGCATCCGTTATCGGCAGTGAGGCATCATACAAGGTCAATAATATGTGGAATAAGATTCCGCTTTATCTGGATGATCTTCATCCCTACTATAAAAACCGTAACCTTTTGGGTCCTGTATATATGGGTATAAACGTCGATTTTCTGCTCAATATCGACGAAAAGGACTTTCGCGTTTCAAAGAAAAGACCTACAAAAGCAAGTAAATTCGAAGATAAAGAGGATTTGTTCTACTCCTCTATTGAAGAATTTGCAAATGATTATCAAAACATTATTCCGGGTCACCGCCTTCAGAATGTCGTAGTTCTGATACGCGATAAGAGATCTCATATCTCTCTGGATAAATATCTCACATCTTTTTATCTTGACAAGCTCAGAACAAGGCATATGCTATATAAAAAAGCTAACAAGGCATTGTATGCAGCGGTGCTTGAGCTTAGCCATGATGCCCGAATGAATGTCAGAAGATGTGAGGATCCGGCTTGTCGGTGCCACGATTCCTATGATAAGCTCAATATTGATGATGCCGAAAAGCTGTTTCTTCCGTAACAATAATTTAATATTTTTTGTTAATAAAACTGTTGACAGTTGAATGGTATTATTGTATAATACACAATGTATCCCAATGTAAAGGGAGGGATTTTTAATGAGTCAGGTAAAAGTTAAAGAAAACGAGTCCTTGGAAAGTGCTCTCAGAAGATTTAAGAGACAGACTTCTCGTGACGGCGTAATTCAGGAAGTACGCAAAAGAGAGCATTATGAAAAGCCTTCTGTTAGAAGAAAGAAGAAGTCTGAGGCTGCCCGTAAGCGTAAGTATAGATAATTCTTATGCTTGATTGGGTTATGTTCTGAAAAGAAAGTGGGCGTTCCCAAGGAATGCCCGCTATTTTTTTATTTTTAAGGAGATTTTTTATGATTTCACCGCTTCCCCGATTCCGTTATAAATCAGTTCTCGATATTTCGGTTGAGGATTTGCATAAAATGGGGGCAAAAGCTGTTGCCCTTGACATCGACAACACCATCTGTAATGACGGTAAGGAAAACTGTATTGACGGGCTTGAGGACTGGCTCGACTCCGTCACAAAAAGCGGTATCAAAGCCATTATTCTCTCAAATGCAATGCCGCGCAGACCGAAAAGAATTTCAAAAAGACTCGGTCTGTCATATATCTCCATGGCAAAAAAGCCCCGTCCGAAAAAGCTGCTTAAGGCAGCCGATATGCTCGGTGTCGGAATATCCGAGCTGGCAATGATAGGCGACCAGCTTTTTGCAGACGTTCAGGCAGCAAATGCCTGCGGTGCAATTTCAATACGAGTTGAACCTCTTGAGGGAGAAACAAGATTTAAGTATTACTATGCGAGAAGACGGGCAAAGGAAGCTCCCGTCCTAAAAGAATTTGAAAAAGAGCACGGATTTGGTTACTATGATTAAAGATTTACAAAAACTTCTCAAGGAACAGGGCAGCTTTTATGCCGCCCTCATCATCTCACCCGAAAACAGAAAATATTTTACGGGATTTGACTCCTCCGACGGATTTCTGATTGTTTCGGCGGATCGCTCCGTATTCATTACCGACGGAAGATATATCGAAGCAGCTGAAAATACCGTAACAAACAGCGAGGTTATGCTTCTCGGCAAAACCTATCCTCAGATTGCACAAATTCTCAGCGATATGAACTGCCGTCATCTGCTTGTCGAGTCATCAAGAATGACCGTTTCAACATACAATTCACTCCACGGTGTTCTGAAAAACACAAGCATCTCTACCGATTCCACTCTTGATACGCTTATCAACACCCTGCGTTCTCTCAAATCGCATGAAGAGGTTGAAAGCATTGTCAAGGCACAAAGAATTGCTGAGGACGCTTTTTCCGACATACTCGGATTCATAAAACCGGGTGTCAGTGAAAAGGAAATTTCACTTCATCTTGATTTTTATATGCTCAGCCACGGCGGTGAAGCGCTCTCCTTTGAAACCATTGCCGTAAGCGGTAAAAACTCCTCTATGCCCCATGGTGTCCCGGGAGACAAAAAGATTGAAAACGGCGATTTCATCACAATGGATTTCGGCACGGTCATAAACGGATATCATAGCGATATGACACGCACTGTCGCTGTCGGCTTTGCAACAGATGAGATGAAAAATATATACGATACCGTTCTCAACGCTCAGATAAATTGTCTTAATAACATCAAAGCAGGTGTTTCCTGCAAAGATGGTGACGAGTTTGCCCGTTCGGTTATCCGCAGTGCCGGTTTCGGTCAGTATTTTACCCATTCAACAGGTCACGGTGTCGGTGTGGAGATACACGAATTTCCCAATCTTTCACCTGCATCGCAAAGCATTCTTCAAACGGGAAATATCGTAACCGTTGAGCCGGGAATTTATATCCCCGGAAGGTTCGGTGTGCGTATTGAAGATATGGCATATATTACAGAGTCGGGCTGCGAAAATCTCACAAATGCCGACAAATCTCTGATTATACTTTAATTCAGTTTACAAGCAGTGCCGTTATGAGAGCGCCGAGTCCTGCCGAGGCAACCATCTCGCCCGCAAAAACAATACGACTTTTGATTTTTTGCCTTCGGGTTTTCGGAACCGTTGCCGCAGCTCCTATGCTTTTCAGCGCTTTTAGCTTCAGCCTGCTTTCATTTTCTGCCGAGTATTCGGGCTTGACAAAAAATAAGGCTTTTTCAAAATATTCACATCCTGTTTCGTGAATTTCAAGAACCTGACGGTTAACACCTTTTACCATTTCTGTTTCCTCACATTAAATTTCTGAAAATATGATTGGTAATTTAGTCAGTTTTATTCTTCCGTTTGTGTAATTTTTCACGGAAAAATTTGTCAATATGGAATATTTAACAAAAATTATTACAGGAAATATTATACGAATAGTATAATAAACTTTTCAACCAAATTGTTGAAAACTCTGTTGAAAATGTTAAAAACTTTACCTATTTCCATTGAAATAATGCGGTTTTACCGAGTTTTCGACAAAGACAAAAAAAGTTTGTTAAAATTATATCAAATACAAATTGTTGTAAGTTCTTTACAAATTATACATTCTGGAACATTGATATTCCGATTTTCGACAAAAATTTTTGTGCATTTTGTCATTAGCATTTTTAAACATAAAATTCATAAAATTTTAGTGATTTTTGCAGAGGTAAAATTATGAAAAACTGCTTTTGTGTTCCGCGTCCGTCAGCCTTCGATTTGGGACTTTCTCTCGATTGCGGTCAGGCTTTCCGCTGGACCGTTCAGGACAATATATGGCAAGGAGTCGCCTTCGGTAGATTTCTCAGAATTGAGCAGACGGATACCGAGCTGATTTTCCACGACTGCACCCGCGAGGAATACGAAAATGTATGGAAAAAATATTTTGACCTGGAGCTTGATTACGAAAAAATAATCAACTCCTATGACGATATTCACCTCAGAACCGCCGTGCAGGAGTTCTGCGGAATACGTATTCTTTGCCAGGAGCCCTGGGAAACACTCTGCTCTTTCATCATCTCACAAAACAACAATATTCCGCGTATCAAAGGCATTATTGAAAGACTTTGCAACAGCTTCGGCGAGGGTGAAGACGGAAAAAAATCCTTTCCCGAACCGCACATTCTGGCAAAACTTACCGTTGACGATCTGGCACCGCTCAGAGCCGGTTTTCGCGCAAAATACATTATAGATGCGGCAAACAAAGTCTCAAACGGAGAGGTTGATTTTGAAAAAATCCGTCAGAATTCCATTGAATTCGGAAGAGAAGAACTGCAGAAAATCAAAGGAGTCGGTGCAAAAGTCGCCGAATGTACCCTACTCTACGGCTTCCATAAGCTTGAGGCTTTCCCCGTTGACGTTTGGGTAAAGCGCATAATGGCGGAAATGTATCCCGAAGGTCTGCCGAAGTGTGCAAACGGCACGCAGGGAATTGCCCAACAGTACCTTTTTCATTGGCGCAGAATGAACGATAGATAAAAAATATCTTAAATGTTGACATGCTGTTGATTTTGTGCTATTATTATTAAATATCAATCAGGTTATATTCTGTCTTTGACAGATGAAAAAGGAACCCCATCGGTTTATCCGGTGGGGTTTTGGGTTTTTATTATGCTTTTTTATTGTTTTTCAAAATATTCATCATCAGCGATAAAATACGTCCTCAGATAGCCGTCAAGCGAGACAAAAACGATTTCTCCCGTCTGCGGCAGATAAAATATTTTATCAAAATCATCTTCATCTGTTTCGTGCTTTGATTTCGACTCCGGATTTTCCACCACGGCATTTGCCCTGATGAGATACTCCTCCGCCGTCTCACACCCGACCTCTTTACCGTGTTCGCTGAAGTGCTCAAGAAGCTTTTCGGGAGTGCGGAATAAAAGAATTTTTCCCATCAATGCTCAACCCAATCTCTTGAACGCTCAACAGCACGAAGCCATCCGCGGTATCTCTTTTCGCGCTTTTCCATATCCATTTTCGGCTCGAAAATCTTATCAACCTGTCGGATTTTCTCGATTTCGGCAGTATCCTTCCAGAAGCCCACGGCAAGACCGGCAAGATAAGCCGCACCGATTGCCGTAGTCTCAACCATCTTAGGACGGTTTACGTTGGTTCTTATCATATCCGACTGAATCTGCATCATAATATCACTTACGGAAGCACCTCCGTCAACACGGAGCTCGGAAAGAGAAATATCCGAATCGTTTTTCATAGCCTCAAGCAAATCAGTCATCTGATATGCAATCGCCTCAAGGACGCTTCGGCAGATATGTGCCGCATTTGCACCTCTTGTGAGTCCCACAATCGTTCCGCGTGCATACATATCCCAATACGGTGCACCGAGACCTGTAAAAGCAGGTACAAAATATACTCCGTTTGCATTGGGCACGCTCTCGGCAAGCTCGTCACAGCGACGTGCAGACGGAATGAGCTGCAAATCGTCACGAAGCCATTTTATTACCGAGCCTGCATTAAATGCAGAACCCTCAATGGCATAGGTAACCTTATCACCTATTCCCCAGGCAACACCTGTAACAAGATTGCTCTTTGACTCAACTCGCTTGTCGCCTGTGTTCATAAGCAGGAAGCATCCCGTTCCGTATGTATTCTTTGCCTGACCCTTTTCAAAACAGCCCTGACCGAAAAGTGCGGCAGGCTGGTCACCGATAGCGCCGGAAATCGGAACACCCGCAAGCTCCTCTATACCCATAACGCTCTTTGCAACCGTTCCGTAAACCTTACTCGACGGCTCGGCATAAGGAAGCATATTCATCGGAATTCCGAGTCTTTCGCACAGATATTCATCCCAGCAAAGTCTGTCAACATCAAAAAGCATAGTTCTTGATGCGTTTGAATAGTCGGTAATATGCACTGCTCCGCCCGTGAGATTCCAGATGAGCCAGGTTTCAACCGTACCGAAAAGCAGCTGACCTTTTTCAGCCATCTCTCTTGCTCCGGGAACATTATCGAGAATCCATCTGATTTTTGTGGCGGAAAAGTATGCATCAACAACGAGCCCCGTATGGTCCTTGATATATTTTGTCAGTTCCTCGTCCGCCTTTATCTTTTCGCACATATCCGCAGTTCTGCGGCACTGCCATACAATTGCATTATAAACGGGCTTACCGGTTGATTTATCCCAGACGATTGTTGTTTCACGCTGGTTTGTGATGCCGATTGAAGCAATATCGTCAACCGTAGCCTTACTTTCAGCCATAACCTCCATAACAGATTGAAGCTGTGAGAAAAGAATTTCCATTGGATTATGCTCAACCCAACCCGTATGAGGATAAATTTGCGTAAACTCGTGCTGAGCCTTATAACAGATATTACCCTCTTTGTCAAAAAGAATTGCGCGGGAGCTTGTCGTGCCCTGGTCAAGAGCAAGAACATACTTTTTCATTGTATAACACCTCGTAATATAATAGATATTTTTTAACTAATCCCCAAATTTTAGTTAAAAATTAACATTTGCTGTTTTGCGCGTATTTTTCTGCCTCTTTTTTAGCCCTTGCATCATCAAATAAATTGTGTAATCCTTGCCAATGAAGAACTCTGCGTTTGAACCAGATTGATGATGCGTGTTTGTATATAAATGACGGACATGCCTTTTTCATTGGTGCATATCCAACTTTATAAACATCAAGCAATTTATAATAGTCTTTTGCTTTGTGTAAGAATGTTGCAAATGACGGATAACCTTTTTCTGCCCACGCATTTTCAGCCATAGCACCAAGTCGAGGGAATGTAAGGAATTCAAGACGCTTCATATTGGGCACATATTCTGTCCACATCTGCGCCTCTATACCCCATGTTTCTTCATCATTATCAGTTAATGCACCGTCGTCTTCACAAACCATTTTAAGAGTGTTCCAACCATACGGAAAATCAAAATAATATGGATAACAATGTGTATTTATAAGCTTTCTGCCACGCTTTAGTTCGTTTTTAACTAAATCTGCGTCGTCGCCCATACCACAGACTGTCCAGATAATATCAGGACTTAAATTTTCAGCATTTTCTATCTTGTCGTAATTCCACATCGCTGAAGAATAGCCCTTTGATTTAAGATATTCATTTACTTTTGTCATAAAGAACATCTGCAAATCATTTTCATCACGAAGTCCGTTTTCTTTAATGGCTTTCTGACAATCAGGACACAACTCCCAACGCATTTTAACTGCCTCGTCACCGCCAATGTGAATAATCTTGTCAGGGAACAACTCCATTAACTCGTCAAGCACATCATACACAAACTTATATGATGACTCTTTACCTGCGCAAAGAATATCGTGTTTAACTCCCCAATGTGTTGCAACCTCAAGATTTCGATTACAACAAGAAAGCTCAGGATAACAAGAAATAGCAGCAACCATATGCCCCGGTATGTCAAATTCAGGAATAACCTTAATTTTTCTCTCGTGACAATATGCGACGATTTCTCGTATTTCGTCTTGTGTATAATATCCACCGTGAGCCTTGTGATTAAAGTTTGTATGACTTCGCATTGAGCCCTTTTCCGTTAAAAGTGGATATTTTTTAATCTGAACTCTCCAGCCTTGGTCTTCTGTCAAATGCCAATGCAACACATTAAGCTTGTGCAAAGCCATTAAATCTACAATTCGTTTAACATCTTCAACAGGGTAAAAATAACGCCCACAGTCAAGCATATATCCACGATATGAAAAACGAGGGTAATCCACAATTTCTGTATATGGGATTTTACCGTTTGTCTGTAAAAGCATCTGTCTGAGCGTCTGCAATCCGTAAAACAGCCCGACCTCATTCTTGGCGGTTATAAATACGCGTCTGTTTTCACATTTTATCGTATATCCCTCATCATAGGCGAAATCCGAATCGGTTTTCAGAATAATCGAACGCTCATCACCCGTGTCCTCATGGAGATAAATCTTTTTGTTAAGAGTTTTTCTCGCAAAAGAAGCAAAGTCCTCTGCGAAAGGATATGGCGAAATCGTAGTCCCGGCGTGAAGCGTAAACCCCTTTCGGTCGCGGTTTATCAGAATACTGACCGGTTGTGGAACAATATTATACATCTTATTTTTCTCCGAATAATTTATATGTTTTATTCTACCATAAAATCTTTCTCACTTCAACGAAAATAGTATATATTTTCCTCTTGAAATTACGAGAGATATATAGTATAATAATTTGAAAATAATTTTGAGATGCCTTAATTCAGTCGTGTGCCGTGTGGGTCCTGTGCGGCGAAGCGCCGTGAACCATGTCAGGCGGGGAACCGAGCAGCATTAAACGGTTTGCATCGGGCGCCACAGTCTGCCTGCACGACACATGACTGAGTTAAGGCATTTTTAATGGATATTGCTACACTCTTTATGTCAGGAGGAAAACAAATGTACCGTGCGTTTTACAGAAAATACAGACCGTCAGCATTCACTGATGTCGTCGGTCAGCAACATGTTACCGCAACACTTGAAAATGCGGTAAAAACAGGTAAAACCAGCCACGCATATCTCTTTACCGGTTCACGCGGAACGGGTAAAACCTCCTGTGCCAAAATTCTTGCCAAGGCGGTTAACTGTCTTGATCCGCAAAACGGAAATCCCTGTAACTGCTGTGAAATCTGTCGCGGTATAGATTCAGGCTCAATTCTTGATATAATTGAGATAGATGCCGCGTCAAACAACGGTGTCGAAAATATCCGCGACCTGCGTGAAGAGGCAAATTTCACACCCGCCAATGCCAAGTTCAGAGTTTATATTATCGACGAGGTTCATATGCTCTCCATCGGCGCATTCAACGCACTTCTTAAAACTCTTGAGGAGCCACCTGCCCACGTCATCTTCATACTCGCAACAACCGAAGTTCACAAGCTTCCGTCAACCATACTTTCACGCTGTCAGCGTTTTGATTTCAAACGCATTCCGCCCGAATCCATTGCAGGCAGACTCAAAGAGGTAGCAGAAAAGGAAAATCTTAAGCTTTCGGATGACGGCGCTATGCTCATAGCCCGTATTGCAGACGGTGCAATGCGTGATGCCCTTTCGCTTCTTGACAGATGCTCATCCAGTGAGGGAATTATCGACTCCGCCACAGTTGCCGGCAGTGCAGGTCTTGCAGGCAGGGAGTATATCTTTGAGCTGTGTGACTGTATTCTTGATAAGGATGCTGCAAGAGCACTCGAAATTGTCAACAGATTATACAACGACTCCTGCGATATGGAAAGACTCATCACCGAGCTTACCAACCATTTCAGAAATCTTATGGTATCAAAAGCGGTCAAGAACTTCCGCGATATGATAATCTGTTCTGAAAACGAAATTGAGGTTATCCGTCAACAAAGTGCAAAAACAACGCTCGCGGCAATTATGTCGTGCATTGATATTCTCACCGCGTCAGCCGCTTCCATGAAGCAGGGAACAAACAGAAGAACCGGCGCAGAGCTATGCGTTATCAGACTTTGTACTCCGTCGTTGGACGAGGATATGAGTGCCGTTCTCCGCAGATTAAGTGAGCTTGAAACTGCAATATCATCGGGTAATATCACGGTTAAGGCAAATCCTTCCGTTCAGACCGATGCTGTGCATGAAACGGAGGTCAAGGAGGAGTCTCCCAAGCCCTCTGCGGTTGCGGAAAAGCCCGAGGAAAAGACAATATCACCTCAGTCGCAGACTCCGCGTGAAGAAACCGTTGTCCCCGACAGTTCCGGAACAGTTCCTTTCGGCAAATGGCCCGAGGTCCTCGATATGCTGTTTGCATCGGATAAGAGCCTTATCGCAATGCTCACGGGGTCAAGCGCATTTATCCATCAGAACAAATATCTTCTTATCAAGGGCTCTCCCGTTCTTGAGTTGTATCTCAAAACAGGTGACTATTCAAAAACAATAAAAGAAGCCGTCGCAAAAGTGACGGGAAAAACATATACGCTGGCTGTTTATAACAATAAGCAGGAGCAAGTGCCGTCAAACCCTCTTTCTGACCTTGTTGCAAGGGCAAAGAGTGTCGGCATAAAAATCGAGGAGGAATAAACAATGAAAGCAAGAGTACCAAATCAGGGCGGTCAGGCAAATATGATGAAACGCATCCAGCAGATGCAGGAGGAAATGACACGCGTTCAGCAGGAATGTGAAGCAGCCGAATATAACGCATCAGCAGGCGGCGGAGCAATTGATGTTACGGTAAGCGGTAAACATCAGCTCATTTCCGTAAAAATTCAGCCGGATGTGGTTGATCCCGAAGATGTTGAGATGCTTGAGGATCTTCTTGTTGCCGCCGTTAATGAAGCAATGAGAAAAGCAGATGAAACAATGGAAAGAGAAATGGGCAAATTCACAAGCGGCATGAATATCCCCGGCCTCGGATTTTAATTTACCTCATAATCGGAGTTAATGCAGTATGGCAATTGTATCCCTTGAAAAATTGATTGAAGAATTTCGCAAAATGCCCTCTGTCGGTGTAAAATCGGCGGAGAGAATGGCATATTATATTCTCGGTCTTGACGATAACGGAACAAAAAGCCTTATAGACGCCATAAACAATGCGCATAATAATATACACACCTGTAATGTGTGCTGTAATCTCACCGAGGATGAAAAATGCTCAATCTGCAACAACCCGAACCGTGATAATTCCGTTATCTGTGTTGTCGAAAACCCGAGAGACGTAACAGCCTTTGAGCGCACTCTTGAGTATAAAGGTACCTATCACGTTCTCCACGGTGTAATCTCACCTATGAACGGCATCGGACCGGATAATATCCGCATAAAAGAGCTTATTCAGAGAATGGCTGACGACTCGGTGAACGAGGTTATAATGGCAACAAACCCCACCGCCGAGGGCGAGGCTACGGCAATGTATATCTCAAGACTTCTCAAGCCTATGGGAATAAAGGTCAGCCGCCTTGCATACGGTATTCCCGTGGGCAGCGATCTGGAATATGCCGATGAGATTACTCTCTCAAGGGCTCTCAAGGGCAGAAGTCTGTTATAATAAACTGTGTCTGAAATTATTAATTTCTATCATAACGGCACTATAATTTTAAACGGTATAAATTTATGGCAGAGAAAAAAACAAACACAACAATCGCACAAAATAAAAAGGCTCTCCACGATTATTTCGTTATAGAGAGCTTTGAGGCAGGCATTGAGCTCGTCGGTACCGAAGTAAAATCTCTCCGCCAGGGCAAATGCAATCTCAAGGATGCCTGGTGCAGTATCGTTGAGGGCGAAATTTTCGTAAACGGTATGCACATAAGCCCCTATGACCACGGCAATATCTTTAACCGCGACCCGATGAGAGTCCGCAGACTCCTGATGCACAAAAAAGAGATTATGCGTCTCTTCGGCACAACAAAACAGGAGGGACTCACCCTTATTCCCCTGTCCGTTTACTTCAAAAAGGGCAGAGCAAAGGTTCAGGTCGGGCTCTGTAAAGGTAAAAAGCTTTACGACAAGAGAGACGTTGCCGCCAAAAAGGAGGCTCAACGTACAATCGAGCGCTCTCTGAAGGAGAGAATGAGATAAATATAATCGGATGCGTCAGCATCCCCTTAATTCTTCATTTTTCATTATTCACTCTTCACTTAGGCGAAGCGATATATGGGGATGAAAGGATTTCGACGGGGATTTTGAACTGCGATAAGCGAGCGGTGGAGTCTGACCACCATAAAACGGACAGTTTATCAAAAATAAACGACAAAAACGAAAAAGTACTTCTTGCTGCTTAATTAGCGGCGAGCATTCCCCCGGGAGAACTGCGACCCGGTACGGAGTGTCATTGAGCAGTAAATGTGAACGGACAACCGCCTTGTAGTCCGTCACACATCACAGGGCTACTGAAAGGAATGCCTGTTTATCGGCTGTCCCGTAAGGAAATACAATAGATAAACTACGCTCGTAGAAAGTTGCAGGAATAGATTTTCGGACGCGGGTTCGACTCCCGCCATCTCCACCAAAAGCAAATAATCCGAAACTATTGCCAATCGGCGACGGTTTCGGATTTTTTGTTGATATATGATATTCAGTTCCGGTACTGAGCAATAATAATTTCGGTAGCCGCTACGGAAAATAAATCCACACATTCGACTAACCTCTTGTTATAAGGTAAAATGTAATTACCAAGTAACAGGAGGTTTTGTTATGGAAAGAAAAACTAAAATTAAGTTTACGGATTTTGAGTGCAACTTGCTTATCAACGGCATGAATGAGATTCACAATATACTTTAAATAAAGCTTCTCCAAAACAGATAACACATAAATACTGAAATCTCGATTTGCTTCATCCGTTTGAAAACAATCCGTTTCAAAGTGTTGATGAAAGTGAATACGATGAGCTTCGTGACAGTGTTAAAGAGTTCGGAATTATCACACCGCTTATTGTTAATAATTCTGAAAGCGGTTATGAAATTATCTCCGGTCACAGACGATGGCAGATTGCAAAAGAGTTGAAATTTGATGTTGTTCCTATTTATTGTCAATGAAGAAAGTTTTATGCAGCTTTCTCAGAAATATAAACAGAACGTGATGAGCTGAAGCTGAAAATCAGGCGGTACCAAGAAGACCTTTCAGAAATTGAAAACCTGCTCGATACATAACAATATTAACTATGAAGAAATGTAAAAAAGAAAAGTGAGTATTCACTTGTGTTATGAATACTCACTATGGTGCGGGTGTTCATAACGGACTTAAATTATATTGTGAAAATGTCAGCTGGTAATGAATTTACACTGTTAATTATATCTGTTTCAAGTTGGGGTGGCACATTTAAATCAAAATTTACTAGACCTATTAAATGCCTGTACATTTCTACTAACGGTTGGTTATTTCTGATTTGTATAAGTTTAACTCTATGCCTATCGGCGGTTTCATATATTCTAGTTTTCTGTCCAACTTTATCAAACAAAACAACGCCGTTTGTACCGACACGATTGATTTTATCCTCAATTACTTCTTGATTGCCTGAGGAAATCAAACCTACTTCGACTCGAATTCTTCCACGAGCAGTTTGTATTTCACAATCTGTTTCTCTATCAACTTCCGCATCACGGTCAATATTCATCCAAAAGTTTTCATTCTCCGTAAGACCTAAGATATTCAAAATTGAGCGAATCAAAACACCTTCCAATGTTTTCCCAACTTTGGATTTGTCAGAGCCACGTATATTTAATGTGGCAGAACCGGCCATCATAAGGAGCCATGCCTTATCCATATCCTCATATCGATTTATATTTGTAAGCAAATTACCAATATATCTTTGTAATTCTTCGATGACAATGGCCAAATCATTCTTTGAAACTCCAACGTTAGTAGAAGTTTTTTGAGTAAGACCAGCAAGCCAAAACAACAAATTATTTTGTTCTGGAGTTCTATGACGAATATTGTTTAAATCTTCAACTAAAGCTGTTTTCCAATTATCGCCAAACTCGCTTTTGGCATTACTAATTACATCAGTAAGCCACAAATATGTCAATGTTAACTTGCTTTTTGTGTTATTTTCTGTTATTAGCCTATAATTGTTTCCTAGTAACATTTGGATTGACATTTGCCTCATTGATTCTTCAGAAAAAGCATTCGTAAGAGCAATGTTATCACTCATCCACTGCTTGTATTGTTCAACTAAATATTCCATTTAAATTACTCCTCATCTAAATCATTTTCAATAGAATAATCTACTCTGACATCTTTGCCAACTAAGTCCGATATTGTTTTTTTCATTAATTCGTAATAGGATGGTTCCCTATCAATCAACAAAAACCGTCTTTCCATTTCGTAAGCAACTCGTCCAACTGTACCCGATCCACCAAAAGGATCCAAAACCATATCCCCTTTAAAAGAGTAATAACGAATGATTCTACGAACTAGTTCATCCGGGAAAACAGCAGGGTGATGCTTGTTAGTACTAGGATGTATTTTCCAAATATTTGTAACATCATAATCGCCTACAATTTTTGAAGCTTCAACAAGGTCTTTGTTGTAGTGGCTACGAATGTTCCAATCTATTAATTTATCAGTACGTTTACGATAAACTAAAACATATTCCGTGACTGTTACAGGTTTATACTGTAATGGTTGTCTATCAGCCTTAAAGCGTCGCCCTCTTCCCAAATTCCAGCCTGCACCCTCAGGTTTTTCCCAAATAATATCATCTATGAAGTCGAAACCAATGCTATCTAAAATTTTATGTATATCAAATGGTATGGGTATCCTTTTACTAGAAGCATTTCTTGATGTCCTTTTTATTAAAACGGGAGAAACATTAATTACTATAAATCGGCCCTCAGAAAGAACATGGTGACAACGGATAAAAACCTTACGCAAAAAATCTAAATATTCTTGGTAATCAACATATTCAGAATATTCCGTTTTTGCATTATAATATGGCGGTGATGTAACAATAAGTTGAGCCGTATCTGGCGGGAAATCTTCTAACACTCTTATACTATCACCTAATATTACCTTGTTAGGAATGGGAGCAGGAATAAAAACATTTTTTCGGGAAGTTTTTAAATTTTTTTTATTATTAGATTCTTTCTGAAACCTTTCAATAATAAGGCTTGTATTTGTAAAATCAACTACTTTTGTAATTTCTTTGTCTACCTGGATTTCTCCCAATGTTGTTATCCCATGAATAGGTTTTAAGGTTACTCTCCAAACTTTTAAACGATCATCATATTCGGGGAGCCCGCATTCAATTGAATCTACAATTTCTAACAAATTATTTGCAATCCAGTTTTTTACAATATTACGAACCGCATTGGTCGAACCTTTTTCAAAATTCACAATATGCTCCTCCGTTTAAAATAAACTCTAATAGTACCATTTAATTATAGCATATAATTAAATGAAACACAAATATAAAATTAATATCTTAATAAAATATTTTAAAATGTCCACAATTTTAGCGAGCATCGGATTTTGACACCCAAAATCCAAACAGACCGAAAACAAAAATCGAGTGTCCATAACTCAAATCCGTTATGAACACTCGATATGGTGCGGATAACAGGACTTGAACCTGCACCGGGGAACCCCGACTAGAACCTGAATCTAGCGCGTCTGCCAATTCCGCCATATCCGCATATCTTATCTGTTTTGTTTTTCTTTTATCCTTACGCTTTCCTATGACCTTACGACGCTCCCGCGTGACAGTTTGCGGTGCCCAAAATCTTTTTTCGCATTCCTGCGAACAGATTTTGACCGCTGCACCTTTTTAACCTTCGCTTCTTCCTCCACCGGAGGCGCTCGGTTAAAAACTGCCAATTCCGCCATATCCGCATATCTTATCTGTTTTATTTTTCTTTTATCCTTACGCTTTCCTGTGACCTTACGACGCTCCCGCGTGACAGTTTGCGGAAACAGCTCAAGTCACTTGATAATAATATCATTTTACCGCTGAAAAGTCAAGAAAATATTAAAGTTTCATTCCGCATCCGCAAAGCAAAAACAGACAGAGTGATATCCTCTGCCTGTCTGTCATTTTTATTCGTCATTATTGCGGTATACCGTACATTCGGAGCAACTTCCGTTACACTTTCCTCCTGACGGACATCCGATACATTTCACGCCTTTTTTCTTCGCCTTTATCACATAAACAAGCGCCGAAACAATTATTACGGCAATAACGGCGACAAGTACAATATTTTCCATAATATTTCAACTCCTGTATCGTTTCACAACATCAGACCGTCTGAGTCTGTTTTTTTACTGCTTTTTTCGCCTTAAGCTTTCTGTCTCCGCGGATACACAGAACCGTGATGATTGCAACAAAAACTGCAACGGCCATAAGTCCCGGGAAAAATCCTGCACCGAGCTTACCCGTTGTGATGAGCGTCCCCGCCTGATAAACAATATATCCCGTTGTAAAGCCTGTGCCGAGCTGTAAGCCGATACCTGCCCAGAACCACTTTGCACTCTTCATTTCGGAATTCATTGCACCGATAGCCGCAAAGCAGGGCGGAGAATAGAGGTTGAACATAAGATATGCAAGAGCAGCAACCTTTGTGATAGCCATTACACCCGCAACTTCTTCACCTGCGCCTTCCATAAGAGCAAGCTCCTCAGTGTCAATAAGATTTTCAAGACCGACAAAGCAGACGGCAAGTGTTCCCACCACGTTTTCCTTTGCGATGAATCCTGTAATAGCTGCGGCGGCAAGCTGCCAGGAAAGAACACCGACCACGGGAACAAGCGCATATGCAAACGGGCCTGCTACGGAAGCGAGTATGGACTCATCAGCCGACTGAGCCACTGTGAACTGCCAGCTAAATGACTGCATAATCTGAACGACGGTATTACAGAGAAGAATGATGGTTGCGGCCTTTACTATATATGCCCAGCCACGCTGACACATCGAAAGGAATGCACGCTTCAATGAAGGAAGCTTGTATTCGGGCAGTTCAATGATAAAAAATGATTTCTTTATTCTGTTACCCGTAATTTTATTTACCACGAGTGCTCCCGCAAGAATAATGAGTATTCCCATAAAATACATCAGCGGGCCCACCCACGTTGCATCTTCAAAGAAAGCACCTGCAAACAGAGATATAACGGGAAGCTTTGCACCGCAGGGCATAAACGGAGCCAGCATAGCTGTTGCTCTGCGCTCACGCTCGTTACGGATTGTGCGACAAGCCATAACACCGGGAATGGCACAGCCCGTACCCACGACAAACGGAATAATTGATTTACCCGAAAGTCCTACCCTTTTGAAAATTGGGTCAAGAACAACGGATGCACGCGCCATATATCCGCAGTCCTCAAGCAACGCGATGAGGAAGTACATCACCATAACAAGAGGAAGGAAGCCGACAACAGCAATAGCGCCGCCGATTACACCGTCAATAAGAAGTGCTTTAAGCAGCGGATTTGCACTTTCAAAAAACTGAGCCACCCAACTCTGAAATCCCTCGAGAAGCGTAACGAGACCGGGTATAACCGTGCCGTTTTTCATTTCATATCCCTCTGCTATCCATACACCCGGGCCGGCTTGCGAAATCCAGAAAACAAGGAACATAACCACGGCAAAAATCGGCAGTCCGAACCACTTATTTGTGAGAATATCGTCGATTTTATCCTGAAAATTTCTGTCCTTTGTGTAAATTTTTCTTGTCTCAACGGTTTTAACTATGCCGTTGACAAAATTATATCTTTTTCTGTCTGCTTCCTTTGCGGATTTTTTGTCGGAGATTACAACCGCACCCTGAACGTAAGGGGGAATCTGAACCTTGCCGCGAACCGAGACCGCCTTGTCTATA
Source organism: uncultured Clostridia bacterium (assembly GCA_937920235.1). Lineage (GTDB taxonomy): Bacteria > Bacillota > Clostridia > Oscillospirales > Acutalibacteraceae > Fimenecus. The sequence goes on along the minus strand of CALGUK010000034.1, from coordinate 226,602 downwards.
ACCTCTTTAAGTCCGTCAGATGAGGTTGAAACCGTTTCGACAACCGGACAATTTAAAACCTTGCTCAGTGCAACAATGTCAATTTCCGTTTGCTTTTTTTCATTGATGTCGCTTTTATTGAGTGCAACCACGACGGGTATGCCCAGCTCCAGAAGCTGAGTGGTAAAAAACAGACTTCTGCTGAGATTTGTAGCATCCACGATATTGATTATGACATCGGGATTTTCATTCTTTACATATTCACTTGTGACGCTTTCTTCCGATGTAAACGGCGACATTGAATATGCACCGGGAAGATCCACGGCAATCAATTGCTCTCCGCCGCTGCAGAAGCTTTTTTTTATGGGGCTTTCTTTTTTATCAACGGTAACTCCTGCCCAGTTGCCGACCTTTTCGTTTTTACCCGTAAGGCCGTTGAACATAGTTGTTTTACCGCTGTTCGGGTTACCTGCCAAGGCAATTCTCATATTTATTCTCCTGATTCCTATATGTTGTCGATCTGTTAGGCTTTGCTAACAAAAGCTTAAAATTACAAGCCGAGCGCTCTCCCCTCAATCAGACGGAAATAGCTTCAGCCAGTTGATTGTCAATACTGTACCGTGAATCTTTAATCGAAACAATACAACCGCCTTTTTTGTGCGAAATTACGGTTATAGGTTCACCTGCATAGCATCCGAGAGAAAAAAGAAAAGCATCCAGCTCTTCATCATCGGTAGCAATGCTTTTGATGATATATTCAATTCCCTCCTGTGCGGTTTTCAGATTCATATTCTCCTCCTGAAAGTTAAATAAAATTAGCTAACGCTAACAATTATCTGTAAATTTGAGTTAGCCTTCGCTAACCATATTTATTTTATATCAAATTATACTGCTTGTCAAGTGGAAAAATTACAATTTTTTACTTTTTTGATACCTATAATCCTCTATTACAGATGACATATGACACTCGTTTATGCAGTTTTTATTCAGAATTTCAGTTATCTCAATAATCTCTTTCTGACTGTCCGTTATATCGCATATATAACTTTTTGTTGTTTCATCGTCAACTATCATTATCCCGTAACACTCTTCATACTTTTCAGTTATGACAGTTGTTCTGATTGCACGGTATCTCATAACAACCTTCCCTTTTTGTGTCGTATTGACACAATTATACCGAAAATGTGTCATTTTGTCAACAAATCTGCAGTTTTTGTTCGTGTTTTTCTTAATTTCTTTTCTGATGTTGATAACACACTACCCCTAAACCCACTTACTTCAGAAAAAGATTGAAATTACACCGCTGAGTTGATATTATATAATCAATCAATTAACAAAGGCGGGATAATATATGAAAATTACTGAAAATAACGGTGTTTTTGTAATCGAAACAGCTTCAACGCATTACGTCACGGCAATTGATACCGAGGGGCTCCTCAATCACATATACTGGGGCAAGCCGTGCAGGGCAGAGGATTATTTTTCGGGCTATGACGGCAGAGAGAAAAACTCAAACCATTCGGCAAGAGAATTTTCAAAAACCGAATATTCCGCATATTCGGGCCCGATATACAGACCCACAGCACTTATGGCAACCTTTGCCGACGGATGTCGCGAGACCTTACTGACCTATGACGGATTTAACATAACCGAGGAAAAAGATTCCGTTCTTCTTGAAGTTTATTTTTCGGACAAGCCTTATTGCCTTTCTGCTACAATCTGCTACAGAATAAGAAAAGGCTACGATATCATAGAAAGATTTTCACGGATAAAGAACAATTCTGAAAACACGGTAATTCTCAACAAGATTTCATCGGGGGAATTTAATTTCCCGTCAAGAAAGCCTTATGCTTCAACAAATATGAACGGCTCCTGGGGTGCTGAATTCAGAACAGAGCAAACTGAAGTCAAAAACGGAACGCTCATCTATGAGAGTAAAAAAGGCAACAGCGGACACACCAACAGTCCGTTTTTCATCCTTTCACAAAACGCTGACGAAGCACAGGGAGACGTCTATTTCGGCGCACTCGCCTGGACAGGTAATTTTAAGGTTGAAATTTCAAGAGATTATGTCGGAATGACGAGAGCCGTAACAGGCATCAACGATTTTGACTTTTCATATAATCTTATGCCCGGTGAAGAATTCATCACTCCGTCGGTTTTTTGCGGATATTCTGTCGGCTTTGCCGAAATGAGTAATCAGATGAACCGCTTTGCCTCTGATTTTATTCTGCCGGAAAGATATGCAAAAGAGCCGTTACCCGTGTTATACAACAGTTGGGAAGCAACCTGGTTTGACGTAAACTCCGAGGGTCAGCAGGCGCTTGCCGAAATCGCCGCATCAATCGGATGTGAGCTTTTTGTTATGGACGACGGCTGGTTCGGTGAAAGAAAAGACGACCATGCAGGTCTCGGAGACTGGTATGTCAACGAAAAGAAATTCCCCGAGGGATTAAAGCCGCTGATTGATAAGGTGGAAAGTCTCGGAATGAGATTCGGTTTGTGGTTTGAACCGGAAATGGTAAATCCCGATTCCGATTTATACAGAGCTCATCCCGAATGGACATATCATTACGACACAAGAGAACCGTCCCTGCTCAGAAATCAGCTCGTTCTCAATCTGACGAGAGACGATGTTAAGGAATATGTCTTCGGCTGTATGGATAAACTGCTTTCACAGTATAACATCAGCTATATCAAATGGGATATGAACAGGTCATATTCCGAAACAGGTGCTGAAAACCTCGCAAATCCGCAGGAGCTGTGGTACAGGCACATTAAAGCCGTGTACGAAATCGCTGACAGACTCAAGGAAAAATACCCGGACCTGCAAATAGAGTGCTGTGCTTCGGGCGGCGGCAGAGCAGACCTCGGTGCAATGTCCCACTTTGATATGGTGTGGACCTCCGACAACACCGACCCTCTTGACAGACTTGAAATTCAGCACGGATTTTCACTGCTTTATCCCATCAAATGTATGCGTGCCTGGGTAACCGATACAAACAGGAAAAAACGTGCAAACAGCCTTGATTACCGTTTTAACGTATCTATGCAGGGCTCTCTCTCCGTCGGAGGAAATCTTCTTGAATACTCCGAAGAGGAGCTGGAAACCCACAAAAAGTATATTGAAATTTATAAAAAGTACAGAAAGACAATTCAGTTCGGTAATTTTTACCGTCTTGCAAACTTAAACGAGGACAAATTCTATGCAACGCAATATACCGACGACGAAAACTGCATTGTTTTCGTCTGTACCGGCGCAAACTCATTCTTTTCCGACAAATTCATTCATCTTAACTTCAGCGGTCTTGAAAGCGACACCGTTTACCGACTGACATACGACAACGTCACGCTCGAATACAGCGGCTCGTTCCTTATGAATGTGGGCATCGATATGGATTTCGGCGGTCCGCTGAATTCAAGAATAATCCTCGCAGAAAAAATTTTTTAAAAAATTTAAAAAAATTTGTCTCCTTTTTTGAAGTTGCGTTGTTATATGTTGTAGGGCATAGGATACCCGGACAAAATCTTATCGCTCTATCCGACGCACTCCTCAGTGTCGGAGGGTCCCTGCTTGTTGCTCAGACAAGCAGGGACTTGCTTTTTTACGGACATTTTCAGGCATAAAAAAGGTAACACCGCAAACTACGGTGTTACCTTGAAATTTTGTGAAACTATTCCTCGCAATACATGGCAAAATAATTTGCCGCCTCACCTCTTGAAACCGTTGCAAGCAGATTATAATTATAATCGCTCAGCACCGTGACCGAAACCGAAAGTGCCTTAAGCACGCCCGATATGCCCTCTCCGTCGGCAAGGTGCATTATTTCGTGTGCAAATCTCGCAACGGTAACGGGAAGCATTCCTCCCGTTTCCTCTTCGGTTCCCTCAATGGCATTTACCGCCTCAGCAAGCTGTCCTTTTGTAAGATATTCGTCGGGCTTGAAGCAACCATTTGAAACGGTGGACATAATGCCGTTTATAAGAACAAATTCAATATCGTTGTAATACTTGTTTCCGGGCTTCACATCCTTGATGCCGTTATAATAATCCGGATGAGGAAGTTCTTCGATAATTCTGTTTGCAATAAACTCATGACCTGCAGCGTCGGGATGACTTTCGATATATGTTGCACCGTTGGTATCAACATATGTATAACCGAATTTTTCTGCACCCTCTATCATAGGTCTGTTACCTACACCGAGGATAAAGCCAACAATAGCCGATGTAACCTCAGCCGAGGTCTCATCCTGTTCGGCACCGCCGTTAACCTGCTCTCCGACCACACCGTCATAATCATAATATTTTCCCTTGAGGCTGTTGTCACTCATACCGATCACCATTAAGGTAACGTCGGGATTCAGCTCATAAATATCCTGAATCATAATATCCCAGTTCTTATAGAAATTACCGAGACCGTATGACAAAGCCTGCGGAATTGCGGCAACAAGCTCGGGAAGTGCCCCTGCAACGTGGGCAAGCTCGACAAGGTCATCAATCGCATCAACACCTGCTTCTGTACCCGAAAGAATTTCGCGAAGCATAGCCGTATATTTATCTGCCACATTTTCTTTTTCAAAAATGTCGGATATCACCCATCCGAGATATGCACCCCAGTCATTTCCGCCGACACCGAGGGTTATGAGATCTGCTTCGGCAACCGCCTTTTTATATGCCGTTCTGTACTCCTCACTGCCCGCATATCCGACGGCATCAAGCTGAGCCGGGTGGAAGAGATACTCATCTGCTTCATCGAAATCATCCTCAAGCATATATCTGATTTCAACCGTTCTGAAGCCGGGAGCCGCAAATGCGGTCATAGATTTATCCTCGATTATGGAGTTGGCAAGCACATCCGCATACGAGCCCGGAACTCTGCAATATGTAGTTTCCTGATGAGCCTTGTTAAAAGCGTCGTCATTATCGCTGACAGTGTCACGGTATCCGCTTGCAACACTGTCGCCCAACAAGACGTATTTTTTAAACTGTCCTCTGTGAAGCTTAGCGGCATCATTCGTCAAGCTGCCTGCAAAACACACAAAAGAGCCCGATATAATTGTAAGGACAAGGGTGAACACAATGAATTTCTCCATTATCTTCTTCATTTTCATCATCTCCTAAAATATTATCATTGAATCTTATCCTTAAATAATTATACTATCACTTTTCCCTTTGATAGTCAACTGTGCCTGCGTCACACAGCCTTTTCGGAAAGTCTTTTTTAAATTACGGTATTTTTATTCATATTCTGCAAATGATATTTATAATATTGTCAATCTTTTATCAAAATAACTATTGAAAATTTTTAACTGTAATTGTATAATTTATGGGATAGGAAATTTTCCGCAAAATATGAAAGGAGTTTCATTTTATTATGATTAACTATTCACATGAAGTAGAAAAAATGTGCTGTGTTAAAAAAGGACCTCACCACGGTCCCGCTCCGATTCCCGAAGAGGGAAATTGGGTAAAAGCATATGAAATCAAAGACATTTCAGGCTTTTCACACGGCATTGGCTGGTGTGCTCCTCAGCAGGGTACATGTAAGCTCACACTTAACATTAAAGAGGGTATCGTTGAAGAGGCTCTTGTTGAGACTCTCGGTTGCTCAGGTATGACTCACTCAGCTGCTATGGCCGCTGAAATCCTTCCCGGCAAAACTCTTCTCGAATGTCTCAACACAGACCTTGTTTGTGACGCTATCAACACAGCTATGAGAGAAATTTTTCTCCAGCTTGTTTACGGCCGTTCACAGTCCGCTTTCTCAGAGGACGGTCTCGTTGTAGGTGCAGGTCTTGAAGACCTCGGTAAAGGACTTCGCTCACAGGTTGGTACAATGTTCTCAACAAAGGTTAAGGGCGTTCGTTATATGGAAATGGCTGAAGGCTATATCACAAGAATGGCTCTGGACAGCGATGATCAGGTTATCGGTTATGAGTTCGTTAAGCTCGGTAAGATGATGGAAGATATCCGTCACGGCACACCTGCTGACGTTGCTCTTAAAAACAATACAGGCTCATACGGTCGTTTTGCAGATGCTGCAAAGTATATCGACCCGAGAGAAGAATAAGAAAGGGAGGACAATATAATGGCTAATGATGTAAAATTCGAAGGCAAAGAAAGACGTATGGCTAAAATCGAGAAATGTCTTGCTGAATACGGTATTGCTTCTCTCGAAGACGCAAAAGCTCTTTGCGAATCAAAAGGTATCGATGTTGAAGGCATCGTTAAGGGTGTTCAGCCTATCGCATTTGAAAATGCCGTCTGGGCTTACACACTCGGTGTTGCACTTGCACTCAAATCAGGTGTGAAAACAGCTTCTGAGGCTGCTGCCGTTATCGGTAAGGGTCTTCAGGCTTTCTGTATCCCCGGCTCGGTTGCTGAGCAGAGAGACGTTGGTCTCGGCCACGGTAATCTCGGCGCAATGCTTCTTAAGGAAGAAACAAAGTGCTTCGCATTCGTTGCAGGCCACGAATCATTCGCTGCTGCTGAAGGTGCTATCGGTATTGCAAAAACAGCTAACAAGGTCCGTAAAGAACCCCTCAGAGTTATCCTTAACGGTCTCGGCAAAGACGCTGCTATGATTATTTCAAGAATTAACGGCTTCACTTATGTTCAGACTGAATATGATTTCTACACCGGCGAGCTTAAGATCGTTAACGAAACAAAATATTCAGACGGCGAAAGAGCTGCTGTTCGTTGCTACGGCGCAAACGACGTTCTTGAAGGTGTTGCTATTATGAAGAAGGAGGGTGTTGACGTTTCTATCACAGGTAACTCAACTAACCCGACTCGATTCCAGCATCCCGTTGCAGGCACATACAAGAAGTGGGCTATGGAAAACGGCGTTAACTACTTCTCAGTTGCTTCAGGCGGCGGTACAGGACGTACTCTTCACCCCGATAATATGGCTGCAGGTCCTGCTTCATACGGTCTTACAGACACAATGGGCAGAATGCACGGTGACGCTCAGTTCGCAGGTTCATCTTCTGTTCCTGCTCACGTTGAAATGATGGGTCTTATCGGCATGGGTAACAACCCAATGGTAGGCGCAACAGTTGCATGTGCAGTTGCTGTTGAAGAAGCAAGCAAATAATTGTATAACACAATATAAAACACTACGGTAGGGCGGGGTCTTGACCTCGCCTTATCTTTTTCTCCCAAAAAAAGAAAGGCAGAGCGTAAACCCTGTCTTTTTGTACTTTTTAATCTTTCTAACGCCTATGCGTAACAGTTATTCTCAAGTTTCCGGAGTCAAGAGTCGCTTTCTTCTTTTTTGGCAAACCAAAAATACAATCCGACACACACTGCAATCGCAGCTACAATACACAACATTATCATATTAGCTTCGTGGTCTGTATACGGAGGCTGATAGGTATAAGTGGGTCTTCCGGAGAACAAGCCCTTATATTCCATATCATTATCAATAGTTATCAGGCAGTATATTCCGAGAATTACTCCCCCAAGCGTTGTAATTTGTCCGATTTTCTTTCTGTTTTTCATGTTCGTCTCCTTATGACTAATATAAGCTTTTGCACCTATATAAGTGCAAACAAATTATATCATTCGGATACAATAATGTCAAGAAAATGTTCTTATATAGGAGCAACGCTTTGATATGAATCAAATTATTGAAAAAATCGTCGGAAAAAATATAAGACGGCTCAGAGAAAATAAACACTTTACACAGGACGAATTGGCGACCAAGATGCAATTGGAAGGCTGTGACATAACGAGAAGTGCTATTGCCAAAATCGAAGTCGGGCAAAGGCATTTATACCCCGATGAAATTATTCTTATAAAGAAAATATTAGATGTATCCTTTGATGAAATTTTCAAAGTATAACAGCTGAAGACAACATACAATTTAAGGATCGGTGTAATTCATGTTCAAAAGGATTATCTCAATAATATGTGCTTTGCTGTCGCTTTTAGGGATTACGACGGGTGAGCGGAATGTACTTTCTAACTCTGATGCGAGCGCAGAAGCTGTGGAGCTGTATTCATACATCTGTGATGTGTATGGCGAATACATAATTTCGGGTCAGCAGGAGTCAACCTGGATTGACGGTGAACAATACGAATTTGATTATATCCTTGAAAAAACGGGAAAATTACCTGCAATCCGCGGTCTTGACTATATGAATGACGATTTTGAAGGTGTTAACCGTCGTGCTATTGAATGGCACGAAAAAGGCGGTATTGTGTCGATATGTTGGCATTGCGGAAGTGATTTCAGCGGCAGTTGGGCAGAAAGTATGAATACCGAAATTGCCGATTGGGACAAGGCGGTTACAGAAGGCACTCCCGAATACGAAAAACTTGTTGCAGGAATGGACAAGGGTGCAAAAGCACTGCTCGAGCTTAAGGAAAAGGGTATCCCTGTCCTCTGGCGACCGTTCCATGAGGCAGACGGTCAATGGTTCTGGTGGGGCAAAGGCGGAAATAAGAACTTCAAGAAGCTGTGGAAGCTTATGTACGAAAGATATACGGACTATTGGGAGCTTGACAATCTCATCTGGGTCTGCGGTTTATCGGAAAGAGGCAAAAATTACCGCAAATGGTATCCCGGTGACGAATACACAGACATCGCAGGTGCAGATTCCTACATTGACGGTGCTAACAAAAAGCTTTACAGAAAAGTAAAGCGGATCGTCGGCAAAAGAAAGCCGATTTGTTTTCACGAATGCGGAAAAATCCCAACCGTTGACGAGCTGAAATCCTCCAAAGCCGACTGGGTATGGTTTCTTGCCTGGCACACCGAATATATGATTGACCGCAACAATCCCGAAGATCTTAATGCGATTTATAACGACGATTACGTTATTACGCTTGACGAATTACCCGAATGGAAATAAAAATGCTTCACCCTGAGGAGAAGCTGATACAAGTGTTCCCCCTCTTCTTAACGAAAAGGGGGAACTGTTATTTTATCTCTTAAAGCAGTCGTTATATTCCTGCACCCATCTCAGAACGGTTTTACGGTTATATGCAGTCGGCATTGCAGCTGTTACTGCCGTAGCCTTTACCAATTGCAAGCCCATTTTAACGACCTTGCCGAGAACCGCCTTGTTATTGATAAGTCCGTTAAGCTTAATCTTGATGTCGTCCATACTCATTCCGCCGAGCATTGCTCCGAGACTTGTTGAGTCAGCATCAATCGTCATATCCTCAGCATTGAGAATACCTTTTGCGAAGATATAATCAAGTTCCGGACCCCTGAGTCTTGTAAGCAACAGCTTAATGCAGGCGAGCGGAGCTAAAGCCGCACCGATTTCCTTGTAGAAATTCTTCTGATATGTCCAAAGCGTCTCAGCACTGTATGAGCCGCTGCAATCGTTAGAAATTGCATCGGCAAGAATTTTTGCGGCCTTGAGCGAGTTGGCAATACCCGAACCGATAACGGGAACGGTCATAAAGCCTGCATCACCGATAGCGGCATAACCGTCTGCCACGAGAACTCCGAGAGGCTGTCGCACGGGAATGTTTGCAAAAGCATCACCGCGGACAATTTCTGTTCCGATACTCGGATTTAACTCTCTCATTTTATCTATCTGTTCCATAGCATAATCACGGTCAAATTTATGAAAACGACCGATAAGTACATCGGTATGCTCTTCCTCGGTTGCAATCCAGGAAATTCCGAGCTCATTGTTCGGCAGCAGAATCACCTTGAACTTTTCGTTTTCTTCAACCTCACAGGTCTTGTTGAAAAATGCTCTGTAAACATAGAACTGCTCATATTCCGCAGGGTTATTCTGAATACCCGTTGAAGTCGGCATGGCACGTCTGACGGGAGAGTTAAGTCCGCAGGCATCAATTACAAGGTCGGCAAGATATTCGCCCTTATCCGTTTTAATTCCGACAACTCTGTTTCCGAAAAAAACGGGAGACTCAATATTCTGCTCGTATGAGAATTTTACTCCTGCCTTTTCTGCGTATTCGATAAGATGAGCATAGATGTCTTTACGCTCCATCTGGATTTCCTTTTTATCCTCTTCGGTATTCTGCACAAGAGCAGTCTCCATAGCAGGGCCGTAAAAGGTCATATCCTGCTTCAGATTATACTTGCTCTTATCCGGAATGGGAATTCCGACAGCAGTCCAGCCTTTTTTATCAAAAATATCTGTCCAGTCATATCCCATTTTGTCTTTGGCATTTCGCTCATAAACCGTAACGTCAAACCCTCTTTTTGCAAGAAGCATCGCAGCGGCAATACCGCCGTGTCCGCCGCCAGCTACAATAATTTTTCTTTCCATAACAATCCCCTTTTCATATTTTCATAATATTTCCTTAAAAATTATATCATAAACCTCTTGCATTATCAATATACAAAATGTTATAATGTAATGGAATATAATAATGGGTAATAATGTTCTTTATGAACTTTTTATTTTGCGGGGTATTTATTTTATTTATAAAAGTGCGGGAACTGTTTCCCGCTTAATTTAGAGAAGGAAACAAAAAGTATGAACAAGAATCACAAAAACGCAGCTAAAGTTGAAATTCCCGAGTATCAGACTATAAGGGAAATTGTTTTTGAAGGAACTGCCCGTGGCGGAAACAACAAGCAGTTTATGTTCCTTGACAGAAACAAGCAGCTCCAGGAAACAAATTATAACCAGACATTTTACAGAATCAGAACCCTCAGCACTTATTTTTACAGCAAGGGTCTCAAGGACGGCAAAAAAATTGCCATTGTTTCTGAAAACAACATTGATTGGGGCTTTGCATACTATGCAATTATAGTCGGAGGCAACATCTGTGTACCTATGGATGCAAAGCTTTCTTACGAAGACATTGAGGATCAGATTATCCGTTGCGATTGTGATGCGGTAGTTTATTCAAAGAAATTCACAAAATTCGTCGAGCAGATCAAAGAAAATCCTGCTGTTCCCGAAATGGAATACTTCATTATGGACGAATTTGACGCATACTATGCACAGGGCGAAAAGATGATTGAAGAAGGCAACGACTATTTCGACAAAGTTGAAATCAAGCCCGATGACCTTGCCGCCATCGTCTTTACTTCAGGTACCACCGGCAAGAGCAAAGGCGTCATGCTTACACACAAAAATGTTGCAAGCAACTGCTCAGCTTCTCTCAGAGTTCTTACCGGTCGCCACGCCATTGCTTTCCTTCCCCTGCACCACACACTCTCCTGGGTAAGCGGTCTCTACGCTACATACATTGTTTCCGAATGGGGTTATCTTTGCGACAGCCTTAAGGATATTCAAAGAGACATCAAAAAATTCCAGCCCTACAACTTTACAGGTGTTCCGCTTGTTGTTGAAACCGTTTATGACAGAATTTGGAAAACCGCACGCAAAATGGGTAAGGAGGAATTGCTCAAAAAAGGTCTTAAAATCAGCAATTTCCTTATGAAGCTCGGTATTGACAAACGCCGTAAAATTTTTAAAATGGTTCACGATAATCTGGGCGGAAATCTCGATATGATTATCTGCGGCGGTGCGTATCTTGACCCGAAATACGAAAAAGGTCTTTATGACCTCGGCATTGATGTTTTCAACGGCTACGGACTCACCGAGTGCTCACCCGTTATCACCTGTAACCATCCGAGAAAATTTAAGTTCGGAAGTGTCGGTACACCTCTTGACTGCAACGAAATCAAGATTGTTGACCCCGACGAAAACGGAGTCGGCGAAATTTACGTAAGAGGCTCAAACGTTATGGTCGGATATTATAACGACCCCGAAGCTACCGCAGCCGCTTTTGACGGTGATTGGTTCAAGACCGGTGACTTCGGCAGAATTGACGAGGACGGCTTCCTATTTATGGTAGGCAGAAAGAAAAATCTTATTATTCTTTCAAACGGCAAGAACGTCTCTCCTGAAGAGGTCGAAGAAAAGCTTATGAATACAATCCCCTATGTCAAGGAGGTTCTTGTGTATCAGGAGGACGACAAGATTACGGGCGAATTTTTCCTTAATGAAGAGGACTATCCCGGCTGCAGAGAAACTCTTGATGCCGATGTCAAGAAAACAAACGCAATGATGCCGATGTTCAAGCGTGTAGGTAAAATTCTTATCCGTGATGAAGAATTCCCGAAAACCACTACAATGAAAATCGCAAGAAAGTATCATACAAACTGAAAACAGACAACCTAAAAAGGAGATACGGATTTTCCGTATCTCCTTATTTTTTACCCTGCAGCAAAAAGCGGGGTTACATAAATTCAGCTTGTAGCTATTACATTGAATCCGGAGTTGAAATGCTGAACATTTCAAGAATATTTGTTATGACATTCATAACGCAGGTACAGAGGAAAAGTCGTGCCTGCATAAGAGCTTCGTCATCCACAGCCACACGGCAGGCATTGTAGAACTTATGGAAAAGCGTTGCAAGGTCAATACAATAGCGTGTGATTTTTGCCGGGTCATAATTCTTTGCCGAATTGACAATTTCATCGGTAAGAGATGCAAGATGTCTGATAAGCTCAATCTCCTCAGGCTCTGTAAGGAGCTTAAGCTCCTCTTTTGAGCAGTCGCGTACCGCAACACCGTCAGCTTCAACCTTACGGAGAATACTGTGAATTCGGGCATTTGCATACTGACAATAGTAAACAGGGTTCTGAGATGACTGCTCAACCGCTAAATCAAGGTCAAAATCCATCTGTGAGCCCGGTTCACGCATATTGAACAGGAAGCGGACAGCATCAACAGGGATATCCTCAAGCAAATCGACAAGGGTAATCGCTTTACCCGTTCTCTTGCTCATTCTTACAACCTCGCCGTCCCTTGTCAGACGAACAAGCTGCATAAGAATAACGTCAAGACGGTCAGAGTCGAGATCAAGAGCCTCAAGAACACCTTTCATACGTGCAACGTGACCATGATGGTCAGCACCCCAGACATCAATTGCTTTGTCAAATCCGCGAGTTACAAGCTTGTTTTTGTGATAAGCGATATCAGCCGCAAAATATGTGGGGTTTCCGTTCTGACGAATAAGAACATCGTCTTTAAGTTCAAGTTTATCAATTTCTTCCTGTGTTTTGCCCTGACGAGTGAGCATTTCTGTCTGCACTTTGATATTGTTGTACCAAACTGCGCCGTCTTTTTCGTAAGTCAAGCCTTTATTTGTGAGATAATCGATAACTTCTTTAACTGCACCGCTGTCGTGAAGCTGACTCTCCTTGAACCAGGTGTCATATTCAATACGGTATTTCGCCATATTTGCTTTCATATTATCAATATTTTTCGGAAGAGCAAAATCAACAAGAGCTTTTCTTCTCTCGCTTTCTTCCTCATCCATATACGAATCGCCGTAAACATCGGCAAACTGCTGTGCTCTCTCTTTTATATCCTCCCCGTGATAACTGTCCTCGGGAAGCTCCACAGCTTCCTCACCCTTAAAAATCTGCTGATAACGGATATCCAGAGAAAGACCGAACTTTTCAATCTGATTACCTGCATCGTTGATATAGAATTCACGTTCTACCTCGTAGCCCGCCATATCAAGAACTGATGCAAGACAGTCTCCCAATGCACCACCCCTGGCATTACCCATATGCATAGGTCCTGTCGGGTTGGCAGAAACAAACTCCACATTAATCCTTTTGCCCTCACCGTAATTACTTCTGCCGTAATCCTTGCCGAGTGCCTTGACATCAAGCAGAATATCGGCATAAAAATCCTTTGAAAGCGTAAAGTTTACAAAACCGGCACCTGCCACGGTGCAGGAATCAAAATATGTTTCGTCCAACCGAATGTGTTTTGCAACCAGATCGGCAATTTTTCTCGGTGCACAGCGAAAAACCTTTGCACATATAAAAGCGATGTTTGAAGAGTAGTCGCCGTTGTCACGGTTTGCCGGAACTTCAATGTTAAATGAAGGAATAGGCTCTGCGGCAAGCTCACCTTCAGCCACAGCCGTACCCAGCGCATCAAGTATGAGTGAATGCAACTCATCCGTTGCCTTTTTTACTAATTTTGACATTCCTCTTTCTCCTTACTTTTCATCGATAAATATAATCATTGTGTTCTCCGAAACGAATCCGTTGTTAAAGTCGAGTGCATATCTCATTTTGAGAATTCCGCCCTCACCGTCCTCGGACCACTTGACATGATTTCCGTAAATCCCCATTGTCAGCTCTCCGTAAGGTGTTCTGTAAAAAGTAATGTGACGGACATTTTCTTCCACCGTCATTTCTGAGCTGAACTGTCCGTGTCTGACAATGCTGACGGAATTGTTCGGAAAAACCGTTATTTCTGTCTCCTCCGGACCTGTTTCCTCATTATTTTCCACATATTTTATTACTGTATTTTCGTTATCATGTGAAATTGTACCGACAACCGTCATCTCGCCCTTATTCTCATCGTTGTCGGTTTTTTGCTTACTGAAAATTCTTATAATTGCTTCTCTTTTCACTGCGCAAATTCCTTTTCCCATTTTTCAATTGCAAGGCTACAAAGCTTATCAATCAAATCGCCATAAGATATTCCCGCTTTATCCATAAGCATCGGGTACATACTGATATTTGTAAAGCCCGGAAGAGTATTCGGCTCATTAAGAAGCACTGCCCCGTCGGAATATCTCACGAAAAAGTCAACTCTGGCGAGTCCGGAGCATCCCCAGGCCTTATATGCTCTGACAGCCTGCTCCTGAATTTCTCTGATTTTCTCCTCGGGAAGTCTTGCAGGAATATGCAGACCGCTGTCCGATTCATATTTTGCCTCAAAATCGTAAAACTCATTACTTGGTTCAATTTCACCAACTGCGCCGGCAAACGGCTCGTCATTACCCATAACGGCACATTCAACCTCTGCACCGAGAATTGCTTCTTCAACAACAACTCTTGAATCAAACTTGAAAGCGTAGTCAAGTCCACGCTGAATTTCCTCAAGTGTTTTTGCCTTAACAACACCAACAGATGAACCTGCATTTGCCGGTTTGATGAATACAGGAAGACCTAAATATTCTTCACATTCTCTAGCAAATTCTCTGCCACGGTGTTCAAAATCATATTTTGTTATGTATTTCCACTTTGCCTGCGCAATTCCGTTAACATCGCAAATTGCATTTGTCATAGCCTTATCCATGCAAACGGCAGACGCCATTGTGTTGCAACCAACAAAGGGAATGCCTGCAACTGTCAAAAGGCCCTGCATTGTGCCGTCTTCACCGTTTTTACCGTGCATCACAGGGAAGCACACGTCAATTCTTATCTTTTCATAGCCGTTTTCGTTGAATATGATAATACCTCGGTCGGCTCGGTCACTTGAAATAACCGCTTTTTTCAGCTTTGATTTGTCACTGAGCCATCCGTCATTTTTAAGCTCGTTATAATCGCCGTCAAAAACAAACATTTCGCCCTGTTTTGTTATGCCGAGCATAATTACGTTATATTTATCTTTAGGAATATTTCTGATAACCGATGTTGCCGAAACGCAGGAAACATCGTGCTCCGAAGAAACACCGCCGAAAATTATAAGTGCATTTTTCATATTGCACCCCCTGTAAAAAGTCATAATACCACATTTTATTTAATTACATATTATTTTATCACAATATAAATTCTGTTTCAATCATAATATTCACAAATTTTTAATGACAAATCAAAAGAAATGTGTTATATTATATGGGATATATATTTTTAAATGATTTGAGGTATAAAAAATGCTCAACAGAAATGACGCACTTTCACTTATTTTGAAAAACTGCTCAGAAAAGTTTGAACAGTTGGGGTTTACCGTTGTTATTCCCGAAAATCTTGAAAAAGGCGCTGCTCCCGTGTATGAAAACGGCAATGAAGCCTATCTTGATTTTACCAAGGACGATATTACAATCCGTCTTTTCAGCCACGATAATCTTCTTGATATCAACGAAAAAGCAGGCGAAGGCGATTTTGTCAAGGTTGAGTCAAATCTTCTTGACCTTGAAACCTTTGAGGACAGAGATTTAAAATCTCTCTCAAACGAAATCATTGAAACCGTCAGCACATCTTACGGCAAAAAGGCAAGACAGGCTGCAAAAAAAGCTCCTCAGACAATTTCAAAAACTGCCGCCAAAAACGGCGCAAGCTATGACGCAAACACTCTTGCAAGCCGAATCACAACGCTCTATCCCGAGCTCAAGGATGCTTATAAGGAAAACTTTCAGACATATGACGAGTTCCTCGGTG
Organism: uncultured Clostridia bacterium; assembly: GCA_937920235.1. Classification (GTDB taxonomy): domain Bacteria; phylum Bacillota; class Clostridia; order Oscillospirales; family Acutalibacteraceae; genus Fimenecus. The sequence goes on along the minus strand of CALGUK010000034.1, from coordinate 210,482 downwards.
ACGATTTCTTTGTGAATCACGCAAACAAGTACATTATGCAGACAATCCGTTCACACGATTCACAGCAATTAAAGAAGCTTTTTAAAATTCTCAGCGATATTTATGAAAACGGCTCAAACGATGTTCAGGACCTTGTTGTAGTCACAATTTTGGGTGAAATCAATAACGACAAGGAGCTTCTCGACAAGTGCCGCGAATATATCACCGACGAGGATTTTTATGAAACTCTTATCGCAGTAAATGCGTACCTCGCATCAGGTGCAGGTAAAAAAGCAAGAAAGCTTATGGCAAATCCCCCGGCATATAAGCCGCCGAAGAAGAAAAGCGGCGGAATGATGTCAGCAATGATGCAGAACTCAATGCCCCCACAGTAAAAGCACAAACCAAAACAAACACAAAAGGCAGTTCAGAAGAACTGCCTTAATTTTTGCTTAAATTTATTATTTAAGTGCTGATTTTGCATCCCAGATATTTGCGGCATACTCATTGATAGCACGGTCTGCGGCAAATCTGCCTGCTCCGGAAATGTTCATAAGTGACATTCTGTTCCACTTATCGCGGTCAAGGAAGTCTGCTGAAATTCTCTGCTGAGTCTTTCTGTAGTCCTCGAAATCTGCAAGAACCATATAAGGATCATTATAGATGATTGACGAGGTAACCTCATGGAACATTTTTCCGCCTATTCCGTTGTAATTTGCAAAACCGAGAATTTTCTGAAGCTCTGCATTAGCATTGAAGTAATTCTGAGGATTGTAGCCTCTCTTCTGCAACTGCTGAACCTCAGGTGTCTTCATACCGAAAATATAGATATTGTCTTCGCCGACAGCATCATATATCTCCACATTTGCACCGTCCATAGTACCGAGTGTTACGGCGCCGTTAAGCATAAGCTTCATATTACCCGTACCCGATGCCTCTGTTCCTGCAAGAGAAATCTGCTCTGAAATATCTGCGGCAGGCATAAGCTTTTCTGCAAGAGTTACATTGTAATCCTCAACATAAACCACCTTGAGTCTGCCCTTGACATCCGGGTCATTATTTATAACATCCGCAAGTGCGCAGATAAAGGAGATTATCTTCTTTGCCATAAAATATCCCGATGCGGCTTTTGCACCGAAAATATATGTGTGCGGAATGAAATCTCCGTTCGGATTTTCCTTGATTGCAAGATACTGCGAAAGAATATTCAACGCATTGAGATGCTGACGCTTATATTCATGAAGTCTCTTGACCTGAACATCAAAGATTGAATCCGGATCAAGCTTGATTCCGTTATGATTGAGCACATATTTCGCAAATTCTTCCTTATTTGAACGCTTGATTTTGCCGAGCTCGTCGAGAACAGCCTTGTCGTCCTTATAATTTCTCAATTCGAGAAGTCCGTCGGCATTTTTTACAAAACCGTCACCGATAAGTCCCGTAAGATACTTTGTGAGCTTCGGGTTTGCCTGGCAGAGCCAACGTCTGTGGGCAATACCGTTTGTAACATTTGTAAATTTATCCGGAGTAAGTGCATAGAAGTCTGAGAAAACCGTATCCTTAAGAATATCGCTGTGGAGTGCCGAAACACCGTTTACGCAATGTGACCCTGCAACGCAGAGATTAGCCATTCTTACAATACCGTTTGAAATGATCGCCATTCTCTCTACCGTGTCCGCATTGTTGGTGCTGTTCCATACAAATGAACGGAAGCGATTGTCAATTTCCTTTGTAATCTGCCATAAACGAGGCATAAGTCGCTTGTAAAGATCCTCAGGCCAACACTCCAAAGCCTCTCTCATGACCGTATGGTTTGTATAAGCAACCGCATTTGTTACAATATTCCATGCATCGTCCCAACCGTAACCGCACTCATCAAGGAGAATACGCATAAGTTCGGGGATAGCCATTGTGGGATGAGTGTCGTTAATATGAATTGCAACCTTATCCGCAAAATTGTCCATTGTTCCGAATTCGCGGAGGTGGTGCTGAACAATATCCTGGATTGATGCCGAAACAAGAAAATACTGCTGACGGAGTCTAAGTGATTTTCCCTCCGGATGATTGTCAGACGGATAGAGAACCTTACTGATAACCTCAGCCATAGCGTTTCTTTCCATCGCTCTCATATAATCGCCCTGATTAAAGAGTGCCATATCAAGACCGGGAGCCTTTGCAGACCAGAGACGGAGCACAGATACACCCTTACCGTCTTTTCCTGCAACGTGCATATCATAGGGCACAGCCTGAATCACTGTGGGATTTTCAATCTCAACGCTGTGATACTGGTTTTCCCACACATCACGGACTTTACCCTCAAATTTAATTTCCATTGCCTGCTCTTCGTGAGGAACAAGCCATACATCACCGCCGGGAAGCCAGAAATCCGGGAGCTCTGTCTGCCAGCCATCAACAAGCTTCTGCTTAAAAATACCGTATTCATAAAGAATGGTATAACCTTTTGCGACATATCCCTGAGTTGCAAGACCGTCAAGATAACAAGCGGCAAGACGACCGAGGCCGCCGTTGCCGAGTCCGGCATCGGGCTCACAGTCATAGATCGACTCCATTTTTATACCGTAATCCTTCAGCACACTCTCAAAAACCTTTGTGAGATTAAGATTATAAAGGTTATTTTTAAGAGAGCGACCCATAAGGAATTCCATACAAAGATAATAAACTCTTTTTGTTCCTTTTTTTGAGCCCTCCTTGGAGAACTCTGCTCTGCCCTGACTCATCATATCTCTGACAATAAGGGCGATAGCCTTATAGAACTGCTCATTTGTAGCCTCATCGGGATTTACTCCGATAAAATGAGAAAGTTTTGATTCCACAAGCTCTTTTGCCTGCTTCTTTGTAAGCGAATATTTCATACAAAACCTCCAAAAAAATTTATAAAAAAGAATAAAAATCTAATTTGATTTGTCTATTTTACACTAAAACACGCGACTTTTCAACCATAATAGAAAACTTTTTGAAATATATTTTATTTATATGCATATTTTATGCAAAAAAACCTGTATTTCATCTTTCATTCCGCAAGAATACACGGCGATTCCGGACTTCAGTGATTATAAACAAAAAATCAGAGGTAACACGGTTTTATCCGCATTACCTCTTTTGTTCCTTAGTGCCCTGCTTCAAATTGCAGGATTTTATGCAATTGAATTATTGTGCGGATTCTGATGAAGACTCTTCGGGAATATCTACATCGGGATTTTCCTCTTCGGGATTTTCCGGAGCAGTATTATAGTTAAGATAACCTGCATCAAGCCATACAACCGAGAACTTGTTACCTGTTCTTATGTAGAAGTTCATATCCGTTGTGCCCTGGTACCACTTAGTAAATCCGTTGATGTTTCCGTTTGCATCCTTAACATTCTGGAGGCAAAGCTCAATCTTATCTGCCATTTCATCATCATAAGCGTAAAGAGATGCTCTTACAACGTTCTTTGTCGGGCTGACAACACCGAACTTGAAGCCTGTGAGCCACCAATGCTCCTGTTCAGCTCTTGTGAAGAGAATATTTCCTCTATTATAATCGCCAAGGCTGTGATAATAGTCAAATGTCATTCTGAGAAGCTGTTCGTCTGCGGCACACTTGAAGAATTCACCGTCATCCTCGGGATACTTGGTGTAAACACCGAGCTCTGCACCTTCAAGAACACCGTACTGTCCCTTCCACCACTGAAGTCTCCAGATGAAATCTCCGTAAAGGAAGTCCATCTTGAGTGTGAGATACCACATATTTGTGAGAGGTGCTGCCTGGTCGTAAATCGGTGTAAATCCGAAATAACGCTGCCACGGATTAAGATGAGTATAGAAAATACCCTGTGCGGCATCGTATTCATAACCTGCGAGCTTAAGAACTGCTGCTCTCTCTTCAGGAGTATCAAAGTGTGTGAAGAAATGAGTAACCTCATCCTCGAGTGTATCTAAAGGATCTGATCCGCCCGATGTGTTGTTGCCGGATGAACCGTTGCCTGAAGGATAGTTCGGAGTAACAGTGCTTGTGCTGCCTGACGGCCAATAGCTTCCGCCTGTTGAGCCGTTACCGGAGGTGTTTCCGCCTGTTGAACCTGTCCAGGAGCTGTCGCCGCTGTTGCCGAGAGCATCACTGTTCAAATTGTCGCCGAACGCATCGCCTGCAGTATCATCTGTAGCCCAGCCGCTCAAGTCATCAGTAGGACCGAGAACGGTTGGTTTTGTGCTTTCTTCTTCATCTTCTTTGCCGCCGCAAGCTGAGAAACAACAAATCAGCATACCGAATGCTAAAATAACGGCAAGAATTCTTGTTAATTTAGATTTCATAAATATCGTTCCTCCATAAACAATATCTTTCTCCTACATACACAAAGTATTATGCCATAAACTTGAAATAATGTCAATGATTTTCAGACAGGATATTTATGGATCAATTGTTAATATTATGTTAAGAAATATACATACTTGAAAAAAGCTCAGATTTATGATAATATATTTTTACCAAAATACATTGAACACTTCAGGAGTAATAGTTATGTTATTGGAAACTCCCTTAGCTTTTCTCGATTATGACGTTTTCGGTACCACTTTCGGTATAATCGCCATTTTTGCTTTCTATTTTCTTAATATCAAAAGAAGAAAGCAGGTTCGCACGAATTTATTTGTAAGGCTTCAGAACCTTACGCTGAGAATCGGAAAGCACATTTATCTTCCCCGTTTTCTCTCGGAAGGAACACTCTTTCTTATCATCGAATCCGTATTGTTTGCCGCAATTCAGATGTTGCCTGCAGGCCCGATAAACAAAGCCTTCGGTAACGCCCTCAACACAGGCGGTAACTATTTCGGTCTTCTTTATTTTGCCCCGGTAGTCTATTTTATCATTTTCGCCTTGCTCGGTACAAATGTTGTCAAGCAATTTGATTTTATGACTCCTGCTTTTCCTCTTATTCTTATTTTTGCAAAGCTCGGTTGCTTCAGCGGAGGCTGTTGCAGAGGTGTGGAAATGGAAAACGGCATTTATAACGTCGCATCGGATATGTTTGAATTTCCGTCTCAGCTTCTTGAGGCTTTTGTTGCTCTGGCGCTGTTCATCTTCTTTATGTATTACCGCGACAAAGCAAAGCCCGGCACAATGTTCCCGCTTTATCTTACTCTTTACTCGTCAATCCGCTTCTTCACCGAGTTTACCCGTTGTGAAAAAGACATTTTTTACGGTCTTAAGCTATATCAGATTCTCTGTCTCATCGGTACAGTGCTCGGCTTGATATATCTCCTTATTGCTCACAAATTCGGTTCTCGCATGTACGATTGGTTCGAACGCAGACAAGTGAGCGTCAATGAGGAATATTACACCGCCTGCACGGAGCTCAGAAACATTAAGTCGGCTGAGATTAAAGAAAAAATAAAGCAGATAAAAAAACGCCGTGAAGTCAAAAAGAAAAAAGGCAGAATAAAGTTCTGATGAATAAATGAGAGAGTGCAATAAACACTCTCTCATTTTTTATTTCATTATTTCTGAAACAATCTCCGCCAACTCGTCGCTGTTGTCCGCCTGGAAATAATGAGACGGCGACTCAATGACTCTCAGTGTTTCTGTCTTTTCCGAATATCTGTTCCACAAAAGCTCTGCTTCGCGATAATTTTTTGTAAAGATATCGTTTGCCGCAATAACAGGATAAACCGCAGTTGAAGTCTTTACCTTGCTGCCGAAGAAATATGCCGTTGAGAAATCAACGTCCTTGCGGAATCGGTAAAGCATATCTGCCGCATCCCCCTTCGGCATCTTATCAAGAGGAGCTCCCGCTTTAACAAGGATTTTCTTCAGAACAAAATCCGGAACATAATTCCAAGCATTCTTTTTGCCCGGCTTTTTCATCGGGATACTTGCTCCGGCAATCAGAGCTCGCACAAAGCCGTTCCCCGTCTCGTCGAGAATATTCAAAATCTGCAACGCAACTGCCGAACCTACGCAATGTGAATAGAAGTACACCTTTTTATCTCCGAGAATTTCCGCAATTTCAGTTGCAGCTCTCCTGCACTCGTCTGCAGAATGTAAATATCTTACAAAATATACGGATGTGTCCTCTGCTTTTTCCTTTACAGACTCGGTAAACACGGCAAATGCTTCTGCTCCGCCCCCTGCAAACGGGAACAAAACAAGAGCCTTTTCTCCCTTTTCGCTTTCACGGAGTGTTTGGAGGTATTCCGTCTTAGCCGAACTCAAATTCATTTTTGCCAATGCCTGCGGTGTTGCATTTGCAATGAAATCTGCCGCAGAAACACCTTTCAGCTCATCTCCCGAAAGCGCTGTAATCATATCGAGACTTGTTCCGCCGAGGGCAAAGAAATTCTCGTTTCTGCCCACAATATTCTTTTTCAGAATTTTCGCAAACAGGTCACAGAACATCTTTTCCCGATCATTTTTCGGCATTTCTTTTTCTGCCGAGTCGCTGAAGCTCACATCGATGAGCTTCAAAGCTTTTCTGTCCAGTTTACCGCTGGGATTAAGCGGCATCTCGCGGAGAAGTTTGAATCCCGACGGCACCATATAGGCGGGAAGCCATTTTTCGCAATGCTTTCTCAGAGCGTCAACATCAATATTTTCGCCGCAACAGAAGGCAACGATTACGTCGTTGGAATTGTTTTTACGGATCATCACAGCCGCTGACTCAACTCCGTTGTACCTGCAGATTTCCTTTTCAATCTCGCCCAACTCAACTCTTTGTCCGTTAAGCTTGATCTGACCGTCCATTCTGCCGACATAACAGATATTTCCGTCGTCACGCCAATAAGCCAGGTCGCCCGTCTTATAGATTTTTCCCTCACCGAACGGATTATCAATAAATTTTTCCGCCGTCAGCTCAGGATTGTTAAGATAGCCCTGTCCCACATTGACGCCTGCTATACAGAGTTCGCCGACAACGCCTACGGGTACGGGATTCATATATTTATCCGTAATATAGAGCTGTGTGTTATAAATCGGCTTTCCTATCGGCACCGGGTCAACATCACCCGGCACACAGGGGTAGTAGCTTACATCAACCGCACATTCCGTCGGGCCGTAGAGATTGTGAAGCTGTACCTTATTAAAGTCGAAAATCTTATAAAATCTTGCAATATGATTTGCCGTCAGAGCCTCACCGGAAAGGAAAACATATCTGACCGTTTCAAAACGGCTCTGCTCGTGAGGATTGTTCTCAAGATAGGTCAGAAACAGGTCAAATACCGACGGAACAAAGTGCAGATGTGTAACTCCGTTTTTTTCTGCTTCCAAAAGAATTTTTGCAGGCAGGAAGTGTTCATCCGGCTTTGATACGGCAAGCGAACCGCCCTTGAGTCCCCACCAGAAAAGCTCCCAGACAGAAACATCAAAGGTATATGGTGTTTTTTGCAGGATAACATCCTCTTTTTCGAGCGGATAGAACTCGTGCATCCACAAAATTCTGTTAACCGCTGATTTGTGGCTGATTTTTGCGCCTTTAGGGTTTCCAGTGGAGCCCGATGTATAAATTACGTATGCAGTATCCTCAGGTAAGGCGAGAATTTCAGTTTTTTGAGGCTGTTCTGCTGATCTGAGCAGCGCTGTAGCATCAATGCAGGGTATGTTTTTCACCAATGAAGTAAACTTCTCCTGCGTTATGACTGCCGCCGCATTACTGTTTTTAAGAATGTAATCTATTCTGTCCTGCGGATATTTCGGATCAATGGGCAGATAGGCATTTCCGCCGCGGATAATACCGTAAACCGCACCGTACATCTCAAAAGAGCGTTCACATATCACCGCCACAACCGATTTTGTGCCGTTTGTTATTTCTCTTATTCTGCTGTCAATCCGCTCGGCATATCTTCTGAATTCGGCAAAAGTGATTTCTTCTCCGTTGGCTCTTATACACACCTTCTCCCCGTTTTCGTCACTTGTTTTTTCAAAAAGGGAATACAGAGTTGAATTTTCCGACTCCTTATAAGCATACGGTGTGTTATTGAAGGAACGTAAAACTTTTTGCTTTTCGTCATCTGACACGGCATCAATGTCCTTAATCTGAATATCCCCGTTAAGAGAGGTGGTAAGAAGTGAGAGATAGCCCTCAATAAAGCTTGAAATCTCTCTTTCGTTATACATCTCCTGCGCGTAAGAGGTTCTGATGGTATATCCGTGATTTTCCTTGAGAATTGTGACGGCAAGACTGAACTCGGTCTGTTCCTCAAATGAAACCAACTCCGGTGAAAGAGATCCTTTTCCCAGATCGGAAATGTCGCCCAGATAATAGTTTTCAAAAACAAAGAACGAGTCAATTGCTTTTGCATCAATATCGCAGGTCTTATAAACCTCGGACAGAGGCAAAATACCGTACTTATTGGCATTGACCGTCTGATTGTGAGTTTCTCTTAACAGCTCCGAGAAGGATGTGCTTCCGTCACTCTTTATTCTCACGGGAACGGTATTTATAAAAGGACCGACCGTACATTCGATATTTTTCAACGGAATACTTCTGCCGGAAATTATCTTATCGAATACTACCTCTTCACTTCCGGAGAATTTTTGCAGAGCTATGCTGAATACACACTCAAAAACCGTATTGGGAGAAACCTTATTTTCCTTGGCGAACCGCTCTATATACCGTGATAAGTCGTCAGTCAGACGCGTTCTGAACGTAACAATATTTTCGTTTTTGGAATTATCCTTTTTCTCTTTTCCGAAAATATGGGCAGGAGAATTGTCCCGGAGCAAATCGCGCCAATATTCATAAGCCCTGTTTTTGTCCTGTTGCTTTATCCAATCGGAATATTGTCCGTATGAGGTCTGAGACAGGGATTCTTTTTTGATTTCTTCTGCCAAAGCCTCGGCACCTTTTCCGCCGTTAAAAAGTCTGTAGTAATATTCCTGCAGGTCGGTGATAATTACCGGGAAGCACCAGCCGTCAAGAATAATGTGATGTGCATAAATCAGCATAAATCTCTCATCAGTAAAGTCGATAATAACAACTCTGAAAAGAGAATCCTTCTGCAAATCAAAAGGATTTTTTGTGCTTTCGGCAACAATTTTATCCAGTGCGGTCTGACTGAACGGCTCAGCACATTCAATCACGCTGAAATACGGCTTTCTGTTTTCAAGAACAACCTGCTTGATTGTCCCTGTGGTTTTAGTAACCGCAAAAGCAGTTTTCAATGCCTGATGACGAAGTGAAAGCAGCTCCACGCTTTTTCCGATCAAAGCCGTATCGGCATTCTTGCTGATTTTGCACAAATTTTTAATAAGGTATGTTTTAGTCTCAGTGTTTCGGAAATACTGTGCATACATTCCCTCCTGAGACGGTGTCAAGCCGTATATGTCAACAATGTTCTGTCCGTTTTCAGCGTCGTCAAAAAGAGTTTTCAACTCTTCTAACTCGCCATCCGTCAGCTCCTTGTCCGAAAAATCCGAACGGGTTTTTATCACATTATCTGTTGAAATGCAAAGTTCAACAAGCCTTCCGACCTGTTTGATAAATTCCTCTCCGAGCATTTTGCCGATATTCTGTATATGCCTACCCTCGGGCACGGAAATTTTCACGGTCAAAGCATCGTCGATTATAAAGCAGTTGACGTTGATTTTTCCCGGGAATACGGATTTCTCTGCATTGAAGGCTGAAAAATCTGCTCCGTCGCTTTTATCTGCTCCGCCACTCTTGTAAAAATTGAATATAACATCTGCATTTTTATGGAATTTCTGCGACAAAAGAAGATAGTCGATACCTGTTCTCTGTATTTTTCTCAGTGTCTCTTTGACGCTTATAAGCTCGTCGCTTATTCCGTTGCTTTTATCAATCACAACCGGATAGCAGGATGTGAACCATCCTACCGTACGCTCTGTTGCAATCGGTTTGTGAAGCTCAGCTCTGCCGTGGGTTTCGACCATTATTCCGACCGGGCTGTCTGCCAATTCTCCTGCTGCCAATCCCAATGCAGTTAAAAGCACCTCATTGATTCTCGTACCGTATGCATTGTTGACCTTGTTGCTGAGACTGTAAGAAACGCTCTCGTTAAAGGTATAGCTGAACTCTTCAGCAGCTTCTTGTTTTTCGCCGTTTAAATAGAGCGGTTTCGCATTATCAAGCAAACCGTCAACAGTATTTTTGTATTTACGGCTTTCCTCTGAAATTGATCCGGAATATTCTCGAAGCACCTCCGCCCACAGCACAAATGATGCAGTTTTTGACGGAAGCGAAGCCTCCTCATTGTTCTTGAGCATAGCGACCGCAGTTTTAAAATCCTTCATAATCACTTCCCACGAAACCAGGTCAATAAGGAAGTGGTGTACGGTTATACCTATGAGATTCCCGTTTGCCGTGCGGCAGAAAACAACATTGACAAGTTTGCCGTCCTCAATGCTCGGCTTTTTCAGAAATTCCATTGCTTTTTCTTCATCTTCAATGCAGACAGAGGTGAAGGAATAAGCCTTTCTCTCCGCTGACGGATGAATTTCGATTCCGTCGTCCGTAAATGTTCCTCTTAAAATATCGTGATGCGCAACAAGAACATCCATCACCTTTTTTGCCGTTGACTCATCACAATCAGCCGGGATAACACAGGTATGCACAAAATCCTCGGGAATGGAACTCGATTCTGCCGAGAATGCTCTCATAATGGGAGTGAACGGTATAAATCCGTTTACTTCACCCTGCTCATACTCCTCTATAACACTCTCGGATTTCATTGCTTTTGCAACATCCGAAAGAGTATTGCTCTGCATAATATCCGAAACATGAAGTCTGTAGCCCTTTTCTTCGAGCTCAGAAACAATGTAAATCGCGCTGATAGAATCTCCGCCGATATTGAAGAAGTTATCAAGCATGTTGACACTGTCCGATTTCAGCACGGAACAAATCACCTCTGCCAGCACTTTTTCATGCAGAGTTAACGGTGCGGCATACTCCATATCGGTCGAAATATTATTCAATTCAATTTCAGGCAATGCATTCCTACTGATTTTCCCGCTTGATGTCATCGGCATATCCGCAAGATGTGTAAAGATGTGCGGAACCATATATCTCGGCAATTTTGCGGAAAGAACGGCACGAAGCTCGGAAGCATCAATTTCTCTGCCCGTATAAAAAGCACAGATAAACTGTCTGTTATCCGCATCCTTTCTTACGACAACCGCGCACTGAACTACACCGTCTGCACTCAGAACAGCGTTTTCGATCTCTCCCAGCTCAATTCTTTGCCCTCTGATTTTCACTTGAAAATCATTTCTGCCCACATAGCAGATGTTTCCGTCGTCACGCCAATAGGCAAGGTCTCCCGTTTTATAGATTTTCCCCTCTCCGAAGGGGTTATCGACGAATTTTTCCGATGTCAGTTCAGGATTGTTGATATATCCCGAGCCGACACCGTCACCCGCAATGCAGATTTCTCCCGTTATTCCTATCGGGGTGAGGTTCATATATTTGTCCGTAATGTAAATCTGTATGTTTGCAACTGGTTTACCGATATGAATATCCAGACCGTCTGCTCTTTCAAGCCTTCCGCCCATATCCCATACACTGCACTCACTGGGACCGATAGGGTTATAAACCTGTGCCAATGGAGACTTTTTGTAAAGCGAATCCAACAGTTCTGCCGTAAGAGGCTCTCCCGATGTGCAGATACACTCTGTATTTTTCAGAATATCGCAATTATTTTTGTTATCATAATAAATTTTAAGCCGTGTCGGCGTCGTCATTATTACATTGATTCCGTTTTCTGACACAACACTCAGAAACGCCTTCTGAACCGTGCTTTCGCTGTCGTCAAGAACAACTGTTGTAAATCCGTTTGAAAGCGGCAACAGAGTTTCGGCAATAAAATAGTCAAATGATACGCTGTTTACACAGGCGAATACGGGATTTTCCATATTGTTCAGAGTTTCAAGCGTATTGTTGTTCAGACAGAAATTCAAAAGGCCCTTTCCCGTAAGGAGACAGCCCTTCGGAACTCCCGTACTGCCGGAAGTGTAAATAATATAGCAATCTCCCATATTATTGACGGTCTCTGCTTTTTCGGTTATTTCCGCTGCTGCAAACCCATCGGCAGAAATGAGATTTACATCAATATCATCCCTGCTCAGCTCGTCAGAAATCAACAGCTTCACATTACAGTTACAGCACATTTGTCTGATACGATCAACAGGATATCTTTTGTCAACAGGAAGGAATATCGCGCCTGTTTTTAAAACAGCAAGCTGGAAAACTATAAGAAAATGACTTCTTTCAAGATGTACCGCAACCACGTCTTTTTCTTTTATGTTAAGAGAGCGCAATCGGTCGGCACATTCATTCACCCTGTAGCTGAGCTGTGAATATGTCAGTTTAATATCTTTAAATATAACTGCTGTTTTATCCGGTGTCTTTTGAACTTGTGCTTCAAAAAGTCCGTAAACACCTTTGTCTTTCGGATAATCTACCGCCGTGTCGTTGAAGTCAAAAAGAAGCTTCTGCTTTTCTTCCTTCGGCAGATACTCAAGACGGCAAAGAGGCTTGCCGCCGTCTTCAAGAATATCGTCAATCATCAGCATTAAGCGTTCGTGCAGTCTCTGTATATCCTTTTCTTCAAATTTTTCCGTCTGATAATCATAGTGTATTCTGAATACGCCGTCCCTGTCACGGTCATCAATATGAATCTGCAGACTTTCGTTCTGCATACCGTTATGATACCACGTGCTGAGAGAATGGTCGCCGTAAATAATGTTGTTCTGATAGCTGAACAAAATATCAAAAAGTCTGTCCTCAGCAAATTCCGTGAGCATTTCGCTGTAATTGAACTTCTGATGTCTTAAAAGTCCGAGAGTATTTTCCTCAGTGATTTTAAGATTTGCGGAAAAGCTGCTTTCCGGCTCTATACAGCAGAAAAGCGGAACCGTATTGACAAACAAGCCTGCCGTGTTGCGCTGAGAATGAGTTGTTCTGTTCAGAATAGCAGTACCGATACAAAATCTCTCGGCATTGTTTTTTGCCTTACTGAAATAGGCAGTTATAAGAGTAAGGAAAAACATATATGCAGAGGTGTTTTCTCTTTCAACAAACTCCGTGATTTTTGATGCGGTTGCCTTGTCGATAATATAGCTTTTTCTGACAGACTTTCCTATTTTCGGTGCAACATCAAAAAGATAAAGAGGCTCATCAAGGCTTTTGTTCTGTTCCTCAAAATAAGCTCTGTCCTTTGCAGCGCGTTTGCTCTGCAGATATTTTGCCTCTTCATCGATATATGCGGAGTACGGAAAAGCCTCCACCTCTTCTCCGTGAAGAATTTTATAAAACTGTGATGCAATAAGGGCAAGAGTCCAGCCGTCAGAGATGATATGGTGCAATCTGTATAAAACACCGCAGAAGCTCTCGGACATAAGAATATCAAGCTCACAAAGATTCCCCGTAAAATCAAACGGAGTGTGCGCCATTTTGTCGGCATATTCGTGAACCTGCTCCTTTGTGTCAAAGTGCAAAACCTCAACATCCCGTTCAGCATATTCGGTAACATACTGAACAGGTTCGCCGTTTTCTGAAGAAACCCGCGTTCTCAGCGCTTCATTTATTCTGTAAACCTCGTTTATGGCACGCTTCATCTCATTGATGTCATAAACTTTATCGAACAAAACGGTTCCGCAGATGACTCCGATTGAGCCGCCCGCAAAAATCTCCATATTATAAAGTTGTTTTTGTGCCGATGTGAGCTTCATAAGGGCATCTCCTCTTTTTCCTTACTGCTGTGCTTCTATATAATCAATCAGGTCGCCGACGGTTACAAGAGATTTTATCTTTTTATCGGCAATTTCTATATCAAATTCATCCTCAACAGCACAGACAAGCTCAACCATATCAAGTGAATCTACACCCAGATCACGCAGAATAACCGTGTTTTCATCGATTTCGGTGTTCGGCTCAACATCAACCGTGTTAACAAGAATTTCTTTTAATTTTTCAAGCATTTTTATTTCCTCTTATCTTCTTTTTATCTTTTTTGTGGTTGTTTTCGGAAATTCCGTATCTCTGAAAACAACTTGTCCTATCTGCTTGTAAGCGGGAAGCGTTTTGTTGTTATCAAATATTTTTTTCTCGATTTCCTTCCGTTTGGTATCATCCGCCTCCGCACAGTAAAGCTCTGCCGTTATCATTCCGTCTTTTTCACTGACAATAACCTCGGTTATTTCTTCAACCGCATCGGAAAGCTTTTGCTCAAGCTCCTCAGGGGAGACGTTTTTGCCGTTGGGAAGAATAATCAGATTTTTAATTCTTCCGTTTATATAAAGCATCCCGTTTTCGTATGCACCCAGGTCACCCGTGCGGAACCACTCTCCGTCAAAAGCGTCGCGTGTTGCTTCCTCATTTTTATAGTATCCGCTGAACACTATATCGCCCTTGACCTGCACTTCTCCGTCCTTTATTCTCACCTCAACACCGGGATGGACGGTACCGACGCTTTTGGGCTCATAATGTCTGTTCCTCATTGTTGAAACAATCGGTGAGCACTCCGTGATACCGTATCCGCAAAGAACATTCACACCGAAATCGTGAAATCCGATAACGCAGTTCTCGTTTATGGGGGCTCCGCCGATAACGAGAATTTCGAGATTTCCGCCGAATGCATCAATAATCTTCTTAAAAAGCTTTCTTCTGAGGTCTATTCCGCATTTGCACAAGGCATTGCTGATAACCGTCAGTCTTCTGATAAGCTCTTCTTTTCCGCCGTCTCTCAGATTTGCCTGAACCTTTTTATAAAAAGCCTCTGAAACCATCGGAACACAGGCGATATACTTCGGCTTTGCATAATTTATATCGCTCATAAGGTTTCTCATACTGCTGTTTATAAAGATTGAAGCGCCTACGAGCATCGGAATGGTAAGACTCGCAACAAAGCCGTAGGTATGGTGAATAGGAAGCATAACCAGTGCCGAGTCCGGAATAAGAACGCTTTTTGACGTGGCAACGGTATCGTAAACGATATTGAGATGGCTGAGCATAACTCCCTTGGGCTCGGAGGTTGTTCCCGATGTATAAACCAATGTGCACATTGCTCTGTTGTCGATTTCGGTCGTGTCATAACTTCTGTCGCCGTTTTCGATAAGCGCCTTCCCCTCATCTATAACGGAAGCGAGGTCCTTCATATTGATAAGTTCGGAACATCCGGCAGCCTCTGCCTCCTCGGTATAATCGTCAGAATGAACAATAACCGCTGTATCGCTTTTCTCGACCAGATATTTCAGATCGTCAGCCGAAGCCTCCTTATCAAGAGGGACAATGATGTTGTTGCTGTTTACAACGGCGAAATAAGTAACTATCCATTCATAGCTGTTTTCTCCGATAACCGCAATATGTGTACGGCTGCAGCCTTTTGAAATAAAATACGTGCCCAGCGCTCTGACATCTTCACGGAAGGTTTTATAGGTTTTTGAAATTTCCTTTTTCTTTTTAAGATATCTGAAAGCTGTTTTTTCTGAAAATTTATTTCCGCAATAATCGACAAACTCCTTTAAATCCGCCAATTCGGGAACGGGGTAAAGCGGGTACGGTTTATTTTTCATCTGTTTTACTCCTGAATTATATATTTTCTGACATTTTTCTGCATATAACAAACACTATGCTAATATATAATTATATCTTATAATTGTAAAAAATTCAATACCGGAAATGCAGATCTGAAATAGCACATAAAGGAAGCTTTTCACAGACGAGATTGATAACTGCTGTTGATTTTTAGTCATTATTATGGTATTATGATTTATTATAATCTGATAAACGGAGTTAACGAAATGAGTATCGTAAGAAATATTGACCTCTACAAATCCGGTCAGCAGAAAATCGATTGGGTTAAGGCGCATATGCCGGTCCTTCGCAGTATTGAAAAGGACTTCAGCGAAACAAAGCCCTTTGCAGGCAAAAAGGTTGCTCTTTCAATTCATCTTGAAGCAAAAACGGCTTATCTTTGTACGGTTCTTGCCGCAGGCGGAGCAGAAATGTATGTAACGGGCTCCAACCCCCTATCAACTCAGGATGACGTCGCCGCGGCTCTTGCACATAACGGGCTCAATGTTTTTGCCTGGTACAATGCCACGGCTGAAGAATATAAAGAACATCTCAAATGTGTTATCGAAGCAGGACCGGACATTATCATTGACGACGGCGGCGACCTTGTCAACCTTATCCACAACGAATATCCCGAGCTTCTGAAAAATGTTCTCGGCGGATGTGAGGAGACGACAACGGGTATTATCCGTCTTATTTCAATGCACAAGGAAGGTCAGCTCAGATTTCCTATGATTGCCGTAAACAATGCCAAGTGCAAATATCTGTTTGATAATCGCTACGGTACGGGGCAATCCGTGTGGGACGGAATCAACAGAACCACAAACCTTATCGTTGCAGGTAAAAAAGTTGTCGTTGCGGGCTACGGCTGGTGCGGCAAGGGTGTTGCTATGCGTGCAAAAGCACTCGGTGCTCAGGTTATTGTTACCGAAATTGACCCGATTAAAGCTATGGAAGCAAAAATGGACGGTTTCTCCGTTATGGAAATGACCGAGGCTGCAAAGCAGGGCGATTTCTTCGTAACCGTTACCGGATGTAAGGATGTTATCACCGAAAAAGCCTTTAAAAACATGAAGGACGGTGCAATATGCTGTAATGCAGGTCACTTTAATGTGGAAATAAATCTTTCCGACCTTGAAAAAATGGCGGTTGAGATTAAGCCACAGAGGAATAATATTATGGGATATGTTCTCGCTGACGGCAGAACTGTCAGCATTATCGCCGAGGGCAGACTTGTAAACCTTGCCGCCGGCGACGGACATCCTGCAGAAATTATGGATATGAGTTTTTCGATTCAGGCTCTTTGTGCGGAATATATTGTCAATAACAGCGAAAAGCTTACAACAGGCGTTATTGACGTGCCTGAGGAGATTGACAAAAAGGTTGCTTTGAGGAAGCTTAACAGTTGGGGTACTGAAATCGACAAGCTCTCTCCCGAGCAGGAGAAATATATTAACAGTTGGAATGTATAAACAATGGCAGATAACAAATTCAGATACCTGAACGAAAAATGTCCCGTCTGTAACACTCAGTTCAGACCCGACGACGACATAGTGGTGTGTCCGTATTGCGGAACTCCACACCACAGAGAATGTTTTAAAGAAAATACAAAATGCGCAAACGAAGAAAAGCACGGCAAGGGTTTCCGCTGGGAGCCGGATTTTATCACACCTGAGGAGACGGCACAGGCACCGCTTGCGGAGTCTGCCGCCGAAAATATGCCCGATGCAAAATTCACACCTTTCGGCATGCCCGTTCCGCCGATGTATCAAAATCCGTTTGCGTCCTTTCCGCAGGAGACGGAAGAGGGCATAAAAACCGAGGAAACGGCACTTTTTGTCCGACATGAAGCTCCGAAATATATACAACAGTTTTTTAAAATAAAGGAAAAACGCAAAACATGGAACTGGGCGGCATTCTTTTTTACACCTTATTGGTTCTTTTACAGAAAAATGTATAAGCTCGGCGCAATATTTTTGGCGCTTACGCTTTTGCTGACCGCAGGCATCAATATGCTTTCCCCTGTGCAGACTCTCTATAACGATGTTACGGAATGGACCGAAAAATATAACGCAGAAGATATTGACGAGTTGACCGATGCGGAGCTTCAGCAGGCATTTATCGAAAGAAACGAAATGATTATCGGCAATCCGTCAGGCTCAGTGCTCGTTGTTGTTCAAGCGGCACTATCACTTGCAATGCAGATTTTTGTCGGATTTAAGGCAAACAAATGGTATTATGACCACACCGTCAGAGAAATCAAAAAAATTCACTCGGAAGAACCGCAGACGGATATCAGATTTGTGCTGATTCGTCGGGGCGGAACCTCTTACAGCGCCGCCTTTCTTGCAATTCTCGCGGAAAAGGCTGTAATTATGCTTCTGGAACTAATATTATCAGGCACCTTTCTCTGATAATAAAGATATAAAATAAGGAGTTCTTATTATGAAAATCACAAAAGCGATTATTCCCGCAGCAGGTCTCGGCACAAGAGTTCTCCCTGCGTCAAAAGCAGTACCCAAGGAGATGCTCAATATCGTTGACAAGCCGGCAATTCAATATCTTGTTGAAGAAGCCGCAAAATCGGGAATCACCGATGTTCTCATCATCACAAACCGCGGAAAAGGAGTCATTGAAGACCACTTTGACCACGCTTATGAGCTTGAGGATAAGCTTAGCAAAAATCCCGACAAAAAAGCTCTTTACGACTCTGTTCTTGAGTGCTCTCAGCTTTGCAACACTTATTTCCTTCGTCAGAAGGAAACGGGAGGTCTCGGCCACGCAGTTCTCTGTGCAAAGAATTTCGTAGGAAATGAGCCGTTTGCCATTCTTTACGGCGATGACGTTTTCATCTCTGATAAGGAACCCGTTACCAAGCAGCTTATCGATGCCTATGAAAAATACGGCAAAGGTGTTGTCGGCGTCAAAGAAGTGCCTACAAAAGATGTTTCAAAATACTGCTCACTCAAAGTTGAAAAGATTGAGGACAAGGTTTTCAACTGCACGGATATGGTTGAAAAACCCAAGCCCGAGGAAATCTTCTCAAACTATTCCATTCTCGGCCGCGTTGTAATGCCGCCCGAAATTTTTGACATCCTTGAAACCACTCCCAAAGGTGCAGGTAACGAGCTTCAGCTTACAGACGCTATGAAAACACTTGCTCAGACAAAAGGTGTTATTGCTCTTGATTATTACGGCACACGCTATGATATGGGCAATAAGATGGGCATTATGAAGGCAAACTGTGAGGTTGCACTTAACCATCCTGAAATTGCAGAAGACTTCAAAGCATATATCAAGGAACTTGCAAAAACTTTATAATAAGACAGCAAAAAGGACTTGTTCACACTGAACAAGTCCTTTATTTTTTTGCTTTAATATGTTGCTGTCCACTCTTCGCAGAAGCCCATTCCGAATTCAAAACCGCCTAAGCTGAGAGCACCAAAACCGAAATCAAGGCACAAAATCATAGGATAATCCACCGTATATTCAACGAGATTTCCCGTTGCCTTTTCTATCTTTGCCGTAGCAACCGCATCCTTGTAATCGCAATTTATTATCACAAGATCGCGTACACTTTCATCCAACGACTGCATAAGATCCTCTTTTGTAGGGATTGTTGCCACATTTCCGACACTCTCATGTCTTCCGGGATTAAGTTTTCCTTTAACCGTAACGGTAAATTCATAATAATCACCGCTGTCCTTGACCTCAATGTCTGAAATATCATCTGTACCAAGGTTGCAGGTTCCGTTGGCGGGAGGGAATGTCGCGGCAATGTCGTCACCTGTTACGGTTTTTCCCACAATCTGCCTTTCGCCGTTAAACTCTGCGAGCATTTCTTCCTTTATGCTTGCGGCATTTTCACCTAAAGTCTCTTCAAGCTCCGGATCAATTTTAAAGTGATCGTTGTAATTATACATTGTCGCTGCTTCATATGTTACCGACTGTGCATTTTCCTTAACGGCGTTGAATGACTCAACGAAATAAGCCAACTGTTCCTCCTCCGTGCCGATTACACTGTCGGGCTTGCCACCTTCGTATATTCCTGCGGCTATCTGAAGAACAATTCTTACATCCGATGCACCGACAAATCCGTCGTTGTTGAGATCATAAGGGGTAATATCGTCAACAATTCTTAAATTTGCCGCAACCTGAAGAACATAACGCACATCCACGGAATCTACCGTGCCGTTTGCATCAACATCGCCAAACACCGTCTCGGCCGATGCGGAAAAAGCAAATACTGAGCATACAAGAATAACAGATAATAAAACTGCAACCGTCTTTTTCATTGTTTTCGTCCTTTCGCTTTATTTACAAAAGTAATTTTTGATTCTTTCTACTGCTTTGATCGTGTTTTCGGTTGAACCGAAAGCAGTAAGTCTGAAATATCCTTCACCGCTGGGACCGAAGCCTTCGCCGGGAGTACCGACAACCTGAATATTTTCGAGAAGTGTATCAAAGAATTCCCAGCTTGACATTCCGTCGGGAGTTTTGAGCCATACATAAGGTGAATTTACTGCACCGTAAACCGTGAAACCGCACTCCTTAAGACCGTTATATATAATTTTTGCATTATTCTGATAATATGCAATAATCTCGCGAATTTGCTTTTTTCCCTCTTCGCTGTAGCAGGCCTCAGCAGCTCTCTGTGTAATATAAGAAACACCGTTGAACTTTGTTGCCTGACGGCGAGCCCAGAGAGCATTGAGTTCAACACCGTCAACCTTGATATCGTGAGGAACTACCGTGTATCCGCAACGGACACCCGTAAAGCCTGCCGTCTTTGAAAAGCTTCTGAACTCGATAGCACAGCTCTTTGCCCCCTCTATTTCATAGATTGAGTGAGGAACATCATCTTCTGTAATAAATGCTTCATAAGCGGAGTCAAAAAGGATTACTGATCCGTTTTCGTTTGCATAATCAACCCACTTTTTAAGCTCATCCCTTGTTGCCGCCATACCTGTCGGATTATTGGGGAAACAAAGGTAAATAATATCAACCTTTTCCTTAGGAAGCTCGGGCAGGAAATTGCTCTCCGCCGTGCATGGCATATAGTAAATGTTGCTCCAGCCCTCGTCGGTTTTGTCACCAGAACGGCCGCTCATTACATTTGTATCAACATAAACGGGATAAACGGGGTCACAAACAGCAACCTTATTGTCTGTTGAGAAAATATCTCCGATATTTCCGCAGTCACTCTTTGCACCGTCAGAAACGAATATCTCGCTGTTGTCAAGCTCAACACCGCGTGATTTATAGTCATTTTCATTGATTGCATCCAGAAGCCACTTGTGACCGTATTCGGGCGGATACCCCATAAACGTCTTTTCATCTGACATTTCATCAACCGCTTTGTGCATTGCGGTGATACAAGCGTCGGCAAGAGGTCTTGTAACGTCACCGATACCGAGACGGATAATCGGCTTATCCGGATTTGCCTCAACATAAGCATTTACCTTTTTTGCAATGTTGGAAAAAAGGTATGAGCTCTGAATTTTTAAGAAATTATCATTTATTTTCATCATTATTCCTCCAATAATGGATTTTTATATTTCACCGTTAAAAACTTTGACTGCGTTGCCGCTTAAATAGACATTGTTATTTTTATGCCATTTGACTGTTAAAACTCCGCCTTTTGTACGGATTTTGATTTCTTCGTTCTGATTGCAATAACCGTTAATTACAGCCGCAACAGCCGCCGCACAAGCACCGGTTCCGCAGGCCTCGGTTTCACCGCTCCCACGCTCCCACACACGCATTTTCAGATTGTTTTTATCTGTAACCTCAACAAATTCCGTGTTTATTCTGTCCGGGAACATTTCGTGATTTTCAAAAATCGGGCCGATTTTTTCAAGATCAAGTCTATGTATATGATTAAGAAAAACCACGCAATGCGGGTTGCCCATACCCACACAGGTTATTTCATAATCCCTGTCGTCAACATTAAGAATTTTATTTTTTACCACATTATCCCCGTATCTTACGGGAATACAGCGGCCGCAAAGTACGGGCTTTCCCATACTTACCATGCCGCCCGTTGCGAATCCGTTTTCCGCAAAAATCTGAACGTGCTTTACTCCGCTGAGAGTCTCTATTTTTACGACCTGTTTTTTCACCTTATTGTCATAGATATATTTTGCCGCACAGCGCACGGCATTTCCGCACATTTCCGCCCTTGAGCCGTCTGCATTATAAATATCCATAAAGCAGTCCGCACATTCCGACGGTTTTATGAGAACAAGTCCGTCCGCACCGATTCCGCAATGTCTGTCGCTGAGAGTTTTCGACAATTCCGACGGATTCCTGACATCATTGGTAAAGCAGTCAATGTAAATATAGTCATTTCCCGCTCCGTGCATTTTTGTAAATTTCATTATAATCCCCCACTGCATTTTTTACATTTTATGCAGTGGGGATGCTGAGTTATTATTCGTAAAGGGGATATTTTTTGCAGATTTCTGCTACACCGTTTTTGATATATTCCTTGCGGTTTTCAAAATCAGTTGCACAAAGATAGATAAACTCTGCAATCTTGTCCATTTCTTCTGCCCCGAGACCTCGTGTAGTAACGGCGGGAGTGCCGAGACGCACACCGCTTGTAACGAACGGCTTTTCCGGGTCATTCGGGATAGCATTTTTGTTTGCCGTGATGTGAACCTCATCAAGTCTGTGCTCCAGCTCTTTACCAGTGATACCTACTGAACGGAGGTCAACAAGCATAAGATGGTTGTCCGTGCCGCCGGAAACAAGATTTATTCCGCGTTTTGTAAGGCCCTGAGCAAGAGCCTTGGCATTATCAACAACTCTCTGCTGATAATTCTTAAACTCATCCTTCATTGCCTCTCCGAAACACACAGCTTTACCTGCAATTATATGCATAAGCGGACCGCCCTGTGTTCCCGGGAAAATGGCCTTATTGAACTGCATACCGAATTCTTCGTCTTTACAAAGGATGATACCGCCACGAGGACCCCTCAGCGTTTTGTGAGTAGTTGAGGTGACAACATCTGCATAGGGCACGGGAGACGGGTGGAGTCCGGCAGCCACAAGTCCTGCAATATGGGCCATATCAACCATAAAATACGCACCGACGCTATGGGCGATATCTGCCATTTTCTCAAAGTCGATTGTTCTCGGATATGCAGATGCGCCTGCCACGATAAGCTTCGGCTTACACTCTTTTGCAGTTTTCTCGAAGGCATCATAATCAAGAAATCCGTTTTCATCAACACCGTAAGGCACAAAATTATAATATTTACCCGACATATTTACAGGTGAACCGTGAGTGAGATGGCCTCCCTCTGCGAGATTCATACCCATAACCGTATCACCGGGATTTATGAGCGCAAAGTAAACAGCCATATTTGCCTGAGCGCCCGAATGTGGCTGAACATTGACATAAGCCGCACCGAAAAGCTTTTTGAGTCTGTCTCGTGCAATATCTTCCACGACGTCCACGTGCTGACATCCGCCGTAATATCTTTTTCCGGGATAACCCTCAGCATATTTATTTGTAAGAACACTGCCCATTGCCGCCATTACAGCAGGAGAAACAATATTTTCACTTGCTATAAGCTCAAGATTTTCGCGTTGTCTTTTAAGCTCAAGACCCATTGCCGCCGCAACTTCCGGGTCGGTATTATTGATGAATCCGATTGAATCAATTAAATCTTTAAACATAATTCTATTCCTAAAGGTGAGAAGAGCCGAACCAAATACGGTTTTTGACGGCATCTTTTCACCCATCCTTCGTTAAAAATCTTATAATACAGCAGTATGACGACGCAAAAACTCTACTCGTCAAAAACTGCTTTGCACCGTAAATACTTGAAATTTAGATGAATTTTTGCTTTTGAGACCGCAGGCTTGCTGACGCAAGTCAAGGGTGAAAAAGTGAAAATTCGCTTAAGTTCTGTATTTACGGCGTGTTTGGCTCGACTCTTCTTACCTTAAATATTTCCTGAATAGTTTGGTGCTTCCTTAGTGATATAAACATCATGAGGATGGCTTTCTTTAAGACCTGCGTTTGTAATTCTGATAAACTTAGTATTTGTCTTAAGCTCTTCAATAGTTCCGCAGCCGCAGTAACCCATACCTGCTTTAAGACCGCCCATAAGCTGATAAATTGTATCAGAGAGAAGTCCCTTGTAAGGAACACGGCCTTCAACACCTTCGGGAACAAGCTTCTTATTGTTAGCCTGGAAATATCTGTCCTTAGAGCCGTTGTTCATAGCGGCAATACTGCCCATACCTCGATAAACCTTGAACTGACGACCCTGGTAAATTTCGCTTTCTCCGGGTGACTCTTCACAGCCTGCAACAAGTGAACCGACCATAATAGCAGATGCACCTGCGGCAATAGCCTTGACGATTTCACCTGAATATTTAATACCGCCGTCTGCAATTACGGTAATACCGTGCTTTGCGGCTTCGTTTGCAGAGTCATAAACAGCAGTAATCTGAGGAACACCGATACCTGCAACAACACGGGTTGTACAGATAGATCCGGGGCCGATACCGACCTTAACACAGTCAGCACCTGCATCGATAAGAGCTTTTGTAGCCTCTGCTGTAGCAACGTTACCTGCAATAAGCGGAAGATCGGGATAAGCCGCCTTAACCTTTGCAACCGAATTGATGATTCCGCGGCTGTGACCGTGAGCAGAGTCAAGCGTAATAAGGTCAACACCTGCTTCAACGAGAGCAGCAACTCTGTCAAGTACGTCAGCAGTTGCGCCTACCGCAGCACCGCAAAGAAGTCTGCCCATAGAGTCTCTTGCAGAATTCGGATATTTTACTGCCTTTTCGATATCTTTAATAGTGATGAGTCCCTTGAGGAAGCCGTTGTCATCAACAAGAGGAAGCTTTTCGATTTTATGACGCATAAGAATTTTCTTTGCCTCATCGTGATTTGTACCGACAGGAGCAGTAACAAGACCGTCACTTGTCATATATTCCTTGATTTTTCCGCTGTAATCGGAAATAAATCTCATATCACGGTTTGTGAGGATACCGACAAGCTTTCCGTTTTCATCACAGACGGGAACACCGGAAATTTTATATCTGTGCATAAGATTGTCTGCTTCCTGAACAGTGTTTTCAGGAGAGAGGAAGAAGGGGTTGTTGATAACGCCGTTTTCACTTCTCTTAACTTTGTCAACCTGTGCTTTCTGCGCATCAACTGACATATTCTTATGAATTATACCGATACCGCCTTCACGTGCAATTGCAATAGCCATACTGCTTTCCGTAACAGTATCCATAGCGGCAGTGAGAACAGGTGTGTTTAACTTAATTGTCTTTGTAAGCTGTGTTGAAATATCAACATCACTCGGAAGTACGTTGCTCTCTGCAGGAATGAGGAGCACATCGTCAAAGGTAAGACCTTCTTTTGCAAACTTGTCTGTCATTATATATTTCTCCTTCACATTAAAATTTTTCCTTATAAAACAGAGAGAAACCGTTTATAGTCTCTCTCTTTTTTCTGTCAGGACCTTCCCTTGCACGAATCCGTTATTCCGCAGGGAAAAATGCTTTATGAATTGCGCTGACCGCTCTGTCAGCATCCTCCGCATTTATAAGAACTGATATTTTAATTTCACTTGTTGCAATCATATCAATATTGATGTCGCGCTCATAGAGAGCCTCAAACATTTTTGAGGCTGTTCCCGGATGAGATTCCATACCTGCACCGACAATTGAAATTTTGGCAACCGAAGTATCACAGATAATGTCCTTATCCTCAATATCAAAAACCTTCTTGACACAGTCAACCGTTTCCTCAGCATTGCTCTTTGAAACAGTAAAGGTGATATCCTTTGTTTCGTCACGGCCTATTGACTGAAGAATGATGTCAACGTTTATCTTATGCTTTGCAAGAACATCAAAGAGCTTGAATGCAACACCTGGTGTGTTGGGGATTTTTGTAACTGAAATTCGTGCTACATCTGTATCTTTTGTAACACCTCTGATAAGCATTTTTTCCAATTTGGTAACCTCCTTAACGATTGTTCCGGGAACTCTCTTAAGACTTGAGAGAACTTCTAACTCAACATTATATTTCTTTGCCATTTCAACCGAGCGGTTGTTAAGAACCTGAGCACCGAGAGTTGCAAGCTCAAGCATCTCGTCATATGTGATTTCCTGAAGCTTCTTTGCGTTATCAACTTTTCTCGGGTCTGCGGTATAAACGCCCTCAACGTCAGTAAATATCTGACAACGGTCCGCTCTGAGCGCCGCCGCAATGGCAACTGCACTTGTATCCGAACCGCCGCGACCAAGAGTTGTAAGGTCGTCGTACTTGTTAAGTCCCTGGAAGCCTGCAACAACAACTATATTGTGGCGGTCGATTTCGGAACGGAGTCTGTCCGTTTTAACATTCTTGATTCTTGCCATACCGTAAGCGGAGCTTGTATTGAAGCCTGCCTGCCATCCGAGAAGGGAAACCGCAGGACAGCCGAGCTTTTCACATGCCATTGCAAGAAGAGCAATTGAAATCTGCTCACCCGATGCCATAAGCATATCCATTTCTCGTTTTGAAGGCTTCTCATTGATTTCATAAGCCTTTTCTATCAAATCATCTGTTGTATCGCCCTGTGCTGACACAACGACTACAACGTCATTACCTGCACGGTAAGTATCAGTAACAATCCTGGCAACATTCATAACTCTTTCGGCGTCGCGTACACTTGAGCCGCCGAATTTCTGAACTATAAGTCCCATATATATCCTCCTGTAAGGTTATTTATCAATAATCAGTTACTCTGATAAGAGACTTGATGCTGATTGACGCAATACCGTTGAGCTTTTCAACCAGCTCACCTTCGGCTGCCGCACCCGTAACGAATGCAAGCTCGTTTGACTTGCAACCGGCAAACTCAAGAACCTGAACCTTTCCGATGGTTGCGACTACGTCCTGCAACGCGTTTGCTCTGTCTGTAACTTCTGCACGAATGTAAAGGGGATTGACCGCCGATTTATAATCAACAACGTAATTTTCCTCCGCCTCGCCCCATCCGATAGGCTTCTTTCTGTCCATATTTCTTGCACAGTCGATAACGTCTGCAACAACTGCCGATGCGGTAGGAAGCTTACCTGCGCCCTTACCGTAGAACACAACGTCGCCTGTTGCGTCTCCGCGGACAAGAATTGCATTGAAAACATCGTTTACACTTGCAAGCTGACTGCCGTTCAATACAATTGCCGGAGAAACGATTGCAAAAATCTTGCCGTTATCCATTCTTTTTGCCCGGCCCAAAAGCTTGATAACTCCGCCGAACGCTCCGATATATGCAACATCGTCAAGCGTAATCTTTGTAATTCCTTCTGTATAAACCGAGTCCGGATAAACATGCTTTCCGAAGCAGAGAGAAGCAAGAATACATATTTTTCTGCAGGCATCATGGCCCTCAACGTCTGCCGTAGGATCCTTTTCGGCATATCCGTTGTCCTGAGCCAGCTTGAGTGCATCCTCAAAGCTCATATTCTTTTCAATCATCATTGTAAGAATAAAGTTTGTGGTACCGTTCAGAATACCTGCGATTTCATCAATTTCATTTGCCGCAAGGCACTGTGAAATCGGTCTGATAATCGGGATACCGCCTCCGACAGATGCTTCAAACAAAAAATTCACATTATTTTCAGCGGCAAACTGTAAAAGCTCACATCCCTTTGCAGCAACAAGCTCTTTGTTGGATGTCACAACGCTTTTTCCTGCCTTGAGACATGAAGAGACAAATTCATAAGCCGGGTGAAGCCCGCCCATTGTTTCCACAACAACCTTAACATCATCATCGTTGAGAATAATGTTAAAATCCTTTATCATTTTATCCTCGTGAGGATCTCCGGGGAAATCTCTTAAATCAAGGATATATTTAACTTCCATTTCTTTTTGTGTGCTTCTTTTTACGATACTGTCGTGATTTTTCGTAAGAACCTCAACCACGCCTGAGCCTACAGTACCGTAGCCCATAACCGCAACATACATTTTAATTCACATCCTTACCGCTGATTTTTCAGCGAAAAAAAGGTATAATCAAGCATTTTAAAATACTTTTAGATATTTTAACACAAAACTTATTTTTAATAAAGAGGTAATATACAATATTTTTAAGTAGTTTTTTTCCATATTTTTAGAAAATTTTACACAAAATATTCTGATTTTAATTGATACTTGCCGAAAAATAGTTTATTATATTAATATATTCTATTTTTGGAGAAAACTTATGACGGGAATTGAAAAAAAGAAAAATTTTATAATAAACACAATTTATACCGTAATTCTGCTGGCTCTTTTCTATCTGTTTTTTAAATATGCCTTGGGCACCGTGTTTCCCATTCTGTGTGCAATAGTAATTGCCATGTTCCTTCAGAAGCCGGTAAATTTCATTTGCAAAAAAACTCCGCTGAAAAAGGGGATTGTCTCTGCGTTTTCCGTTTTATTCGCATTTGCTTTGGTAATCGGTATTCTGGCTCTTCTTATCGTCTGGATAGGTTCTGAATTCAAGGGCTTTTTCAGTTATATTATGATTCAGTTTGAGGATATTCCCTCACTTGTCGAAAAAATTGAAGGCTACATCAGCAACATAGTCGCCTTTCTTCCCGAAAAAATTGAGGTTACCGTAACCTCCTTCATTCACGAAAAATTGCAGGCACTTGTAAACACTCCGGATACTCCGCGCGACGATTTGCCATCCTTTGATTTTTCACTTTTGTCAACTCCGCTTCTCGGAATCTGGAACACGGCAAAAAGAATACCGACAACGCTCGTTTCCATTGTTGTTGCGGTTGTTACCTGTTGCTTTATGACCGCTGATTTCAACTCGGTTAAAAACTTATTCCTCGGATTTTTCCGTCCGGAAACAAGAAGTAAGATTATCCGTGCAAAGAGGCTACTCTTTCCTTCATTGGCAAAAATGGTAAAGGCATATTCAATTATCATAACCGTAACCTTTACTGAGCTCTCCGTCGGCTTGTTCATTCTTCAACTTCTGGGCATATATGAAAACGGATACATCTTTGTAATTGCCGCCCTGACAGCAATTATTGATATTGTACCCGTTCTCGGAACAGGTACGGTGCTCATACCATGGGCATTATATAATCTGATCACGGGTAATTATTCGCTGGCAATCGGACTTCTTATTATATATGCCTGCATCACGGTGATAAGACAGGTTATCGAGCCGAAGCTTGTTGCCGCACAGCTCGGAATTCCCGCATTCCTTACAATTGTTTCTATGTTTATCGGTTCACAGATATTCGGCGTAATCGGAATTTTTATTCTGCCGATTACAATAGTAATGCTCAAACTTCTTAACGATGAGGGCATAATCCACATCTTCCATAAAGGTGATGAAAGCAAGGAGGAGGAAAAGAAATGACCGATATTCACTGCCATGTGCTGTTTGATATAGATGACGGCTCCGACAGTCTGGAGACATCCGTTCAGATGTGCCGCGATGCATACCGCAACGGCTGTGACGCCATTGTTCTCACTCCCCATTTTTTTGATTTCACAACACTTGACCGCTTTATCAGCGAAAGAGACCGAAAAATAGAAATTCTGCGTGAGGTTCTTGAGGATGAAAACATTCCGTTGCAGTTATATGCAGGCGCGGAAATCTTTTTAAGCGATAAGATTTTTTCTGCCGACTCACTTGACGGACTCACCGTTAACGGGTCTCGGTACATTCTCTGCGAATTGCCCTTGGGTCCGTTTGACACACGGCATGTCACAATGTGGATCGACGAGCTTCTTGACCGCGGATATGTACCGATTCTTGCTCATCCGGAGAGATACTATGAATTTCATCACGATTATGAGCTTATTGACGAGCTTATTGACAGAGAAATTCTTTTTCAGGTGAACATAGACAGTCTCACGGGCAGAAACGGAGAAAAGCCGCAGGGAATGGGGCTTGATATGATATGCCGCGGTCTTGCCGTTCTTATGGCAAGCGATGCTCATGACACAACTTATCGCCACACACGTCTTGTTGAAAAATTTGAGCTTTTCCCTGATGATATCACGGAAGAGATTGTTGATTTCTGTATGACGGAAAATCCCGAAAAGATTATAAAAAACCAAAAGATATAATTCAGCAAACCGGCACCTTCATCTGTGAAGGTGCTTTTTTATAAAAAAAAAGACACTTCCTAATGAAGTGTCTTTCTGAAATCCGATTATTTTACCTGTGAGATGTCTCCCCAGGAGATCTGTCCGTCGCTTCCGCTCGGTCCGATATTAACATTCGGTTTTTCTGTCTCT
Organism: uncultured Clostridia bacterium; assembly: GCA_937920235.1. Classification (GTDB taxonomy): domain Bacteria; phylum Bacillota; class Clostridia; order Oscillospirales; family Acutalibacteraceae; genus Fimenecus. The sequence goes on along the minus strand of CALGUK010000034.1, from coordinate 180,710 downwards.
GAAGGAATCTTTTCAGGTTCAAGCAACTCTGCGGCTGTCTGGAGAACTTTTCTTGCATCAACCGCCTCTACTTCTCCGTTACCGTCCATATCGGCAATCTTCTTCTCCTCTGCCGTGGGCGTTCTGAGACCTGCAGCAAACTGAAGAACCACGCGTGCATCAACGGCAGAAACACTTCCGTCACCGTCAATGTCTCCTCTGTAGGTTGCGGCATAAGCAACAACAGCGACAGAAACAGCAATAACAACAGCTAAAATTATAGAAATGACTTTTTTCATAATCTGTCAACCTCTCTTGTAATTTAATTCTGATATAATTAAAACATATCCTGCTGTGTTTTGTCAAGATTTTATCTTATTTGTGACAAAAACTTACAGTTATTTCATTCTGTTTTTAAAGAATGTTGCTATATCCTCATTCGCATCATCGCCGTAAACAGAAAAAGGATTGACTACGTTAAACACGTGTGTCAGCGGTTTTCCGTCAAGCTTTTCGGTATAATCGCGAAATCTGTATTCCACTCCGTTTTCATCAAAAATACGCTTCAGCTTATATGCCTGTGTCCGCAGAAAATCTCCGCTTGCAGTAATAATATGAAAAGGCGGAAATTCCTTTGAGACGGTATTTTTCATGTCCAGATACTTTCTGAACGGGCTTTTTTTATATTCGTCGCCGAGAAGAACCGGAACATTGATGTTCATCACCACATTCGGACTGAGCAAATCTACGGCAGGACAAATTGCCGCAACAGCTCTGAAATCATATCCGATATGCTCCACTCCGAAGTCCTTTTGCATATCACGGTTGAGATTTACCGCTGTTGTCACACAGGCAAAATGACCGCCTGCCGAATCTCCTGCAAGGAAAATATTATCCGTATCGGCAGGGTAGTCACCGAGATTTTTTCCCAGCCATTTAAGTGCGGCAAAAATATCTCTGATCTGGTCATCAAAAAGCACATCGCCTGCCAGACGGTAGTTTATTGAGGCAACAAGAAAACCCTTCTTTGCGAGACGCAGACAAAAATATTTGTTTATTTCTTTATAACCGTACATCCATCCGCCGCCGTGAATATCAATTATCACGGGTAGCTTTTCTTTTGTACCCTCCGGATAATAAATATCCAGTAAATGTCCCTTTTCGCCGTCATCAATATACGGAATGTCAAGAATCTGCTCAAGTCCTGTAGGCTCGGTCTGTGAAGCAATTCTCTTTGCGTCGCTTCTTTCCGTGTTTTTCCAGTTTGCCTGAAGAACAGGTTTAAGTATATACATAAAAATCCCCTTTTTCCCTCTTTTTTACGGATGCGGCTCGCCTTTTCGGTAAGCCTCCATTATATCCTTAAAGACCTCTCCGTTTGACGGAGGAGTCCAGGTTATCGCATCGGCACCTGCCTCGATTGTCGCTTTGATTGTTTCTTCCGTCGGGCCTCCCGTAGCCATAATCGGAATATTGGGAAAATCTTTGCGGATCTTTGCAACCAGTTCAGGAGTTTTTGCCGCCGCCGAGACATTGAGTATCTGAGCGCCCGCATCGAGTCTTGACTGAATATCGTCCTCCTTGACGACCGTTATAACTATCGGCAAATCGACTATTTTTGCTGTTTCACGGATTGTATCGTTTGAGGTCGGAGCATTCAGAACAACTCCCGTTGCGCCCTGATATTCAGCGTGTCTTGCAAGATTTATAACTCGTTCGCCCTTTGTCAGTCCGCCTCCCACTCCGACAAAAACGGGACAGTCTGCTGCCATCATAACCGCCTGAGTTATCACGGGTTGCGGAGTGAACGGATAAACCGCTATCACAGCATCGGCATTACAGTTGCGGATAATGCTGACATCAGTTGAAAAAACTATTGACTTTATTCGTCTTCCGAATATTTTTATTCCTTTGCAACCGTATACGGATTCCGGAACGGCAATCCGAAAATCGCGCAGATATCCTTTTATTTCATTCATAATAACACCTGAACTTTCCCTTTTATCTGTTTACCCCGTTATTATATCGCCAAAATATTACTAAATTGTGTTCGCTGCGTTAGAAACCTGTAAACTGTTAACCTTCTTTGATACGGTTAAAGCAAGCTGTCTGTACTCGGGACGGCTAAACACCTCTTTTTCCCTCATCAGCTCTCCCGCAAGCTCCTGCGTTTGCATAAGTATTTTTGTGTCATTCAGCAGGTCTGCTATGCGAAGCTTGGGCAATCCGTGCTGACGCGTACCGAAAAAGTCTCCGGGTCCGCGAAGTTTGAGATCCTCATCGGCAATTTTAAAGCCGTCTGTGGTTTCGCACATAATTTTCATTCTCGCCTGAGCCTCATCACCCTTGGCATCAGTAACGAGAAAGCAATACGATTTCGTTTTTCCGCGTCCAACCCTGCCTCTTAACTGGTGAAGCTGAGACAGACCGAATCTCTCGGCATTTTCTATTGTCATTATAACCGCATTCGGCACATCGACTCCAACCTCAATTACAACCGTAGAGATGAGAAGCTGAATGTCTCCGCTCTTGAACCGCATCATTATTTCATCTTTTTTCGCAGGAGTCATTTTTCCGTGAAGCAATCCCGTTTTGTATTCCTTGAAGGGAATCTGTGCTTTTTTAAAATACTCTTCCGCCGACATAACTCCCTGCATCTGTTCGCTTTCATCCACCAGAGGACACACAATATATGCCTGATATCCCATATCGAGATGCTTTCTTATAAAATCAAACATTCCGCCGCGCTTTGATGAATTCATTGCGTATGTTTCCGTTTTTTGACGTCCCGGCGGCAACTCATCAAGAACCGAAACGTTGAGGTCGCCGAAAAACACAAGAGCCAGAGTTCGCGGTATGGGGGTTGCCGACATAACAAAGACGTGGGGATTATCACCCTTACTGCACAATCCCGTTCTCTGCTTAACACCGAAGCGATGTTGCTCATCGGTTATTACAAGCCCCAGATTATTAAACTCCACATCCTCCTGAATGAGCGCATGTGTACCGATAATCAGATCAATTTCATTTGCCCTGAGTTTTTCTTTAATCTCTTTCTTTTCCTTTGCCTTTGTATTTCCTGTGAGCAATGCACTTCTTATACCCGAATTTTTGAAAAGACCCGAAAAGGTTTCATAATGCTGAACGGCAAGCACCTCTGTCGGTGCCATAAGAGCCGATTGCATTGAATTTTTTGCCGCATTATATACAAGCGTTGCCGCAACCGCTGTTTTTCCGCTGCCGACATCTCCTTGCAATAATCTGTTCATCTGTTTGCCGCTTTTCATATCTTTTACGGCTTCTGCAACCGCACGTTTTTGTGCATTTGTAGGTTCAAAAGGCAGAATTGAGAAAAACGCCTCAGAAAAATCCTTTTCTATTATGTTTTTAGTTGCAATTTCAGTATTTTCGTTTTTAAGACAAAGAAGGCTGAGCTGAAGAATAAACAGCTCATCAAAAATCAGCCTGTCTCTTGCGCTTTGCAGCTCCTCATCGTCTTTAGGAAAATGAATACCTCTTATCGCACTGTCAAGAGATATCAGATTATACCGCTTTATTATGCTCTCAGGTAAGATTTCGGGAATAACATCAATATTGTCGAGTGCGTTTTTTACTGCTGACTGCACGGTTTTTGAGGTGATGCTCTTGGTTTGCGGATAAATCGGCCGTATCTCCATACTCTGTGATGCCTTGATAAACATAGGAGAGACCATTTCTCTTGCGGAAAATCTTCCCAAAGTGATTTTTCCGTAAAAAAGATACTCTTCACCGCTTTTGAGCATTTTATCAATATACCTGTTATTGAAAAAAGTTATCGCAACAACACCGTCACCGTCTGTCACCGTTGCTTTGGCAATCAACATTCCGTTTCGGACACGCTCATTTTTAACGGGGAACATCACAATGCCTCTGATACATACATTTTCACCGTTTATGCATTGCGAAATCGGAACAATCTTACTCCAATCCTCATATGCTCTGGGATAAAAACGCAAAAGCTCCCCGACAGTTGACACACCAACCGTGCGGAACGCTGCAGCCTTGGCTTCGCCCACACCCTTAATGTATTTAATGTCGTCGGAGAACTTCATAATTTCACCTTATATTCCGTCATATAAACTGTACGGTATTCTTTTTAAGCTCAGGTTGACATCATCGGATGTAACCACATAACCTTTTCTGAAAACTAACGGTACAAACGGATAATATTCCGCAAAAATGTCATAATACTCGGCGGAGGTCATTTTTCCTGCACGGTAGTTGAAATATTCCTTGGCAACGCGTTCATCACGGTTTATTCCTGCGCTGAGCACATTGGATTCCTTGAAAAATTCGCTTATATCCATTGAAGCGTCAAGCTTTACCTCGCCGATATACATATCAAAATCACCAGAAGCAATACACTTGCTGTAATCATCAAACGAAAGTGACCTGACCGTTATAAGAAATCCGCATTCTGCAAGAGAATCTGCAACGCTGTATGCCGCTGCAACACGGAATCGATTGTCGGAGTTGACTATAAGCGATAACGACAGCGTGTATGCGCCGTTTGTCCGTGCTTTTCCCGAATACCGAGTATATCCGCATCTGTCAATAATATTTTCGGCAAGCTCCGTGTTGCCTTTAGTCTCAATCTGCTGAATTTCCTGTGCCAGAACACTCTGCGGATTTACAGGAAGCTTTGCACCCGAAGCGTGTCCCTGGTAATATGACAACGCTATCTGCTCCGAATCAAGCTTTGCCGCAATCGCATTTCTGATATAGCTGTTAAGCGCACCTCTCTCACTGTTGAGGCCGAGATAAACCATATTATTCAACAGAACGCTGTCGGTTTTTCCTGCAGCAACCGTATAGTCACAGTCTGCCATATCATTGAAATAAATATCGGTCACACCGATATTCACGGCATTTTCCGCACTTTCATTTGTCCCTATCGGCGACAGATAAATTACCTTATCATCGTTCAGCACATTTATAAGTCGGTCACCGGAACGGTAATAGTCTCCGCTCCCCGTGGGAACAGCATCCTTACTGTCACCTGTTCCAACCTTGACAACGGGGAAGCAAAGCTTTTCTGCAACATAAATATCATTGAATTCCAGAGTAAAGTCAACAGTATGCATTCCCGTGGCAGAAGCCGAAATGATTCCTGAAAGGCAGTTACCCCAATAATACGAATTTTTAGCCATGTTAAATGAATAAACAACGTCCTCGGCATTTATCTCGGACGAACCACGGCAGTCGATTCCGCCTCTGAGCCTTACAGTAGCTATATTGTCCGTCACACTCACACTCTCGGCAATATTCCCCTCGGCCTCGTATTTTTCGGAAATCGAATACAACGGGTCAAAAAGCACCGAGCAGATATACTGATTTTCATAGCTTTGCGCGAAATACGGATTCAGTCCGTCCGTCTTGTTATACGGCAATGAGATTTTACCGTCACCCTTATTTGATGTCGATTCCGAGCTTATCTGTTCGTTTACGGTCTGATCCTCGGGCAATTCGGTATCGGGTTTTTTCCCCGATGAGCAGGCAGAAAAAAGCAATGCAACACAAAGACACAAGGAAATAAGCCTTATTATGTTTTTCATCTGCTCACCTCACCGTAACAGCATTTACCTCAACCGTTTTACCGCTGTCTCTGTCCACCGTAAACACACAGCCCTGCATGAAGCATTCCGTTTCGGCGGTTTCAAACATTGTGGTAAAGCCTTTTCTGAATTTATCGATAATTATTTCCTTTTTCACACCGAGAACCGACTCCTCTGGCCCGGTCATACCAAGATCGGTGATATATCCCGTTCCATTTGCCATAATCTGAGCATCAGCTGTCTGGATGTGTGTGTGCGTACCGAAAACAGCACTTACTTTTCCGTCAAGATAGTATCCCAGAGCCTTTTTTTCGGCTGTTGCTTCAGCGTGAAAATCAACAAAAATAATATTGGTTTCTTTTTTAAGCTCGTTTATGATTTTATCAACAGTATCAAAGGGGTCAAGATGTCCCTCGAGCCACACTCTGCCGAGAAGATTTATAACTCCGATTTTGTATGCGCCCTTATCGATTATTCCGTAACCGTTACCCGGAACACCCGAGCCGAAATTGGCAGGACGGATAATGTTTTCATTACGGTCGAGGAAATCATAGATTTCGCGTCTTTTAAAGGAGTGATTTCCGCCTGTAATCATATCAGCACCGCTTGTAAAAATATGATTGCAGGACTGTGGGAGCATACCGTTTCCCACAGCAGAATTTTCACCGTTGACAATAACGGCATCAATCTGATTCTGTCTTTTGAATTCTGTCAGTTTTTTTCGCAGATGGTCACAGCCGTGCTGACTGACAACATCACCTACGCAAAAAATTTTAATAATGCGTGACATAAGCACACCGTTTCTATGTCTTAATTTAGTTTGCCCCGAGGCCGTTGTGACATCGGGGCATTTTTTCAGCGTTATGAAACAGAGCAATTATTTAGCAAAATCAACAACTCTGTTTTCTCTCACGATATTAACCTTGATCTGACCGGGATATTCAAGCTCATCCTCAATCTTTTTGGCGATATCGCGAGCAACAATAACCATTTTTTCGTCTGAAATCTTTTCGGGATTAACCATAATTCTGATTTCACGACCTGCCTGAATGGCAAAGGATTTTTCAACACCCTCAAAGGAAGTTGCGATTTCCTCAAGCTTTTCAAGACGCTTGATATAATTCTGTACGTTTTCTCTTCTCGCACCGGGACGTGCGGCTGAGATAGCATCAGCAGCCTGAACAAGAACAGCAACAATTGTTTTTGCCTCGATTTCGCCGTGGTGAGCCTGGATAGCATGAACAATCTTGTCGTTTTCCTTGTATTTTTTAGCCGCCTCAACACCGAGCTCGATATGTGTACCCTCAAACTCGCGGTCGAGAGCCTTACCGATATCGTGGAGAAGACCTGCACGCTTTGCCTGCTTGACATCAGCGCCGAGCTCCTGAGCCATAAGACCGGCTATGTATGAAACCTCAAGAGAATGGTTGAGTACATTCTGACCGAAGCTTGTGCGGTATTTGAGCTTACCGAGAAGTTTGACAAGCTCGGGATGAACTCCGTTAACTCCTGCATCAACAACTGCGCGTTCGCCTGTCTGCTTGATAGTGGCATCAACCTCACGCTTTGCCTTTTCATACATCTCTTCAATGCGGGCAGGATGAACTCTTCCGTCCTGAATGAGCTTTTCAAGGGTAATTCTTGCGATTTCTCGTCTTACCGGGTCAAAGCTTGAAACGGTGATAGCCTCCGGAGTGTCGTCAATTATAAGGTCAACGCCCGTAATCGTCTCAAGCGTTCTGATGTTACGACCCTCACGGCCGATAATTCTGCCCTTCATTTCATCATTGGGGAGCGCAACAACGGAGACCGTAGCCTCTGCCGCGTGGTCGGCGGCACAGCGCTGAATTGCACCTGTGATAATCTCGCGGGCAAGATTGTCGCTCTCATCACGGGTTCTCTGCTCAAAATCAAGGATTTTAATCGCTTTTTCGTGAGTGAGCTGGTCGTCAAGCTCCTGCATAAGCAAAGCTTTAGCTTGCTCCTTGGAATAACCGCTTATTTTTTCGAGCATTTCAAGCTGACCGCGTTTTAAAAGCTCAACTTCTTCGAGTTTGGCATCGGCGGTCTTGATTTTTTCAGCAAGCTGTTCTTCCTTCTTTTCGAGATTTTCGGTTTTTTTGTCAAGATTTTCTTCTTTCTGAACGATTCTTCTTTCTTGTCTTTGAACCTCTGCGCGTCTTTCACGAAGCTCTTTGTCAACTTCGTTTCTTAACTTGTGTATTTCGTCTTTAGCCTCAAGAATAGCTTCTTTTTTCTTACTCTCGGCAGTCTGAACCGCCTGGTTAACAATTCTTAATGCTTCTTCGTTAGCGGAGCCGATTTTGGCTTCTGCAACCTTTTTGCGATAGATACCGCCAAGGATAAAGCCCAATGCTCCCAATACAACAGCAGAGACAACGGCAATAATAATCGCCAGGCCTATTTTAATCATAGGTCGTCCCTCCTAATAACTGATATTTAATTTCGCTATATATAAATATGTTAGGAAATTAAGATGAATAAGTACAGAACACCACTATCCCATACTATCTTTATTATTTTACACAAAAAACAACACCGTGTCAAGAGGAATGTGGTGAAAAGAGGATAAAAGGAGAGAGAAGAAGCGGAAGAAAATCAAAAACCCCCGACGGAAGTCCGCCGGGGGAAACGTTCAGTTTTTTAATTGTTTGCTAGTATCTGTTTAGCTGGGTTATATTAGCCCCACCAACCGGAATCGTCGGAGCCACCATCAAGTGAACCGCTACCGATTGAGAAAGTAATTACGTCTTCGATTTCGTAAACTGTTACGTCGAAATCGGGTGACACATATTCACGAGTCATCGCTTTATTAGCTCCTTTCAACATTTCAATAATTGTAAAATTCATAATAATTCAGCCAGTAATCCGGGTGATTATGCACCGAAAGCCTGAGAATAATATGTGCTGTACAATGTATTGAAAGTATCTGTTGAAACTTCGCCGTAAGCGTACATTGGCTCGCCGTCTACTACATACTTAACGTAACCCATGCAAGAGAGAGTATCTGACTTGCTTGCATCAGGAATATCTTTTACAAGACATGCCATTACATACTCGCCTGAAGCATAAGATGTTGAAATGTATGCATTCGGAACGATAGAATATGAACCGTTACCGGATTCAACCTGTGCCTTTGCTGCATCAGCGTCGATAGCAGCGCCTCTGTTGAATACGAAGCCGGCATCTACGATGTAGTCGCCGTCATCAGCACCCTGAGCATCTGCAACGCTGTCAAATACGCCGTCAAAGTTACCGATCTTAGCAAGAGTTCTGAAGTCGAATGTTTCTGCATAAGTGCCGTCAGCATTCTTATCGAATCTGATCTGGTCTTTCCAGTCAGCTACAGTAAGACCTGCAGGAGCTGAAGCAACCGGAATTGTTCCGTGTGCAAGAATGGATGTTGGGTCACTCTGCTTTGATGCAGCTGTGATAGCACCTGTTGCTACTGTTCTGATATGGTTGTATGTCTGTCCTCTTCTAATAAAGTAAACAGAAGCGGGACAACCAACAGTAGCATCGCCACCATCAGGAGCATCGTCATTTACCTTAAGCTTGATGTTGTACATCGGTGAATCAGCATTTTCCTGAACCTGATATGCTGTACCAGCATTAAGCTTTGTACCTATAACATATACAAATGTATCCCAGCCCGGATGAGCTGCTTTTTCTTCATCTGTCCAGTTAGCTGATGAGTTTTTGTAAACAGCTGCTGTTGCACCTGGTTGATATAATGTAATTGGTGAGTTTGTTGCGTCAACCCAATTTACAAGTCCTGTCCATTCTACTGATCCTTCAATGTATGTGTAAACTGACGGATCAAAGTAAATAGACATAGCGAAAGCGTCAAGATTGTCGTTGGCAGTAGCAGAGTTACCGTATACGTTAACTGTTACTATTTCACCTGGTGTTACTGATGTTGCTACAGTTCCGTCTGCGTGACATACCTCATATGTAATTGATGTCTTATATGTACCTGTCGGAGCCGGTGCACCTGCACTAGCGAAGCAGGTAAATATTGTAGCGAACATTATAACAGCAAGCAAAATACTGGTTATTTTCTTTGCCTTTTGCATAATTATAAAATCCTCCAAAACTAATTACAATTGAGCATGATACTCTTCGTAGAAAGCTGCAGCAATTTCTCCCTGCGGAAGAAGTTCGCCTTCAGCAACTACTGGAACAAGGTCACTAATATCCAATGAGTCTGTAACTGTATCGCCGTTTACATCTGTCGCGATATACTGTACAAGAGTATCCATTGGGTCACCTGTTGAAGCTATTGTTGCAAGATCAGCAATATCCATTGAATCGATAATACCGTCACAGTTCAAATCACCGAAGTAAATGAAGTAATATGTTTCAACAACATTACCGTCTTCATCAAGAACTTCAATAATTGAGCCTGTTGCATCATATCCATCAGCAGATTCAAGCTGTGTTACTGCAAGATAATCATCACCATATGCTGTTGTGAGTGCATCAGCAAGCATATAATCCATTGCTTCAACACCATAAACAAGACCTGTTGCAGCCTGTTCATCAGCTGATACATAATCTTCGCCGTACCAATCGAGATAAACACTAATAACTTCTTTATCAATGATTACATCTGAAGCAAAATCAAAATCGTCCTTAACCATAAGAGTATTAGGCTCTGACGGGCCAACATCGAAGAGAGCGACAGCATCAGCGAGGTTCTCGTTACATGTATCGATTCTTGCGATATTAGTTGAAACATTCGGACGATCATTGTCGATGTATTCGTCAGCTGAGTCAGCATAGAGCTGCCATGTGTTGCCGTCTTCACCAACATAGTAGTAACCACGAGCAACGATGAGCTCACCGAGAGCCTTCTCTACTGTGTAACCTGCTGCGATAGCATCATCTGTAAGAGTGATATCAGCAAGTGCCATAGCAAGAATCTCGTCAGCGATTTCAGCATTAGCGATAAGGTCTGCTGTTGCGCCCTGCTCGATAGCTGATTCTGTTACGAGAAGAAGGTTCTTCATTGCAACCATAAGGTTGTACTTAGCTGCAAATACGTCTGACGGCAATGAGCTTGATGTCACAGCCTTTGCATCAGCATATGCCTCTCTGTAAGCAGCCCAAGATGTAGCTGTGTAGAGAGACTCGGCTGATGTAGGATAGTTAGCATCAGCATAACCGATTTCTCTGTTGATGAAGGTGAGATCTGCAGCTACCGGAAGAATGAATCCTCTGTAATAGTCGAGACGTGCAGCCTGGTCATCAATGTAGAGTTCACTGTAAACGGGAGCTACAAAGTTGTCATGTGCAAGCTGTGAAGCAGCAACCTCTTCATCGCTACGCTCTGAGAGAGAAGCTGTGATAGCAGCACCAACTGTTGCTGTAGCAGCCGGAATGATAGATGTTGAAAGTTCTTTATAGCTTACGCCTGAACCTGCAACATAGTATTTATCGAGAACTGCAGGAGCGTTCATACCCTTAAGAAGGTTACGAGCAGCTGTTCTGTAATCCTGATATTCAAAGTACTCGAAGAGGTCGAAGTCCTGGTAGTTGATTTCCTGGCCGTTAACAGTTGTGTCATTAGCAAGGGCATCTTCAAGGGCTTTAACGTCAGAAGCATCGGCAGAAGCGTCAGCACTCTGATCTGCGAGCATAAGAGCCTCGTACTTAGCTTCGAGGTCTTCAACAGCAGCCTCAATCTGAGTCTGGATTGTTGTATGGTAGTTAAGAGTTACAGGATACTGAGCAAGCTTAACAACATTCATAAGAGATGCTTCATAAGCTGCATATTCATCCTGAGCGTCTGTACCGAAGTCGGAAGCAAGAAGTGCTTTACCAACATATTCGTTCATAACAGCATCTACACCGAAGTCTGTGTAGTAGTAGAAGTCGAATTCCCAAACCTTAGTGTCGCCACCGTTATCTGAGTATCCGTTACAGTTCTTCTGCTTCATGAACTTAACGCCGATTTCACCCATGTCGTAGAGACCGTAGGGGAATTCGGTATCAGCAGTAACGCCGTCAAGAGCAAGGTAGAGTTTACCTGATGTTGATGCCTTACCGCCGGCATTTTCAGAACCGCCGAAGTACTGATCCCAACCTGCATTCTTGATTTCATCAGGATAGCCGGATGGTGAGTAAATCTGACGGAAGTAAGTTGCTGCCTGGCCTGTTACGCACTTACCGTCTGTAGGCTGGCTGCTCCATCCTTCCGGAACGGCAGAACCGAAACGTATACGAGCAGGAGCTGAACTACCGCTGATATAGTTTGCTGTAACAGTATGTGATGTAACAGCAGTATAAATATCAGTTGTGAACTGATAGATCTGGTACTGATCGATACCTACATAGTCTGTATCGTCGTCACCGTCTCTACGTCCGTTAACGTTGTCGAACTTGGTGCTTGTGAAGAGCTGGTATGTAACCATCTGCATATCGCCGCCAACTGCCTTACCGTCTTTACCCATAAATGAGTAAGTGATAACGAAGCGGACAACTGTGTCTGTACCTGAGTAAGGAACAGTTGCAGTGATTGAACCTGTACCAAGAGGAGCAACTTCAAGAGTATCCTTGTCGTATGTTGTGCCTGCAACAGAAGATTCAACCTTTGTGATCTTCAATGTGTAGGGCTGGTCAACAGTAGATACGAAAGTACCGTCTGACTTGATGTTAGCACGGTGCTTGAGAAGCATACCTGAAGAGTTGTTGATAACGTTAATTGTTGTGTTAGCTGAAGTTGCTGTAGCGTCTGCATAAACATACTCACTACCGAAGTAGATTGAAGGATCTGCATACTTCTGAGCGTCTGTGCTCCAGCCGAGGAACATATTAACGAAAGGAAGAGCTGTTACAAGGAGTCCGTTGTTCAAAGCAGTCGGAAGAGCTTTAAGGAGTCCCTGAACAAGTGTTGAGAGGTTATCCTGGTTTGCAAGAGTATCAAGATCTGTCATAACGTCAGGAATGAGCTTGTAAGAACCGCCGCCTACCTGAGCGAAGAGGCCGTTAACGAGATCCTTGATTTCAAGAGTAAGAGCGTTCAACAGGTTAGTTGAAACGAGTCTTGATGATGAAGGAACGTCGATAATAGCAGGATCTGACTCTGTACCGAGAATAGCTGCCCAATTGAGATTAAGAAGGTCTGTGATAGTTCCGCGAAGACCTGTTTCGAGGTCTGTTTCGCTTGTGAACTGGTCAAGGAAGAGAATGCCGTCAAGAACAGCGTCAAGCTTAGCCCACGGATCTTCGTTTGTACCAAGGCTGATAGTGTTACCTGCCTCTGTTACATAGTTACCAACAAGGTTCTGCATGCTCCAAGTGAGGATTGAACCGTCATTTGTAGATGTGAGAGCCCAGTCGATAATGTAGTCAACCTTATCTTCCCAACCTGTCTGGTCGAAGGAAGAAGCTGTGTACTTCTTAGAAGCTGTCATACTGTCAGTATAACCGAGGTTAGCCCAAGCAGATGTGTCTTCATTGAGGTCAGCAAGGTTGTGGAGATACTTCATACCGATATCAACGCCGATTGTCATAGCAACGTCGAGCCAGTATGCGTTATCTTTACCGCTTAAGAATGTCTTTGAGTTGTAATCAGCATAGATGAGTTCATCATAATCGTAGTGAGGAAGGAGCTGAGTTGCAAGTTCGCGAAGCATAGCGACAAGAATACCGCCTACCTTAACGTTCTGTGCCTCAAGTGCCTTAGCACCCGGAAGAATCATCTGTTTTGCAAGAGCATCAACAGCTAATGCTGCGATACCTGTAAGAATCTGATCGTTGTCAGAAGACATAATAAGGTTGTAGTAATGGTCTTCGTCCTCGCAAGCGTCACCGAAGATGTGCTCCGGATGATATGAGAGGATTGCCTGAGCAAGAGACTTAATGTTACCAACAAGCTTTGTGTTGTCACCGCTTGTGAGAGTTGCTCCGACTACATCAAGGTTAACTACCATTGTAGCAAGATCTACAAGGAACTGGTTAACAGCGTGAAGAATCTTTGAGTAACCTGCAGCTGACTTAGCGCCTGTGTTAGCAGGGATGTACTTGTTGATGAAGTCACCTGTAAGCTTGAAGTCCCAATTGATGATGTTCATATATTCGTTAGCCTTAGAAGCGTCACCAACATAGATATCATCCTGGAAACGATAGTAGTAATGAGCTACACCGTCAACCTCGATCATATCGAATGCTGACCACTCCCAAAGGTAATCGCCCTGCTCGCCGAATACTTCAAGAGAAGCATTGTAGCCGGGAAGAGCCTTAACCTTTGCAAGAACTTCCGGATCAGTAATGTCACCGAGGTTTGTCCACTGAACACCAAAGAAACCTGCAAGAAGCTTCTTGAGTGAACCGTTAACAACTGTCGGAGCCATTTCTTCGAATACATAAGGAATCATCTTGTAGAGAAGGTTTGCACCTGTCTCTGTTGTGATGTCTAATGAATTGCCATCAGCTACGAAATCAGGAAGCCAGTAGCTGCCTGTCTCATAGTATTTAAGGTTCTGTACGTTGCCCCATTCATCTGTGTACTGGAATACATAATCTGTATCAGCAACACCGGGATATTCGGGAGCAAGAACGTATGTACCTGTTACAGCATAACCTACTTCTTCGATATCGTCAGTTTCGTTCTTATCTACATCAGACTGAGTGTAGTAATGGCTAACTGTGATAGTGTTACCACTCTTAGCATAGATCTGACGAGTACCTGTTGAAGGTAAGCTATGTTCAGAAATGATGTTACCTGAAGCGTCTGCCTTAACTGTTGTGATGCTCTGCTCACGAGTAAGCATATCTTCTACGATCCACTTAAGGTTGCTGACGATCTTGCCGTTACCTGAAAGTGCATCTTCGATAAGATTGATCTCTTCAGTTGTGTGATCCCATCTCTCGAACAGCGGGAAAACCAGTCCCTTAACAAGTGAAGGAAGATCTGTTACGATCTTGTTGATACCTGAAAGGTCGAGACCTTTAATGAAGCTGGAGATGAGTCCCAACTCAATACCGTCTGAAAGAACTGTGTCAACAGCACCTGTGTTGTTGGCAAGCAATTCAACGATTTCTCTGACGATGTCAAGCTGAGCAGTGCCGTCACGTGACATTCCTGTTGCCCATGTTGAGAAACTAACTTCTTCAAGAATACCAAGGTTAACAATTCCCATGGCAATTGAAACGAGAGTATTCTTTTCAAGAGACTGATAGAATGTGTCAAATGAGTCTAACATTCTGTCAACTGATGTTAAGTCGATTGTAATGGTGATACCCATTGTATCGATAACAGTACCCATATTGATATTCAATGTGGGAAGAACAGAATCAAGGAAGTCGAACACGATTGACATACGCTCTTCTGTTGAGAGTCTTGTAACTGTGCCGTATGGTGAATATGCGTCGATACCTTCAAGGTCTGCAACTGTCTGGTACTTAGCTTTTGCAGCTGAACCGATAACAGAAAGAGCAGAGAACGCAAGAACAACAGCCAAGATTACGCTCAACAGTTTTTTCATTTTGTTCATTGTCTTTTTCCTCCTAATATTATTTTGCATTCTGCAATAATAAGTTTCCGATATTCTTTTCTGTCGCCACGGAAACCCGACGACGCGATTAGTCCGTAATCTCTTGCTCTCTGACCTTCCCGTGCAACTACTTCCTGCTACGGCAGAGCTAGATGAAAACGGTCTGATTACCCGGACTGTCTTCCACCGCTTCCGCTAATCTGACGATAAGCTTTGGCGGAAGACGAATGATACACACCCGAGTGTTATCACCTTTGGATGTGTATCTCTATGGGACAGTGCATCCTTATAAAAGAAGACACTTCGCCCCATTACACCATTCCAATGGTTACATTCATTATACAAATAAAGTTTTGAAATATCAATACCAAATTCACAAATTTTATGTTTTTTTGCAAATTTAATAATATTTTTTTGGTTGGTTTGTGCAAAAAGTCAAAAGAAAATTTTGGCATATCGACGAATTTCTGAACAATCTGTTAATTTTTATGCATTTTGTCAATTATTTACCAATTTTAGAGCAGTTTTTAGACAATTTATACTCAAAGTGTTGATAAAATGGCCTTTTACAAGATGTAGTATAGTATAATTTTTTACTGTCAATATATTGACTTTGTAAAAATTCCGCAAAAAAAAATAACGACGGGAAATCTCCCGCCGTTAAAAGCTGTTTTTCAGATATTTTCTTTAAAGTCGAAGTTCACATCGAGGAAATCTTTAAGACTAAAGGTTTCATCATAACCTACACCGTTTTCACAAGCATAAGTAATCTTATAAATTGCATTTGCGGTTGAAAAGTAGTAGTTTTCGGCATAATGCTTAATTGCACCCGACTCATCAACATATTTATAAGTCAGAGTTTTGCAGCTTATACTGGTTACGGGGCTTGTTACAACAGAAGCGACACCTTTGTCAATGGTCATCTTGATTCCTGCTTTTTCAAATTCCGAAGTAATAGCAGCATTCTGGTCGTCCATATTATTAAGGTATATGTCAAGAGTCATTTCCTTTGATACGTCAGCAACCTTGTTGAACTGAACATAGCAGTTTCCGTCGGTATCCTTCTTGGTTACTCTGCTCAGCGAACCGATTTCCCAACCCTCAGGAGCTGTGAGCTTATAGCTCTGACCTTTTACGTAATCCTCACCGACAACGTCGCTGTAAAGCTGAACCCAGTAAGTCTGAAGCTCGCCATCTTCGTTTGTCTGAAGCTCACCGTTGTAATCTGTGGGGTTAACGGCAATCTTATTATCTTCATTTATAATAGTATTACCGGCTTCGTCTGTAGCAAGGACATATTCCTCACCGTTAATCTTTGTCAGCTCATAACGCTGTTTGCACGCTGTGAAGGCTGTTACCATAAATACGAGCACCAGGCCGAGCGCAATAATTTTTTTGTTCATAGGATTTTCCTCCGAAAAATTAAAATAGGGGAGTTGTGCTGATTATTCTTTAATGGATGTGAGAGATCTGTTACCGTCCGGAACAATTCCCATCCAAACCTGACCGTTGTTGATTACAAGCTCCTTACCGTCAAAGCTCTTGAGCTTAAGAGGCTTGTCCTTTCCTGCCTTTGACCAGTAAATTCTCTGTCCGACACCGTTTGAAACATAGAAGCCCTCGCCGTTTGAAACCTCAAAGTTCCATTCCTTGTGACCTTCTTTTGTATCGAGAGTAGTAACCGGAACATAAAGAACGATTACGTTTTCAACAGCCATTTTTTCGCCGTTGTTGCCGTCGGTCATTACATTATTATTAAGGTAATTATAATATACCTTTTCGTTTGCGTTATATTTAAAGGTATGTACATATCCGTTTGAGAAGGTTACAGTTATTTCGGAGCAGGCGCCCGTAACATCGGTGTCACCCCAGGGAAGCTTCTGTCCTTCAAGTAGAATATCATAAGGCTGCCAATCGCTGACTGTCTGCTTTGTTGAATATCCCAGCTTGGAAATCGCATTCTTGATTGCGTTCTGCGTTGTGTAGCCCCTGTGCTCGCTGCTGACATTTCTTGTTGTGTCTCTGAAGAAGTATGAACCGCTGTAATCCATACCGTCAATATTATTTACCTTCAGATTTCTGATTGTCTGATAACCGAGCGTCTTGCCGACTCTTGAGCCGTCGCTTCCACCCCAATGAACGAAAATAGCATTCATTCCGCTTGCAATTTCAACAAAATCATGACGCGCACTTCTTACCGGGCCGACCTTATTCGGAATATCCTCGATATCGGAATAAATCCACATCATTCTTGTAATTCCGCCCTCTGCAACACCCTCAACAACAATGTCGGGAGTTGTGATACCCCATTGAGGTCTCGCAGCAGGTGAGTTTTCGACCATAATCGCTATGGGTCTGCCGTTTACCGCAGAAGCCGACAGATCAGCTTTCCCGGTAAGAGTATTGATATTTTCCGGAATTTCAATCGGATCGGTTGTCTGCTCTTTTGCCGGGTCGGTTGTTGTAACATCACCGGTTTTTTCAAAGTTTCTTTCGTCTCCGCAGCCTGCAAAGCAACAGGTGAGAAGTACAAAAGCAATAATAATGCTTAAAACTCTAACTATTTTCTTATCCATTGTATATCCTTCTCCTAAGAAAATCAATTATTTTTCAATTTTAGTCTTTCCACCCATATACATTCTCAACGGTTCGGGAATATTTATACTTCCGTCCTCATTGAGATTGTTTTCAAGAAATGCAATCAACATTCTCGGCGGAGCAACAACGGTATTGTTAAGAGTATGTGCAAAATAATTACCGTCCTTTGACTTGACTCTGATTCCGAGTCGTCTTGCCTGTGCATCACCGAGATTTGAGCAGGAACCTACTTCAAAATACTTCTGTTGACGCGGGCTCCATGCTTCAACATCACAGCTCTTTACCTTTAAGTCTGCCAGATCACCCGAGCAGCACTCAAGAGTTCTGACCGGAATATCAAGTGAACGGAAGAAATCAACCGAATTCTGCCAGAGCTTATCATACCACTTCATACTGTCTTCCGGTTTGCAGACAACTATCATTTCCTGCTTTTCAAACTGATGAATTCTGTAAACACCGCGCTCTTCAATACCGTGAGCACCGACTTCCTTACGGAAGCAGGGAGAATAGCTTGTCAACGTCTTGGGAAGCTCATCCTCAGGAGTGAAGGTGTCAATAAACTTACCTATCATTGAGTGTTCGCTTGTTCCGATAAGATAAAGATCCTCGCCCTCAATCTTATACATCATATTTTCCATTTCCGCAAAGCTCATTACACCCGTAACCACCTCACTGCGGATCATAAACGGAGGAATGTAATAGGTAAAACCTCTGTCAATCATAAAATCGCGTGCATATGAGAGAATTGCAGAATGAAGTCTGGCAATATCACCGCAAAGATAGTAGAATCCGTTACCGCTGGTCTTTCTTGCCGCATCAAGATCAATACCGTTGAGACTTTCCATAATGTCAACGTGATAGGGGACTTCAAAATCGGGAACCTTCGGCTCACCGTAACGCTGAATTTCAACATTTTCACTGTCGTCCTTACCTATCGGAACGCTGTCGTCGATGATATTGGGGATAACAAGCATTATCTTTCGGATTTCTGCTTCTAACTCTCCCTCTTTTACCTGAAGTGCCGCAAGCTCATCAGCCATATCCTTGACCTTTTGCTTTACAACCTCGGCTTCTTCTCTTTTGCCCTGAGCCATAAGCCCGCCGATTTCCTTGCTGACAGAGTTACGCATTGCACGGAGCTCGTCGCCTCTGCCCTTTGCCTCACGGTATTCTTTATCAAGCTCAATAACCTTATCAACCAAAGGAAGCTTCTCGTCCTGGTATTTCTTTTTTATGTTTTCCTTAACAACTTCCGGATTAGCTCTCAGAAATTTAATGTCAAGCATTTTTTTCCCACCTTATTTATCAAATTCTTTTGCTAATTTTGTCAGATCGTCTTTGCCGAAAAATTCAAACTCAAGAGTACCCTTATTGCCCGAATTTGACAAATAAATTCTGACTTTTCTTCCGAGGAGATTTGTCAGCGCAATTTCAACCTCGTCATAATATCTGTCACGCTTCTTTGATCTTTTGGCAGGTGAAGGTTTTTCGCCCTGCGAAGCGTATTTAACCATCTTTTCAACCTGGCGGACCGATAACTGCTGAGTTACCGCCGCATCGGCTATTCTTTGCATTTCCTTTTCTTCATCAAGACCCAGCAGGGCTCGTGCGTGGCCTGCCGAAAGCTTACCGTCGCTCAATAAACTGAGAACGGGTGAGGGGAGCTTAAGAAGTCTCAATGTATTGGTAACTGCCGTTCTTGATTTTCCGACTCTGTCGGCAGCTTCCTCCTGTGTAAAGCCGTATGTTTCAATAAGAGACTTTAATCCTTGCGCCTCTTCAACAGGGTTAAGATCTTCTCTCTGCAGGTTTTCTATAAGGGCAAACACGCTTGCTTCCTCATCCGTCATTTCACGGATTGTTACCGGAATATCGTGAAGACCCGCCATTCTTGCCGCTCTCCAACGGCGTTCACCTGCGATAAGCTGATAGCTTCCGTCGGACATCGGCCTCACGAGGACAGGCTGGATAATTCCGTTCTGCTCAACACTTTTTGCAAGCTCCTCAAGACCTTTTTCGCTGAAAATTTTTCTCGGCTGATTTCTGTTAGGCTCAATTTCATTGATATTCAGCGTTGTTACAGAGTTTTCGCTGCTGTCTGCCGAATTATCAAGAAAAAGAGCATCCATTCCTCTGCCCAATCCACCTTTTTTTGCCATCTGTTCACCTCATCGCTTCTGCTGTGACAAGAACTCGTGCGCAAACTCCGTATATGCCGCTGCACCCTTTGAATTTTTGTCGTAATATATAATCGGCTCACCGAAAGACGGAGCCTCCGAAAGTCTGACATTTCTCGGAATAGTTGTCTTATAGACTTTATTTGGAAAGAATTTTTTTATTTCCGTTACAACCTGCTGAGTAAGGTTAAGTCTGCCGTCATACATCGTTTGAAGAACTCCCTCGAGCTCAATATGCGGATTATAAAGTCTTTTTACCTGACGCACAGTTGCCATAAGCTGTGCCAGACCCTCAAGTGCATAAAACTCGCATTGCACGGGTACAAGAAAAGTATCCGATGCAGTAAGAGCGTTAATCGTAATCAGACCGAGAGAAGGGGGGCAGTCAAAGAAAATGTAATCATATTTATCCCAGAGCTGTGCCACCGCGATTTTCAGACGGCTCTCTCTCTTTTCAATATCAATAAGCTCTACTTCCGCTCCTGCAAGATTAAGGTCAGCCGGCATTATATCAACATTTTTAAATCTTGTTTTTATAACGGCATCGTTTGCATTTATATCCTTTACAAGAACATCGTATGAAGAATTGACGATTTTTCTTTTGTTTATTCCGAAACCGCTTGTAGAGTTACCCTGCGGATCAATATCTGCAAGCAGAACCCTATAGCCCTCTGCGCCGACAGCGGCCGCAAGACTTACGGCAGTAGTGGTTTTACCTACACCGCCTTTTTGGTTGATTATTGAAACTACCTTTGCCAAAAATCCCACTCCGAAACAGTAAAAAGGGACTGAACACCCTTGTTACCCGATTTTATATAAGTATATCACAATAATTTATGAATTTAAAGAGAAAATAAAGATTTTTTACAATTTAATAATAAATAATGTTTCACGTGAAACAACTTCTGTCTGTTTCCGTTTCAGTTTATGGTTTTAGACCGAATAACTCTGCGCGGCAAGATAGCTGCAGGTCACCTTTATGGTATTATCCTTTTTGTTTATCTCAAAAGCTACCCCAAAGCCTACCTCCTGCATATTCGGATGAATGATATTGTTTTTATGGGGCTCGTCATCCGTAAACATTTCAAAAAACGCGTTTGCAAGTGATTTAAGTTCTCTTTCATCAAAAGCCTTGTCAATATCAGCCGAGGAATGTGGCCCTGTGCTTCTCCATGCGATATTTTCCGCAACGCTGATATATTCATATTTGTGTTCTTCCTTAAGCACAGAGGAATACGGCTCTCCGTTGGGCCTTGTGTGAGAAAACTTCGTCAAACACTCCTCTGCTCTGATACTTGCCGCTGCCGTGAGCACATCATTTTCTTTAAGTGCAGGCACACCGTATCCTGCCCGGTATTCATTTACAAGATTTATAAATTCTTTTCTTATAACGGATGATGCCGTTTCTTCGGGAGATGTGTTTTGCTCAACATATTCCCTTGGCGGTATGAGGGCGGCGGCAGTCTGGAGAACGACACGTGCATCTGTCGCTGTGATTTCGTTATCATTGTCCATATCATAATATTTGATTTCTTCGGGCTCTGCTGTCTTGAGCCTTGCCGCTATCTGCAATATAGCACGGACATCAATCGCATTGATGACTCCGTTATTATCAGTATCCCCCATCAGAATCGTTTCCGCATTTACGGTAATCATACCGGATACAAGAATTACTGCAGTAAGTAAAAGTGCCATTATCCTTTTCATTTTATTCCCCACTTCTTAATAAATTAAAGCATATTTTATCATACAGTTCGACAAAATTCAACAAAAACAGCAAAAGGCCCCTTTTTCAAGGAACCTTTCGCTGTGGATGTGGGGTGTGAAAGAGAAGGATATGGAGTGGCTCTCGCCACATTTATAAAAACACCGCTTTTGTTATCGGGGGATAACGCGATGATTTTACCGCTTAATTAGCAATCGATTTAAGTTGCAACGGATTTTACATCGTCAAGCTTCGGGATGCGAACTATATATTCCACATACTCGTCTGTTTCAGTCTTGACCGAATCCGCATCTATCCCGGCTCTGCGTATAGTGTCAACCGCATTGTTGAGCGTATTGATAAAAATGCGGATATCCTTGAAGCCCTTAAGCATCTGTCTTTTCGGTGCTTCATTTTTTCTGAGCATCTGTTCGATAAGCGTTTCACTCTCATTTACCGTCAGGTGTCTGTCGATAATTATAGATAATGCTCTTGCACGCTGAACCTCATCGGTAAGAGAGAGCAGTGCTCTTGCGTGACGCTCCGAAAGACCGGCTCTTGATATTCTGTATCGCATTTCGTCACTCAGTTTTAACAGCCTCAGCTTGTTTGAGAGAGTTGACTGAGCCTTTCCGAGCTTTCTGCACAATTCCTCCTGGCTCATTCTGTAATCACTCATCAACGTAGCAAGTGCTTCCGCTTCTTCAAAATAATCAAGATTTTGTCTTTGCAGATTTTCTATTACGGCAAATACCGCGGAATCCGATTCAGAAATTTCATTGATTATGCACGGGACCTTGGTTAAACCTACAAGCCTTGCCGCCCGGAGTCGTCTTTCTCCCGCAATGAGCTGATACTTGCCGTTTTCGGTGCTTCTTACCAAAAGAGGCTGTAGTATTCCGTTTGCTCTTATGCTCTGTGCAAGTCCCTCAAGCTCATCATAATCAAATCTTTTTCTGGGCTGATTCGGGTTTGGCATAATGTCACCCTGAGGTATCAAGAGAATCTTGCTGTCCGATCTGACTTTATCAAAATTATGTTTTCTCATAAATAAAACCTCCGCAGTGCTTGTCCGTGTCTTAAGGATACCACTGCAGAGGGTAAATTGTAAAGCAATTCTCATCGCCCGATTTAACAATGAATCAACGCTTTTCAGCTTTATTTTAATGGTTTTTTGGATATTTGTGCAGAAGGACGAGGATACTTTGTCGGAGTTTGCGAATTTTTTCCAATGATGATAATACGACGAGGCATATTTTCGACCAAATCAAACACGATATTTTCGCTGATTTTTCCTCCGAGTACGGAAATTGCCTTTCCCGCATCTCTGATTTCCTCCGTGCTTTCGGCAGATTTCATAGATACAAATTTTCCTCCTGTTTTAACAAAAGGAAGACAGTATTCCGAGAGCACCGGTAATGCCGCAACCGCCCTTGCCGTTGCAAAATCATATTTTTCCCTGTATTTGCTCAGCTGTGCGGCTTCTTCGGCACGCATATGGAGAATTTCTCCCTGAACCGAGCATTCGGACAAAACGTTTTCTATAAACCCGAGTCTTTTTCTTGTGCTGTCAAGAAATGTCATCTGAATATCAGGTCTTGCAAGCTTCAGCACAAGTCCCG
Organism: uncultured Clostridia bacterium; assembly: GCA_937920235.1. Lineage (GTDB taxonomy): Bacteria > Bacillota > Clostridia > Oscillospirales > Acutalibacteraceae > Fimenecus. Next base: position 157,514 of record CALGUK010000034.1, on the reverse strand, counting down.
GAAAGCCTGCTCCGGTTCCCACATCTATAATTTTTGAATTTTCGGGAATTTCAACATATTTAAAAATTGAAAGGCAGTCTGCAAAATGCTTGACCGTTACATCGTCAGGTTCCTTAATTGCGGTAAGATTGAAGCTTTTATTTGTTTCAATTAGCATTTCTGCAAATACATCCAGACGGGAAAAAGCTTCTTCACCGACCGATATGCCGAATTTTTCAATTGTTGAGTACAATAAATTCTTGTTAAGCATAGATAAACCTCTTAAATAAAATCATTTGAAGCAGAGCTTTTACTTTTCTCTTTTTGCAAGATGAATAAGCAATACTGAAATATCAGAAGGGGAAACACCGCTTATGCGCGACGCCTGTCCCACGCTCTCCGGTCTTACCTTTTTGAGTTTTTCTCTTGCTTCAAGACGGAGAGAATATACATCATCATAATCAATGTCTGCAGGAATTTTTTTAATCTCCAGCCTTCTCATTTCATCGACCTTTGCCTGCTGTCGCTTAATATATCCCTCATATTTCAGGTCTATTTCTACCTGTTCAATCACTTCATGCGGCAAATCCGGTCTTGTTTTGTCAAAAGATGTCAGACAGTCATAATCAAGTTGAGGTCTCTTTATCAGCTCTGACAGACGGATACCGGTCTTCATCGGTGCTGTTTCACGTGAAACAAGCATCTCATTGATTTCGGCTGACGGAGGAATTGTGACAGATTCTGCTCTTTCCTTTTCTGTTTTTATCAGTTCAAGCTTTTCAAGAAATCTCTCATATCTTTCCTCTGAAATAAGGCCAACATCATATCCGTATTTTGTAAGTCTTATATCTGCATTATCCTGTCGGAGTAAGAGTCTGTATTCGCTTCTTGACGTCATCATTCTGTAAGGGTCTGAGCATCCTTTTGTGACAAGATCGTCTATAAGAGTTCCGATATATGAACTTGCTCTGTCAAGAATAAAGGCATCCTTCCCCTGAATTTTTCTGACCGCATTTATTCCTGCAACAAGTCCCTGTGCCGCCGCCTCTTCATAACCCGATGAGCCGTTAAACTGTCCTGCACCGAAAAGTCCCGGAATTTCATTGAATTCAAGTGATGCTTTTAACGCAAGCGGATCAACACAATCATATTCTATCGCATAAGCCGTTCTCATAACCTCAACATTCTCAAGACCCTTTATGCTTTTGAGAAATTTTAACTGAACGTCCTCGGGTAATGAAGATGACATTCCCTGAAGATATAATTCCTCCGTATCAAGACCGCATGGCTCAATGAAAAGCTGATGTCTTTCCTTTTCGCTGAATCTTACAATTTTATCCTCTATACTCGGACAATATCTCGGTCCGACTCCCTCTATTTTTCCGGAGTAAAGAGGGGAACGATGAATATTTTCAAGAATAATTTTTTTTGTTTCTTCATTTGTATATGTAATATGACAAACCTCAAGGTTTTGCGGCGGCTCCTTGGTTTCATAGGAAAACGGTACGGTTTTTTCATCACCGTACTGAATTTCAAGCTCAGAAAAATCAACACTTCGTCTATTAACTCTTGAAGGAGTTCCCGTTTTAAATCTTCTGAGGGGAATATTCAATTTATACAATGCTTCGGAAAGTCTTGTGGCAGCAAACATTCCGTCGGGTCCGCTTTCATAAGAGACATCGCCTATATATATTCTTCCTCCCAGAAATGTTCCCGTTGCAAGAATAACGGCTTTTGCCTTATAAATTGCATTCAACTGAGTTTTGAGACAAAAAATTTTGTCTTCCTTATATAAATCCACAATCTCCGCCTGCTTCATATCGAGATTTTCCTGCAGTTCAAGAGTGTGCTTCATATATTTTGAATATTCGCGTCTGTCTATCTGTGCGCGCAGAGAGTGAACCGCAGGTCCTTTTCCGCGGTTAAGCATTCTTGTCTGTATTGAATTTTTATCTGCTGCCTTACCCATTTCACCGCCGAGAGCATCTATTTCTCTTACAAGATGTCCCTTTGATGTTCCGCCGATAGACGGATTACACGGCATATTGCCGACCCAATCCATATTTATCGTAAATATAACCGTTGATGCACCTAATCTTGCAGAAGCAAGTGCAGCCTCTATTCCTGCATGCCCGGCTCCTATAACTGCAACATCATATTCTTTTGCGAAATATTCCATAATATCAATTCCTAAAATAAAAATACGGCGGGAGCAAAAGCCCCCGCCCTACCATAATTTTTATTCTTCTGTGTTAGCTGAGCGCACTTCAACTTTTCCGTAAAGAGAAGTTCCTTCAAAATCGCTCTTCGGTGCTCTGTCGGGAGAAATCTCCGGCTTATAAGCCTCTTTTCTCTCGCGTCTGCCGCCGTTTCTGTTATTTCTGCCGCGGTGATTACCGTTATTTTTTGCTCCGTCAACAGGAGAAATAACAACACGTCTGTCAAGATCAGAACCAACTGAATGAGATGTTGCTCCCTCGATTTCCTGAACTGCCGTATGAATTATTCTTCTTTCATATGGATTCATAGGCTCAAGAGATATATTTCTGCTCTGACGAACTGCCTTAATTGCTGTTTTTCGTGCGAGTGCTTTAAGAGTTTCTTCTCTCTTTGCACGGTAGTTACCCACATTGATAGAAACTCTCTTATAGCTTGAATTTCCCTTGTTGGCAACCATTCTTGCGAGATACTGGATCGCATCAAGTGTTTCTCCGCGCTTTCCGATAATAATACCGTAATCATCACCGCAATCAAGTTCAAAGGAAATTTCTTCGTCATTTGATTTTTCAGTGATATTGCATTCTTCCATTCCGAGTGAAAGAACTATTGATTTGATATATTCGGCAGTTTTACCGTAAAGATTTGTCTCAACGAGAGGAGCTTCCTCTTGTTTCTTTTCTGCTTTAACAGGTTCTTTTGCTTCTTTCTTTTTCTCCGGCTTCGGTTCTGACTTCTTTTCCGGCTTTTTAGCGTTATGCTTATTATTCTGTTTCTTTTCCGGCTTAGGATCGGGAACATTGACAGAAACCTTCACCTTTGCGGGATTTCCACCGAAAAGACCGAGAATTTTTTTGGTTGGAGTTTGGATAACTTCAACCTTGAAATCATCAAAATCGCTGATACCAAGCTCAAGCATTGCCGCAGCTTTTGCTTCTTCAACCGTGGTACCGACTCCGATTGCTTCTTTAATCATATTTATACCTCAGTTATTCTTCGTTATTCTTTTCTGCTGCTTTTTTAAGAATTTCTTCTCTTGCACGACGGTTAATTGTTTCATTTACCATTTCCCTTGCGAGAACTTTTTTCGGTGAATACACTTTATTCATAACAATCATCTGAACAAATGAAAGTGATGATGACATTATGATATAAACACCAACGCTTGCAGGGAAAAGGAAAGAGAAGTAAATGCTCATTGCAGGTGTCATAAGTGACATACATCCCATTGACGGATTTTTTGCCATTTCAGGATTTGTTTTCTTTTGTCTTACATAGCTGTAAATACCCGTAGCAAGAGAAACAACACCTGTAAGAACAGGAACAAGCCATAACCATGTAGCACCCATATGAATGTCGGGTGTCTGTGAAAGGTTTACTCCGAAAATTGAAAATTCGTCAATGAATTTTGAAATTGCCTCCTGTGCGCCGGTTGAAACACCTGTCAGATCAAGTTTATCAAAGTGTTGAATTGCAATCAATTCAATCTGATATTCAAGATTTGTTACCTTACCGAGAACATCCTCGGGTAACGCACGAACTGCATTTTTTATAAGTTCAAGGTCTGCGTCTGCGATATGAAGAACATAATCAAGCACCTTATAGTTTACAAAATAAACACCCATCATGATGGGAAGCTGAATAAGCATCGGAAGACATCCGCCCGCCATTGACGAATAACCTTCTCTTGAATAAAGCTCTTGAATTGCCTCATTCATTTTTTGCTGATTGTTAGCATATTTTTCTCTTATTCTTTTTATTTTTGGCTGCATTCTCTGTGTTTTAGCCATACCCTTCTGTTGCTTTATCGAGGACGGAAGTAAAACAAGTCTGACGCAGATCGTCATTAGCAACAAGGATAAAAGGTAGTTACCGCTGATATCATAGAAAAATCCTATGAGGTAACCGAAAGGGATTGAAAAAATTTCTCTGATAAAATCCATTTTGTCCTCCGGAATATAGGGACCTTTTTAGTCTTTTTTCTTTTTTTCCGGAACAGGATCATATCCTCCCGGAAATAATGGGTTACACCGTAATAATCTTGACAGTGCGAGTAGGGAGCCTTTAAAAACTCCGAATCTTTCAACGGCTTCAACTGCATATTGTGAGCAGGTCGGGTAATATCGGCAACGCGGCCCGAAAAGAGGAGAAATTTTTCTTTGATAAATTCTGATTGCCTTAATTATCAGTTTTTTCATTTATTACTCCTGCTTCTGTGAGCTGTTTTTTCATAACATCCTCAAGATATGTGCTTTTGACATATTTTGTCTTTGTGCGTGCCACAAAAATAATATCATAATTTCCGCTTATTTTATCCTCAAGAGACTGATATGCTGCTCTTATAACACGTCGCGCTCTGTTTCTTTCAACAGCATTTCCTATCTTTTTTGATGATGTTATTCCTACACGACAAATTCCCGCACGGTTTTTCATTACATAAGAAACCAGTGCAGGAGCCTGAAATACTTTTCCTTTGCCGTATAATCTACGGAAATCACAGTTACTTTTGATTGTTACTGTTTTTTTCAATTTTTTACCCATCTGACAACTAAAATCAGTATGTCAACTGCTTTCTGCCCTTAGCTCTTCTGCGAGCAAGTACCTTTCTGCCGTTTCTGTCAGACATTCTCTTACGGAAGCCGTGTTCCATCTTACGATGACGCTTTTTTGGCTGATAAGTTCTTTTCATTACTACTCCTCCGTTTCATAATATAGTCACACATTCTAAAAATATCTGCGAGTAGTCATTATATAAAAAAATTGTCAACTTGTCAACCAAAAAAATATTATATACTTTTTTCAACATATTTTGTTTTTTTATCTCATTTTCTTATTATTTAACTATATATTGTGTTTTTTCTTCATTTTTCTTCAAAAAAATAATTTTTTTATTTTTTTCTTCTGAAATTTTGCACTATTTTAATTATATATATAATAGTATATTTATTATTTTTTCCATTGAATTCTGTCTAAAAGTATGCTAAAATTAGTTAATACTAAAAATGAGGTACTACACACATAACAGGGTAAAAAACAAAATAAAGCCGTTTTTATTAAAATTAAAGCATTTTCCCTTTTATAAATTATTTTTTCAGAAAGGATTTGAATAAATGAATTCATATTCAGAATTCTGGGATGCAGTATTAAACTATTGCCGTGAAAATATGAACACAATAGCTTTTAATATGTGGATTGATCCTCTAAAACTCATAAAAATTGAAGCAGAACGAGTAATCATAGCTGCTCCCGGATTTAAAATTGACCTTATAATGTCAAAATACCGTTCACTTATTGAAGAAGCATTTTTTAATGTTATGGGCTTCAATGTTGAAATTGAACTTATTCCGTTTGAAAATGTTCCTAAAGATAAATCCGCAGAAGAAAATATTTCAAAATTTGACTCAGGTTATTCAAATCTTGAAAATGCTAAGCTTACTTTCAATAATTTCGTTGTAGGTCCTTCAAACAAATTTGCTTATACCGCATCTATGAGAGTTGCAGAAACTCCCGGTTCTGTTTTTAATCCTCTTTTTATTTACGGAAATTCCGGACTCGGCAAAACTCACCTTCTCAATGCAATTATTGAAAAATTAAAATCAAATAATCCCGATTTGAATATTGTTTATACAACAAGTGAAAATCTTACAAATGAGCTTTTCTTTGCATTACAGACAAAAACTACATACGATTTTCACAACAAATTCAGAACCTGTGATGCTTTGCTTGTTGACGATATTCAGTTTATAGCAGGAAAAAGTCAGACCGAAGAAGAGGTTTTCCACACTTTTGACACTCTCATTAAGGCAGGAAAACAAATTGTTCTCACCTCGGATAAGCCGCCAAGTGCAATTCCTAAAATTGAGGACAGATTAAAAACAAGATTTGAAAGCGGACTTCTTTGCGATATTCAGCCTCCGGATTTTGAAACCCGAGTTGCAATTATCAAGGATAAAGCAAATCTTTTAAGATTTGAGCTTCCAGATGACGTATGCAGCTTTATTGCAGAAAATATAAAGAGCAATGTCAGACAAATGGGCAGTGCCGTTAAAAATATCTACGCATACTGCTCCTTTAATAATGTTACTCCTACAGTAGAAATTGCAAAAGATATTTTAAAGGATATTCTCATAACAAGTCAGCCGGTAGGTGTTGTAATTGATAATATACTTGATAAAGTGTCATTTACCTTCGGTGTAACTCCAGAACAGCTTAAGAGTGAAAAGCGCGATGCAAATATCAACAGCGCCCGTCAGGCTGCAATGTATATTATAAGAGAAATAACAAATCTTTCCCAGGACGAAGTCGGAAAAGTTTTCGGCAGAAATCATTCTACGGTTAACAGCTCTCTTAAAAATGTACAGCAAAAAATGTCATCCGATTCAAAATTCAAATCAACAATAAATGATATAATTAAGAATATAAATGACTAAGTTTTCAACATTTTTTTAGTTTTCAACATTTTACTTTTTGACAAGTTAATTTATATCTTTTTTATTGACAACAAATCAAAAGGTTTTTAAAAACTAAAATTTCTTAATTTTCCTTTATTTTACAAGGAATACGGCAGTTTTCAACATTTTAAACAGCCTCTACTACTAATACTAAACTTTTATTTTTAAATATTTAAAGGAGAACGACTATGAAATTTACGTGTTCCTCACAAATTTTAAGTGAAGCTTGCATGAACGTTCAGCGAGCAACATCTTCAAAATCAACAAACTTACCTACTATTGAGGGAATTTTAATAAAAGCTGAAAATGACAGAATAATGCTTACGGGATACGATCTTGAAATGGGTATTATTACTTCTGTCGAGGGAAGAGTTGAGCAGACCGGAAGCATTATATTAAATGCAAAAATTATATGTGACATTCTCAGAAATGTACCCGACGAGCTTGTAACCATTGAATGTGACGAAAGACTAATATGCAAAATAAAGAGTGGTGATTCGGAATTTTCAATTACAGGTTTTTCAGAAGAGGAATATCCTGAGCTTCCGACAGTTTCGGGAGGTTTTCCGATTGTAATTAAAGGCGAAACATTAAAGGATATGATAAAAAAGACAATTTTTGCTACTGCGGATAACGGAGCAAAAATAGTTCATACAGGAGTAAGATTTGAAATATCCTCCGGTAATATAAGACTTGTTGCTGTTGACGGATATAAGCTTGCAATAAGAAATGAAAAAATAGATTATGAGGGAGAAGAAAAAATATTCATAATCCCTAAAAAGACTCTTAATGAGATTATGAAGCTTGCAGGAGACGGTGAAGAAACAGTTTCAATGGTTGTGGCTTCACGTCATATTATGTTTGAATGCGGTTCATATGTTATAGTTTCAAGACTTCTTGAAGGAGAATTTTTAAGCTATAAAAGTGCAATTCCCACAACGGCAAAAACAGAGGTTAAGGTTAATACAAGAAAAATAATAAGCAGTATTGAGAGAACGTCTCTTATTATTACCGAAAGAATAAAGAGTTATATCAGATGTATTTTTGATAATGAGTCTATAAGAATATCAAGTACAACTGCTCTCGGAACAGCAAATGACAGAATTTTAGCAGACATTCAGGGAGAAAGAGTAGAAATAGGATTTAACAATAAATATCTTCTTGACGCTCTTAAGGTTTGTGATACAGATGAAATAACATTAAGACTCAACGGCTCTGTTTCACCTATTATTATAGTACCTGAGGATGACGGTTCTCTTATATATGAAAGAAACTTTTTATTTATGGTACTTCCCGTAAGGATGAACTGATAATGAAAAAAATATCGGCACATATAAAGAAAAAAGAACATAAAGAAATAAGAATTGACGGGGAATTTATAAGACTTGATTCTCTTTTAAAGCTTTGTAACGCGGTTATGACGGGCGGACATGCAAAAATTGTCATACAGGATAACGAAGTAAAGGTTAACGGAGAAATCTGTTCCGCAAGAGGAAAAAAAATAAGAACCGGAGATAAAGTAGAATTTGATTCTGTTATTTATGAGGTAAACTGATGTTTATAAAAAATATAAAAATTGAAAATTTTCGTAATATAGACCTTATGGAAATAAATCCTCATAAAGAAATAAACGTAATATACGGTCAGAACGGCCAGGGAAAAACAAATCTCCTTGAAGCCGTCTGGCTTTTTACGGGATGTAAAAGCTTCAGAAATTCAAAGGATACAGAATTAGTAAAATTTGAAAGTGATTATTCGGAGATATCAATTAATTTTGAAACAGAATTAAGAGAAAATAATGCAACGGTTTTTATTGATAAAAAAAGATCGGCAATACTTAACGGAATAAGTCTTAATTCTCCGCGTGAGCTGATAGGAAAATATTACAGCGTTGTGTTTTCTCCGATTCACTTATCACTGATTAAGGACGGGCCCGTAAACAGACGAAAATTTATTGATACCGCAATTAGTCAGATAGATAATCTTTATGCAAAAAAACTGATGTATTTTAATCATCTAATTCAGCAAAAAAATGCGTTGTTAAAAAATGCGGCAGAAAATCCGTCATTACTTGATACTCTTGATATCTGGGACGAAAAAATCGCAATTGCGGGATCAGAGGTAATTTATGACAGAATAGAATATATAAAAAAGCTTCAGAAAAAGTCCACTGAAATTTATAACGGAATTTCCGGGGAAAAGGAAGAGCTGTCAATAAAATATCTCAGTAATGTAAGATATGAGAGTGAACAAAAAGAAGATATAGCTAAAATTTATTTTGAAACTATGAAAAAACACAGACCGAATGATTTATATTTAAAAAATACAACAAGCGGTCCGCACAGAGATGATATTGAAATCCTGATAAATAAAATTTCAGCAAGAAAATTCGGTTCACAGGGACAGCAGAGAAGTGCATCTCTTAGTATGAAATTGGGAGAAGCAGAAATCATAAAGGATTTAAAGGGCGAACATCCGATTATACTTCTTGATGATGTAATGAGTGAGCTTGACATAACAAGACAAAATTATATTTTAAATAAAATGACCGGAAAACAGGTTTTTATTTCCTGTTGTGAAAAAGAAACGGTATCGAGGCTTAATGCCGGTAAGATATTTAAAATAGAAAAAGGAAAAGCGGTGAATTGATGTATCTCAACATAGGAACAAATTATTTAATCAGAAACAATGATATTTTAGGCATTTTTGATCTTGATAATACAACAGTTTCAAAAGCAACGAGAGAATATATCAATTCTGCAGAAAAAAAAGGTGAATGTGAAACAGTTTCATTTGAAGAATTACCGAAATCATTTATAGTGACCACGGGAAAAGAAAAAAAAATTTATATTTCACCTCTTAATACATCAACAATATTTAAAAGAATAAAATAAAATGTCAAATTTTTGACGGAGGAAAAAAATGAGCGATCAGATTAAAAATCCAATTGAAGAAGAGGTTATGGACACAGTTGTAACCGAAACATATGATGCCTCTGCCATTCAGGTTCTCGAGGGACTTGAAGCGGTAAGAAAGCGTCCCGGTATGTATATAGGTTCAACGGGACCTAAGGGTCTTCATCATTTGGTTTATGAAATTGTGGATAACTCAATTGATGAAGCACTTGCAGGATATTGCACACATATAGAGGTAGAAATTCTACCTGATGATATTATTACTGTCCGTGATAATGGTCGTGGAATTCCGGTCGGCATAAATGAACAGCAAGGACTTCCCGCGGTTACGGTTGTTTTGACGGTTCTTCACGCAGGCGGTAAATTCGGCGGCAGCGGTTATAAGGTGTCCGGCGGTCTTCACGGTGTCGGTTCGTCTGTAGTTAACGCACTTTCCGAATGGTTTGTAGTAGAAGTAAGTCAGAACGGTCATATTCACCGTCAGAGATTTGAACGCGGTAATATTGCTAGTGAGCTTGAAATTGTGGGAGACACAAACGAAACCGGAACATTCATTAAGTTCAAGGCTGACCCGGAAATATTTACCGAAACTACCGTTTATGAATATGAAACTCTTCAACGCAGACTTCGTGAGCAGGCATTTCTTAATGCAGGTCTTTCAATTACGCTTACGGATAAGCGCGATCCCGATAATATAGTTGAAGAAAAATTCTGCTATGAGGGAGGTATAAAATCATTTGTTGACTATATAAATACAAGCCGCGGACTTACTCCTGTTGTTGATGATATCATGCATTTCACAACAGTCAGCGGTGACAGAAGTGCAGAGGTTTCACTTTCATATAACGACGGTTATAATGAGATTATTCTCAGCTTTGCCAACGGAGTGCGCACAATTGACGGCGGAACTCACGAAAACGGTTTCAAAACGGCACTTACAAGAGTATTTAATGAATACGGAAGAAAATTTAAGCTGTTAAAGGATAACGATAAAAATCTTTCCGGCGATGATGTCCGTGAAGGATTAACGGCAGTTATCAGCGTAAAGCTTACGGAAGCAGAATTTGAAGGACAGACAAAAGGTAAGCTCGGTAATACGGAAATGCAGACAATTGTGTCAAAGATGATGTATGAAAAGCTTATGACATATTTTGAAGAAAATCCGCAGGCAGCAAAGGCAATTTTCAATAAAGCGCTTGATGCATCACGTGCCCGTGAAGCTGCAAGAAAAGCAAGAGACAGTGCAAGAAGAAAATCAGCACTTGAAGGTAACTCACTTCCCGGTAAGCTTGCCGACTGTATTGATAAAAATCCCGAAAACACTGAAATCTTCATTGTCGAGGGTGACTCTGCAGGTGGCTCTGCTAAAGAGGGCAGAGATAACAGAATTCAGGCAATTCTCCCACTTTGGGGTAAAATGCTCAATGTTGAAAAGGCAAGAATCGACAAGGTTATTGGCAATGATAAATTAACTCCTGTTGTAACAGCACTCGGTACGGGTATCGGAGAGGAGTTTAATATTGAAAAACTCCGTTACCACAAAATCGTAATTATGGCCGATGCCGACGTTGACGGTCAGCATATCAGAACACTTCTTCTCACATTTTTCTTCAGATATATGAAAGATTTGATTACCGAGGGATTTATTTATATTGCTCAGCCTCCGCTTTTCAAGGTAAGCAAGGGCAAACGCCATGAATATGCTTTCTCTGATGAACAGCGAGATGCATTTATTGAAGAAATGGGACAAAATTGTGACGTTCAGAGATATAAAGGTCTTGGTGAAATGGACCCCGAACAGTTGTGGGAAACAACAATGGACCCGGCAACACGAACAATGCTCCGAGTAACACTTGAAGATGCAATGGAAGCAGATGAAACTTTTTCAATTCTTATGGGTGACAAGGTTGAACCGCGCAGAGAATTTATTGAGAAAAATGCAAAGTATGTTAAGAATCTTGACATTTAAGAGGTAAAAAAATGAGTAAAATTAGTAATCAAAATTTAGGTGGATATACACCACTTGAAGAACAAAATATTATAAATGTTGAGATTAACAAGGAAATGAGAGAATCATTTCTTAGCTATTCAATGGCAGTTTTGACTTCACGTGCACTTCCCGATGTCCGTGACGGCCTCAAGCCCGTTCACAGAAGAATTCTCTATACGATGTATGAAAATTCACTTTATCCGGACAAGCCACACCGTAAATGTGCCGATACAGTCGGTTCAGTGCTCGGTAGATATCATCCGCACGGTGATGCTTCTGTTTACGATGCAATGGTACGTCTTGCACAGGATTTCTCAATGAGATATGTTCTTGTTGACGGTCACGGTAACTTCGGTTCAGTTGACGGTGACCCGCCTGCTGCATACCGTTATACAGAATCGAGAATGAGCAAAATTGCTCTTGAAATGCTCACAAATATTGATAAGGATACGGTTGATTTTACAACTAACTACGATGACCGTCTTAAAGAGCCAACTGTTTTGCCGTCAAGATATCCCAATCTTCTTGCAAACGGCTCAACAGGTATTGCTGTCGGTATGGCAACGAATATTCCTCCTCATAACCTCGGAGAGCTTATTGACGGTATCTGCTGTGTAATCGATAATCCCGAAGCAGAGCTTGACGATATTATGGAGCATATCAAAGGACCTGACTTCCCCACAAGCGGTATTATTATGGGAAGAAGCGGTATCCGTGCTGCATATGCAACAGGACGCGGCAAAATTACACTTCGCGGTCGTGCTGAAATCGTTGAAAATGAGAAAAACGGACGTTTCCAGATTATAATTACAGAGCTTCCTTATCAGGTAAACAAAGCTCGTCTTATTGAATCTATTGCAGATTTACATAAGGATAAGAGAATTGAGGGTCTTTCCGATATAAATGACTATTCATCAAAGCGCGGCGGCGGTATGAAAATAGTTATTGATTTAAAACGAGATGCCAATCCGCAGGTAATTCTTAATCAGCTTTATCAGATGACACAGCTTCAGATATCCTACGGTATAATTCAGCTTGCACTTGTTAACGGTGAACCGAAAATTCTTACTCTTAAACAGATAATAGAGGAATATATCAAGTTCCAATGTGAAATTATAACAAGAAGAACACAATTTGATCTCAATAAAGCTCAGGCGAGAGAACATATACTTGAAGGACTTGCCCGAGCCATTGATATAGTGGATGAAATTATTGCCACAATCCGTGCCTGCAAGGGCGGCAAACCCGAAGCAAAAGCGGCAATTATGGAAAAATTCGATTTTGATGATCCGCAGGCAACAGCTATCGTGAATTTCCAGCTCGGTCAGTTGGCGGGTCTTGAAATTCACAAAATAATTGCAGAGCGCGATGAGTTAAGAGAAAAAATCAGAGAATATCTTGAAATTCTCGGTTCTGAAGAAAAGGTTAAAGAAATTCTTAAAGAAGAACTTTCCGTTATCGGCAAAAAATACGGTGATGAAAGAAAGACAGAGATTTCAAATGTTCTCGGTGAAGTGGATATTGAAGATCTTATTGCTGAAGAGGATTGTGTATTTACTCTCACAAAAATGGGATACATTAAGCGTCAGCCTGTTGAAACATATCAGGTTCAGCGCCGCGGCGGTAAAGGAATAAAGGGAATGAGCCGTCGTGAAGAGGATTATGCTGAAAGTATGTTTATTTGTTCTTCTCACGACTATATTCTTTTCTTCACTTCAGAAGGAAAAATGTACCGTCTTAAAGGCTATGAAATTCCTGAAGGAACAAGAACAAGCAAGGGTATGAATATTGTAAATATTCTTCCCATAACAGCAGAAGAAAAGGTTACCGCTATGCTTCGTGTTCCTGATTTCGGAGAAAATAAATATTATCTCTGTATGGCAACAAAGAACGGTATTATTAAGAGAACAGAGCTTGATGCATATAAAAATATCCGAAAGAGCGGTATTATTGCCATCAATCTTGATGAGGGTGACGAGCTTCGTTGGGTAAAGCTTACAGACGGCGAACAGAATCTTATGGTTGCAACCCGAAAGGGAATGAGCATCTGCTTTAATGAAAACGATGCGAGAGCAATCGGCAGAACTGCCCGAGGTGTGCGCGCAATTACTCTCGGTGAGGATGACGAGGTTGTGGGAATGGTCATCTTCGGTGATGAGGGAAAGGTTCTTACTATCAGCGAAAAAGGATACGGCAGAAGAAGTGATGTTTCAAATTACCGTGTTCAGAACCGTGGCGGTAAGGGACTTACAAACTATCATACAGAGCAATACGGCGAGGTATGTGCTGTTGAAATGGTAGAAGAAAACCAGGATATAATTATGATTTCGTCTGACGGAATTATTATCCGTCTTCCTGCCGAACAGGTAAGAGAATGCAACCGTCCGTCAAAGGGTGTAATTCTTATGAAGACAAAGGACGGAGAAAAGGTTGTGACGATTTCTCTTGCCGAGCACGAGGAACAGACGGAAGAAGCAGCTGAGGATGTTGACGCGGAATAATTTTTTCTTAGTGTGAAAGGAAAGACATTTATGAGCAACGAAAAAGATAATATATCTGAAGAAATTGTAGAATTCTCCCAAAAAGAAAAGAAAAAGAAAAAACGGATTCTCATATTTCTTATTCCTTTTTTTGCAATTATCCTTGCCGTTATAGCAGTAGTTGCCGGATTTATATATCAAAAGCTTCAGCTTATTGATTATGATGAACCCGAAAAAACGACAATAGATACTGAAAAGGAGTTTATTGAGTCAGAGGATGATGTTATCGATTTCAGTGAAATAGATGATGTAAGCGGTAACGATTTCAAAGAAATATTAAAAAATTGGGCAACAAACGGCGGAGATAAGCTCAGCGATAAAAATGTTATTAATATTCTTCTTATCGGCAGTGATGCTTCATCAACACAACCGGGCAGAGCTAACGTAACCGATAAAGGAAATACTGACGTTATGATGGTCGTTTCCATAAATCCGGAGAAAAAGACGATCAAGCTGGTTTCGTTTATGCGAGACAGCTATACCTATATGGAGGGCTTTGACAGATTTGCAAAGCTTAATGCGGCTTGTGCAAACGGAGGTCCCGGATATCTGATAGAAACAATAGAAAATGATTATAAGTTTAAAATTGACGGATATGTGATGGTGGATTTTGACTCTTTTGTTCAGGTTATCGATGTTCTCGGCGGAGTAAGAGTAGATGTTCCTGCTTATGTTGCAGAATTTTTGAGCCATGGATTCCCGAGCGGCAACAATGTTCTTCTTAACGGAGAAGAAGCATTGAGATTCAGCCGAGTAAGAAAATCCGATGCAGACGGGGATATAAGCCGTGTAAAAAGACAGCGCCAGGTTATTAATTCTCTTATTCAGAGATGTAAGGGAGCAACATTGTCGGAAATTAACGCGGTTGCTGACGTTATTCTTGCAAATGTCAGAACGAATATCAGCCAAAAAGCAATTCTCGGATATGCTGCAAAGGCGGTAACTGACGGCTGGGCAAGTTTTGAAATAACAGAAATTACAATGCCCTCTGCGGATACAAGAAAACCGTACAATTCAAGGTCAACCGCATGGATATGGGTAATTGACTATCCTCTTGCGGCAAAACAACTTCAGATGGAGCTTTACGGCACTACAAATATCAAACTTGAAGAAAACAGAAAAACCGCCATCAATGTTCTCGGCGGTTATGTATCATGACAGACTGACTAAGGGAGCAGAATATGAACAATAATTTTAACCGTAACGGTCAGTTTGACGGATGGACACCACCGTATTATGCGGGCGGAAATCAGATGTTTAACGAACAATATTATAATTTTTCTCAGAAAGAGCTTGAAAAGGAAAAACTGAAAAAAATCGGGAGCAGGTGCGGGCTTGCCGTGATTTTATACGTGCTAATATCCTATGCTCTCTCGTTCGTTGTAGTTTTCACCTCGTGGATATTCCCATCCATAAATAAAATATACAGCGACAGCGTAACATCACTCGCATTTGATATTGTCGTTACCATAATATCAATCGGAATTCCTTTCATAATAATACACAAAGCACTGAAAAAGGATAAATTGTCGGATACTTTGCCTTTCGGTACGGTGTATGATAAAAAAGAGGCAACATATCTTGTTATGATGTTTTTGCCTCTGATGATTTTCAGTGCTATCGGAATAAATTATATTTCCGCGTTTTTCCAAAGCATTTTCGGTGTGGAATTTACCTCATCGGTGGACGGAATTTCGATGAAGGGTCTGGACGGAACGGCAATCGGCATTATTGCGGTTGCGTTTGTTCCTGCAATTGTTGAAGAAACTGCAATCCGAGGAATAGTGATGCAACCGTTAAGGAAATTCGGTGACAGATTTGCGATAATTTCCTCAGCAGTACTTTTTGCATTTATGCATGGAAATATGGTTCAGATTCCTTATACCGTAATCGGCGGTCTTTTGCTCGGTTATCTTGCGGTTACTACCGGCAGTCTGTGGCCATCAATAATTCTTCATTTCATCAATAATTTTTATTCTGTTCTCGTTGTAAGTCTTTCCGACAATTTCAGCGAAACAGTTTCGGTCGTAGTAACATATGTTATGCTCCTCGTTTTTGCTCTTGTCGGTGTATTCGGAGTTGTCAGATTTGCAAGAATGAAATACAGAATATATTTCAATGAGGCAAAATCCCGATTGTCTGCAGGTGAAAAAATAAAGGCATTCGTTTCAAACGGCCCGATGATCACAGCATTGGTTTTATTGACATTAATAACAATCAGCAATATAAAGCATTGATTATGGAAAAATATGATTTTATGAAATATGCGATTTCTTTGGCACAAAAATCTGCAGACGAAGGTGAGGTTCCCGTCGGAGCAGTTGTGGTGTGCGACGGAAAAATCGTCGGAGAGGGAAGAAACCGCAGAGAAACCGTGAAAAATGCCCTGCATCACGCTGAAATTGAGGCGATTGACAATGCCTGTAAAAATCTCGGCGGATGGAGACTTTGGAAATGTGAGATGTATGTCACACTTGAGCCGTGTCCCATGTGTGCAGGGGCAATTATAAATTCAAGAATAAAAAAAGTATATTTCGGGGCAAATGATCTAAAAAACGGTGCTGTCATTTCGGCAGCACGACTTTTTGATATGAATTTCACGCACAAGCCACTTTATGAAGGCGGTATTCTTGAAAATGAGTGTGCGCAGATTTTGTCAGATTTTTTTAAAGAACTCAGGAAGAAGAGAGCAGGTGAGGAAAAATGAGCACAATAGCGGCAATTTCAACCGGCAGAGCACCGGGCGGATTAGGAGTCATTAGAATTTCAGGAGAAAAATCCGTAAGTGTTGCCGATAGTGTCTTTTCCTCATTTAACGGGAAAAAGCTCAAAGACATTCCCGGATATTCTGCCCTCTACGGTAAGGCATCTGACAAGAGCGGAACCATTGACAATGTTGTTGCTCTCGTTTTCAGAGCTCCTAAAAGTTATACCGGAGAAGACGTGGTAGAAATATCGTGTCACGGAGGACTATTTGTTACGGATAAAGTGCTCAGAGCGGTATATGATGCAGGTGCAGTTCCCGCAGAGGCAGGAGAATTTACCAAAAGAGCCTTCCTTAACGGGAAAATGGATCTTACAAGTGCAGAATCAGTTATGAATATTATCTCTGCTCAGGGAGAGCAGGCAGAAAAAATTGCTCTCGGTGTTCTTGAGGGCAGACTTTTCAAAGAAATTAAGAAAATCAGCGATAAGCTTGTGTATGACCTGGCACTTTTATCCGCGTGGGTGGACTATCCTTATGAGGAAATAGAGGATTTGTCCGAAAATAACCTTGAAGAGCATATAGACGAGAGTGTTTCAAGTCTTGAAAAACTTATAAATGACTTTTCAAAAGGGCAGATTATACTTGAGGGTGTTGACACGGCAATTGTCGGATGTCCCAATGTCGGAAAATCAACGCTTATGAATCTGCTTTCGGGAACGGAAAAATCTATCGTAACTGAAATAGCAGGCACAACGAGAGATATTATTGAGGATACTGTAAATGTGGGAGGCATCACTCTTCGCCTTGCTGATACGGCAGGAGTACGTGAAACGGAAGATATGGTTGAAAGCATCGGTGTTGACCGTGCAGTAAGGAGACTCGAAAAGGCAGAGCTTGTGCTTGCCGTATTTGATGCAAGCCGTCCTTTGACTGATGCTGACCGTAAGCTTATCAGTCTTTGTAAAGAGAAAAAAGCAATAGGAATTATCAATAAAACCGATTTAGATAAAAACTATCTAAGCAATGAAATAGAGGAAAACTTTCAGCAGACAGTTTTTATCTCAGCAAAAACAGGTGAAGGTAAGCAGGAGCTTATTGATGCTGTTGAAAAGCTTTTGGGCACCGCGGATTTTGATACTTCTGCAACGGCAATAGTCAATGACCGTCAATGTGAGTGTTGTAAAAAAGCTCTTGATGCGTTAAGAGATGCAAAAAATGCGGTTGAAATGGGTATGACAATGGATGCTGTCACGGTCTGTCTTGATTCCGCTATCGAAAATCTTATGATTTTGACAGGTGAAAAGGCAACAGAATTAGTGGTCAATGAAATTTTTGCACAGTTTTGTGTAGGAAAATAAGTAAATAATGTCATTCTGAAGAAAAAAATTTTAACAGCAGTTAATACAGATTTTAGCATTATTCGGAACGATATTAAATAGTTAATTATTATCTATCTTGAAAAGAGGTTATAAAAAATGAGTGAATGCAGTGGAAATTGCAGCAGCTGTTCAGCAAATTGCGACAGCAAAAAACAGGATTTGCATATTCCCGGTAACTCTATGAGTGATGTAAAAAAAGTTATCGGTGTTGTAAGCGGTAAAGGCGGTGTAGGAAAGAGCTTAGTGACCTCCATGCTTGCAGTTACGGCACAGACTATGGGATATCAGACAGCAATTCTTGATGCTGATATTACGGGACCATCAATTCCGAAGGCATTCGGTGTTCACGGCAACCCCGACGGTACTGCAGAGGGTATGTTTCCTTTGGAGTCAAAATTAGGGACAAGAATTATGAGCGTCAATTTGCTCCTCGAGAGAGAGGATCAGCCTGTAATCTGGCGAGGACCCGTTATCTCAGGACTTATTCATCAGTTCTGGCAGGAGGTCGTTTGGGGAGATGTTGACTTTATGTTTGTTGATATGCCTCCCGGAACAGGCGATGTTCCGCTTACGGTTTTCCAATCACTTCCTGTTGACGGAATTATTATCGTAACAACTCCGCAGGACCTTGTAACTCTTATTGTGAAAAAGGCAGTCAATATGGCAAAAATGATGAATATTCCGATTCTCGGTATCGTGGAGAATATGAGCTATTTTGAATGTCCCGATTGCAAGAAAAAACACTATATTTACGGTGAAAGCAAGATTGATGAGGTTGCAGCTGAACTCGGCATTCCCGTTCTTGCAAAGCTTCCTATCAACCCTGCGAATGCAGCACTTGTCGATAAGGGCGCAATTGAATTGAGTGAAGAAAAACAGTTTATTGATGTAATCAAAAAGATCGCTGAATAATTAAAAAGGACTCCTACGGGAGTCCTTATTTATTATTTGTTAAATCAAAGCTTAAATCCAACAAAAATTTAAGCTTTTCATCATCGGCAGATCCGTCAAGGGCTATTGTAATCCAATGAGTTTTATTCATATGGTATGCAGGGTAAAACCCGGTTTCATTCATCAGATTATCTACAAGAATAGGGTCGCTTTTTACATTGACGATATCAATATTATCAGTGCTTTTAAGACCTAATTTATCCTTTGACACCGTCATAATAATTGCAAACCATTTTTTGTTGTTGCCGTGACGGAATACGGCACAGTCCGGAGATGATGCGAATATATATTCCGCTTCGGCGCTGTAAATATCGGATATATGTTGAATTAAGTCTTTCTTATTCATATCAGTTAAATGTCGGTAAATAGTCACCGTGGGCAACAATTAAATCGTCAACCATTTTCTTGATTGTGTCAATGTCAAGCTCACTACCTGTATGTGGGTCAAGCATAGCAGCTTGATAAATATGCTCTTTCTTCCCTGTAACTGCTGCCTCAATAGTAAGTAATTGAACATTGATATTTGTCATGTTCATTGCTGCACATTGAACAGGCAATGCTCCTACATAGCAAGGATGAACACCGTAACCGTTTACAAGACACGGCACCTCAACACAAGCATTTTCAGGAAGATTTGTGATAAGATGACCAGTATTAAGCACGTTACCGCCAATTTGATAAGGATTACCTGTAACTATTGACTCCATAATTCTTGATGCGTATTCTTCTGAGCGCTCGTGCTCTTTAACGCCTTTCTGCAGCATTTCAGCATACTCTTTTTTCCAACCCTCAATCTGATTTATACAGCGACGAGGATATTCGTCAAGAGGAATATTGTATTTTTCAATAAGCTCAGGATATTTGGATTTTATGTAGAACATATTGTATTCCGCATTGTGCTCGCTTGATTCTGTGCAGTAATAGCCGAAGTTTTTAATGTAATCCATACGGATTTTATCATCTGCATCAGGTTTTGCCATATATTCGTCAACTCTTGACTTGATTTCAGGATACAAGTCAACGCCGTTTTTGTCTTTGATTTCAAGAAGCCAAGCCATATGGTTAATACCTGCAATAAGCTCCTTTCTGCCTTCAAGTTTATCTTCCATTCCCAAGGTTTTAAGAAGATGTCCGGAGCAACCCTGAACGCTATGGCAAAGACCTACTGTTTTAATGCCTGTATATCTCTGCATATAGCCTGAAAGCGTTGCCATTGGGTTAACATAGTTTAAGAAAAGTGCATCGGGACACACTTCTTCCATATCATCAGCAAAGCTTTTCATAACAGGGATTGTGCGAAGTGTACGCATAATTCCACCAATGCCGAGAGTATCACCTATTGTTTGTCTTAAACCATATTTCTTTGGAACTTCAAAGTCAATAATTGTGCAAGGGTCATAAAGTCCAACCTGAATTGCGTTGACTACGAAATTAGCACCGCGAAGGGCATCTTTTCTGTTTTCTACACCAACATAGCACTCTATTTTTCCGTAACCACCTTTAGCGTTTCTCATAGCTTCAAGAATTATACGGCTTTCTTCAAGTCTTTCTGCATCAATATCATAAAGCGCAAATACGCTGTCGCGAAGTGCTTCTGTGCACATACAGTCGCCAATAACATTTCTTACAAAAACGGTGCTGCCTGCACCCATAAATGTAATTTTCATAGAAAACTCCTTTAATAAAGTGTTTTTGAAAGTGTAAAGCAAGTCCAGAGAGCAACTACAAAAAGTCCCTCTGCCGGAATTGCAAGCTTTGTGTACGGACACTTCCAACCTTTATCAACACAGAGAAAAATCGTTCTTGTGACAAAAACGGTTGTTGAGAAGAAAAGACCGCCAATCATTGAGTAGTACGGAGTTTTAAGAGCGAGCATAAGAAAAAGTAAAAATCCGCCTAAGGCACCCGAAATGCCGCCGTAGTAAACACGGATTTCAGTTTTACCTGCGTTATCAACAGGTTTGATTGAAAAACTTTCCGCATTTTTTAGAGGACTGATAATAAATACAACAGCCATACCGAAGAAATAAAGGATAAGTCCTATTGTTGCAACCGATGCAGGAATATTCGACATTAAAATTTCTTTCATTTGTAATCTCCTTTATACCTTTGCCGTTTCTTTAATCTCTTTTTTGTCAAAGAAGGATGTGAAGTTGACAATAAAGAGAAGCGCATAGGCTACCCACATGGGTAAATTCTCAATAAACGCACTCTTGCCTACCGTAACTAAAAGGACGAGCATAACAGCGAGCACTGCAACGAAAATTATTGTGGCAATAATATATTTTTTGTCCTTTTCTCTGCATTTGTGAAAAAGGAAGATTATCACACCTGCCGCACCCAAGAAAGCGAAAATAAGAGCAGTTGCCCAATGACCGAGACAGCGTGCGGTCATAACAAGGTCGAGACCTGCCGACGGTACATTAACAGTAACATAAATTGCAGCACATCCGAGGGATGTAACAATGACACCGGCTTTGCCCTGATAATTATTTTTGCGATACATATAAAGAGTATTGGTGAAAATTGAAAGTGAAGCAAAAACTCCCCACAGTCTGAAAGGCCACGGATAGCGAAGACCGAGCATACTTGCCGTGACGTCGGTTAAAATGTTACCGAATTGCTCGGGGAACGGCAAGAATCCGTACCAGGTGATAAATATAAATCCGACAATAAGATTGGTAACGCAAAAAACGGTAGTGGCTTTTGTAAGCTTTTCGGCAAAAAGAATTTTTCTGATAAATAATCCGTATAAGAAAAGCATTGCGGTTGATGCCACTACCCATATCCAGAAAACAGCGGCATTCTGATATAAGGGTTCGTAAAGCATACCGTCAAATTTTGCAATAAATTCTTCTGCCGGTAAAGCCAGATCTGCTTCGGTAGGAATTATGTACGGAAACTGATCCCAGGACATAAAAAGAGACATCCAAAGACCGTAAACTACTGCGATAACACCCCACATAACTGTATAGATGTTCATCATTTTTTTACTGTTTGTCATAACAATCACCTCATAGATAAATTGTAGCATTTTATAATCAAGTTTGCAATAAGAACAGACAAATTAAGCAGTATGTGAAGATAAAGAAAAAATAAATATATATCAAAAAAGGACTACCAATCGGTAGTCCTTTTTATTGTTTGGTGAAAAGTTAATTATTCTTCGTCCTCACAGCAGTCATCACAATCGCAGTCGCAGTCAAATTCAAGAACTTCACCGCAAGCAGGACACTCTGCTTCACCGTCGAGGATGATTTCTTCGTCAAAATAAATTATCTCGCCGCAGTTGGGACACTCAACCTCATACATACCGTCTTCGCAATCACAGCAATCGCAATCGTCGTCGCAATCGCAGTCATCACATTCGTCATAGAAAATTTCTTCGAGATCTGCAAGGTCCTCGTCAACAGCATCAAGCTGCTCTGTAACAAGTTCCATTTCGTCGTCAAGATCACTTACTGTGAGAGCAAGATCTTCGAGAACATCAAGAACTGCATTGATAACCTTTGTTTCCTTGTCGTCTTTATCAAAATCAAGACCTTCAACCAGACCTTTAAGATAAGCTACTTTTTCTGTTACTGTCATCATCTTTAATCCTCCGTTAAGATTTTACGGCAATATTAGTATTGCCTTATGCTCTTGACATATACTCGCCTGTACGAGTGTCAACGTTAATCATTTCGCCTTCATCAATGAAAAGCGGAACCTTGATTTCTGCACCTGTTTCAAGAGTTGCAGGCTTTGTAGCGTTTGTTGCTGTGTCGCCCTTGAAGCCCGGATCTGTCTGTGTAACCTGAAGAGTTACGAATGTGGGGGGTTCAACACCGAAAACATTGCCCTTGTATGAAAGAATTTTGCATACCATATTCTCTTTGACAAACTTAAAGTTGTCGCCGAGATCTGATTCGTTGATGGGAATAAGGTCATATGTTTCCTGATCCATAAAGTAGTAAAGACCGCTGTCATTGTATGAATATTCCATATCTTTTCTCTCAATGAAAGCTGTGGGATACTTTTCGGTCGGGTTGAAAGTTCTTTCAACAACACCGCCGGAAATAACGTTTTTAATTTTTGCTCTTACGAAAGCAGCGCCCTTACCGGGTTTAACATGCTGGAATTCAACGATCTGATAAACGTTACCGTCCATTTCAAATGTTACGCCGTTTCTGAAATCACCTGCTGATACCATAGGTAATATACCTCCGTTTTGTTTTAATACATTATAAATAATACAATAAAATTTATTGTATTTCAAGTCTTTTTGTAAAATCAGGGAATAATTATATAGCTTTCTGCCGCACTTGAGGACAATTTTTCGTAAAAATCAATGGCTTCAACCGGATTTTTGACAGTCGGTATCATTTTCACTGTGGAAAAATTGTTTTTAGCCTTGTCGTTATAGACAATGTAACTGTTTTCGATATATTTGATGAAATTATCATCGGACGGGCTCTCAAGAAGCGGAGAACAGATATGAGCTGCCGTGTCAAAAAGAGTTCCGCCCCATTTTTCCCGGTCTCCCGTTTCAATACAATCCACGGGCATACCGAGGATAACGGGTCTGCTGTCTGCACTTTCAACTGCTTTTTCAAGGAAATTCATAAGAACAAGATTACGGTTAAGGGAAGAATCGTCATTGCTGTAAACGGGAACAGAGCCTTCGCGGGATTCCGGGAACTGAACCGAGTCGAGATAAATGCAATCCGCACCGAGAGAGATAACCTCTTTTATGACGGAGCAGATATAACTCTGAGATATTATATTTGTGGGGTCAAGCCAGACCTTTCCGCCATTTATTGCCGAGTCGTCAAACCATATTCTGCCCTTTTCGGCATCCTCATACACATAAGCATAAAGACGCTGGGGGGCGATTGTGTCCTCAAAACAGAAAATTCTGCCCAGTACAAGAAAACCTTCAAGCTTGATTTTAGCAATGATTTCACTGTCGATATAATTTATTTTTCCATTTGCGGAATAAGAAATCAGATTTGAACGGTATGATAATATTCCGTCGCGGTCTTTAAAGTCGATCATTACGGCGTTGAAGCCCAATTCCCGAGCCTCTTCAAGAAATGCCATTACATCGGAGATATCACGAAGCACGGAATTATCCATATAGGTAGCACGCACCGTACCGATATTATCGGCGGTAACGGTCGGAGGCGTTTCAATTTTGTTATCCTCAAGAGGACGAGATGAAAGGTTGTCACAGAATCTGGCAAAAATAAAGGTTCCGATAAAAAGGCAACACAAAAAAACGCAGAACAAAATCTTTTTGATGCGTTCTCTTTTTTTTGCACGGCGCGTCTCGTGGATAGGACGGTCGCCGCTTCGTGACGGATATTTTTTCTGAAATCCGTAATATCCTTTTAATCTTCGTTGGGAGTTTTCGTTTTTTGCCATAATCTGAGTCCTTTAAATAAATACTGATGTACCGGAAATACCGGTAAATGCCAGCGAGAGAAGTGCCGTATAGATAAATATTGCAGGAGTTCCTTTAAAGCATCTGGGTACTGAAGTGTTTGAGTCAAGCTTTTTAAGGCCGGTATTTATCAGAAGAACGGCAATAACGTATGCAAGTCCTGCTCCGAGACCTGCTCCGATTGCCTCGATAACCGTAAATGCAGAGCGATAGTTTATCAACGGCATGGCGAAGACAAGCGTGTTGAATGCCGCAATGCCTATTCGTCTCTTTGTGGGCGGAGTAGCTTTTCCGTGGATGTTTACGATTATCATTGTAATAACATAAAGCGCCAGCAGAACACCGACATAAATCAAAGCGTGAAGTATTTCGCTAAGACCTCTTATCTGAGGAATAATATCAAGCGAAACACCTATTGCCGAAACAAGAGTTGAGAAAAGAGTGATGAAGACCGTCATCGGCAAAAGCTGTCTCGGCTTTGCACTCATTCTGACGGCTTCGCTCAGACCGTATCCGCCGTTGAAAATAAGGTTTTGGAAGAGCATAACATACAGTGCGGCTGAAACAAGATTTAAAATAACGCTCACTTTTCCTCACCTCCGTTTTCGGAGCTGTCCTTCTGCTTTTCAAGGTCGGAAAGCATTTCCGAGAAGTCATCAAGATAGGTATGCTCCGGTTCTTTCAGCAAAACAGGCTGTTCAGCTTCAGCGGTAACGGTAGTCTGCTCAGGTTTTTTCTGCGCTCGCGACCGCTTCTTTTTATCCCTTACGGCATGCGGATCGGATTCGTCCTCGTTACCCTCACCGTAGGGGTTGAATTCGTCGTTCATAAGCTCTCTGAAGCTGCCTCTGAGTGAACGTCTGATTTCCGATGTGTCAAACGCCTTATTGGGATTTGCTTCGGGATATTTCGCATTTATAAAAGCTTTGAGTCCTGCCGCGAGAAAACCGAGAATGATAAGTCCGCCGAATGGCATAAGAAACCCCGGAATTTTTAAGGGCAGATTAAGGCTCATTCCCCAAAAGGTACCGTTGCCGAGAACCTCTCTCAAAAGACCGACAATAAGGGCAACTGCGCCGTAGCTCGAAGAGGAAGAAACCGCGTCTATAAAGCTTGTCTTAACATCGTTTTTAACTGCAACTCTTTCGCAGTGAAGGGCAATAAGAGAGTTGACTGCCATAAGAGGCAGAAACACTCCGAAGTTTGCCGACATATCCGGGAAAAGTCTTCCCGTTACATACATTGTAGGGAAGATGACCGCAACACCGAAAAGTGCATAGAGGGCAACTCTCCAATATCGGCGGACATTTTTGAGAAATTTAGAAGCAAGAACCTCGCAGACGATCATCTCGACAGCGGTGACAACTGCCAGAAAAACAGCAAGTCTGAAGGAATAAGCGATAGCGACCACGGGGCACAGACCTATTGCCTCAAAGAGTATCGGGTTTTTGATAAGGGCGCTGTTGCGGATTTGCTTGAGGGAGGAATTATTTTTCATTTCCGTCACCTCCGATAATAAACGGTGAATCCTGTTTTGTTACGCTGTTTTCTTCGGCAATAACGGCATCAAGGCTTTCAGCCGCGGGAATTTCGACCGTGAATTTTTCTTTCCATTCGGTCTGACCGGCAATTTCTTCCTCCGTCATATCGGGAATTTCATCAAGAATTTCATCGGGTACAACGGTGAACGGCTCCGAAACGGTTTCAATAAAAGGCTCACTGTCACGGATCTTCTTCTTTTCTCCCGAAGTAAGAGGAAGCTTGTTGAACCAATCGGATACGGCACAGATAATCATAAAACCGAAACAACTGCTCTCCTCAATCGGACTGACAAAGCGGATAAGCATGCAGATTATTCCGCCTGCAAAGCCCCAAAGAAGCCTCGGAAGAATTCTTTCGGGAATAATTGACGGTATTGACATAAAGAAAACTGCGCCGAAGAAAATCATGCCGGAACACAGTTCCATTATCACTGAAATAAATCTTCCGGTAGAGACACGTGGAAAAAGTGCCGCCATAAGACACACGGCAAGCAAAAACGTGAATACCGGCAGGGAGTCTTTCGGACGACGGATTACAAGGAAAATAAGTGATCCGAAAAGAGCAAGGATGCATCCGGTTCCCATAGCGGACGGAACAATTCCGACGAGCACCTCAAGCACGGCAACGACGTTTTCTCCTATCGAATTGCCGTAAAGGAGCATTTCGCTCAAAGCACTTCCGCTGTCCGAAAAGCCGAACATCTCCTCGGGCCAGCATAGCGTGGCAAAACAGATTGCCGAGGCAGACGGAATAAAAGGTGCGTTGTCGGGTGTTCCGAACGGCAGAACGCAAACTCCCATAGCAAAAAGCGCGGTAAGAATAATCATCCACCAGGGAACAGTTACAGGGAGTAAAAGAGCAACTGAAAGTCCTATAACATATGAATGAGGGGATTTGGGCTGGAAGTCCGTTTTAAGAACCTTCTTGCCGAAAATTGTAACGGATACACAAGTAACCACGGAAATTACCACGTTGATGACGGCGGAAGCACCGTGTACAAAAACAGCAACGGCGAAGGGTACCGCAAGCATCAGGATATAATCCGTCATTGCTCTGCGGTTGCGGTTTTCTGTTGAATTTTGAGGTATAACCGTATCTGTCAAAACACATCCCTCACTTTTTCCAATATTTATTTATTGCACATTGTTTGTCCCTGTAATATGATGAAGTATAAGCTGTTACACATATCAGGAGGTATTGTCAATGATATTTGAAGCACTCAATAATAACGTGATGCTTGTTGAAGTGACCGGAGAAGAAATGGAAAGGCTCGATATTACATATGATCTGCTCGGTGAAAATGATGAAAGAACAAGAAGCGCTATCAGAAGACTGTTAAGGACTACCGACGCTCAAAACCGTGTGGAACGCGGCGATAGGGTGACGGTTGAGGCAATGCCCACTGATGATGGCGGTTGCTTTTTCATCTTTACTTTTTATTCCCCCGCGAAGAGACGCTATAGGGTTAAAAAGAATAATATAAGTAAGACCTTTTGTGCCGCGACGGTTGACGATTTTCTCGATTTTATTTCTGCCGCGGGAGCGCTTACGGGTGTAGGTCATGACTGCAGCGTCTACTTTATGGATGGTGCATATTATCTGATTGTTCCGGGAGAAAACGGGAGACTCTCTGCCGTTGCAACCGAATTCGGAAGCATAGGCGATTTTCCGTCTGCAGAAGTTCTCGGTGAATACGGCACAAGTCTCGGGAAGATTTATTTGCAGTAATTTTCTTCTGCAATTTTCTTGAATTTTTTTATTGTCTCTTTACGGTCGGGGCTGGAGAATATGGCGTTACCTGAAACAAAAACATCAGCACCTGCTTTTGCGGCAATAGCTATCGTTTTTTCATTGATACCGCCGTCAACCTCGATTTCACAGTTAAGTCCGCGCTTTTCAATCTCTTTTCTCAGGGCAGAGACCTTCGGCATCATATCTTCCATAAAGCTCTGACCGCCGAATCCCGGCTCAACTGTCATGACGAGCACCATTGAAAGACGGTCAAGATAAGGAAAGATATCCTCAACCGGAGTTCCTGGTTTAACCGTGAGTGATGCTTTGACACCGTTTGCAAGGATTTTGTCGATAGTTTCATCAATAGGCGAGTCGCATTCTGTGTGAAAGGTGATAATATCAGCACCGGCTTTGCAGAAATCGTCAATATATTTAAGCGGTTCGCTGATCATAAGGTGAACGTCAAAGGGAACATCAGTTGCTTTTCTGATGCACTTAACAAGAGGAGCACCCAGAGTGATGTTCGGAACAAAGTGGCCATCCATAACGTCGATGTGCATATAATCTGCACCGCACAACTCCATATCCTTTAATTCTTCTGCCATTCTTCCGTAGTCGCAGGAAAGAATAGACGGTGAAATTTTCATCATAATAACTCCTCCGTAAAATAAGTATTATCAATATATTTTATCATATATTGAGAGGAAATACAATATTTATTATTCAGTTCAATGGTGGAGCAGAGTCTGTTTTTTGAGGAAAAAATAGCCACACTTATTCGTATGAACAAATGTGGCTATTTTTTTAATCCCAATATATAATCTGATGATACATTATAAAGTTGACATAATTTAATCAAGTGGTGTATTGGTAATTCATTTGCACCTCTTTCATATCTTGCATACATTGTTTGAGAAGTTCCAAGAAATTTTGCAACTTCTTGTTGCGTCATATCATTGTCTTCTCGCAAATCTCTCATTATCTTGACATAATTCATAATATCACCAAAATCATTATATCAAGTAAAAATCTTTACTATTGACATTAGTAAAAATATTTACTATAATGTTAGTGAATATATTTACTAAATTGCAATTCAACCTGACACAATGAAAATATTTTGTGCACAAAAGGTGATTATATTGAGAAAAACTAACAAATACTTATCAATGATTATATTTTTTTATTAGCGATTTGCCTGTGTTCTTGTGGTGTTTCAGAGTCCGCAAAAACTGTTATATTATGTGACTATAAGGCGTTAGATATTCCGGTGGACATTTATGAAGTTGCAGATGAAGATATTTCTTTTGCAATAAAATGAGTTTATTAGAAAAGAACGTAATGATTGAAAAAGCATCGAATCAGGACATTGTTGAAGAAGGCGATGTGGTACTTTTGACCATAAAAATAAATGACAACACTCCGTATTCTTTGCAAATAACTGTAGGTGATGACGAAATTAACGAAGATATAGATAATGCATTAAAAACGACGGCGGGGTCAAGACCCTGCCCTACCGTGATACCAACGGGTATTCGTTTATCCCCCATAAACTCCAATTTGAATGTCAAAATAATTTGTGTGAAACCATAACTCCGTCCTACGCTATAAATGAGTTTACATTATAAAAAACCTCCGAGAATTACAGATTTGCAAATTCCACGGAGGTTCATTTTTTTTATTCTATTTTTATAGTACTTTTATACAGCACCTAAAAATTCTTCAAGGCAGAGGTTTTGTTCCTTCATTTCTGTTGCAACATCAATGCCAACATATCTCCAATGCCACGGTTGATAAATCATACCCGTAATTTCCGTTTTATCCTCGGGATAGCGGAGTACAAAGCCGTAGTTATGAGCGTTTGCAACAAGCCATTTGTATTCGTCGGTAGAGGCAAAACCTGCACCTGCGCTTAAAACATCAACGGCAAGACCTGCGCCATTTTCACTGCATCCTGCAGGTTCAACTCGTTTTTCGGTACTCACTTTCGCCTCATCCTGACTTTGCCCCTGAAGAATGAATGACTGAAGCTTGTTTTCGTATATTGTCTTCTGACGCTGATAACTGCAGTATCCCGAATAAGGAGTCAGCACAATGTCCTCGGCAAGTGCGGCATTATACATCTGTCGGTATGCCTCCGCAACTCTGATATCAGCCATAACGGTGGAATCTTCAATGACAAGGGCTGTCGAGGGCGAATAGCTTTTGTCAAGAGGATAGGTCTTGTTGATCAGTGTAAGTGCCCAGCTTTCGCTGAGAAGCACCTCTGACGGAGTGTAGTCCTCCCATATCACCGGCTCTGAGGGCTTTTCCTCCGCAACGGTATCGGAGGGCTCTTCGGGTGTTTCCTCCTGCGGTTCTTCCGTCGTGGGAGGAGCTTGTGTTGTCTGTTCTTCTTCCGGAGGGGTAATATCGACCGGAGTCGAGTTGTAATTGCCGCCGGAACAGAAAACCGAGTAGAGAATAATCAGTGTTCCGAGTATTGCCGCAAGAATTATCAGAAGTATTCCGCGAATTTTTAACTGTCTTTTTTTCATATGGATTTTCCTAAACAATTTTTTATACTGTATAATAGTTTATTCTTTTTTATCTCTGATGTCAATATTTGCAAAAATTTTAAAAATAATAGTGACTTAACAAAAAAAGTGTGTTACAATACATAAGTATATATGCAATAGTGGGAGGTTTTCTGTTTGAAAGCATATGAAAGCAACGCGCACTATCCGTCAAAGGTTCGTGAGTGCTCAAATTTTGCAATAAGAGAAATAAAAAAGATATGCAAAGAAGTCGGCCCGCGTCCTGCCGGTTTTGAGGGCGAGGAAAAAGGGCAGGATTACGTTGAAAAATTGATGACTCCGATTGCAGACGAGGTAAAAAGGGAAAAATTCACATTAAGTCCCAAAGCGTTTATGAGCTGGGTTATGATCGACGGTATTCTTGCCTTAGTGGCTGCTGTTGCAGGAATAATCTGCTTTACGGGAATTTTACCTCCTGCGGTTGAAACCGTTCTGAGAGTGGTTTCGATTGTTCTCGTGATGCTTGCGGTATTTTTCCTTCTCGGAGAATTCCTGTTTTACAAAAAGGTTCTTGATCCGTTCTTTAAAAAGGCAGAGTCAAGCAATGTTATCTGCACAAGAAAAGCTTCGGGCGAGACAAAAAGAAGAATTATCATAAGCGGTCATATGGATACGGCTTATGAATGGAGATATACACATCTCGGCGGAGCAAAGCTTGTTACATTTATTGTCGTAACTGCAATATTGAGCCTTCTTGTGACCTTGGGACTTTCCGTTGCAGGTCTTTTCACGGAAAACCGAACGGCAGAAACGGTTATGCTTATTGTTCAGGCGGTAGCAATTCCGGCACTTATCGCGGTAATGTTCTTTGTCAACTGGAAATTACCTGTTGACGGCGCTGCTGATGATCTTACAGGAGTTTTTGCTTCAATGGCAACACTCCTCTATCTTAAAAACAACGATATCAGATTTGAAAACACTGAGGTTGTTGCAATGTCGGCAGGTGCTGAGGAAGAGGGCTTGAGAGGCTCAAAAGCATTCGCTGAAGCACACAGTGAGGAGTATAAAAAAGACGGAATCGAAACCGTATTTGTGGCACTCGATACCCTTCGCGACTACGAGTTTATGGGAATTGTAACAAAAGATATGACCGCTACGGTAAATCTTGACAAGCAAGCATGCGCCCTTATGAAAAAGGCAGCTGAAAACGCAGGTGTTCCCGTAAACTTCACAACAACGCCTCTCGGTTCAACCGACGCTGCGGCAATGCAACAGGGAGGAATTAAATCCGTTGCATTTACAAGTATGGATCCGGCTCCCGCAAGATATTATCATACGCGTGATGATAATATCAGCGTCCTCGAAATGAAAACTCTTGAGGATTCTCTCAAAGTAGTTCTTGAAACAGTTTTTCTGTTTGATGAACAAGGACTTAAAGACAGTTATTGATTTCACCGAAAGGGGAAAAAGAATATGAAAAAAAATATTATGAAAATTATCGCTGCAGTACTTGTTTTTACAATGCTTATCGTTACATTTGCAGGATGCGGCGAAAAAACCGAAGTGAACAGACCTGTTGCCGTTGAGGCAAAAACAGATTTGGGAGATGTTTCCTTTGAGTTTACATACGGTGAGCTCAAGACAGTGCTTCCCGGCGACCAGCTTGCAATTCTTTATGAGAATTTCAACAAAAAATCAGATGACAGAGTAGTAAAGCTTTCTTACTATGAACTTGTGTCAAAGTTCGGCTCTGCAGATTATTTCGACAAAATTCTCGCTCTCATCACTGACGAGGAATGGGCACGCTTTACCGGAAATCAACAGGAAATACTTGATTATTTCAATGAAATGATTAACAGTATTAAAGCTAACGGTGCAACAAATCCTTATGTTTCATACAATGAAGCCTTCTGGATTAACCACGGCGAAAATGTTGTTTTCAGAACACCGGACGGCAAGGAACTTGAAAATCAGGATAAATTCCGTGCGGCATTCCGACTTTATGCCGATACCGCACTTCAGAATATCGGCTCATTCCTTATGAGCTCGGGTGAGAATGTTCTTCAAAACGGAGAGAATCTTACAGATATCATTTATCCTATCGGAGAAAAGACGGCAAGCACATTGACTCTTGACGATCTTTATACGGATGAAGAGACAAAAACATATCCGATTTATACATCTGTTGTTCCTACTTATGTATATGACCTTGACGAAAAGGGAAATAATGCAGAAGACGAAGAGGGCGAATACATTTTTGTTCCTTCAGAGCTTGTCAGAACAATTAATATGACAGTTAAGCCGGAGGCTGAATCCGTCGAAAAGGCATTTTCCGTCCGTGAAAAAGAGGATGTTCTGAAGCATTTTGACGCTGCAGAAAATTATATGACCGTAAATTCCTTTGATATTGCATTTGCACCTTGCAAAATCAGTGCCGGTATTAATGCGGTTACGGATGAGATGACATATGCTACTTATGAAAAGAATATGATAATTACAGCTAATATCACCTTCAACGGCGCTCTTGCGGAATACGGAACCGTTATCGTCGAATTCCCCTGCACATCATCTCTTACCTATGAGTTCGGCTGGGCAACAAAATAAAAGACAGTAAAACATAAAACGTATTCAGCGGTATCTGTATAAAGATGCCGCTGTTTTTTTGATAAAATATTGACAATGTATTTTATAAGGATTAAAATAAAAATGTGTTATATTTTATATAATAAGGGGAGAGGAAAAATGAAAAAGGCATTAGCTATAATTCTTGCGGCAGTATTGTGCTTTTCCGCTTTATCAATGCTTTGCTTTGCAAAGGCGGAAAAACCTGTTCCGGTGGTTATTCTTCAGGGATATTCGGGACCGACATTGGTGTATGCCGACGAGAACGGCGAACCGATTATTGATGCAGAAACAGGGGATGTAATCAAAGCATGGCCGCTTGATTTTGACAAGATCGGTCAGCAGGTGCTTGAAGCCTTGCCGGGAATGTTAACAGGTATGGCTATCGGAGAAGATGCGCTGGTAGAGGCACTTACTCCGATTCTCAAGGATGCATTCATGCCGCTTGTAATTATGCCTGACGGTTCATCCTGGCAGAACCTTACTTATTATCCGAAGGGTGCGGCATCAACACAGGCATCATATCTTATCGAGAATGATATGGATGAGTATATTCCCGAGAGTAAATTTGCAGAAGAAGCCATAAACCGCGTCGGAGCGGAAAATGTTTTCGGCTTTACGTTTGACTGGCGAAGAAGCCAGGTGGACTATGCGGCGGCGCTCGACGAATATATTGAAGAGGTCAAAGATATAACGGGCAGTGACCGGGTTGATCTTATGGGACTTAGTCACGGCGGACAGTACGGCACAACGTACCTCTATTATTACGGATACAAGGGAAATGTCAGAAATGCAATTCTTGCAAATCCTGCAACGGCAGGAACAACACTTGTCAGCACGCTTCTTATGAACGAATATGTTGACCTCGATTTGCAGTCTCTGATGAAGTTTATCCAGTATTCTTTTGATATGGAAGAGGATTATGATTGGATTTTCCGTCTGTTATCTCTTGACGGAATTGTTGGTGCGGTAAACAGAATACTTCAGGAAGAAAGAATCCAATACAGAGCATCAAATTTCCCGTCTCTTCTTGATTTTATTCCGATGGACAGATTTGATGAGGTTATAAATCACATCGGATTGAATCCGACAGAAAACGAAAAAATATATAATGATACCGTAAAATATCATCGTGATGTCCACACAGGACATAATCTTGCTGACAGATTTGCACAGCTTCAGGAGTCGGGAACCAATATCGGATATATCGTTGGTTGCGGATATAATGCCTGCAGCAGTAAAGGAACAAATTCGGATATTCTGATAGATACATATCTTTCTTCAGGCGGTGCATATTGTGCTCCTTATGGCGAAACCTTTGACGAAGGCTATGTTCAGCAGGGAACGGTCTGTGATGATCCGACACATTATCACATTTCACCCGGATTTGATATAGATGCTTCTACGGGAGCCTTGCCGGACAGCACATGGTATGCCATAGGACAGGGCCACGGTCAGTATTTTAATGACCCTTACACAAATAAAATCGTCTGCGGATTCCTCTGGGGAGACCTTCACGACGTTTACTGTGATGAAAGCTTCCCTCAGTTCAATTATACTCAGAAGCATGCTGATAATCTGTATATTTGCTTTGACAACACCGATGCGGGATATCATTCTTCGTCGGATACGGAGCTGCAGATCAGAAATCTTTCAAATACATCACCGATACATATCTGGAATATTTATATCGACGGTGCAGATATTGAATATTCGTTTGAGATAAACACCGTTCTTCAGCCGGGCGAAAGTACCGCTGTGGAAATCAGCGATGTGTCGCCCGAAAATGCGGATAAGCCGTTTAAGGTGTTCGCAAAATATTCTATTGATAACGCTCAGCACACATTTGTAATAAAGGAGTTTGCTTTTACGGCAATCTCGGATGAGGACCTGGAGATTTACTCTCATTTGATAAAGTCGGCAGATGAGGAACTTCCTGCAACAAAGCCCGAAAAACCGGAAAATAATAATCCCGTAACGGATATGCCTGAAAATTCTGAAACAGAGAAGCCTTCAACCGAACCGGGAAAAAATCAAGTTACAGATGTCGTCATACCTAATACTGATGCAATAAATCCCGGTGTTGCGGAATAACCCTAAAACAGAACAATGTGAAAAAGGCAGTTCAAATTGAGCTGCCTTTGTTTTATTTCTATTGCAATATGGATATAATTTTGGTAAAATACATTGATAATGATTTTCTGGCGGTGTAACAATGGGATTTATACCATTTAATTCAAGAGATCCGTTTTTTAAAGATAAATTCGGAAGTGTGGAGGCTGAGGAGATTTTCCGTCTTCGGCTCTGCATGCCGCGTTCATTTGGCTGTTCAAAGGTTATGTTTATTCTCCATAACGACAACGGCGGATATGAGGCACGCGAGATGAAATGGGCGAGTATGTGCGGCAACGATGCAGAGCTGTGGGAAATTTCTACGTCAATTGAAAAAGAAGGTCTTTACTGGTATCATTTTGAGTTTTTTTCATCTTACGGCAGAAGCTCGGTTATGCAGACGGATAACGGAGTGGGTGCGTTCAGCGGTACATTTTCCGCACATAAGGATTGGCAGCTTACGGTAACAAAAAAAGGCTTTGTGACTCCCGAGTGGCTCAAGGGCGGAATCATATATCAGATTTTTCCCGACAGATTCTGCAATTCGGGCAAGAAAAAGAAAAGTGTTCCCGACGACAGAAAAATGCGTACCGATTGGTACGGTGAGCCGGAGTGGAAGCCGGATGAAAACGGCAAAATTCTGAATAATGACTTCTTCGGAGGAGATCTCAGGGGAATTAAACAGAAACTGCCGTATATAAAGAGCCTCGGTGTCAACTGTATCTATCTCAACCCGATATTTGAGTCGCATTCAAACCACCGTTACGATACAGCCGATTACAGTAAAATTGACAGCGTTTTAGGTGACGAAAAGGATTTCAAATCGTTGTGCTCCGCAGCAAAAAAACAGGGAATTCATATTATTCTTGACGGAGTCTTTTCTCATACGGGTGACGACAGTATTTATTTTAACAGAAAGGGCAGATATAAAAGCCTTGGAGCTTATAATTCGCCCGAAAGTCAATATTATAAATGGTACAAATTCACGGAATATCCTGATAAGTATCAGAGCTGGTGGGGATTTTTGACTCTCCCAGAGGTCATAGAAGAGGTCAGCGAATACCGTGAGTTCATAAACGGTGAAGGCGGAATTATAGAAAAATGGCTTACAGCAGGTGCTGACGGATTCAGACTTGACGTTGCCGACGAGCTTCCGGATGTGTTTATTGATGAGCTGAGAGCAAGACTGAAGAAAACCAAGCCCCAGGCACTTCTGATGGGAGAGGTCTGGGAGGATGCCACAACAAAACGCAGTTACGGCAACAGAAGAAGATATTTGCTCGGCGACCAGTTCGATTCGGTTATGAATTATCCCTTTGCAAATGCTGTGATAGATTTCTGCAGAAGCGGCAAGGCAGAGGCCTTTATGGATACGGTAATGCGGATTGTTGAAAATTATCCGAAGCAGTGTCTTGATGTGATGATGAATCATATCGGAACTCACGATACGGAAAGAGCGATTACAAAAATGGCAGGAAAATCCTGTGAATACCGCGACCGCGAGTGGCAGTCAGCAAATTCTCTTGATGAAGAGGCTTACAAAAAGGGCGTGAAGCTGCTTAAATGCGCAGTTGCCCTTCAATATACTCTTCCGGGAGTGCCAAGTATCTATTACGGCGATGAAGCAGGTATGCAAGGCTATAAGGATCCTTTTAACAGAGGCTGTTATCCCTGGGGCAAAGAGAACAAAGAGCTCATTGAGTTCTATAAAACAATGGGAAAAATAAGAAGCGAAAACGATGTGTTTGCAGACGGACGATTTTATCCCGTATCATCAATACTCGGGTGTGTGGCATACCGACGATACAGTGAGAACGGAGACATTATGGTTATTGTAAACCGTAACGAGCATCCCATAACATACAAATTACCGGAATTTTATGCATCGGCAACAGCGTTATACGGCAATGATACGAAAAACGGCGAGGTCGATATCGACGGATGCTCATTCTCGCTTCTCCGCTTGTAAAATTGTTAAGAATGTGTTATTATCAATAAAGAAAAATAAACGGTGGATTTTAAAATGACAAAAACCTACGGCATTTTACCGAAAAATCAAAGAATACTCTGGCTGTGTCTCCGCGTGATTATTTTATGTTGGGGAATTTTCGGCTTGTTTCATGGTTCTGTCGTAGAGTTTCTTGAAGCAATTTTTGCCATTGTTTTTACTCATCTCTGGGACTTTTTTCAGATTTTCGGAAAAAAATCATTCATCATAGAGGTTGAAGCCTCTACTCAGACAATGCTGTCGCTCTTTATCTTTATTGGCGTGTGTATCGGTTCAACTATAAATAACCGCACAACATTTGAGCATTTTGACATAGTTACTCATTTTGCTTCTGGCGTGCTGTCTGCCTGGTTCGGTTATGACTTTGCAAATATTATTTATCGCAAGCGCGGTGATCTCGGCCCTGCAATGTCATCACTGTTTTCGCTGACATTTGCACTCGGCATTTCTGTCGGCTGGGAAATATATGAATTTTCAATGGATAGTATTTACTCAATGACCTTGCAGAAGAGTAACACAGACACGATGGTTGATTTTATAAGCTGTGCGGTGGGTGCGGTGATTACAATGCTGCTCGTTTCATTTTACCGCAACGGAATCATCGGAAAAAACAAGGAAAAGATCAGGGAAGAACGTCGCAAAGAAAAAGAAAAGAGGCTTATAAAGGAAAAGCTTTACCTTGAATATCTTAATTCAAAGGAGGATGCCGAGTGAAAAGAATAATTTCATTGGTAACGGCAGTTGTACTTCTTGTGTTGACATTGACCTCATGCTCGGCATTTACAAAGGTAAAGGTAAACGGAACCGGAATCGACAACGAGATATATGCATATTTTGAGGATTTATATGACGGAAACGAAGGAGAGCTGAAAAAGGCGATTTCAAGATATGTCACGATAAATTCTGAGTTTCATAACCGCGATCTGACGCTTTCATCATCAAGAAAAGCACAAATTTCTTCAATGGTTGACGATTTGTGGCATTTGTACGGTGTTCATTATAAAAGCATCGGTGTATCTCGTCAGACTGTTTATAAAATCGAGACCTCAAAGGCTTATGAAGAGATTCTTCTTGATTATTTTTACGGTCAGGGCGGCATTTCTCCCGTAAGTGAGGACACTCTGAAAAAGTATTTCAAGTCAAATTATATTGCAATACGCTTTGCAACAGGATACCTTTTCAATATCGACGAGCAGGGAGCGCCCGTAAAGATGTCCGATTCGGAAAAGGCGGTCATAATAAACGGCTTTACAAAGGCGGCAAGCCTTATAAATACGGGTTCTCCGATGGAAGAAGCAACAACAGAGGATGTACACGATGCTCTTATAAACTCCTCTTATGACGGAAGCTTTCCCACGGGATTTTACAGCGAGGTTGAGGAAATGGAGGTCGGCACGGCCGCAACCGTAATTCTTAACGACTATGCATTTCTTGTTGAGAGAATTGATGTTTTTGATAAAACAAACAATTATTACGAAGCATACAGAACCGAATGTCTGAGACAGGTAAAAGGCGACGACTTTGAAAAGCTTGTCAGCAAATGGTCTCAGAGCTATACGGTAGAATAAAAAAGGCGGATATTCCGCCTGTATATGCCTCCTTAGTTCAATGGATAGAATAAATCCCTCCTAAGGATTAGATGTGAGTTCGATTCTCGCAGGGGGTGCCAAAAACCACAGAGAGCATTTGTACCCTGTGGTTTTTAAATAATTGTACCCATATATAACTTATTATCTTTTTCTTTATAAAACAATTTCATAAAATATCCTCTTTTACTTTTCTTATCTTTATGTTAAAATGAATGAGACAGAGTAAATAAAGCCGTATTAATGCTGGCAATAGGAAGTGATTTTATTAAAATTGTATTGTTAACGGCTCTCGGAGTCGGAGGAGCATCCGTTCTCGGTGCTCTGTTTGGGTTTGCATTCAAAAAAATCAGTCATAAATTCAGCGATATCATACTTGCTTTTGCTGCAGGTGTAATGCTTGCCGCTTCGGTTATCGGACTTATTCTGCCCTCTTTGGAATATGGCGGCAGATTTCCTCTTGTTGTAACTGTTATCGGTGTGTTCTGCGGAGCGTTATGTGTCAATCTTATCGATAAAATTGTTCCTCATCTTCACAGGCTTACCGGAGTTGACTCGGAATTGCATCCGGATGCACAAAATCAGCTTAATAAGGTTCTGCTTTTTGTTATAGCTATTGCCATTCACAATCTTCCCGAGGGAATTGCCGCAGGTGTCGGCTTCGGAACGGGGAATATGGGTGATGCTCTTATTATAGCAGGCGGTATTGCTCTGCAGAATATCCCCGAGGGAATGGTGATAATTACGCCTATGCTTGCGGCGGGAATAAGCCACAGAAGGACGTTTATTATAGCACTTATTACGGGTGTGGTTGAGGTTATCGGCACATTGCTCGGATATTTTGCGGTTTCGCTTTCATCCGCAATTCTGCCTTTTGCTCTGGCGTTTGCAGGCGGAACAATGCTGTATGTTATCAGCGACGAAATGATTCCCGAGACACATTCACACGGCAGTGAGCGCGGTGCTACATATTCACTGTTGGCGGGATTTTGTATTATGCTGATTTTTGATGTTCTTTTGGGATAAAAGGTAAGGAGTGTTTAAAATGAATAAATCAAATATCAAGTATATCGGTGTTAACGACCGAAAAATTGACCTTTTTGAAGGGCAGTATATTGTCCCCGAGGGTATGGCATATAATTCATATCTGATTATCGATGAAAAAATCGCGGTTATGGATTCGGTTGATGCAAATTTTAAGGATGAGTGGCTTGGAAACATAAAAAGAGAAATCGGAGAAAAATCACCCGACTACCTTATTGTTCAGCATATGGAGCCTGATCATTCCGCAAATGTCAATGAATTTGCGACAAGATATCCTGATGCAAAAATAGTTGCAACCGACAGAGCCTTTGCAATAATGAAAAAGTTTTTCGGCACGGATTTTGCAGATCGCAGAGTTGTTGTGACAGACGGCGATTCGCTCTCTCTCGGTGAACATACTCTCAGCTTTTATACCGCTCCTATGGTGCATTGGCCTGAGGTTATGATGACCTATGAAAGTACGGAAAAGGCACTTTTTTCTGCTGATGCTTTCGGAAAATTCGGTGCATTGGATGCAGAAGAGGATTGGGCGTGTGAGGCAAGAAGATATTATTTCGGTATTGTCGGAAAATACGGAGCTCAGGTTCAGGCAATTCTCAAAAAGCTTGCCGGACTTGATATACAGACAATTTATCCTCTGCACGGACCGATTTTATCCGAAAATCTCGGATATTATATAAATCTTTATGATATCTGGTCATCATACGGTGTTGAGAGCGAGGGTACGCTTATCTGCTATACATCGGTTTACGGCAATACCAAAAAGGCGGTGGAAATTCTTGCAGATGAGCTTGAAAAAGCAGGCTGTCCGAAGGTTGTTGTGAATGACCTTGCACGCTGTGATATGGCAGAAGCTGTTGAGGATGCTTTCCGTTACGGTAAAATCATTCTGGCAACTACCACATATAACGGAGATTTGTTCCCGTTTATGAGAGAATTTATTAACGAGCTTACGGAAAGAGGATACAGAAACCGTAAAATCGGAATTGTTGAAAACGGTTCCTGGGCACCTGTTGTGAAGAATAAAATCACAAAGGCTTTTGAAAACAGCAAAAATATAGAATTTGCTGAAAATATTGTGACAATTCATTCAGCGGTAAACGAGGGAAATCTTGAACAGATTAAAAAATTAGCCGAAGAAATGGCATGAGTCAGATTTAAAAGATATGTAATCTGATATGACACTTTCACAAGTTTTGTGAGGGTGTCATTTTGTTTATAAGTATAAAACAAAATGGGATATCGTATTGCGGATGTTTTGCTTTAAGCGGGTTTTGTTACAGAAAAATTAAAAATTTATTACATTATCTGTAATCACATTGACAACAATATTTTTAAAAGTTATCCTAATAGTATAAAATTGGTAATACTATAAATTAAAGGAGGGACAAGAATGGAAGCACTTGAATACATTTTGCGATATATACTTTGTTTTCTTGCCATCGCGGTAATTCTCAACTGTGTCTGGTCGCTTATCCGTCTGCGTCCCGACAAAAAGGTGTATGCTGTGCTTGCGGATATGGCGAGTGATAAGCAATACCCGATAACTTGCTATGAAACCTCAGTTGGCAGAAGTAAATTCTGCGACATCTGTTTTTCAAACTCCACCGTTTCCCGCTCCCATGCCGTTGTAGCTCTCAGAAAAGACGGCTTTTATGTTTTTGATACGGAATCGAAAACGGGAGTTTACGTCAATCAGCAGAAAATTGAAAAGCAGGCAAAGCTGTCTGACGGTGATATCATTGCATTCGGAACGGCAATTATGAAGTTTTATATCGGAAATGATGCAAGTGATGATTACAAACAGAAAAAAAGTGAGAAAACAGCCGAGGCGAAGCTTGTAAATATAGTTGACGGAAGTGAATTCCGTCTGGACGGCGATTATATTACTATCGGCAGACAACAGGGAAGCAATATTGAAATTTCAGCTCCCTATATATCACGTAAACAGGCAGAGTTAGTCAGACAAAGCGGAATCTGGTATGTCGCGGATTTCGGAACAATCACAAAAACTACTGTCAACGGCGAAGCGGTCAACGGTCACATAAGAATAGAAGACGGCGATGTTATCAGAATCGGGGACTTTGCTTTTCTGTATGAGGATAAATGATTGCGGAGAGGATTAAAAGGCAGGTGATAAAATATGAATAAAGTAAAAAACGTAAAT
This sequence comes from uncultured Clostridia bacterium, assembly GCA_937920235.1. Taxonomy (GTDB): domain Bacteria; phylum Bacillota; class Clostridia; order Oscillospirales; family Acutalibacteraceae; genus Fimenecus. Next base: position 115,629 of record CALGUK010000034.1, on the reverse strand, counting down.
CCTTACATTATGATGTTTGTAATAACATTGTTTCAGTTGATTTGCCTTTTTTCACTTGTAACTTCCGTAGCGGAAGAATACATCAAAAATATCGTTATATCCTTCGGCGGATATATTATGATCGAATATGCATATTTTATCGGTGCAAGACTGATACTTAAGCGACGCGGTTTTGAGGTCGAGCTGATAGCCTTTCTGCTGACATCAATAGGATTATCAATTACCGCCAGCGTGTATCCTGACGGAATTATAAAGCAGTTTATTGCCGTTGTTATCGGTATAGTCGGCTTTGTTCTTCTTCAATGGATAATGAGAGATCTGAAATTCTGTATTTCGATGAGAGTGCCCGTTGCGGTTGCAGCGTTGGGACTTCTGGCCTTTACTCTTGTTTTTGCAAAAATCACAAATGGTGCAAAAAACTGGATATATATAGGCTCAATGTCAATTCAGCCGTCGGAGCTCGTTAAGGTGGCTTTCATTTTTGTCGGTGCGGCAACGCTTGAAAAGCTCCAGTCCAATCGCAGTCTTACAAAATTTATTGTTTTTGCTTTAGGATGCGTCGGAGCGTTATTTCTGATGTACGATTTCGGAACTGCGTTGATTTTCTTTTTCACCTTTATCGTGATATCCTTTATGCGTTCCGGAGACATCAGAACGATTGCTTTGGTTTGTACTGTCGCTCTGATGGGCGGATTGCTCGTGCTGGTGTTCCGTCCATATGTTGCAAACAGATTTGCGGCATACGGTCACGTATGGGAATATTTTGATTCATCGGGTTATCAGCAGACAAGAACGATGATATATTCTGCGAGCGGCGGACTTTTCGGTGTCGGTCTGGGTAACGGAAAGCTCCGTGATATATTTGCGGCGACGGAGGATCTCGTATTCGGTGTTGTATGTGAGGAATTCGGAATGATTATGGCGGGCGCAATTCTGCTTTCATATGTGGCTCTGCTTGTGTATTCCATAAGACATTCAAAATATGCAAGGTCTTCTTTCTATGCTATTTGTGCGTGTGCGGCTGCATCGCTTATGTTATTTCAGGCGGCACTTAACGTATTCGGAGTAAACGATATTCTGCCGCTTACCGGTGTAACTTTACCGTTTGTAAGCCGAGGCGGATCGAGCATAATAAGCTGTTGGATGCTGTTGGCATTTATAAAGGCTGTTGACAGAAGCACCTACAGATACGGAGGTGTCCGTCAATGAAATCGATTTCACGCAGAGCTCTGACGCTTTATGCGATAATACTGCTCTTTCTTGCAGGGTGCGGACTGCTTTTTTATAATCTTGTTTCAAACTCTGCCGATTGGGCAATGAACAGAGCCAACAGACATCTGTATTCATCGGGCTCGCTTGCAACAGCAGGTGACATCAAGGATGTCGAGGGCAATATTCTCGTTACATCAAATAACGGAGTAAGAGAGTACAGTAAAAACAAAAACGTAAGGCTTTCCACACTTCATACGGTGGGCGACAGTGCCGGGTATATTGCCGGGGGAGTTCAGACGGCATTTAAGGATGAACTGACGGGATATACTCTTGTTGACGGTGTATATAATCTGAAGAGGTACGGTAAGGGAAACGATATAACACTCACAATAAATTCGCAGGTCTGTGAAACCGCATATAAGGCTCTCGGCAGTAAAAAGGGAACGGTCGCCGTTATGAATTACCGTACGGGAGAGTTGGTTTGCATTGTTTCAAACCCGACTTATGATATTCTCAATAAGCCGCAGGACATCGCAACGGATACAACCGGAAAATACGATGGAGTATATATGAACAGATTTTTCTCAGGTCTTTATACTCCCGGTTCAACCTTTAAAATTATTACAGCCGCCTGTGCAATCGAAAATATTCCGGATATTTACGGCAGAAGCTTTAAATGTGAAGGTAAAATTCAGATAGGCGAGGGATATGTGATTTGCAGCGGGACTCACGGAACCGTCAATTTTGAGCAGGCAATGAATAAATCCTGTAATTGTGTGTTTGCCGCCGTTGCCGAGGAGCTCGGCACGGAAAAGTTGACTGCCACAGCAGAAAGACTTGGATTTAACAATACTAACATCACGGTCAGCGATAAAATACGATGTGCAAAGAGCAAGATAAATCTTTCCGAAGCAAAAGCGCTTGATCTGGGATGGGCAGGCATCGGTCAATATACGACTCTCGTCAATCCCTGCCAGATGCTGACAATTGTTTCTGCCGTCGCAAATAACGGAACAGCCGTGTCGCCGTATCTTGTCAGCGAAATCAAAAATCCCGAGGGAGAAGTTGTTTTTTACGAAAAAACAGAGGAGCTGTCAGAGCTTTTCTCTCCGTCGGTTGCAAAAAGTCTTGATAACCTTTTGCGGTCAAATGTGAAAAATCAATACGGTGATTCATATTTTCCGAAGATGAAGATGTGCGGCAAAACGGGAACGGCTGAAATAAGTGATGACGAGGATGCTAATCCGAATGCGCTTTTTGTCGGTTACTCCCAGCTTGAAGAAATGCCTTTTGCAATTATAGTTGTTGTGGAGGACTCAACATCGGCAATAAAAAGTGCTGTCCCGATTGCCTCAGCGGTTATGAAACAGGTAAAAACTCAATACACAAATAAATAAGGACTTATCATTTGCGATAAGTCCTTATTTTTATCTCTTTCTTTTAACGGCAAAAACGATACAGATAACGATAGCTGTTGATAAAATTGTCACAGTTGCCGCAATTACGGGGAAAAGATTATTTTCCGTCGGGGGTTTTGTAACAGCAGTATCAGTTCCGATTTCTTTTGACGACGGCTCGGTATATTCTGAAGTGTTTTCGGTTGGATTTTCTGTGTTGACATTATCCGAGATTACCGGAATATCGTATTTATTTGCAATTTCACCGAGACTTTCCGTGCGGTGAGAGATATAAATATCGGGAGCTCCCGTCGGGGCAATTCGGCAACCGTATCTTTCCGAATATGTGTACGCTATATTGAGAAGAAGCTGTTCACAGTTTTTGTCCGCAAGAATTTCCATACCGATTCCTGCTCCGGATGAATGATAACCTATAAGCATTGACATTTCGGGCATAGAGGCAGACGGCGAAATCACACGACAGTTATTGAGAAATACCTGACTCCATACATTCCACTTTTTGCCGGTGCTGTCCATTCCCGTTTTAAGCGGCGAGGAGGTATAGGTGGGAAAAATCAGAGCATCAAGGTTATTGGCTTTCATAAAAGCTTTAATTTTGTTGTAAAATTCGGCTTTTATTGAAAATTCGTGCTTTTCAAAGGTGAGATATGCGGCTTCGAAAAGCTCCGGCATGGAAACCTCGGTTACCTCTGCTCCGCAATTTCTTAAATTGGTGACGGCGGTTCTGAAGACTGACGAGATTTCCGAGTCAAAATTTTTCGGTATCCGGTACTGAAGGTCAAATTGCTTGATTTTTTTCTCCTTTAATTCTTCGTCGCCTTCGGTAATCAGCGTTGTTTCCACAGGATAAGTAAGCTCCGAGAGAATACCGAGCCTTAATCCTGAAACGGCATCTTTATCAAGATTGTTTTCAAATGAATACTTGTTTTCGGTGAGAACATCCAGCATAATTGCCTGGTCCTGAACGGTCTTTGTTACCGCCCCCACAACATCTCGGCTGTTGTTAAGGTGCGTACAGCCGTCGAATGATATTTTTTTGAGGGTAGTTCTCAAGGAAACACAGCCATTGAGTATGGCGGGAATGCGCAAAGAAGAATTGGTGTCTGTTCCCAGCCCCGCAGCAGCAAAATTAAGACTTACCGCTGCAGCTGTACCTCCCGAGGAGCCTCCTGCGGAAAGCAGAGTGTTGTATGCGTTTTTTGTTTCTCCCGCAATTTTACTGAAGGATGTCCTTGCATCCTGAGCGTCGGTGCTCATATTTGTTTTGCCTATAATCACGGCACCTTGCTCGATAAGCAGACTAACCGCTTTAGCATCGGAATCTGCAAGTTCGCTGTCTTCAAGATGATGACCGTTTGTTGTGTAATATCCCGTAAGATTCATATTGTCCTTTATGACAACGGGGATACCGAACAGTGAGCCGCTGTTTTCCCCTCTTGCAAGAGCTGCATCCCTCTCTCTTGCAACATCGACCGCATCCTTGCAAACAGTGATAAAACAGTTATAATTCTTGTTATAACGGTTGATTCTCTCGAGATAATATAAAGTAAGGTCTTCGCAGGAAATTATGCGCTTGTCGATTGCTTCTCTCAGCGTAGAGATATCAGCCTCGTAAAGAGCAGAAAGAACGGACTTGTCGGCTGTCGGTGTTGTGGTGAGTGCAAACACCGGAAAAACAGATGATATAACGAACAGTAACGATAAAAGCAAAGAAAAAAATCGCCTCATAATTTCCTCCCGAAAGATTTATGAAACGATTATAATACTCTTTTCGACAAAAATCAATTTATTATGAAAACAGACCGTGATAAATTCACGGTCTGAAACTTTATGAATTGATATTATTTATTCAGCATATGTCTTTGTTGCATTGAAAAGTCCGCGGAAGAAACCGCCTATTTTCTGGAAGAAGCCCGCATTGGATGTCATCTCGATTGTTTCCGTTTCCAGAACAGATCCTGACGAGCTGTAGAGAGTTGCGGTAAAAATCGTATCGCCGTTGGAGTTCGAGACGATTGTGCAGGTCTTTCCGTCTGATGAAGACGTCGTTTTGAAATTACTGTTATTGGATGTCCACTTGATATATGAACCGGAAGGAAGAGTTGTGAGATTATCTGCGTGAAGAACAATTCCGTCCTTATATCTGATAGATGTTCTGGACGGCTCTCTGATCTCGATATAATCTTTAACGGCAGAGAAGCGGAGAACCTTTGTTGATGCAGATGAAACTGCTGATGTTACATTTGTCTCTGAGGTTGAACCGGAAGCGACATAAGCCTCTTTGATATTGATATTTATAGTTCCGCCGGCCTTTTTTGCCCTGAACTTAACCGTGAACAATGTCTGTGCGGAATTGGAGAGTGAGGTGGTGGAGGCGGCTACATATTTTACTTTGCCTGAAACAGAGCTGTTGATTGCTTCGGATGTAAAGGCACCCTTTAATGAAGCGGAACCGCTGACAAACGAAAATTCGCTTGTGTTGTATGAGAGCTCATAGGATAAGGCACAAAGTTTTGAATTTTGAGAAACCTTTACTGTTACCGTGACTTCATCTCCTGCTTTTGTAGCGGTCTTATTTGCAGAAGCGGTGATTACCGGAGTGCCGGCGGCAAATACTGTGGGGACAGCCGCAAACAGCATAAGCGCGGCAAGAATGATTGATAAAATCTTCTTCATATTTTTTCTCCTTAATAGTTTTATTTTAAATTATATTGTATTGTTTGCAACAAAATTATAGTTAAATTATTATGACTTGTCAAGAATCAAGATGAAAAGTCCTGAGAACATAGCACTTAATTTCATCATAATCGTTCTCAATTTTTTCTTTTATGACATTATCGAGAACTTTTTCAAGGATTTTACCTATCTGTTTTCCCGAAAATCCCAGGTCGATAAGATCGTTTCCGTTAATTTTTAAGTCCTTGAGCGAAAAGCACTCGTTCTCTGCAATAATTTCATTTATGACGGAAACGGTGTCCTCATAAAAAGCGTCGCCACGATAAAAAACAGGGTTTTGGGCCGAATTATCACATCTCTTTATCTCAACAAGCTCATACATAAGCTCACTGCCTGTCTGCGACATAATTTTCTTGATGTGTCTTTTGTCGGGGGAGATTCCGTTATCTGTGGCTATAGGAGAGTCGTGATAGCGAACAAGCGTTACAATACGGTTTGCGGTGCGATTGTCAAATCTGAGTCGTGTCAGTATGCTCTCAGTTAATAATGCACTTTTTTCGGGATGTCCGTAATAGTGCTGTTCACCCTTTTCATCGTAACGGGCAACCACCGGCTTTGCAATATCGTGAAAGAACAGAGCAAGTCGGATTTCCGCAGAGGGCTTGCAGTTGCCGAGAGCCTTCAGAGTATGTGTATAAACGTCATAGCAGTGATGACGGTTTTCCTGCCTGAAGTTTACGCAAGGAGATATTTCGGGAATAAAAACAGAAATTACGTCGTAATACTCCCCGAGAACCTTTTCCGCATTCTTTCCGCAGATAAGCTTTATGAATTCATCGCGGATTCTTTCAGCGGAAATGTTGGCAAGAAGCTGTCTGCATTCGTGAACGGCATCAGAGGTTTTCTTTTCAATTCTGAAGCCCAGAACAGAAGCAAATCTCAACGCTCTGAGAATACGCAGAGCATCCTCATGAAATCTTGCAGACGGCTCACCGATACATCTTATCGTCTGTGATTTTATGTCTTCAATTCCGCCCGTAAGATCATAAAATCCCGAGCCGAAGTCGTAGGCTACGGCATTCATTGTAAAATCCCTGCGTTTTACATCATCTTCAAGAGAGTCCGAAAATGATACGCTGTCGGGGTGTCTGTTGTCGGAATAAGCGCCCTCTCTTCTGTATGTGGTTATCTCAATAGGCTCGTTCTGTATGAGCACGGTTACGGTTCCGTGTTTGATGCCCGTTTCAATAACTCGAAAATCCCTGAAAGCCTCTTTGACCTGTGACGGCACGGCATTTGTTGTGATATCTATATCTCCGATGGGTAAACCCATAATGAAATCACGCACGCTGCCGCCTATCAAAAATGCCTCGTAACCGTGTTCCTTCAGAATATTGACAGCGGTTTTTGAGGCGGGCTTGAAATTATTGATTTTGTTCATCCAGTGCCTCTTGAAGTGCAATAGCTAACTGGTCGGGACACGATGTTGGCTTAAAACCGCATTTTATGCCCTTGAGAGAGGAAATAACTTCCTTGGCAGGCTTTCCCTCCGCAAGTGCGGCAATACCCTTAAGGTTACCGTTGCAACCACCGAAGAAGGAGATGTTTCTGACAATTCCGTCTTCCATATCAAACTTTATTTCGCGAGAACAGGTTCCGCGAGTTTTATATTTATAATTCATATCACATTACCTCACAAATTTTATTTGTCAGAGAAACGAGCTGTTCCATTGTAAGAGATTCGGCTCTTGCCGTGGGTGAGAGACCGGCATTTTCAACGGCAAGGGAAATTTTTGATTTTTCAATTCCCATTCCGCTTGAGAGCGAGTTGAGGATTGTTTTTCTTCTTTGTGCAAATGCGGATTTTATCATTTTAAAAAAGATTTTTTCGTCAGAAAGCGCATAATCGCCTTTCTGAGTCAGGTCAAGTTCGATTACACAGCTGTCAACCTTTGGGCTCGGCATAAACGACCCGCGTGAGACGTCAAACAGTTTTTTTGCACGGGCATAATAATTGACTGCAACTGTCACTGCACCGCTTTCTCTTGTTCCAACCTTTGCACAGAGGCGGTCTGCGGCTTCCTTTTGCACCATAACGATGATTTTGGAAAACGGGAGTCTTTCCTCCAGAAGACGCATTATAACGGGAGAGGTTATATAGTACGGCAGATTTGCGCACACAAAAATTTCCATACCGTCAAATTGCTCTTTTATTATTTTGTTGAGATCCGCTTTGAGAATATCGTCATTTATCAAGGTCAGATTATCATACCCCGAAAGTGTGTCGTCAAGAACGGGGAAAAGACGGGTATCAAGCTCAATGCACACAACCTTGTCGACACGTTCAAGAAGCTCCTTTGTCAGAACCCCTACTCCCGCTCCGATTTCAAGAACACCGATTTTGCCGTCGGTACTGTTCCTGACAGCGTCTGCCATTCGGGGACAGACGGTGGGGTTAACAAGGAAATTCTGACCGAGTCCCTTGGAAAACGTGACGTTATGCTTACCCATAACCTGTTTTATTACTGAAATGTCAGTGAGAGTGTAATTTTTCTTATCCAATATATTTGCCCTTAACCTTACCGAGAAGTTTCATACCTTCAACAATTTTTTCGTCTGTCGGGGTAGAGAAATTCATACGGAAACAGTTTGTCTCCTCATCATTTATCATAAATGCCGTACCCGGAACAACGGCAACCTTGTTGGCGATACAACCCTTCACAAATTCAAGCATGTCGACATTTTTCGGAAGCTCACACCATACAAACAGACCGCCCTCGGGACGCACATAGCTGACAAAATCGCCAAGCTCACTGTCGATAAGGTCGCACATAAGATTGAGCTTTTTACGGTAAATTCCGCGGATTTTTTCAATATGAGCCGAAATGTCGTTCTGTTCCATCCATTTGTCAACAAGCATCTGTGAAAATACGGGTGTGTGAACGTCTGCAGCTTGTTTTCCTACAGTCATTTTTGCAATTATCGGAGACGGCGCTACGATATAGCCGACGCGGATTCCGGGTGCAAGAAGCTTTGAGAAGGAGCCTGCATAGATAACGATACCGTCCTCGTCAAAGCTTTTGATTGACGGAACATCTTCACCTGAGACTCTCAGATCACCGTAAGGGTTGTCCTCAAGAACAAGCAGACCGTATTTCTTTGCAAGCTCATAAACGGCCTTTCTCTTTTCAAGGCTCATGGTAGCTCCCGACGGATTCTGGAAATTGGGGATGGTATATATAAATCTCGGATTATGTGCGGTTTTTATTGCCTCTTCAAGTAATTCAATGTTTATTCCGTCGGCTTCAACGGGAACACCTGCAAGGCGGCAGCCGTATGAACGGAAGCAGTTGAGCGAGCCGATAAACGACGGACTTTCACAGATGACTGTGTCACCGAGATCACAGAGAGCTTTTGTGGCAAGATCCATAACCTGCTGAGCACCTGAGGTAACTATAAGGCTGTCAAAGCTTTTTCCGATGGAATATCGTGATTTTACAAATGAAGTGAGTCTGTCAATAAGCGGTCGGTAACCCTCCGTAACACCGTACTGAAGCGCCGTAATCGGAGAGGTTTCAAAAATTTCTGCTGAAATCCGCTTTACCTCGTCAATGGGGAAGGTTGACTCGTCAGGATTGCCTGCGGCAAAGGGGATGATGGACGGATCCTGAGTAGCCTTTAAAATTTCGCGGATAGCAGACGGCTGAAGTCCGGATATTCTTTTAGAAAAATAATAATCCATTTTGTTTCACCTTGATTTTAAAAATATACTATATTCTATCATATTATACATTGTATTTCAACAAGCACATTTTTTAAATTTATATCAAAAACTTATATCTTTTTCGACAAAATTGTGGTAAAATTATGTCGTGAATTTGCCATGTGCGTTGAGGAGAGCAAAAATATGACGAAATTTATTAGAAAAATTGATAATTTAGGGAGAATTGTCATACCTGCAGAATACAGACACCGTTTGGGGCTGGAAGATTTTGCTGAGGTTTGTATAACAGAACAAGACGGCAAAATAATTATCGAAAATCTTAATCCGGGGTGTAAGATTTGCGGTAAAGAAGCGGTATTTCACAACGAAATGAAGATTTGTGATGACTGCATAAGAATAATAAAAGAAATCTGAAGCTGAAGCACTTTTAAAAAAGAAAGCGCTTTTTATAAAAAAAGGAGACATCTTCGTCGAGAAGAGTCTCTTTTTTTTACTTTCCGAAATGCTTTATCAATCTGTCAAACTCACTGTCGCTTATCGGAGCAATTGCACCGTGCCGCGGAAGAAAGTTCAAACTGTAATCCGCGGGATTTACCGGCAGAAAATTCTCAAAATCGGTTGTCTGTTGCATAAAAAACCGGTCAGTACCGTATTCGTCCATCACCATAACAAAGGTGTCCGTACCGGTGATGTTATATATTTCGCTACCCTCAACTCCTGTTGTTGCAAGAGAAACAACAACAGACTCTTTATCGTAAGGACCTGAAAGATTCGGACTTGTCGTGTATGCGATTGTCTGGTCCTCGTCATGCTTGAAATAGAGGTAATATCTGCCGTTTTTTCCGTTGTAGGCAATATCACCGTCAATTGTCTGTATTCCCGGACGCTCATATAAAAGCCTGGGCTCGGTTATGGTCTTGAAATCATTTGTGTAAGCATAATACATAGCGGCAACATCATTTTTTTCATCAGAATGTGCCCAATAAAGCATATACATTTTTGATTTTTCATCCCATATTGCCTGTGGTGCCCACGCTCTTGTGGTAGTGGCAAAATTACCGCCGAAATCACGAATATCAATAATGGTTTCATCTGTCCAATTTATCAGGTCGCTTGATTTCCAGGTTACGAGTGCGTGATTTGAGGTCCAGCCCTCATCACTTTTCATATCCGTTCCCACAATATAATAAAATCCCTCGTTTCCCTTTACAATATATGGGTCGCGGACACATTTTTTGCCTTTTGTCTGAATTATAACGGGCTCGTTGTTGTTAAGCGGAAAGAAGTTGTATCCGTCTTCGCTGACGGCAAAGTGTATTCTTTCCTGTTCGGGTCTGTTGCCCACAAAATAAGCAAAAAGATATTTACCGCTTTGACTTTTTGCAGGAATTGCATATTCTGTATTGTTCATTGATTAACACCTTATTTCAATTTGGCTTTTGATTAAGTATAACGAAAAACCAGACAAAAGTCATTTGACGGGATGTATAAATAAGAATAAAAATTTTTGTGCAGAATGTAATCGCACAGAGCAGAGAACGGAACTTTGTGATGACAAAATATCGAATTGTTCTTATTGATTTTGATGTATATATATGTTAAAATAGCTATGTATATAGATTATAGGGGGATTTTTCCATGTGTAAGTTTTATGCTGAATTAAAAGAAAAGGGTGCACTTGTTCGTTGCAACAGCTTTGACAACGAATATTTTTCATTTGATTATAAAAAGAACGACAAGAGCATCAAGGGTGTCCTGACCGCAAAAAAAGATATTGAAATGCAGAGCCTTGCCGTAGTTTATGACAAGGATTTTGACAGCGACGATCTCTTTTATGCAAACGGATATCAGGCTTGGACAACATCTCGTGAATTTTCAAAGAACGATACCTTTGAGGGTCTTTTCGAGCCTGCAAAGATCACAAAATTCACAGCCCACTTTGCCGGACTTTCCGGTGACTATCATTTTGCTGAATACGGCAAAAAAGGAAAGTTCCATTCCTATACATACTGCTATTTCCGTGAAAGAGGCGAAAGAGAAATCAAGCTCTACGGTTCAAAAAGCGAAAGACAGGGCTTTACCATTTTTGAGGTTGATATGAACGACGAAAAGTTTGCAATCAAAAAGGACGTAGAGGGTCTTCGCCTCAAAGCAGGGCAGGAATATAACATGTTCGATATTGCCGTAATTGAGGGCGATATGGATAAGGTTATGGATAAATATTTCTTTGACTTTGTCGGATGCAAAAAGCCGAAGATCAAGCATTTGTCCGGCTACACCTCATGGTATAACTATTTCCAGAACATCAATGAGGAGATCATCATCCGTGACCTTAACGGACTCGACAGAGCAAGCGAGGAAGTAAATATCTTCCAGGTTGATGACGGCTATCAGGCAGCGGTAGGTGACTGGCTTGTTACAGACCATAAGAAGTTCCCCAAGGGCATGAAATATATTGCGGATGAAATACACAAGAAGGGCTATAAGGCAGGTATCTGGCTTGCTCCTTTCAGCGCTCAGGTTTCATCTATGATTGCAAAAAAACATCCCGACTGGCTTTTAAGACATAACAGAAACGGTAAAAAGATGCTTGGTTGTCAGGGCTGGGGCGGAGCATATACGCTTGATATTTATAATCCCGAGGTTCGTGCTTATATCAAAAAGGTGTTTGATACGGTGCTCAATGTATGGGGATATGATATGGTCAAGCTCGACTTCCTCTACAGCCAGTGTATTGAACCCAGAAACGGCAAGACACGCGGTGAAATTATGTGCGACGGTGTGGATCTTCTCCGTGAAGCCTGCGGTGACAAGTGGATCCTCGGCTGCGGTGTTCCGCTCGGTGCTTGTATGGGTGTTTTTGATGCCTGCCGTATCAGCTGTGATGTAAATAAGAACTGGAGGTTTGAGCTTAAGAAGAGTCTCAATATAAATTCAATCGTAACGGGTATCAGATTTAATGCTGAAATCCCTTCATCACAGAATGCCATCACAAATACGATTTTCCGTAACCACCTTGACGGAAGAGCTTTCTGTAATGACCCCGATGTTTTCTTCCTGCGTGATATAAATATCGGATACAACTGGGAGCAGAAGCTTCTTCACGGTAAGGTTAACTCGGTTTGCGGCAATGTTCTCTTTGTATCTGACAATGCAGGCGACTTTGACGACAACAGAATCGGATATCTAAAAGAATTCTTCAAGGATAAGGATTACAAGGTAAATATGGCAGAATTTGAAAACGACGATGTCATCCGCTTGGACTTTACCGAAAACGGTGTTGATAAGAGTCTCAGACTCAATCTTATCACAGGCGACAGCAATATTTTTGAGGTGCTTTAATCTATGAAAATGGCAGTTATCGGCGGTGGCGGTGTCCGTTCAATGTTCCTTGCAAAAAGCATTGCGGGCAGAGCCGAAGAAATGGGCATAACAGAGCTCGTTTTTATGGATAACGATGAGAAAAAACTGAATATATACGGCAAGATGGCGAGGGAGGTCTCTCGCCGTCTTTGTCCTGCGTTAAAATTCATACTGACAACTGACGGTAAGGTAGCCGTGACCGATGCGGATTATGTGATAACGACCATTCGTGCCGGAGGCGACAGAATGAGATGCCGTGATGAGAGAATAGCCCTGAACCTCGGTGTTCTCGGTCAGGAAACCACAGGTGCGGCAGGCCTTTCTTTTGCTATGAGAAGTATTCCTGCTCTCAAGGAGTATTGTGAACTTGTTAAGAAATATGCAAAGCCCGGTGCTATGGTGTTTAATTTCACAAATCCTGCTGGCGTTGTCTCACAAACTCTTCGTGATATGGGATATGACTTTACTTACGGTATCTGTGATGCTCCGAGCGGAATGCTCAGAAGATTTGAAGAGCTTTACGGATACTCCGAAAACTATCTTGATGCTCTCTGCTACGGATTGAACCATCTGTCCTTTTTTAAATATGTCAGAGCGGACGGTGTTGATATCACAAGTCGTATTGTGAGTGATGACAAAGCGTATGAGAACACGGATTTGCGGTATTTCGACAAGGATTTTCTGATGCGAAAGCAATATATCCCGAATGAGTATATGTATTATTTTTACAGCCGTGAGAAAGCGGTGGGAAACATACTCAAAGCACCGATGACACGCGGTGAACAGATTGCGGAAATAAACGAAAAAATGACGAGAGCTCTCTCGGAAATTGATATCGAGAATGACTTTGAAAAGGCGCTTGAAATTTTTGAATACTATTACGGACTCCGTGAGAATTCATATATGGCAAGCGAAACGGGAGAAAAAAGAAAATCGGCGTGGCATTTTGATATGTATGCACCCGATGACGGCGGTTATGCAGGAGTTGCGTTGGGCATTATTGATGCTCAGAACGGCAAGGGTGGTAAAAAGGTTATTGCCTGCGTGCCGAACAATAACAGGGCGATTGATTTTCTTGAAGAAACCGATACGGTGGAAATTTCCTGTGAGGTTGTTGACGGGACTGTCACCCCGGTTAAAATCGGTGAGGTTCCCTTTGAGAACAGGGAGATTATTACAAGGGTAAAGGCTTATGAGAGACTTGCGTCAAGGGCGATTATAAACCGTGACCGTGAAAGTGCCGTAGACTGCTTGTATCTTCATCCGCTTGTGGCATCTTATTCACTTGCGGAAAAGCTAGTTGATGAATATATTGAGCTTAATAAGGTTTATACGGGAGAATGGAAATGAGTTTCGTTGCTGCTTTCGGAAAACTGAATATAGACCTTCTCTATTCGGGTATGCCGAGGATACCTGACGAGGGCGAAGAAATATATTGCAGGGATTTCAGTGTTTGTCTCGGCGGAGGTCTGCCTGCAACGATGATAAACTGCTCCCGACTCGGTATTCCTGCAAAAATCGGCACTTTTTTGGGTAACGATATGTTCTCTGATTTTGCACGTCGGGAATTGGGTAAAAGCGGTACTGAATATGAGGTTTTTGAGGGTAAAGGCTTTCCTCTCAATGTGACATCTGTCATTATTACGGATAAGGACCGCACTTTTGTGTCTTATGGCGGAACAGAGACATATTCTGACGAAATGTTTGAAAAAATCTATAATTCACTCAAGGGCGCAAAGGTTGCGGCAATTCAGGAAAAGCTGCTTCCTGTTTACAGGGAACTCAAAAAAGACGGGACAATCCTGGTGCTTGATACGGGCTATAGCGAGGATATGAGTGTTGAAAAGCATAAGGATCTTATTGAAATTGCCGATTACTATACTCCGAACATTGATGAGACGGAGAAGCTTACGGGTACGAGAGACCCAAAAAAAGCGGTCGATTTTCTTCGCAACTACTTTGAGAAGCCTGTCGTGAAGCTCGGCAGATACGGTTGTGCAGGGTATGACGGTGAGTTCTTTACGGTCGATAATATAGACGAGTTCAGATGCGTTGATGCGACCGGAGCGGGAGATGCCTTCCTTGCAGGCTTTATTTACGGGTTATATAATGATTTCAATTTCAGAAGATGTATTCTTGCAGGCAACATTACGGGCGGAAAATGTGTAACGGGTATCGGCTGTCTTACGGAGTATGCTGACGAAAAGGAAATTGAATTTTATATGAATAAATATCATTATCTGATAAAATAATAATCGGATAAAAGAAATAAATCGGGTGAGCAAATGAGCGAAAAACAAGATATTTCAAATCAGATGGCTACGGCGCCTGTGTGGAAGCTTATTATAAAACTGAGTGTTCCTGCGGTTCTTGCCCAAATAGTCAATCTGCTTTATAATGTTGTTGACAGAATTTATATCGGACATATGGAGGGGATCGGTACGGCGGCACTTACGGGTGTCGGATTGTGTGTACCGGTAATCACCCTCATTTCAGCTTTTACAATGCTTGTGGCTCAGGGCGGTGCTCCGCGTGCTGCAATTGAGATGGGTAAGGGAGATATAAATAAAGCCGAAAAAATTCTCGGCAACTGCTTTGTATTGCTTATTTCTTTTGCTGTTATTCTGACCGCGGTGTTTTCTCTCTTCGGCGAAAAGCTTCTGATGCTTTTCGGTGCAAGTAATGATACGATTATATATGCATTGCCGTATATGAGGATTTATGCAGCAGGATCAATCTTTGTAATGCTGTCTCTCGGCCTTAATATGTTCATCACAACTCAGGGCTTTACGAAAATAAGTATGGCAACCGTGCTTATCGGTGCAATCTGTAATATTATACTTGACCCTGTTTTTATTTTCGGATTTAAAATGGGTGTCAGCGGTGCTGCTCTTGCCACAATTATTTCGCAATGTATTTCGGCAATATGGGTTTTGTCGTTTTTGTTCGGCAGAAGCACAAAGTTGCGGATAAAAAAAGAAAATCTTGTTCTCAGTGCAAAAATACTTCTTCCTGTGCTGGCATTGGGAATTTCTCCGTTTATAATGAATGCAACAGAGGCCGTAATAAATATTTCGTTTAATTCTTCATTGCAGAAATACGGTGGCGATATAGCTGTGGGAGCAATGACAATATGCACCACGGTTTTCCAGATGGCTTGGGTTCCCGCTCAGGGAATCGGACAGGGAGCACAGCCGATAATCAGTTATAATTACGGGGCAAAAAATGCAGAAAGAGTCAAACAGACGTTCAAAGCGTTCCTAATTATATGCTTTTCGTACGTTTTCATTTTCGGAGCACTTATTGAGCTGTTCCCGAAGTTCTTTATAAATATTTTCAACGACAATCCCGCATTGGTTGATACTGCGGTCTGGTCAATACGACTATACGGCTGCGCTATGATGTTTTTCGGTATTCAGATGGCTGTTCAGCAGACGCTTATCGCATTGGGAAAGGCGAAGGCATCTCTGTTTATCGCCTGCCTGAGAAAGATTATACTTCTCGTTCCCTTGATTTATATTCTGCCGAATTTCTTTGAAAACAAGGTGTTTGCAGTATTCCTTGCAGAGCCGGTATCCGATGCAATTTCGATCATTACGGCATCCGTAGTTTTCTTCTTCACTTTCAGAAAAGAAATGAAGATGATGAGAACAGAGTAAAAAATACTGTACTTTTTTCTTTTAATATGTTAAAATGCAGTATAAAGATGAAAATATACAATCAGTTTTCATAAAGGGGAAAAGAAAATGGAAAAAGAAATTTACGCTCTTGCTTTTGATATCGGTACAACGGGTGTCAAAACCTGCCTTTTCAAAATCGGAAAGACAATTGAGCTTATCTCTGCGGCAAGCGAGGGCTATAAGCTTTACATTATGCCCAACGGCGGTGCAGAGCAGGATCCTGATGAATGGTGGGCGGCAATGTGCTCAACCTCAAAGACTGTTATAGAAAAATCGGGTGTTGATCCCAAGCAGATTTACGGTATTTCATTCTGCTCACAGATGCAGGGTCTGGTGCTTGTGGACAAAAACGGAAATCATGTTCGCCGTGCCTTTAGCTATATGGATCAGCGAGCAACTGAGGAACTCAAAAAGGGAATTGCCTACGGTCCTCAGATTGCAGGTGCCAACATTGCAAAGCTTTTGCCGTCGCTTATGATTACGGGCGCTGTTGCTGCCAGTGTTAAAGACCCAGTATGGAAGTATAAGTGGACAGAAGCAAATGAGCCTGAAAACTTTAAGAGAGTACATAAATGGCTTGATGTAAAAGAATATCTCATTGCAAGAATGACGGGCGAATTTGTAATGACAAAGGATTCCGCTTTCGGTGCATTGCTTTATGATATAAACAAGAAGTGCTGGAGTCCCACGATATGCAAGCTTCTCGGTGTCAATATGAACCACCTTGCAAGAATTGTTGACTGTACCGAAAAAATCGGTGCTCTGCGTGAAAAACAGGCAGAGGAGCTTGGCCTCGTTCCCGGAATTGCCGTATTCGGCGGTGGCGGAGATGCTACTCTTATCGGTGTCGGTGCAGGTGCTACAGCATTGGGAGACACGCATATTTATCAGGGTACTTCCGGTTGGGTATCAACCGTTGTTGACAAGAGTATTGTTGACGCAAGCGCTATGATTGCGGCGGTTGTCGGTGCCTCTGACGGAATATATAATTACTTTGCCGAGCTTGAAACTGCAGGTAAATGTGTTGAATGGGTAAAAGACCATCTCGCTCTTGATGAAATTGATATCTATCTTGACAAACAGCACGACCTTAAGCATAAGAATGCCGATATGGAGGTTGTTTATACAAATCTCTACGATTATATGATGGCTGTTGTTGACTCAATCCCCGCAGGAAGCGGAGGAGTAATTTTTACCCCCTGGCTTCACGGTAACCGTTGTCCGTTTGAGGATCCCAATTCAAGAGGAATGTTCTTTAACATCAGCCTCGATACCGGCAAAACCGAGCTTATCAGAGCTGTTGTCGAGGGAGTGTGCTTCCACCTGCGTTGGTTCCTTGAAACTCAGGACAAGAAGATCAAAACATCAAATACAATTCGTTTCGTCGGCGGCGGAGCACTTTCTTCCGTTACAAGTCAGATTCTTGCCGACTGTACGGGCAGAGTGGTTGAAACTGTTGCAAGTCCGCAGAATGTCGGTGCAGTAGGTGCTGCGGTGCTTATTGCCGTTAATGCTGGTATTATTCCGAGTGTACAGGAAGCAAAAAAACTTATTCCTGCGGTTAACACATATATTCCCAACAAGGAAAACAAGCAGGTTTACGACAGAAACTTTGAAGTGTTCAAGAAGCTTTATAACTCCAACAAGGATAATTTCGCGGCACTCAACAAAGCAAAATAATTTCAGACGGGGCGGTTCATTGAACTGCCCTTCTTTTTGTTGCAATATAACCGAAAAAGAGGTATAATATAAAATACACTACACGGAGGTGTTATTGTGGCTGACAAAAAATCACTTTTTGATAAATATAAAATTATAGGTGAAGACGGCAATGAGCTGTCGGCGGAAAATTATACCCCTGCCGTACCGGGCGGAGAGGTGATTGAGGTTCCCGAGGAGGACGACCTGCAGGTGCTGGAGGCTCTCACCGGATTTCCTGAAGCGGTAAAAGAAACTCTTGAGAACTTGCCGATAACAGAGGAAAATCCGCATACGGTGGATGAAGACGACTCGATTTTCACCGGGGAGCCGGCCGAGCAGGAATATAAGGAAGAATTTGTGTTCGATACGGCGGAGCCCGATGTTCTGCAGAAAACAATCGGAGTAATCGAAGAAACCGTTATTTTTTCCGAAAAAGAGGCGCTTGCAAGTGCAACAGATAAGAAAAAGGCCAAGAAACAGAAAAAGAGCAGACCTGTCAAGGAGAAAAAGATAAAGGAACCCCAGCCGGAAAAGGTAAAAAAACCAAAGAAAGAAAAATCTGAAAAAGTAAAAAAATCAAAGAAAGAGAAAACGGAGACCGAAACGGCACAGTATGAGCCGTTGACTAAAAAAGACCATATCACATTCGGTCTGGCAATTTTTGCACTTGTTCTTGCCATCGTATTTCTCTGTGTGAAATATTTCCCAACAGAAAACAATGAAACTCCCGATACACCGGATGAGATAAAAATCACGCAGACATCTGTGAAAACAATTCAGCTTGCAGAGGGTGAAACAGAGGGGAATCTGCTTGAAACGGATTTTGACAATACTTTCTGTGTTTTGAGCAGTGATAATAAGATTGTTTATTATCAGTATGAAAACGGTGTGCTCAATGCAATTCAGCCGAATAAAACGGTTACTGTCAGCGTAAAGGAAAACGGGGCAAAGCTCAATACTGAAATATCCTTTATCAGCCGTGACGGTATGGTTTCGGGATACGGAATATATGCTGACGGACAGACGGGAGCAAGACTTCTCAGACTTACGGATTTACCGAGCGGATATGAGGCTGACGGAAAGGCACTCTTACTTGTGTCTGAGGATAACGGAAAGCTGTGGAATGACAGCTTTGTTGTTGATGCAGAAAGTGGTAAAACAGAGAGATTTCTCTCGAAAAAGTCGGACGGAGCAGACTATTGCGTTCTGACCGACGAGGGACTCAACTCGTCAAACGGAAAAATACCGTTTTTCAGCGGCAGAAATTACGAAAACAGCACACAAAAGGATCTGTTCATCAAGGATGGTTCACGCGAAACCCTGCTTGCAAAAGATGTTTACGGATATCTTGCGGTTGCTGACGGCGACGCATTTCTCTATCTTGTCAGAGCAGAAAACGGCGAAATCAAGGCTGTCCGTAATGAAAACGGTGAGGCGACGGATATACTGACCTTGCAGAAGAATGCGAATGTAAGGTATTCGTACAGCAACGGATATCTTCTTGATGAGGCGGAGGGATTGCTTTACAGCGTCTCCACGGGAGAGAGAATATCACTTGACGGATATACCGTTACACAGGCAGAGCAGATGGCAGTCAGCGGCGACGGAAAATATCTTGCGGTTCTCGGCTATGTGGAAAATATAACGGATTATCAGCTTCAGATTTTTGATCTGACAACGGGAAATTGCTTAAAATATTCCGATGAGATATTCCTTCAACACACAAGCCTGTATTTTATTGATAACAAAACCGTAGTCTATACCGTGGGCAACGCATACCAGGGCTGTCGATATGTGATTGCGGATATTTCAAAGGGACTGTGAATCTGCTGTTATAATTTTTCATAAGGACAAACCGTACAGGAAAATGAATTTTCTGTACGGTTTATATTTATAATTGTTGATTATTCGTAAATATCAACAAATAGATGAAAAATAAACACGGAAAAATATTAAAAATGTAAAAAATGAAAAATTATTGAAAAAATGCTTGCATTTTGTAAAATGTTCTGTTAGAATATCTCTTGCGTTCACGAGATAAAGCGTTTCGTGAGTCGGTGTTGATTGCAATGAGGGTCCACCCGTTCCCATCCCGAACACGGTAGTTAAGCTCATTTGCGCCGAAGATACTTGGCTGGAAGCGGCCCGGGAAAATAGGTAATGCCGACATAAGATAAAGCGTCTGTCCAATAGGATGGGCGCTTTCTTTTTTGAAAATAATTTGAATTTTTGACTGCGGGTATTGTATAATATCTGCAGTTTTGTTATAATATAACGGAATATAATTGATTGATATTTACCAATATAGATTTTGTGAATGGGAGATGTTAAAATGTTGTTCGCACAGGATATAGGTATCGATCTGGGTACTGCGAATACAATCGTATATCATAAAGGAAAGGGCATTGTTCTCCGTGAACCGTCCGTGGTCGCTGTCAACGAAAAAACCGATCCGCCCACCGTTGTTGCCGTGGGAAATGAAGCAAAGGATATGATCGGCAGAACTCCCGGCTCTATCACAGCAGTAAAGCCGTTAAAGGACGGCGTCATTATCAATTCGGAAATTACATCCGATATGCTCAAGGTTTTTATAAAAAAGGTAATAAACAAAACACCCTTTGCAAGAGCGAGAGTTCTCATCTGTGTTCCGTCTGGAATTACGGAGGTTGAGAGAAAAGCCGTTCACGATGCCGCCAGAGATGCAGGAGCAAAATATGCGGCACTGATTCACAAACCGCTTGCGGCGGCAATGGGGGTGGGACTTCCCGTAACCGAGGCTGTGGGAAGTATGATTGTTGATATCGGCGGCGGTACTACTGAGGTTGCCGTGATTTCTTACCGCGATATTGTAACGGCCAAATCAAGCCGTATCGCAGGTGATGATTTTGATGAGGCAATTATTGAATACATACGCAAAAAGCATAATGTTCTTATAGGAGAAAGAACGGCGGAAGACCTTAAAATCAAAATAGGCTCCGCTATGAGCTACGACGGTGAAGGCGCGATGGATGTCAGAGGACGAAATCTCGTTGACGGACTCCCGAAGAATATCGAAATCACCTCGGAGGATGTGCGGGAAGCATTGGCTGAGCCTGTGGCACAGATAATCTCCGTTATCCGAGCAACACTTGAGAAAACACCACCGGAGCTTCTTTCTGATATCGTCGATAACGGTATTATGCTCACGGGCGGCGGTGCATTGCTTAGAGAATTGGACAAGCTCATATCTCAGGAAACAAAAATTCCCGTTCACGTAGCACCCTATCCCATGGATTGTGTTGCGGCAGGTATGGGTATATGTCTCGAAAAGGGCAGTATATAGTATAATTCCGTCAGAAAAGAGTATTAAAATATGAACAATTTTTTCAAGAGCACAACATTTAAGGTTCTGGTGGCTGTTGCGGCAGTTCTTTTAATCGCAACGGTCCTTGCAACTGCGGTTTCCGGATCAACGTCACCGCTGACGAATGTTGTGGGAATAGTAACATCGCCCTTGCAGGATGCGGCATCATATTTGTCTGCAAAGCTTGATGATTTTTCAGGAGGATTTGTGTCGTCAAAATCATACCGGGACAGAGTTGCCGAGCTTGAGCAACAGGTGGCCGATTATCAGAGTCAGCTCGTTGATTATGAAGACGCAAAAAAGAAGCTGGAATCGTATGAGGAGTTTCTCGAAGTGCGCGAAAAGCACCCGGATTATACCTGGACATACGCAACGGTTATAGGAAGAGATTCTGCCGACGTTTTCGGTTCTTTTACTCTGGACAGAGGCTCGTCTGACAATGTAAAAATAAATGACGCCGTTATTTCGGGCGAATATCTTATCGGTGTTGTGACAGAGGTAAATCCTACCTCCTGCGTTGTGCGATCCGTGTTTGATCCGTCCGTTAACGTGGCAGCCTATGAAATCAGAACGGGTGAGCTGGGTTATGTTTCTGCTACCTATGAGCTGTCTGTTGACGGTAAGTGCAGGCTCACGGGACTTGATACAAAAACTGCCGTTTCCGAGGGAGGAATTGTCTGCACGTCGGGTACGGGCGGAATTTTCCCGAAGGACCTTATAATAGGAACGGTTTCCGCAGTTAATCAAAGCGAAACGGATCTCTCTGCCTATGCGGTAATTGAGCCCGAGGTCAATTCCAAGGAGATTCACGATTGCTTTATCATTACTGCTTATGAGGAAAAATAACGATTATGACGGTACAGACTAAAATAAAAACAAAGCGATATCTGATTTACGCTTTAATAATTCTTCTGGCACATATTTTTCAGAACACCCTGTGCGTTTTTCCCCAAATAGCATCGGTAAGACCTGTTTTGCTCATCTCGGTTGCGGTTTGCATCTCAATGTTTGAGGGCGAGCTTGTCGGAGCCGTGGCAGGACTTTTTGCAGGCGTTCTGTGGGACACAGTAACGGTTACGGCAGACGGTTATAATGCGCTGTATCTTACGGTTGCGTGTGCGGTGTGCGGAGTTTTACTGAGAGTTTTTATGCGTAACAATATCATAACATATGTAATTATGAATTCGGCCATAACGGTCATTTATCTTGTCAGTTATGTACTGTTTTTTATTACGGCAAGAGGAATTGACGGCGGAGTCCGGCTGTTTATGAGATATTATCTCCCGATGGGTATATATTCGCTGGCGCTGACACCGTTATGGTATCTGCTTATCAGAACGTTAAACAGAAAATTCTCTTTTGATTATACGGAATATTGATGAAATTTTTTTGAAAGGACGGTGAGGAAATGAAAGGAACGTACAATTTTAAAATGAGAGCAACAGCATTTGTTGTTGTGATATTGTTCGTTGTTTCGTTATTCATAGCCGACCTTTTCAGAATACAGGTCATCCAGGCTGACGAATATTCGGCACGAAACCTGTATTATTCCTCGGCAACCACTGAAATTCAGGCGGTGAGAGGAGAAATTCTTGACACAACAGGACGGCCACTGGTTTACAGCACGCCGTCAAACACCGTGTTTATTGACGGCTCGTATTTCCCGTCTGCATCAAAAAAAGCGGAAAGAAATACCATTATGATTGCGCTTCTCCGTCTTTTCAAGGAAAATAAGGTGGAATATAACTATTCCGATTTTATTACAACAGAAAACGGCAAGCTTGTTTATACCGACGGTATCAAAAGTATAAAAAGCTTCCTCTTCAAAAAGGATTATCTTAATCTCAACACTTATGCCACTGCGGAAAACTGCTTTAATGCACTTTGTGAGTATTATGAGCTTGAGGAATACAGCCGTGAAGAGGCATTGATGCTTGCAACCGTGTATGTTGCAATGACAAAAGCCGATTTTTCAAAAAATAATCCCTTTACTTTGGCAGAGGATATTCCCGTCGATCTTATTTCATATCTCAAGGAGCAAAGCCGATTTTTTGAGGGCATTGACGTCCGTGTTGATACGGAGCGTGAATATTATGACGGCGAAATTGCACCGCATATAATAGGATATTACGATTATCTCAACGCCGAGGAGTATTCGGCTGTGTCAAATGAATATAAGGAAGCCGTAAAGAATGAGAATCTTACGGAGGAAGAGCTGCAGACGTTAAAACTGCGTGCATATAAGATGAACGACAAAATCGGTAAGTTCGGTATTGAAAGTGCAATGGAGGACGAGCTCAGAGGCACTAACGGTATTCTCACAACCACAACAAATTCCGACGGTACAAAGACATCACAGGTCACAACTGCCCCTGTTAACGGAAATAATGTTATTCTGACAATCAACGGCGATTTTCAGAAACAGGTTCAGAAAATACTTTCTTCAAAAATCAACAGCACAAAGGAATCAGGCAAGGTGGATACGGCAGGAAGCATCGTCGTTATGGATGTGAACGATTTTTCCGTTCTCGCCTGCGCCACATATCCCTCGTATGACCTTGCAACATATAAGGAAAAGTTTACGGAGCTCAATACGGATTCTTCTGCTCCGCTGTGGAACAGAGCTCTCCGAAGCACTTATGCTCCCGGCTCAACGGTCAAGCCGATTGTCGGCCTTGCGGGACTTGAAGAGGAGGTCGTTACGGCAGAAGACGGAATTTTCTGTGACCTTGTGTATAATTATTTTGCCGACTTGCCTCTTAACTGTGTCGGTCTGGGTAATCACGGACATTCATATGTCAATCTCAGAAGTGCGCTGACTCACTCCTGTAATACGTATTTTTACGAGGTGGGCAGACTGCTCGGCATTTCAAAAATCAACGAGTATTTCACTATGTTCGGTCTGGGACAGGAAACAGGTGTTGAGCTGACAGAGGCTAAGGGTGTTGCCGCAAGCAAGGAAAACCGCGAGGCTCAGGGCGGAATATGGTATCCGGGTAATACGGTTCAGGCGGCTATCGGTCAGTCCGATAACCTGTTTACACCGATTCAGCTCTGCGCTTATGTTGCAACGCTTGCAAACGGCGGAACAAGATATAAGGCTCATTTTATAAAGAGCATAAAATCACACGATTACTCCGAAACCGTATATGAGGCTGAACCTGTTGTTCTCAACAAGGTGGATGCTGCGGAGAGCTCCTTTGCATCTGTCCGCGAGGGTATGATTTCAATGGCGAACACTCTTTCTGCATTCAGAAACCTTGATTACCGCGTAGCATCAAAAACGGGTACTGCTCAGGCAAAGAAAAAGGTGAACGGTGCGATTGTTTCTTATACAAACGGATTTATGATTTCTTATGCTCCTGCCGACGATCCTCAGATTGCCGTTGTTATAGCCATTGAAAATGTTGACTCCGCAGGTCTGGGAAACTATGTCCGCGAGGTTTATGATGCATATTTTAATCAGAATTCAGACGTAACCCTGTCGCAGCAAAGCGGCGTGATATTAAAATAATTTAACATCTGCAACCGTGAGAAATTTTTCTGTTTTCGGATGCAGATGATTTTTTGGAGGCATATAATCTTGTTGATTTATCTGAACTTAATTGCAGATGAAAAGCAAAAAAGAGAATTTGAAGAAATATATTATGAATATCGCTATCAGATGTTTTTTCTTGCAAGGAAGCAGTTGGGAAACGATAAGGATGCTGAGGATGTTGTTCACGACGTCTTTTTGAAAATTGCAATCAGGCACATGCCGATGATTGAAAGCCTTGAAAGTGACGAGGATGTGCGAAACTATCTGTTAAAGGCGACTCAGAACACCGCGATAAATTTCGGTAAAAAGAGATCACGCATACAGAAGGCGGCACAGCAGATGGCAGATATCAGCTCAGAGCTTACCCGAAATTTTTCCGATGAAGAATTTGTAACGGAAATCTGCAACGAGCTTGCCTATGAAGAGCTGTTGAAGGTAATGGCGAAAATGAACGATGCATATAAAGAAGTGCTGTATTATCACTTTGTACTCGGAATGTCAGCAAAGGAAACTGCAGAATATCTGGGCAGAAAAACCGTCACGGTGAAAAAGCAGATAGCCAGAGGCAAGAAAATGCTGGCGGAGCTGGCAAAAAAGGAGGGCTTGGAATATGCAGATGAGCCGTAAAGACTTTGACAGAGCATTAAGAGACTCTTTTTCACAGCAGTTTAACGATGTGCCGAGAAACGAATCGGACATAGAGTATGAATTTTCCGAGAGATTTGTAAGCAAAATGGAAAAGCTTATCTCAAAGCAGAAAAAGGCCTCGTGGAGAATGACGAATACCTCAGCGAAGCGAGTAGCGGTTATTGCCGCCGTGATTATCCTGCTGATTGTCGGAACAATGAGCGTATCAGCTGTAAGAGAGCCTGTTCTTAAGGTGATCACAGAGCTTTTTGAGACGCATATTGATTTTGAATTTGACGGAAAGACAACGAGTGCCATAACTGAGGTATATGAACTGACATGGCTGCCCGAGGGCTTTGAGCAGGTGAGCAAGGGCGGGAACGATGCCGTATTTACCACGGAATATCGGAATGACAGAGGAAATGCAATATTGCTGCAGCAGAGTGTCACAGAAAGTGCAAGCTTAAGTTTGGATAATGAGCAGGGTGATGTAAAATTTGTTATTGCAAATGGCAGAAAAATTCTGATGAATATGGGAGAAAAAGCATCTATAATAACCTGGATGGAAAACGGATATATAATTGATATAATATATCAGGGATATGTTGAGGAGGACATAATATTAAAGTTAGCAGAAAGCATATCAATATGTGAAGAATAAAAAACACAGCAGACCACGGTGAGTCTGCTGTGTTTTTTAGTAGGTTATGGTTGTTTCTTTTACGATTTCATCAGCAGAGCCGCCGGAGCCGTAAATCTTGAATTCGGAGGTTACGCGGTATGTTCCCGTTGACTCTAATTTAAAGGAGTGACCTCCGGAATAGTTGGTACTGTAAAGGGTGTCAACCCATTCGTTATCGGCTGTGCCGATATCCACCCTTGTCCAGAAAATGCCGAGAAACCGTTTCTCAATATAGGTTGTGATAACCGCCTTTGTTGTGACACCGCTTACCCCGTTATAACTGTTGATTATTTTTAGTGTACCGTTTGTGGAAAGCGATACCGAGTGATAAGCTCTTAATGTGTTGTTGTAGTACGGCATGATTTCATTGTCTTTCCCGGCCAGTGCATAGGCACCAACGGAAAAGAAGGAGAACAGCGTGACAAGACAAAGGAACATTGCGAGTAGTTTTTTCATAAATAAAAACCTCTTTCGTTATAATTTTGAGAGAGTATTACCCTCTGTAATATGTAACAGCAGATTTTGAAAAAAGGAGACAAGTATTTGACACATTTTGTCTTCTTTTGCATTTTAAAGGGTTATATCAATGCTTAAAACTGATGTTAATATTAAAATTATAACACAAAAAAGAGTTTATAAAAAAATATTTTTCTGATTTGTTACGAGATATTTAAGAAAACGTTTTTATTGACTGTAATGACAAAAAATTCTCAAAAAGTTTGTCTCCTTTTTTCATATATTGTTGTTATATATAGTGTAAGGGGTGATAGAACATGTTTTTAGTTAGAGAAAATAGCTAAAATTATGTCACAAATTTATTGTAATATCAGCAAATTTGATGATGCCGTGTTGTGTGTGATATAATTAATTATAGATATTTTTTAAGGAGTGATTATATATGAAAAGGACTATTTGTTTGATTTTGAGCGTTGTTTTGATGGGAGTATGTATCATTCCGTGTTTTGCAAAGGACGAAGAAAAACATCCTGCCGATTTGTTGCCGGATAAGTGGGAGGATCTTATCAACAGCGACAGTGAGACAACTCTTTTTGCTTTGTCCACTTACAGAGCAGGAGATATAAATGCAGACGGAGCTGTGTCTTCGCTTGATGCCCGTAAATGCTTGATCTTTGCTGCCGGCCTTGAGGAGCCGCAGACAGCTTATGTGAAAGAAACTGCGGATGTGAATTGTGATGGTCAGGTTGACGGAATCGATGCAAGAATTATATTACAGGCAGCTGCAAAGCTCAGAAATATTGATACCGAGGTTGAGACGATTATGGGTGACGGTGTTGTTGTGGGGCCGTTACAGTCATCCGGAGGTACAGCATATTTCTGGCAGTGCGAGGTTGACAAGCCTGAACTTAAAGTGCTTGAAAGAACTTTTGATAATTCTGAACCGGAAGTTGTCGGCGGTGCGGTAAATCAGTATTTTGCATTTACTCCCGAAGCGGAGGGAACATATACGGTTAATTTCAAGCTGGCAAATGCAAAACAGACGGAAGTGCTTGATGAGTTTACGTGTATTGTGACAGTAAAATAATTAAGTTTTTAAGAAACAGAAGACTTAACAGTCCGACATTATATTATGTTATAAAGAATACTTTGAAGGAGGGTGTTTTATGAAAAACAATGTTTCAAAAGGAAAAAGAATTCTTTATGTAATTTTGTATGTGCTTTACATTATAACGGCAGTCGGGCTTCTCACAGACCTTCTGTACTTTTTAGGTGAGAATGTCTGGAAAACAGAACTGTTGCCCGAATCGGCCTGGGGCTTGCTTGACAGCGTATATCATTCGGAAGGCGGTCCGATTTTTGCCATGGCTTTCGGTATCGTGTTCGTATTGATTGCAATTGTTTTTGCAATTGTCTTCAGAAAATATGTTTCAAAAACGACCACGGGTTTGGTTTGCACAACAGTTGTTCCGTTCTTGCTGGTATATGCGGTCACAATGCTGTTATCCGTACTTTCGGTGTCGATGTTGACACTTGCGATTGTTGTCACCCCGTTCTGTGTAGTGGCCGCGGCTCATACGGTTGCCGCAATTGTTTTTCTCGGCAAGGAGATAAAAAAGTAAACTCCGCCTATGCCTGCGATTTTGGTGTATTTTGATATGTTTAGGAGACAATATTAAAAAACACTTGATTTTTGAAAACTCTTGTGTTATACTATCAAGGCTATCTCTGTGCACTCGGGTGATTGAGTAAACTCGTTGAGTGATTCACCTGCTTTCTCCTGGGGCATCTGAGCTAAGCTTATTATAATGAGGTGAAATGACAATGACACAGGCAGAAAAGCAGGCTATTATGGCTGAATACGCTACTCACGAAGGCGACACAGGTTCTCCCGAGGTTCAGATTGCTGTTCTCACAAAGAGAATAAACGACCTTACAGAGCATCTTAAGGCTAACAAGAAGGACCATCACTCACGTCGCGGTCTTCTCAAGATGGTTGGTCGCAGAAGAAATCTTCTCGCTTACCTTCAGAAGAAGGATATCGAAAGATACCGTTCAATCGTTGCAAGACTCGGTCTTCGTAAGTAATCAAAAAATTTTAAGGCAGATAGGTTTTCGCTTATCTGCCTTGAATTGCTTTTAACCACAGTAAATTACAAGGCAGAAATTCTCGCATTTAGCGGTAAATAGAGTTTTCAAGAAATTGAAGATTGTATTTATTGCTAAACAGATTTTTGCCTTGTGAAATAAATTATAAGGAAGGTAAAAATTATGTTTTTCAAGAATTTTAAGGTTTGGGAAACCGAACTTGCAGGCAGAAAATTGACTCTTGAAACAGGCAAAATGGCAGGTCTCGCTAATGCCGCCGTTATGGCCCGTTACGGTGAAACAGAAGTTCTTTGTACTGTTACGGCTTCTGCTAAGCCCAGAGAAGGCGTAGATTTCTTCCCGCTTTCAGTTGACTATGAAGAAAAAATGTACTCGGTAGGCAGAATCCCCGGCTCTTTCCAGAGACGAGAGGGCAGAGCAAGTGAAAAGGCTATTCTCACTTCTCGTTGCATTGACAGACCTATCCGTCCTCTTTTCCCCAAGGACCTCAGAAACGACTGCTCCGTTGTTGCAACGGTTATGTCCGTTGATCCCGACTGCTCACCTGAAATTACCGCTATGATCGGTGTTTCAGCCGCAATTGCTATTTCAGATATCCCCTGGGACGGTCCGGTTTCCGGTGTGAATGTTGGTCTTGTTGAGGGCAAAATCGTTATCAACCCCAATCTTGAGGAGAGAGCAAAATCAGATCTTGTTCTGACAGTTGCTTCCACATCTGACCTTGTTGCAATGATCGAGGCAGGCGCAAACGAAATCGACGACGACACAATGTTTGACGCTATTATGGCAGGTCATGAGGAGAACAAGAAGATTGTTAAGTTTATTCAGGGAATTGTCGATGAAGTCGGCAAGCCGAAGTTTGCTTATGAATCATCCGATCCGGATCCGGAAATTATGGCTGAAATCGAAGCTTTCTGCATTGAAGATGTTAAGAAGGCCCTTGATACAGACGACAAGCTTGTCCGTGACGAAGCACTTCTCCCGATTTATGAAGCAGTTCATGAAAAGTTCGACGAGAGATTTGAGGGTAACGAAGCAAAGCTTGACGAGATTATGTATCTTGTTCAGAAGCACGTTGTCCGCGCTTGGCTCAAGGACGAGCATAAGCGAGTTGACGGACGCGGTATCGACGAAATCCGTCCTCTTAATGCAGAGGTTGACCTTATTGCCCGTGCTCACGGTTCAGGTATGTTTACCCGCGGACAGACACAGGTTCTTTCGGTTGCAACACTCGGACCTATGGGCGATGCACAGCAGCTTGACGGTCTTGATGAGCAGACAGAAAAGAGATATATTCATCATTACAACTTCCCCTCATACTCAGTCGGTGAAACAAAGCCCTCAAGAGGTCCGGGAAGAAGAGAAATCGGTCACGGTGCTCTTGCAGAAAAGGCACTTGTTCCCGTTATACCGTCCGTTGATGAGTTCCCCTATGCAATCCGCGTAGTTTCAGAGGTTCTTTCATCAAACGGTTCAACCTCACAGGGTTCAATCTGCGGTTCAACTCTTGCTCTTATGGCAGCAGGTGTTCCGATTAAGGCTCCCGTAGCAGGTATTTCCTGCGGTCTTATCACAGGTGATGAGGGTGTTTACGGCGACTTTATGACAATGGTAGATATCCAGGGACTTGAAGACTTCTACGGCGATATGGACTTTAAGGTGGCAGGTACAAAGAAGGGTATCACAGCTATCCAGATGGATCTTAAGGTACACGGACTTACACCCGAAATCATCAAAGAAGCTTTTGCAAAAACACACAAAGCAAGAAATTATATTCTCGATGAAATTATGCTTCCCTGCATTTCAGAGCCTCGTGCAGAGCTTTCAAAATATGCTCCGAAGATGCTTTCCACAAAAATCGATCCCGAGAAAATTGGTGATGTTATCGGTAAGCAGGGCAAGGTTATTCAGAAAATCCAGGCAGACTGCGATGTTAAGATTGACATTGAGGAAGACGGACGCGTATTCATCTCCGGTATTGACATTGATAACGCAAAGCGTGCTCTTTCAATTGTTGAGCTCATTGCAAAGGATCCGGAAATCGGTGCAATTTACAACGGTGTTGTAACACGTCTTATGAGCTTCGGTGCATTTGTTGAAATTGCTCCCGGCAAGGAAGGTCTTGTTCATATCAGCCGCCTTGATGTTAAGCGTACCGAAAAGGTTGAGGATGTTGTCAATGTAGGCGACACTGTTCTTGTAAAGGTTCTCGAAATTGACGACCAAGGCAGACTTAATCTTTCTCGCCGCGACGCTCTTATTGAGGTAAAGGGACTCACTCCGGAAAACGAGATTGAGGAAGAGCCCAGAAAACGCGACGGCGGAAAAAGAAGATTTAACAGACGCAATCACGAATAAAAGTTAAGCGAGGGATGAAACCCTCGCTTTTTCTTTAGTCACCGCAACCGCAGGAAGGTTTATAGCTGTCCTTCAGGCAACCCTCTTTGGGCGGGAAAAACTCGTCGACAGGGAACTGTATTCTGCGAAATGCATCGCAGGGATTTTCGCTGTCGCAGGAACATTCCTTATTCGGAATACAGAAGTCGTATGCAGGTATGAGCATCTGTACATCTCTTTCAAGCTGGACGATTGTGAATATACCGAGAGTAACCGTAACCGCCTTCTGAGGCTCTTCGTCATAGCAGTCAAAATCTCCTTCAAAGCAACGGCACACGCATCTCGGAAGTCTTGACGGCTGACAGCAACAGCAGGAGCAGAACGAAGCACATTCGGACGGTGTGCGTAACTTGGCATCGAGACAAATCGGGTCAACCGTCTGTACCTTGGCTTTCGGATTTGTGCTGACCATATCAAGCTGTTCGTCAACATCGTTGCAGGCAAACTCAGATGAAAATACCTTTACATTGCCCTCTGAACCGTAAAGAATGCATTTTTTTGAGAAGGAGGCAAGACCGTCAACGGTGCAGGGCGGATTTGTGTGTCCCGTAAAGACATCAAGGAAAACCTTGAAGTAGTAAGTGATATCCACCGAATAATAACCGCGGTTAAACGGAACCTTTTCGACCTCTATAAAGGCATTAAGTACCTCAGCTCCTCTGCACCGCACATTTGTGGCACGGTCAATTATACATTGTGCAGAGCCGGTAAAATAAACCCTTAAATCCTCAAGACAATCTTTGTCTGCACAGGAATCATAAACTCTGTTCGTATCTATGCAGACAGCTTCCTTGATTTTTGCAGGTGCGCAATTTTTGTTATCTGACATAAAAATTCCTCCCGTAAGAATTATCGTTTGACAGTACCATTGTATGAGAAGAAAAATCTTTTGTTACAAAGATAAATGAAATAAAACTGTTGTTAAAGTATAAAAACTATGATAAAATAATATAAATATAGTTTTACGGGGTAAGATTATGGCAGTGTTAAAGAGTGTAAAACGTATTGTGGTAAAGGTGGGAACTTCCACGCTCACCTATAATACGGGTAAAACAAATATAAGAAGAATGCATAAGCTTGTCAGCGTGCTTTCGGATATTGTCAACTCGGGCATTGAGGTTGCTCTCGTGACAAGCGGAGCGATCGGTGTAGGTGTAGGCAAGCTCGGATTAAAAGAAAAACCTGCCGATACAGCAGGCAAACAGGCTGCCGCAACCATCGGTCAGTGCGAGCTGATGTTTATGTATGATAAGCTTTTCGGTGAATACGGTCATACGGTAGGACAGCTTTTGATTACCAAAAGTGACGTTGAAAATGATGAAAGAAGAGAGAATCTGGTAAATACATTTAACAGGCTTTTTGATTTCGGGGCAATTCCGATTATAAATGAAAATGACAGCGTTGCCGTTGAAGAAATTGTTTACGGCGACAACGATTCTCTGTCAGCCATTGTTGCAAAGCTCATAGAGGCTGATGCCCTGATCATTCTTACGGATATTGACGGCCTTTACGATTCCAATCCGATTGAAAACGAGGACGCAAAGCTCATACCTCTTGTGACGGAGATTGATGCGGATTTGTATAAAATTGCGGGCGGAAAAGGCTCGACGCTGGGTACGGGCGGAATGGTTACAAAGCTTCACGCTGCAGAAATTACTATGGCGGCGGGAATTGACACGATAGTTATGAACGGGGAAAATCCCACAGAACTTTATAAGGCACTTGACGGAAAGCAAGTGGGAACTTTTTTTAAGGGGAAATAAAATGCTTACGGAAATCGGCAAAAGGGTAAAAAAAGCGGCAGTTGAGCTTGCCGTTGCTTCCACAGAGGATAAAAACAGAATACTGAAAGCCATAGCAGAGGCTCTCAGAGCAAATTGCGGAAAAATCCTGGAAGCGAACCGAAAAGATATTGAAAATGGAAAAAATAACGGAATGTCAGAGGCTCTTTTGGACCGTCTTATGCTGAATGAGGACAGAGTCGAGGGTATGGCTCAGGGTGTGGAAGGAGTTATTTCTCTTCCCGATCCGGTCGGCAGAGTTCTCTGGGAAGCAGAGAGACCGAACGGAATAAAAATACAGAGAGTGAGCACACCTTTGGGTGTTATAGGTATAATATATGAAGCCAGACCTAATGTTACGAGCGATGCGGCTGCTCTTGCGATAAAATCGGGTAATACCGCTATTCTGCGAGGCGGAAAGGAAGCTTTTAATTCCAATTCGGCAATAACGGATATAATGCGTGAGGCTGTTGGCAGAGAAGGCTTTAATCCGGATATAATTGAGCTTGTCCGAGACACGACGAGAGAAAGCTCCACAGCACTTATGAGGCTGAACAAGTATGTTGATGTGCTGATTCCGAGAGGAAGCGCAAAGTTAATAAATGCAGTTGTTGAAAACTCAACCGTTCCCGTAATTGAAACCGGAGCAGGTAACTGTCATATTTATATTGATGAATTTGCAGATATTGATATGGCGGCGAATATTGTTTTCAACGCAAAAACGCAAAGAATTTCAGTGTGCAACACGGCAGAAAGCCTGCTTATTCACAAAAACATTGCAGAGCTTGCACTTCTTGCCGTCAAGGTGAGACTTGACGAGAAGAATGTGATAATTTACGGTGACGAAATCAGTCGTGAAATATGTCCCGATATTCAAGTTGCCACGGAAGAGGATTGGGCAGCCGAATACCTTGATTACAAAATATCGGTTAAAATCGTTTCTTCTCTTGAAGAGGCAACCGAGCATATAAGAAAATATTCTACGGGTCACAGCGAATGTATCGTTACGGAAAATCTTGAAAATGCCGAAAAGTTTATGAATACGGTAGATTCCTCTGCTGTATATCATAATGCAAGCACAAGGTTTACTGACGGCGGTGAATTCGGCTTCGGAGCTGAAATAGGTATTTCAACCCAAAAGCTTCACGCAAGAGGCCCGCTGGGTCTTGAGCAATTAAATTCCTTTAAATATAAAATATACGGAAACGGTCAGGTAAGGTGAATTTAATGTCAAACAAGCAGAAAAAAGCCAATCATAAATGGGCATTTCCGATAGGTCTTGCAGTTGTCATTTCAGCTGTAATAGGACTTATTACCGTTATATCTGCGCTGGTCGGTGCAATAAGTACGGCTTTGGACAAGAGAAATAACTATGAGGAATATGAGAAAATTCTGACACCCGTTGTGCTTATCGACCCTGATTCATTTGACGATATAACAAAGGCGGATATGAGTCAGCTTATGGAAATTTCGCTCTGGTCACTCCTGAAAAACGATATTGCTCCCGATACATTTGAGAGCAATGAGAACGGCTTGGCCATACCGAAAACCGCTGTGGAGGAGGAGTTCAAGGAGTTGTTCGGAACGGAAATTGCTCCTGTCCATTCAACAATAGAGGGATACGGCATTGATTTTGTATATGATAATTCTGCCGAAATATACACGGTTCCTCTTACGGGCGTCACGCCGATTTATACCCCTGACGTTATCGAGGTATCAAAAACAACGGATACGGTGGTGCTGACGGTTGCGTGCTTGTCGGGTGATGCGTGGGAGCAAAGTGAAAACGGTGAGATGATAGCTCCCACACCGGACAAATATATAAAAATCACATTGCGCGAAAATGACGGTAATCTGTTTATCTCGGCAATTCAGAATACGACCGCACCGGAGGTTGCCACAACAGAGCACAAACCCGATTCGGAGCTGGAGGACGTGAATGTTCTTGATAAAGAGGAAGCTTCTTCAACCGAACCGAGTTCCGAGGAGACATCATCCGAAAGTGCGTCGGAAGATGCCGCTGCTACGGAAAATACAAGTGAACAGTAGCATCTCCGGATTTATATATCATATCCGCTTCGGCAAAGGCTGTTTTGTAAAGCAGGTCGCTTACCTTTGCTTTTAATTGCGGTTATCTTATTACATTCTATGAAATAATAACGGACAAGTGACAAATCAAATTTATATATACGCGAGGTTAGTTTATGCTTCAGTTTGAGGAATTAAAATTACGACTTATTGCACACGAGGAAGAGCTTTCCAATCTGGCAGATGCGTTAGGTCTTGAAAAGATGAAAAAAGAAATCTCTTATCTCGAAGAACAGCAGGCACAGGAAGGTTTTTGGGATGATATCCAGAATTCTCAGAAGGTTCTTCAGCGTACAAGCGCTCTCAAGAACAGAGTGTCGGCATATGAAAAGCTGAAATCCGATTATGAGGATGCGCTTGTGATGATTGAATTGGCAGATGAGGAGGAAGACGAGAGCCTTGTTGACGAATGTAATCAAGGTGTTGAGCAGTTTGAAAAAGACCTTGATGCACAGACTCTGGCCACATTGCTGACAGGTGAATACGATTCGAAGAATGCTATTCTCACGTTTCACGCAGGAGCAGGCGGAACAGAAGCTCAGGACTGGGCTCAGATGCTTTTCAGAATGTATAACAGATGGGGTGAACGTCACGGATATAAGGTTTCAACTCTCGACTATCTTGACGGTGACGAAGCGGGACTTAAATCTGCATCAATTCTTATTGAGGGTGAAAATGCTTACGGTTTTATGAAGAGTGAGGCAGGTATTCACCGACTTGTGCGAGTATCTCCGTTTGATGCTTCGGGAAGAAGACACACATCATTTGCATCTCTTGAGGTTATGCCCGAAATAGATGAGGACACAAATGTTGACATCAATCCTGACGATATTGAAATGGCTGTTTACAGAGCAAGCGGTGCAGGCGGACAGAAGGTTAACAAAACATCATCGGCTGTAAGACTTACTCATAAGCCCACGGGTATAGTGGTTTCCTGCCAGGTTGAAAGAAGCCAGCATCAGAACCGCGAGGTTGCCATGACAATGCTCAAATCAAAGCTTATTGAGATCAAAGAGCGTGAGCATCTTGCAAAAATTGAAGATATAAAGGGCGATCACAAGGAAATTGCTTGGGGAAGTCAGATTCGATCATACGTTTTTATGCCGTACACTCTTGCAAAGGACCACAGAACCTCTTTTGAAAACGGCAATATAAACGCTGTTATGGACGGCGATCTTGACGGATTTATAAATGCTTATCTTAAATTGCAATCACAGAAAAATCTTGAAAACAACTGATAATTCAAAGAAATCGCTCCTGAAAACAGGGGCGATTTTTTTCTGCTTTCGGCATAACGGGAAAATACGAAAAAAATCAGAATTTATCGGTACGGAAATTGACAATTTTTGTAAAAATGTTGCAAAATAGTTGAAAATAATTGCAAATAGGTGTAGAATAAAATGAAATATATTCTGGTGAAGTATGATTTGGTGTAAAAGGAGGAATTGATATGAAATATTTGCAAATCGGAATGTCTGCGCTTTGTGCAATATCAATTAGCCTTTTCGCCTTTTTCTACATAAAAGAAAAGAAGCAGGACGATACCGTACCCGTAATCACCATTGACGAAGAAATCATTGATGTAAGTATCGATGTTACGGAGGAGGAACTGCTGGCGGGTGTCACCGCCTATGATAAAAAAGACGGGGACATAAGCTCGAAAATAATAATTGAGTCTATCTCAAAGTTTATTGAAGACGGTGTATCTATTGTTACTTATGCCGTGTGTGATAATGATAATCATGCTACATCTGCAACAAGAAAAATTCATTATACCGATTATACCGAGCCCGAATTCGTCATCAACAAATCCCTTGTCTTTTCATTGGGTGAAAAAATAAACATTCAGTCCTGTGTGGGTGCTACGGACTGTATTGACGGTGACATAAGCGACAGAGTTATCGTTACCGCAACGGATTATAACGTAAATGAGGTCGGAGTCTTTACGGTTTCTCTCCAGGCGACAAACAGTATGGGCGATACGATATATATGGAACTGCCCGTATATATAAAGGATCTCAGCCTCTCGGCACCTAAAATCGAACTCAGTGAACATATTGTATATACAAAGGTCGGGGAAAAGGTTGACCTTGTAAAATATGTGCGCTCCGCTGTTGATAAGTATGAACAACCCGTAAATGTTCTTATTGATACAAACCTTGATATAACCAAACCGGGCTCTTATGAAGCCAGATATGAAACGCAGGATATAGATGGCAGAAGAGGTTATGCGGTAATGACAATTATAGTGGAATAACGGTCCGGAAGGTAATATTATGAAAAACAAATCGGTTTTTGGTATTTTTACATTTGAATGGTTCAGCGTTGTCAAGGATATTGTACTTAATTGTTGGTTGCTTGTCCTTGCAGCGATTATAGGCTTTGTTTCGGTTTATGTTTATGAACAGGTGAGCTACAAGCCGATGTACACAAGCTCGGCAACGCTTATGGTTCAGGTTAAAGCGGGAACATATCAGGCATATACAAATCTGTCTGCTTCGTCTGAAATGGCTGTGATCTTTTCAGAGGTTTTCGTTCAGCCGTCAATGAAAGAAAAGGCGGCCGGTTACCTCGAAAAAGACGAATTTGAGGGATCTGTCAGTGCGAGCGCACTTACCAATACAAACATCATCAATCTGAGTGTCAGTGCGGATGAGCCGGAGGTAGCTTATGCAGAACTCAAGGCGATTCTTGATGTTTATCCTCAGATTTCAGATTCTATCTTCTCAAATGCCGTAATTGATATTGTCAGAGCTCCTGAGGTTCCCAAGGCACCGTCAAATTCCTCGAAGATGGCATATGAAAAGCATATTGTTTTTGCTGTTGTTATTCTGACACTCGGTGCAATTGTGCTCATATCTCTTATGAGAGATACGGTAAAGGATGAAAAGTCATACGAAAAGAAGATAGGTGTTACTCTCCTCGGTACAATTCTTCAGGAAAACGACTACAAAACCTTTAAGGATTTCGTTAAACGCAGAAAAGCAAAAAAACTTGTGACAGAACCCTTTGCAAGCTTCGGTTTTGTTGAAAACTATCAGAAATTTGCAACAAAGCTTGAATATCTTAAACAGACAAAGGGCGACAAGGTATTTCTTATAACCAGTGTTGCCGCAAATGAGGGAAAAACGACTGTTACGATCAATACAGCCCTGACTTTGGCAAGGCGCGGAAGTAAGGTAGCTCTTCTTGATATGGATCTTCTCAAGCCTTCGGTTATGAAAACTCTCGACATGAAGACGGAGGATGTTGACTTGGCTCACATTCTTTCCGGAGATGCGGCATATTCGGAACTCAATCTTGTTCAGTATAAAAACACAAATGTTTTCGTAGGTCTTAATAAGAGAAGACACAGCGGATTTACGGAATGGATAAACAGACCGTCAGTTAAGTCTGCGATTGACAGAATTGCGGCGGAATATGACTATGTTTTAATCGACTCAATGCCTATTTCGGCTGCGGCAGACGTTATATCAATCTCAAACATGTCAGACAAGTCAATTCTTGTGATCAAGGCTGACCACGTAAAAACGGGTGACATCAATGATGCCGTATTGCAACTCAGCAGAAAAGATAAGCTTGCGGGATGTCTGCTTAATGACGCTCATAAGGAGTTTACTCTCTTCGGTCAGCTTGGCGCCGACGAGGCATCGTATGTGGGGCGGTATTCAAAGTATAACCGCTCATAAAGATTTTCATATGGTAATGGTGTGTTATGGCTAAAAAAGAAGTATCACCACAATTTGATAACAAAGAGGAAAGCACTAAAGGCAAGGAACTCAATTTTTATATGAGTGACATCTGGCGAGGATTTCATAAATTCTGGTGGCTTTGTGTTCTTCTTGCAGTTGTTTTTGCTCTTGCGTTCGGAGTACTGAGCTTTCTTAGGTTTACTCCGAAATATTCGGTTTCCGCAACGTTTACTGTGCAGACTCAGGAGGTAAGCACAAGCGGAGGCGGTATTACAACTTATTCTTATTATTACAGCCGCACAACCGCAGAACAGTTGTCAGATACTTTTCCCTATATTCTTGAAAGCAACCTTCTTCAATCTGCTGTATGTGAGGATCTTGGTGTTCCGGTAATGCCGGCATCAATTTCAGCTACTTCGGTTACGGGAACAAATATGTTTACGATGACCGCAACCGGCAGGGATGCACAAAGTACATATGACGTGCTTGTGTCGGCAATGAAGAATTATCCGTCGGTTGCGGAATATGTAATCGGGTCCTCGCAGCTTGTTATGATTTCAGAGCCGATTTTACCTGAGGCTCCTTCAAATAGTCGAAATACCGTGTTGTTCGTGGCACTCGGTTTTGTGTTGGGAACAATACTCGGTTGCGCCTGGATAGCCGTATATGTTCTTACCCGTGATACAATAAGAACAAAGAAGGATTTAACGGAAAAGGTCAATATAGAGTGTCTCGGAATCATTCCAAAGGTCACCTTTAAAAAATACAATAAGATGGTTGACGATTCCGTACTTATAACAAACAGATTAACGGGAGACTCTTTCCTTGAAACTGTGAGACAGTTCAGAAATGCCGTTGTCAGTGAAATGGGAGAGGAAAAAAAGGCGATAATGGTTACAAGCACTGCTCCCGATGAAGGAAAAACTACAATCGCGCTCAATCTTGCAATTGCAATGGCCCAAATGGAAAAAAAGGTAATTATAGTTGACGGTGACCTGCGTAATCCGAGTGTTGCGGAACAGCTCAAGGATGTTGAAGGTGAAGAACTTTATAATTCCGATTCAAATACGGAAATAAGGCGCTTTCCGTCTCTTCGCCTGGATTCTCTTCGTTTTACCGTGCAGGAAAAAGATATGTGGAAGATTATGCGAGCCGAATATCTTGATAATTGCATAAAAGAGCTGAAGAAGAAATATGACTGTATTATAGTAGACGCACCGCCATGTGCACTTGTATCAGACCCGATAACGATAGCCGAAGCGGTTGATTCGACTGTTCTTGTTATAAAACAGGATACCGTCAGAACAACGCGTATCAGATATGCTCTTGAAAATCTTCATTCCGTAAACGCTCACATAATGGGATGCGTTCTGAATGCCGCAGGCTCAGGTATTACGGGATACGGTTATTATTACGGCGGATACGGCTATGCTTACAACAGGTACGGCTATAAGAAATACGGCTACGGTTACGGCTACAGATACGGTAAAAAGTAATCAGTGGTTTTTGGTGTGATATTATGAGAAAAGACTACAAAAAAACACTTGCCGCAATCATTGAAGAATGGAAATGGTTGATGAAATATGTGCGAAGATATTGGTGGAGTATTGTTATATACATCATCTTCGGCGTTGTTGCAATTGTAATGGGTCTCGGTTCAAGTGTGGCATCAAAATACCTTATTGACATTGTCGTAAATCACGAAAAAGACGGTATTCTTTATGCCGCGGCAACGGTAATAGGGCTTGCCGTAATGCAGATTCTCTTTCAGGCTCTAAGCTCGACTGTCACGGCAAGAGTCGGTACAAAGGTAAACAAGGAAATCCGCTCGGAATTTTATAATCACCTGCTTTATACAGAGTGGGAGGAAATCAGCCGATACCGTACGGGAGATTTGATTAACAGACTTGAGGGAGATATCAATATAATATCTTCCGGAGTGATAAATGTTCTTCCTGCTGTTGTAACGAGACTCGTTCAGTTTATCGGTGCGGCACTTATCGTCTTTTATTATGATAAAACCATGGCAGTTATAGCCATCGCCGGCGCTCCGGTAGTTATGATTACATCAAACTATATGTTAAAGAGAGTCCGCAAGTATAATCTCAAAACTCGTGAAGCCGGCGGTATGATAATATCGGAATACAATGAGGTCGTTAACAATATGCAGATGATTAAATCCTTCAGTCTGCATAAGATATTTTCCGAAAAATTCAGAATTTTGTTGGAGCAGTACCGTGATGTGAGGTTGGAAAATGAAAAGTTTTCTATTCTTACCACGATTGCTATGTCCGTAATCGGTCTTATCGTTTCATATTCCTGCTACGGTTGGGGTGTATGGAGACTCTGGCAGGGTGCAATTTCATTCGGTACAATGACATTGTTTATCCAGCTATCCGGAACGCTGACAAACTCCTTTAATTCAATGGTTTCCTTAGGGCCGAGTGTTGTGTCGGTCGCAACAGCGGCAGGCAGAATTATGGAGCTCTCAAAGCTTGCAACAGAAAAGGACAGCTTTGCGGATGAGGCAGAGGCTTTACTGCTTGAGGCAAAGAAGGGCTCTCTTGAAATAACGGCAGAGAATATAAAGTTCAGATATTCGGAGGCTCCTGCGGATGTAATCAAGGATGTTTGCTTTACCGCAAGGTCGGGGGAAATAATCGGATTGGTCGGCACTTCGGGAGAGGGAAAAACCACTGTTCTCCGTCTGATATTGGGCTTGCTTCATCCCGACGATGGCAGAATAACTTTTTCCTCTGACGGAAAAAATATGCTTGATGCGGGATTCAGTACGAGACGTCTTTGCTCATACGTATTACAGACTAATAATATAATTTGCGGAACTGTTGCGGAAAATCTGAGAGTGGTTAAGCCGGATGCTACGGATGAGGAGCTTGTTGATGTTCTCAAAGCCGCAGAGGCATGGGGATTTGTATCAAAACTGCCCGACGGACTTAACTCTCTGATAGGAGAACGGAATTATAACCTTTCTGAAGGCCAAGCACAGAGAATTTCAATTGCAAGAGCGCTTTTGAGAAAGTCACCCGTTCTGCTTATGGATGAGGCAACGTCTTCGCTTGATGCCGAAACAGAAGAAAAGGTAATTGAAAATATAATGAAACGTGATCCGAAGAGAATCTGCATACTTACCACGCACAGACCGAGTATGTTGAGATACTGTTCAAGCATATACAGAATATTGGAAGACGGAAAATTTGAAGAATATAAAAAAACAGAGGAGTAACAGAAATGCTGAAGGTCAAAGAGGGCTTTGTGCTGAGAAAAATCGGCAATGAGACAATTGCCGTGCCTGTAGGACGCCGTACGTCTGAAGTACACGGTGTTATAGCCTTGACCGAAAGCGGTGCTTTGCTTTGGAGAGAGCTCGTAAAAGGGGCGAAGAAAGAAAATCTTGCTGATATTCTGCTCGAAGCTTATGAAATTGACAGGGCAACAGCGCAAGCAGATGTAGACAGCTTTTTAAACGGTCTTTTTGAGCAAGGGGTAATTGTCGATGAATAATTGCGGATTGCCTTTTGAATATGAATATCCGTATCTTGTGGGGCCTTATGCGAAGGAACATAAAATCCCGGTTGCATTGACGCTTGAATTAACTCCGTTCTGCAACTTTTCCTGTGTGATGTGTTATGTAAGACTCTCGGAGAAGCAGGCAAGAGTATATGGCAGTATGATGACTGCGGAGCAGATTCTGGACATTGCGGAGCAGGCGAAGGAGTGCGGCACGATTTATCTGTGTCTTACCGGCGGAGAGCCGCTTTCAAGACCGGATTTCTGGGATATATATAAAGAGCTTAATAAAATGGGGTTTGTAATCTCGCTTTTATCGAATGGCTCATTGATAGATGAAAAAGCAATAGAAAAATTCAGAGAATACGGTATGCCGTCTTCCGTGAAAATATCACTTTACGGTGCAAGTAATGAAACCTATAAAAAAGTATGCGGAGTTGACGGCGGTTTTACGGCAACAGCAAGAGCGATAGAGCTTTTAAAAAAAGAAAAAGTTCCGTTAGCACTGTCTGCAACGATTGTTCGTGAAAACGCAGATGATATCATAGAAATGTATAGGTTTGCGGCAGAGCATAAGGTTCCGTTCAGTCATACGGTGTCGGTTGTGAAATCTGTCAGAGGCTGTAAGAACAGCGCTGAAGCGTCAAGGTTTATGTTCGGTGAATTTGCAGAAAATCTTACCTTGGAACAGCTTGAAAAGCATAAATTCAGAAACCCTGAATCACCGTTTTCGTGGTGCGCAAATTACGGCAGAACAGCCTGGATTACCTGGAACGGCCATATGCAGCTCTGTGCATTTATGAACGGACCGTATTCGGTTTTGGATGACGGATTTAAAAATGCCTGGCGGGAGATAATTGATAAGCTTGATGCTTTGAAAAATCCCGAGGAATGTAAGGATTGTAAATACGGTGAATTTTGTCAGCGTTGTCCCGGCTTGCTTTGTGCAGAAAGCGGAGATGCACAGAAGGTTTCCGCTTCGGTATGTGACACGGCAAAAAGGCTGTATGAGGCATATAATAAAAAAATTGAGGAGGAGAGAAGATGAAAAAAGAATATATAGCTCCAAAGTCTCGGTTCTATTCTGTTGAATTCAGTGAGAATATAGCTTCTTCTATCCCGGGAAGTTTCGGCGGAGACCAGATTTCCGGCGCAATGACCATTCTGTTCTCCCACACAGTTACTCCCTGCCGTGATTACTATACGGAATCTTTTTCTGCTCCCGTTACGGTTCCGGAAAATTCGACATTTGTCGAGTACTTTTTGGATATGCAGGGTAAGGCGGCTCCCACAACATGTTTGCAGCTGATCTGATGAAGAAATATAATTTTGCCGATTGCTGTTTTTCCGTAAACTTCGGAAAAGAGGAAGAATTGTATAAGGACTTTCTTTCGGCAGAAGGTCATAATCCTTGCCAGAGCATCAAAATTTCAGATTTTTCGGACATCGCTGCCACTTCATACGGTGTAGAGTATGTTTCGGGAGGATTTGAAAGATTTTTCCGTTGTAAAATGAACCCTACTGCAATGATGTTTGCGGACGGAGAGTGGAAAAATATCAAAATCTGTCGCGGGGAAAACGGCGAGTTCAGTGAAGAGTTGGTCATAACGGCGGTTTATTCACGTTTGTGCCGCGAAAATACAATGCTTCTTCACGCTTCCTTTGTGGATGTCAAGGGAAACGGAATAATTTTTGCGGGACCGTCGGGGATAGGAAAAACCACGCAGGCACAGCTTTGGGAAAAATACCGCAGTGCAGAAATTGTTAATGGAGATAAAGCTTTTCTGAAAATTTCCGATAATAAGGTTTTTGCATACGGAACACCGTGGAAAGGATCTTCGCCCTATTGCCTTAACAAAAAGGCAGATGTCAAAGGAATTGTCGTTCTGAGACAGAGTAAGGAAAACTCCTTGCGGAAACTGTCGGTTAC
Organism: uncultured Clostridia bacterium; assembly: GCA_937920235.1. Classification (GTDB taxonomy): domain Bacteria; phylum Bacillota; class Clostridia; order Oscillospirales; family Acutalibacteraceae; genus Fimenecus. Next base: position 71,684 of record CALGUK010000034.1, on the reverse strand, counting down.
AGAGGCAACCGGACTTTTCCTGCCCCATGTGTTTATGCCCAATTGGGATACCTCGGCAACGGATTGTCTGCTTGATACCTTCGATCGCATAATAAAAAAAGTTCCTGTATGGTTGCTTGAATGCAGACCGGACAGGGAAGCGGTGGAGATAACGGAAAACGCAATTTTAAGATAAAAATAAAGGACACTTTCGGATAATAACCAAAGTGTCCTTTTCAGTTTTTGTGAGGATTATTTTGCTTTTTTCATCTGCTTTTCTTTTTCTTCACCTGCATTTACGATATATACGGAAATCGACCAGAGAAGAATACCGAGCATAAGCAGTAAAACCGCGAAAAAGCCGCCCTTGAGTGCAAGTGCGGAAACCTCTCCGACAGCACTTAAAATCAGCTCGACGGTTACGTTACCTCCCTGTCCGAAAAGGTTGGAAAGAGTAACATCACCGCGTATGATGGGTGCGGCAAAGCCTTCGGTAAAGCAGAAATAAGAGATTATTGATGCAAGTATACCGCCGCCGGAAAGTCCCATTATCACCTTGATTTTGTTTGAAAATGCGGCAAACCCAAGAATTACAAGACCGAGTATGAGGGCAATTCCGAGAAAGACGATTGCGGCAATCAACGGTCTGTATGCGCCGATTTCAAAGAAACCTGCCGAATCGCTGTTTTCACCGAAAAAGCCTTTAACTGTTTCAACCCAGTCGCCCAGCTCATAGATCGACAGATTTTCATAAGTAGAGCCGAGGTTGGGAGTCTTGTCAGATGTCAACGAACCCCAGATATCGGCAATTGCCGTGTGGTCCACCTGGATGTAAAGAATATCCATAAAGAATACCAGCGGAAACATCGCGACAGCCATAATTGCCGTTACAACACGGTAAAGTATGTCAAATCCGGTAGTCTTTTTTTTCAAGCTTTTTGTTTTACTCATTTTAATTCACCTTACTTTCCCCAGGAAGAGTTAAGCTGTACCGTTCTGTTGAATACAACATTGTCTTCGGTTGAGGTAATGTCTGCACAGAAATATCCCTGTCTCATAAACTGGAATGTGTCACCGGGCTTAAGCTTTTCTTTGAGGCCGCCCTCTATAAGACAGTCGTTGAGTGTTACGAGAGATTCGGGATTGAGGTTTTCGGTAAACGCGCCTGAAGATTCGTCCGACGGATTTTCTTTATTGAAAAGTCTGTCGTAGAGTCTGACCTCTGCTTTGAATGAGTCTGCCTCGCTGACCCAGTGAAGAGTACCCTTGACCTTTCTGCCGTCTGGGGAGTTTCCGCCTCGGCTTTCCGGGTCATAAGTGCAGTGAACACAGGTTACATTGCCGTTTTTGTCAGTATCATAACCGACACATTTGACAAAGTAGGCACTCTTGAGTCGCACCTCATTACCCGGGAAGAGTCTGAAATATTTTTTTACAGGCTCTATCATAAAATCTTCCTGCTCAACGTAAAGCGTTTTTCCGAACGTCACTTTTCTTGTGCCCATTTCGGGATGCTCGGGATGAACCTCAACATCCAGAGTTTCGGTTTTATCATCGGGATAGTTGTCAATAACCACTTTTAAAGGACGGAGAACAGCCATAGCTCTCGGAGCGTTTGCATTGAGCTCATCACGAACGCAGGACTCCAAAAGACCGTAGTCAACTATGGAATATGCTTTTGAAACACCGATTTTTTCACAGAAATTACGGATTGCGGCAGCGGGATAGCCGCGTCTTCTCATACCGCTGAGAGTTGCCATTCTCGGATCGTTCCAGCCGTCAACAATACCTTCATTTACAAGCGCAAGACATTTTCTTTTACTTGTGAGACAGTAGTTGAGGTTAAGTCGGGCAAATTCGATCTGTCTCGGAGGAGTCGGTATATCGAGCGCCTGAAGGAACCAGTCGTAAAGCGGTCTGTGGTTTTCAAATTCAAGTGAACAGAGAGAATGTGTTACACCCTCTTTTGCATCTGACAGCGGATGTGCAAAGTCGTACATAGGATAAACACACCATTTGTCACCTGTTTGATGGTGAGAGACGTGTGCGATTCTGTAAATAACAGGATCGCGCATATTGATATTCGGTGCTGACATATCAATCTTTGCACGGAGTACTCTTGCACCGTTGGGAAATTCACCGTCAGTCATCCGGCGAAACAGATCCAGATTTTCTTCGATGCTTCTGTCACGGTAAGGGCTGTTCTTACCCGCTTCGGTAAGTGTTCCTCTGTATTCTCTGATTTCATCGGCTGTAAGGTCGTCCACATAGGCAAGTCCTTTTTCGATAAGCTTAACGGCACATTCGTAAATGTAATCAAAATAACTTGATGCGAAAAGGCACTTGTTCCACTTAAAGCCGAGCCATTCGATATCCTCCTTGATCGCATCAACATATTCGGTATCTTCCTTTTGCGGATTAGTGTCATCAAGACGAAGATTGCACTCGCCTTTGTACTTGTTCGCAGTGCTGAAGTTTATACAGATAGCTTTTGCGTGACCTATATGCAGATAGCCGTTGGGTTCCGGGGGAAAACGGGTCTGCACATTGCTATACACACCGTTTTCAAGGTCCTCATCAATGAAATCGTGTATAAAATTTGAAGTAGTTGTAATAATTTCGTCCATAGTCTTGCCTCTTTATGCTTTATATGAATTTATCGCATCGTCGATTCTTCTCATTATTTCGTCCGTTCCGAGAATCTGTAAAATATAGTACAGATCGGGTGTGCTTGTACGGGAAGTAACGGCGACACGGATAACCGTTGATACATCGCCCACATGACCTTTATAGGCATCGGGGTTGTTTTTATATTCCTTGACATTGGGAGTGAAGCCACATTCACTACAAAGCTCCTTGATTTTATTGAACCATTCCTCTTTGCTGTCGTCTGCCGAATAGATATCTTTATATTTTGTAAGGATTTCAACCGCATCCGCAGAGTTTATGTGTTCCGGAAGTGTATAGTCGGCATCGTAAAGCTCGTTGTAGAAATACGACACATAATTTTCCACTTCTTCCCAGCAGGCAATGTCCTTTCTCGGCTTGGGATTTTCACGGTCAATATTAAGAATTGCTTTAGCTTTTTCCTTATCGTCAACAAAAAGAGCGTAAAGCACATTGTTATAGTCTACAGCCCAATCCGTAACAAGCTTATATACCTGATCGGCACTCATAACGGAAATGACATTTTTTGATACGTCGTTGAATTTAACCATATCAAAAAGTGCACCCGAAACACTCATCTTTTTAAGATTGAACGGGAATTTTGAGATGTCTTCAGTCTTGTTGGCTTTTCTCCACTCCTCAAAATTAGAGTTGAGAATTGTGAGCATATATTCCTTGACAGAAACCTCGGGGTATCCTTTTTCTATGTAGTAGGACACGTTTGCTTCCGGATCCTTTCTCTTTGAAAGCTTGCGTTTTCCTCCGTTTTCCTCCTTCATAATAGGAGCAATATGGGCATATTTGACCGGCTTGAACCCGCATGCTCTGAAAAGCTCAATATGAAGCGGTACTGAAGCAATCCACTCATCACCGCGTACGACGTGGGTGGTGCGCATAAGATGATCGTCAACAGCGTGGGCAAAGTGGTAAGTAGGAATACCGTCAGCCTTGAGAATGACAACATCATTTACATTCTCACTCATTTCGATTTTGCCCTTAATCATATCGTCAAACTTGATTTTTCTTGAAATGTCGCCTGTTGAACGAAGACGCACCGTAAACGGAGCACCGCTGTTTATCCTTTTGGTTATTTGCTCATCGGTAAGCTCACGGCATTTGGCATAAGCACCGTAATATCCCTTGATATCCTCGTTTTCCTGCTTTGCACGGATTTCATCCAGATCCTCGGGAGTACAGAAGCACGGATAAGCCTTGCCCTCTTCCATTAGCTTTTTTGCAAAAGCGCGGTAAATCGCTCTGCGGTGGCTCTGAGTATAAGGTCCGTATTTGCCGATTTCCGTGCTGAAGCCCGTAACACCTTCGTCGGGAGAAACACCGAAAGCCTTGAGACCTGTTACGATACCGGTAACACCGTCTTCAATCTCACGTTTTTTATCGGTATCTTCAATACGGAGCATAAACACACCGTTTGTACTCAGTGCAGTAAGCTTTGAGGCAAATCCGGCATAAAGTCCGCCGAAGTGGAGGTATCCTGTAGGACTGGGAGCAAATCTTGTTACTCTTGCTCCTTCGGGCAGATCTCTTGCGGGATAAAGCTCTTCGTAATAATCTGTGGACTTGTCCACGTCGGGAAAAATAAGTTCGGCTATCTTTTTGCAGTCTGTCATCTGATAAAACCTCTTTATTCGGGAATAATTGCGTTTGTTGTTATGTATTTCACACCGCAATCAAGCATTGCGTTGAGAAGCTCGGGAGTGTCAACGGTCCAGCAGGCAGCGGTAAGATTGTTGTCGTGGATTTTCTGAATTACGGAAAGGTCCTTCAGAGCTTTTTTTGCTTCAAAGGCTACGCCGAAACCGTTTTCGATGCATTCAAGGAGCTTTTCATCTTTGATATCGTGAACGAGAAGCCATAATTCCATATCGGGTGAAAGACGCTTGAATTCTCTGAGTATGGGAGCGTGGAAGGAGATGAGAATAACCTTATCCTCAATATCATAAGCACGGATAATGTCAAGAAGGTTCTTTACCTTTTCAACACGTCTGTCCTTAACCTCGATCATCGGTTTGATGTTTGCTCCCTTGCAGACATCAATATAGTCTTCAAGAAGGCACACACCGGCATCGGGGTAATTCTCGATATTTGCACCGTTTGTGAACTTGATTTTTTTAAGCTCCTCAAAGGACATTGTTTTAACATCGCCCTTTTCATCCGCCATTGACTGAAGCATACAGTCATGGATAATTACCCATTTGCCGTCAGTTGTGCAGTGAACATCACATTCAAGAGCGTAATAGTTGTGTTTTGCTGCTTCGCGAAAAGCCTCAATAGTGTTTTCGGGAACGATTGAGGAAAGTCCTCTGTGAGCAGTAAAGTGAACATCTGACAAGTCTCTTTCTGTTGCTTCGGCAACCGGAACAATTTGTTTGGGTAATTTTTTGCCGTAGCGGATTTTTGTATATGTCATTCTCAATGCAACTGCGACAGCAGAGGGAATTCCGAGTCCGAGACCGAGTCCCACCAGTGCTTTTTTCTTGTTTTTCATTGTCATTTCACCTTTCTCGATTTGAATAAGTATAATTGAAATTATTATACAATATAATGGGTAAAATGTAAACCTTATATTTTTATATTTTTAATATCATTTCATTTAACACGGTCAATGCCGCCGATTATAATTCCTTGCCTTTTTATCAAGAGTGTGTTATAATGCAAATATATATTGGATTATTATGTGCAGTTATGCGCTTTTTCGGAAAGGAGTGAGCTGAACCGTGGAATTTCTTGATTCTGTTTACAGGTATATATATTATGTCGGAATACAGACAATGAGATATACAAAGAAATTTTTCAGCTGGCTTTTTGCTCTCCTTCTGAAGCCGATAAAGGCAATAGCTACGTTTATATTTACAATTTTTATTGTTATTGATAAGCATGCCCTGAAGGCCTTTCACAAGAGCCTTGAGGATCTGAAACAACTTTTTAAGGATGCTAAGTCAATATCGTTCAGATATAATGCTGAAGACGGTAAAAGAGGCAGAATCAAGCGGCTTGTCCATTATGTTGCTGTGGCATTTAAGCGCTATAAGGGAGTTTTTGTCTATGCGTTTAATTTTATAATGCCTGTTGTGGCTCTGGCGGTACTTGTAAATGTCATATACGCATGGTCAGATGCAGCGTTTGCTCTGGAGATAAACTACGGTGATGAGGTTATCGGTTACGTTCAGGATGAGTCTGTTTATAAAAAAGCGAGAGAGATGGCTTATGAGCGCCTTGATATAAATACTGCTTCTGTGGGAATAACGGACAGAAATGACGAAGATGCTTCGCTTATAGGTACGGCGGAATATAAAATCAGAATGATTAAAAGAAGCCAGCTTAATGAGGCGTCTGAAATATGCGATAGCCTTATCGAAAAATCCGCTAACGAAATCACAAATGCCTGCGGTGTGTATGTTGATGATAATTTCATCTGTGCCGTCAAAAACGAAACGGACGCATTGAGCGTTTTTGATGCCATTCTTGCCGAACACGAAACGGATGAGGAAAATGCAGTTGTCAGCTTTGTTGAAAATATTGACTATGTTCAAGGCCTTTATCTTGACAGCGAGACCATTATAAAGGATGCGTCATATCTGCTTGACAAGGTAAATTCAAAAAGAAGTGAAGCCAAATACCATACGGTTGAAGACGGCGACACGCTTTCGAGCATATCCGGTAAATATGACGTGAGTGTTTCACAGATATATGAGCTTAATCCGGAGCTTACGGAAAATCTTACCATAGGTCAGCAAATTCTTATTGCAAAGGGAGTAAGCTTCCTTCAGGTTCAGACAACAAAAACAGAATACAAGGAAGAAGAAATACCTTTTGAAACGGTAAAGGTCAACACAAGCAGTCTTTATGTGGGAGATGAAAAAACAGTAACGAAGGGACAAAACGGTGTTGAACAGATTACTGAGCTGGTAACATATATTGACGGAGTAAGGGTCTCCTCCAAGGAGGTATCGCGAACGGTCATCAAGGAGGCTGTGAGTGAAAAAATCCAGGTGGGAACAAAGAAAAATTCGGCTTCCTCGGGTTCACACAGCACAAGCAAGGGTAAGCTTGCCTGGCCGGCAATCGGCGCAAATTCGGTTTCGTCGCCATACGGATACCGTTCTTTTGGTGACGGGTGGCATTCGGGAATTGATATTGTCCGTTCCGGCGGTAGCTCAGGATGTACTGTTGTCGCGGCAGAAGCAGGAACCGTAACCTTTGCCGGATGGTACGGATCGGGAGGTTATACGGTAATCATTGATCACGGCGGCGGTCTTACCACAATGTATTGCCATATGCAGAACTCTCTGCGAGTGTCTTCGGGACAAAGGGTTTCACGAGGACAGGCAATCGGAAAAATCGGTGCAACCGGATATGTAACGGGTGCCCATCTTCATTTTGAGGTCAAGGTTAACGGCAGAAATGTAAATCCTGCGATATATTTATAAATTAAGGACGGAGAAAATGGAAAAGTATATTATTGCCGGACTGAAAACAGAATACACGGTCCGCGGTGAGCTTTTGCGTCAGCGTTCAAAAGATTATGAAGCGAATTTTGACAGTTCGGAAACAGATATAAGAATAAATATAAAAGATGAGTTTTTAGCGAAAAAGCATAAGGAAATCCCTTATCTTTCCGTTACGGATCACGAATATATGTGGACCTGTGAGGCTTTTTATAACGAGCTTATCTCCCATAACGGCATTATGCTTCACTCCTCGTGTGTGGCAAAGGACGGAAACGCATACCTTTTTTCTGCAAGAAGCGGAACGGGAAAATCAACGCACACTCATCTTTGGCTGAAAAATTTGCCCGGAACGGAAATCGTAAATGACGACAAGCCTGCACTGGTTTTTGAAAATGACCGATGGTTTGCCTACGGGACTCCCTTTTCGGGAAAAACCGATGAAAACATAAACAGCAGATTCCCCGTAAGAGCTATAGTGTTCCTTCACCGCAGCGAAACAAATACAGTGAAAAAACTTAATCCCGCTCAGGCGGTGGGACTTCTGCTCGAACAGACAATAAATCCGGTGGATAAAAGCAGGGCGGAAAAAATGCTCGAGCTTGCCGATTTACTGCTCAGGACGGTTCCGGTGTTTTCTCTGGGCTGCAATATGGAAAACGAGGCGGCAGAAATTGCCTACAACAATATTGAAAGGCTGATAAAAGATGAGGATTAAAGACGGTTTCATACTCAAAGACGTGGCAGGCAGTAAAATAGTCATCGCTACGGGCGATCAAAGACTGAACTTTAACGGAGTTATGACCTTTAACGAGGTCGGTGCTCAGGTGTTCAATATGCTTGACGGAACAAGAACGATTGACGAAATTGCAAAGGCGATTGCAGAGGAATATTCCGTTTCGGAAGAAGTTGTGAAAAAGGATGTTATCAGACTCATTGAAAAAATGAAGGGTCAAGGTCTGATTGAAGAATAACAGAGGGATACAGATGAAGGATACGTCGGTTCTCAAATGGATATACAGAAACTGCGGAAAAAGGAATAAAGAAACGGTTTCTCTTATATTGATGAATACCTGGTCGGCAGTGTGCGTCACCCTTTTTGCTATGATTTCCAAAACGGTAATGGACTGTGCGGAAAGCGGTGATAAGGAAGCGCTGTTCAAAAACGTCATCTTGCTGCTGATTCTCATTGCATCTCAGATGATAACCCGTGTCGGAGCATCGTTTGTTGAGGCAATAAGCCAGGGCAGAGCAGAAATTGAGCTCAAGTCCACGGTGTTTGCTCGGATAGTAAACGGAGAATACGCCGAGTCGGTCGAAAGGCACAGCGGTGATCTTATGTCGAGACTTACTACCGATGCTCAACTGGTCAGCGAGGGATATGTTCACATTATTCCCACAGCGGTGTTATATCTTGTCCGTATTATCACAGCGTCAATTGCACTGTATAGTCTGGACAGAAGATTTGCTCTTATATTTATCTTTTGCGGAGTGTTATTCGTTATTGTTGCGGCGATTTCAAGAAAGCATCTGAAGGCTCTTCACCGCAGAGTTCAGGAAAAGGATTCAAGAGTGCGTTCTTTTATGCAGGAGATGCTGGAAAATCTTTTTGCAGTTAAGGTTTTCGGAATAGAAGAAAAAATTATAAGGATTTCAACTAAACAGCAAAAGAAATATTATCGGGAAAAAGTAAAAAAGAAGGGCTTTTCGATTATTGCGGGCATTTCCTTCTCGTTGGCATTCGCAATCGGCTTTCTTGTGGCGGTGGCATACGGCTCATACGGTATTCTCAACCATACGATGACCTTCGGTACCGTGGTTGCGATTATACAGCTTGTCAATCAGCTTCAGTCACCGTTGGTGGGAATTACGGGCATTATCCCGACATTCTACGGAATGGTTGCATCGGCACAGAGACTTATTGAAATAAGCAATTTCAAGGTGAGCGAGGAATATGATTCCGGTGTTTCATATGATGATTTTGTTAAAATACGAGTTGAATCCGCGAGCTTCGGTTATGACGAGGAAAAGGTTATCACAGATGCAAGCTTTGTAATAAATAAGGGTGAGTTTACAGGCATAATCGGACCTTCCGGATCAGGAAAATCGACTGTATTGAAGCTTCTGACAGGCCTTTACCCTGTTGACGGCGGAAAGGTTGTTATCGAAACCGTAAACGGAGATTATGACTGCAAGCATACAAAATCTCTGTTCTCGTTTGTTCCTCAGGGAAATATGCTTTTCAGCGGAACGGTCAGGGAAAATATAACAATGCTGCGTCCCGATGCTTCCGACGAGGAGATCAGACGTGCTCTTGAGGTTTCGGCGGCAGAATTTGCCTATGAGCTTGACGGCGGACTTGATTTTATGCTTGGTGAAGGCGGATCGGGAATCTCTCAGGGACAGGCACAAAGACTTGCTATTGCAAGAGCTCTGCTGGGCAAGGGCAGGATAATACTTATGGATGAATCCACCAGCGCACTTGACGGTGTAACCGAAAAAAGAGTTATTGAAAATCTGAAGGCTATGGATGACCGCACCTTCCTGTTTATCACACACAGAGAAGCCGTTATTCAATGCTGTGACAGTATAATCACGGCGGCTGACGGGAAAATCAGAGAAAATTGAAACTTTAATAAAAAAATAGCAAATTATCATTGCATATTATAAAATGCTTTGATATAATAAATTGGATTTTAAAATAATGTAATAGGAGTATGGATATGGAGTACAATTCAAAAAGCACTCAGGTAAACGAGGGTATTGATTTACAAACCATAGGACAATATGTTGTAAGAATTATTCAGAAATGGTGGATTATCGCATTAAGTGCTGTTATTTGTGCAAGTATCGGCTTTATTGCAGCAAAGGCAACTTATGTTCCCACTTATACAAGCACAATGCGCTTTGTTATTGATAACAAGAGTGAAAATACAACAACTGCAGGTCAAAGCTCATCCGATATCAGTGCAGGTATCAGCCTTGCAAAGAACTATGAGTATATTATGACCGAGACAAACAGCCTTATGAAGCTTGTTGCTGAAAACTGCGGTTATGCGGTGGACGGTAAGGCTCTCACAGGCGAAGATGTCAAGGGTATGATCCGCTCAACACTTATTGAGGATACGGCTATTATCTCTATTTCCGTAACAAGCCCTAACCCCGATGTTTCATACGCTGTTGCAACAAGCTATGTCAATAACTACAGTACGATTACAGACAAGGCTTATCAGAGTACGAGAGCTATTCTCATTGACGAACCCGTCAAGGCGGAAAAAGCAAACGGCAGCAACAGAACTCTTTTATATACTCTTTTAGGCTTTATTGTCGGTGCAGGTATCGTTGCTCTTGCAATCTGTATCGTAATATTCGTTAAGGATACGGTTAAGGTTCCCGATGATATTACAAACAAACTCAGCCAGAAGATTATCGGTTCTGTTATTCACCTTAAAAAATCGGCAGAAAATAAAGGCCTTCTTATCACCGATAAGAAAACAGGCTTTATGTTCATAGAGTCGTTTAAGCTTATAAGAACCAAACTTGAAAATATTGCCAAGCGTCACGATTACAAGGCATTTGTTTTTACCTCTGCAATGGAAAATGAGGGTAAGACGACAATCGCAACAAATACCGCTCTTGCTCTTGCAAAAACAGGCAAGTCAGTTCTCCTTATTGATGCTGACCTCCGTAAGCCGTCAGTTCATAAGGAACTCGGAATTTCTGCAGCAAATGACCTCGGACTTCCCGGCATTGTCAGAGGAGAAAGATCTTTGAGTGACTCAATTAAATATTATGAAAAGTTCAATCTTTTCCTCCTCGTTACAAGTCAGCCTATCGCTGAATCTGCAGAGCTTCTTACATCTGATGAAATGTCAGGTATTATGGAAGCCATCAAAAATGAGTTTGATTATATCATTATCGATACTCCTCCGGCAGGACTTGTTGCTGATGCAAGTATTATTGCTCAGTATGCAGATGCAAACGTTATCGTTGTCCGCAGAGACCGTTCTTCAATGAGAAGAATCAGAAGAACAATTGATGATATGTCAGGTACAGGTAAAGAGATTGTCGGATGTATCTATAACGACGCGGAAAGCGGCTCTGCTCTTGACTTCATCAAGAGAGGTAAAAAGAAGGGCAAGAAGGGCTACGGCTACGGTTATGGCTACGGCTACGGTTATGGCTACGGCTACGGTTACGGTTACGGCTCAGAAACAGAAAAGAAAAAGAAATAATCTTTCAGTAAAGTTATAATCAGCTCGCAGACGAGCAAAACCACGGTCGTCTGCGGGCATAATTTATGCAAAAAAGGAAATGGAAATGGCAGATACAAAATTTATTCCACCAAAAGAAAATAAAATGGGAACAATGCCTATAGGAAGATTGCTGGCAACTATGGCGACACCGATGATGATTTCGATGCTTGTCCAGGCATTTTATAACATTGTTGACAGCGTTTTCGTGTCTCAACTCGGAGAGGAGGCACTGAATGCGGTTTCTCTTGCATTCCCTTTACAGCAGCTTATGATTGCTGTGTCCGGCGGAACGTCTGTCGGAATGAATGCGCTTTTATCGCGGTCGTTGGGAGCAAGGGATTTTGACAAAGCAAACAGGATAGCAAACACGGGTATTTTTCTGTTTTTGTGCAGTTCTGTAGTGTTCGCGGCAGTGGGTATCTTCTTTTCGAGACCGTTTTTCATTATGCAGACCGACGTACCTCAGATAGTGGAGTACGGAACCAGATATGCAAGTATCTGTCTGGGCTGTTCGGTAGGTATTTTCAGTCAGTTCTGTTTTGAAAGACTTTTACAGTCCACGGGCAGAACGATTTATACAATGATTACACAGATGACGGGCGCGATTATCAATATAATTCTTGACCCCATCCTTATTTTCGGTCTCTTCGGGATGCCGAGGCTTGAGGTTGCAGGTGCTGCTGTTGCAACGGTTACGGGACAGGTTATCGCGGCTGCTCTTGCGGTGATTTTTAACCTCAAAGTCAATAAGGACATTCATATAACCGTCCGCCTTATAAGATGGAACAAGGATATTATCAGAGAAATATACAAAATCGGTTTGCCGTCAATTATTATGCAGTCGATTGGCTCGGTTATGACCTTCTGTATGAATAAAATTCTTATTGCCTTTACTACAACGGCTACGGCGGTTTTCGGCGTTTATTTCAAATTGCAGAGCTTTGTATTTATGCCTATTTTCGGACTTAACAACGGTATGGTTCCTATAATTGCATATAATTACGGGGCAAAAAGATATGACAGAGTCAAGCGTACCATTGCGGTCACAATGTGCACGGCGATAACCATTATGATTATCGGACTGACGGTATTTGAATTCTTCCCTCATATTCTTCTTTCCTTCTTCAATGCATCTCAGGATATGCTCGATATCGGTGTTCCTGCTCTCAGAATAATAGCATCACACTTTTTGCTGGCGGGCTTCTGTATTATTGCGGGTTCGGTGTGTCAGGCGATAGGAAAGCCGATGCACAGCCTTATTGTTTCGGCCTGCCGTCAGTTAGCGGTGCTTCTTCCGTCTGCGTGGTTGCTGTCAAAAACGGGAAGGTTGGAGCTTGTGTGGCTTGCTTTTCCTATAGCGGAGTTTGTTTCGTTGATAATGAGCTCGGTTTTTCTGAAAAGAACTATGCAAGCGGCAAAGGAAAAAATGAAGGATATTATCACCTGATAAAGAAAATCGGTGGAGTGAGTTTTATAACTCAGCTCCACCGTATGTTATTTATTTACAACATTTTGAGGATTCCCGTCAAGATATGCAAGAACATTTTCTTTAAGGATTTTCATAAGCCTTTCTCTTGTCTCAAATGCTGCCCAGGCAATGTGGGGAGTAATGAAACAGTTTTTTGCCTTCAGAAGCGGATTTTCAATCTCGGGAGGCTCGGTTGTGAGCACATCGAGACCTGCTCCTCTGAGTTTCCCGCTGTTCAATGCATCTGCAAGATCACGGTCATTCACAACGGGGCCTCTGCTTGTATTGATTATAATTGCTCCGTCTTTACATTTACTTATAAATTCCTTGTTTACAAGTCCCGTTGTAGCTTCGGTTAACGGACAGTGAAAAGAAATTATATCGCTTACCTCTGCAAGCGTATCAAGATCGGCCCATCTGAAGTTCTTTCTGTGGCTCTGGTCCGTCTTGTGTCCGGATACAGCAACAACATTCATATTAAAAGCCGAGGCGATATCGGCAACAGCGCGTCCGATCTGACCAAAACCGACAATTCCCAGCGTCTTGCCGGACAATTCGGTAAGCGGAGTTTTCCAATAACAGAAATCCGGGCAGGAGCTCCACTCACCGTTTCTGACACTCTCGCTATGTAATCCTACAGCGTTGGTTATTTCGAGAATAAGAGAAAAGGTTAATTGCGCCACCGCGTTTGTTGAGTATGCAGGGATGTTCGACACGGGAATCCCTCTTTCCCCGGCATATTTATAATCGACAATGTTATATCCTGTAGATAGAAGGGCAATATATTTAAGATTCGGAAGACCGGAAAGGGTTTCTTTTGTAAGTGGCGTCTTGTTGGTCAGAATGATGTCTGCACCGGAACAGCGCTCGGAGATTTTGCCCTTGGGTGTTCTGTGGTGGATATGACATTCACCGAGTTTTTCAAGCCAATCCCAGGACAAATCACCGGGGTTAAGGGCATAAGAATCAAGAACAACTATCTTCATAAAATCACAACCTTTGAATATGATAATATATATCATTTTAACATAAAATATTATAATATAACAACAAAAACATTGACCTTTTTTAATAAATATTATAAAATTACAATGTATCGAAATTTTTTGAATGGTGAACTGAATGGAAAAGAGAAACCTGAACAGAAAGAGTGTGCTGTATATTATTTCGGCAGGCCTTTTCATTGCGGCAATTGTAATTGCGGTTGTTACGGTGGTTATGAGCACAAAGGTCGCTGAGGGCGGTTGGGCAGAGTTTTTACACACTCTTGACAGATTACAAAATTTCATAATTTCTCTTGAGAATAAGTATCTTATTGTATTGGCGATTTTCGGTGTTTATATACTCAGAGGGTTTCTGCCGATTCCCTTTCCGTTTATTCTTATAATGACCGGCGTAATGTTTCAGCCTGTCACGGCGATTCTGATAAATACTGCAGGGACAGCCGTTGTGCTGATTATCACTTATTTTTGGGGAAGATTCACAAAGGGTGGAGTTGCCATAAAAAAGCTTGAAAAATACGATAATATACGGGAAATGTTGGAGCATCACGGAAAAACAAAGCTGGGAGTTCTTGTGGCGCTCAGAGTTATTCCTTCTGTCCCCATGAATCTTGTGAGCAAAACATACGGCGGAATGAAATTCCCCGTTGACGGCTTTATGGTGGCATCGCTTTTGGGATTTTTCCCGAAAATATGGACCTATTCCGTAATGGGCGGAAACATAGCTCAACCTTTTACCTGGAGTTTTATGGGTCCGATTATATTTTTGCTTGTATTGTCAGGGTTAACAACACTCATTGTAAATATTACTTTGGAAAAAAGAAAAGGAGAAGATAAAGATGGCAAATGTTCAGATGCTTAAGGATGCAATTCTCGGCGGCGAATACGATTTACGGTTCAAAAGAGTTTATGTGACTGAGGAAGCCGTAAAAGCGCAGCATCAAAGATACGTAGGTCTTGCAAACGATTTCGCTGAAATTTTCAGCGCAGACAGAGAGGTGAGACTTTTTTCTGCACCGGGAAGAACAGAGGTCGGAGGCAACCATACCGATCACAATCACGGAAGAGTTCTCGCGGCAGGTATTAATCTGGATGCAATAGCCGTTGCTTCCAAGAACGACGAGAATATTGTCCGTGTAAAATCACGCGGATACAAAATGGATGTTTGCGATATTACAGACCTTGAAATAAAGGAAGACGAGAAGGGACATTCTCCTGCTCTTGTGCGCGGCATGTGTGCAGGATTTTTGAAATACGGATATAAAATCGGCGGATTTGATGCTGTGACAATGTCAAGCGTTCTTTCCGGCTCGGGACTTTCTTCCTCTGCGGCATATGAAGTTCTTGTCGGAACAATGCTCAACTACCTTTACAATGACGGTCAGGTTGATGCAGTGACGATCGCTAAAATTGCTCAGTATGCCGAAAATGTATATTTCGACAAGCCCTGCGGACTTATGGACCAGATGGCTTGCTCCGTGGGCGGATTTGTAACGATAGATTTCAACAACCCGTCAGAGCCGGTTGTTGAAGAAGTTAAGTTCGATTTTGCTTCATCGGGACACTCACTTTGCATTGTTGACACAAAGGGAAGCCATTCGGACCTTACAGATGATTATGCTGCTATCCGCAGTGAGATGGAAAGTGTTGCCTCTTGCTTCGGAAAGAGTGTTCTTCGTGAGGTTGACGAAGAAGAATTCAGGAGCAATATTCCCGCTGTACGCAAAAAAGTCGGTGACAGAGCAGTGCTTCGCGCAATGCATTTCTTTGCAGACAATGCAAGAGTTCTTAAAGAGGTTGAGGCACTCAGAAACGGCGATTTTGAGACATTTAAATCATACATACTCGAGAGCGGAGATTCATCTTATAAATATAATCAGAACGTATTTTCTGTTAAAAAACCGCTCGAACAGCCCGTTTCACTTGCACTTGCGCTCTCCGAGGAGCTTCTCAAGGGAAAAGGTGCGTGGAGAGTTCACGGCGGCGGATTTGCAGGTACAATTCAGGCTTTTGTACCCAACGATATTCTTGCAGATTACAAGAAGGCAATGGAGGACATCTTCGGTGAAGGTTCCTGCTATGTGCTCATTATCCGTCCTGTTGGCGGTATAGAGATATAATGCTGTAATAAAAAGCAAAGGTCGATTTGAATGACAACACTTGAACTATTGGAAAAATTGACATCCCCTGCCGGCGTTGCAGGGGAAGAAACAAGCTCCTTTGAGGCTTTAAAGGGGCTTTTTTCACCGTATGGAGAGGTTTCCTCTGATCTATCCGGCAATATAATAATTCACCGTAACGGCAACGGAAAGCACATTCTGCTCGATGCACATCTCGATACAATAGGCTTTGTCGTTACACAGATAACGGAGGAGGGATTTCTCCGTTTGCAGAAGGTCGGCGGTGTGGATATGCGAACCGCAGAGGGAATGGAGTTGACAATTCACGGGAAAACCGATTTTTACGGAGTGGTGTGTACTGTTCCACCCCATCTCTCAGACGGCGAAAACAGAGTTTCTGAAGACGGAACGGTAACCGTTGATATAGGTATGACGAAGGAAGAAGCCGAAAAAACGGTCTCCGTGGGTGATAAAGCATCATTCAGAAGCAATTTTTCAATTCTGAATGAAAACCGTGCAGCATCACCGTATATTGATGACCGCGGCGGAATAGCTGTGCTGTTAAAGGCGTTGGAATATACTCATACAAACAATGAAATAACGCTTGTTTGCTCTGCTCAGGAAGAAACGGGAGGCACAGGTGCTAAATGTGCTTCGTTTAATGCAGATGCCGATTTGTCGCTTGCTGTTGATGTAAGCTTTGCCGATACTCCCGAATCAAATGCAAAGGATTGCGGAAAAATGTGCGGCGGACCAATGATAGGCTATGCACCGATTCTTGACAGAGAATATACGGAATTACTTGTCAGCACCGCCCGTGAAAATAATATTCCCTATCAGAAAGAGATAATGAACGGAAGAACGGGAACTAACGCAGATCACATAACAATTTCCAAGGGTGGCATACCGTCTGTGTTGGTTTCACTCCCGATAAGATATATGCATACTCCGGTAGAAACTGTTGACATAAGAGATATTGAAAACTGTGCAAGGTTAATTGCGGATTTTCTGGAGAGGGTGTGAGTTTATGAATTTTGAACTTTTGAAATCCCTTTGTGAGCTGAACGGCGGTTCCGGTGACGAAAAAAGAGTGAGAGAATTTATAATTTCACAACTGCCCGGGGACTGCGATTATGCCGTTGATCCGTTGGGAAATCTTATCGTCAATAAAAAGGGTACGGAAAAACCGAAAAAAAGTGTTACTCTTTTTGCACATATGGACGAGGTGGCATTTATTGTTACCTATATTTATGAGAATGGGTTTGTGAGTGTTGCTCCTGTCGGCGGAATAGACAGCTCCGCCTTATTCGGTAAAAAAATAACTGTTAACGGTAATACAGGAGTTGCGGGAGGCAAGGCTATTCATCAATGCTCAAAGGATGAGGGAAAGAAAATCCCGGAAATAGAAAATGTATATGTCGATTTCGGCTTTGAAGACAGAAACGAGGCGGAAAAACATATTCAGCTCGGTGATTACGGATATTTCTGTTCGGATTTTGTTGAATTCGGCGCTTCTATGATAAAGTCAAAGGCACTTGATGACAGGCTCGGCTGTGCGATCATGATTGAACTTCTTCAAGAAAAGTCAAAAATTGACTATACCTGTGTATTTACGGTGCAGGAGGAGGTCGGAACACGCGGAGCAACTGTTTCGGCATATACATTATCTCCGAATTATGCCGTTGTAATCGAGACAACTACCGCATCGGATATTCCCGATACTCCCGAAAACAAAAAAGTTTGCAGAGTGGGCGGCGGTGCTGTAGTGTCCTTTATGGACCGAGGAACAATTTATAATAAAGAACTGTATAAGCGTGCAAGAGCCATAGCAGATAAAAACGGTATTAAGAATCAGACAAAAACCGTTGTTGTAGGCGGAAATGATGCGTCGGCAATTCACAAAGCGGCAGGCGGTATAATGACGGTTGCTGTGTCCTTGCCGTGCCGCTATATTCATTCCTCCGCTTCGGTCGGCAGTAAAGCCGATATGGAGAATGTCAAGGCGCTTGTTAAGGCCTTGACGGAGGAGCTTTCAAATGGTTAAAAGTATCCGTTATATTGATAAGACGATTTTTGACTATTTGGGTGAAGAGGAATATGCCGTGCTCATCTGTGAAACAGGTTTATGCGAGGAGGTCCGGCTGAATGACGGTGTTTTGTTGGCACAGTATAATGAAAAAAATGAAATCACCGCAATCATTGCCACGGCTGAAAGCGAGCGAGTGTTAGTTTTCCCGAGCGAGAATACGAATTTTGAGGAAATTGAGTTTTTACAAGCTAAAAATCGCGGAGACGAAAACAGAACAGAAAAAAAATATCTTATGAGAATAAGAAAAATCGGTGATACAGCAGATGCCGGTTGTGAGAAGTCACAGTTTGCAAGAATGAAGTCTGTTGACGGCAGTTCTTTCTCGAGAAACGCGGAAATTGTATCCTTAAAAATGCTGTTGAAGGATATGGGAAAGTGCAAGGGCGTTCTCATAACTGAAAACGGCGAGGATATCGGCAGCGGATTTATTCAGTTTAGTCAAAATATATCTATCATTACGGACGTATATATAAAAGAAGCACGCAGAAGAAACGGATACGGGAAGAGATTAGTTGAAAATCTTCTATCGTGTTCGGAGCGAGAGATTGTTTATCTTGTTTCAAGAGAGGAAAACATAAAATTTTATAAAAAATGCGGATTTGAAGCCGTAAAAGAAATAAGGGAAATGTGAAATGTTTTTTGAAATCAGCGATCGTGTCAGAGAAATATCGGATGTCGCTTTAAAAAAGGCAGAAAAGGTATTCGGCAGGACGGAAAAAATAACGGAATATAATCAGCAGAAGGTGCTTTCCGCTTTTATAAGAAACCGAGTTGATGAAACAGATTTCAACACATCAACAGGTTACGGCTACGGAGACAAGGGCAGAGAAAAGCTTGATGTGCTGACAGCGGATATCTTCGGTGCGGAAAGTGCGATAATAAGGTCAGGTGCTCTTGCAAGCGGAACGCACACTCTCGCCGTATGTCTTTACGGTATTCTTCGTCCCGGAGATGTTATGCTATGTGTCACGGGAACGCCCTACGACACACTTCACTCCACAATCGGACTCGGCGGAAAGAATGCAGGAGAGGGTACACTGTTTGATTTCGGTGTCAGTTATCAGCAGATTGATCTGACCGATACGGACGAGATTGACTATGAGGCAGTTGAAAAATCTGCTTCGGATAAAAGCGTAAGAATGGTATACATTCAGCGTTCACGCGGATATTCTCTTCGCCATACCATATCCGTTGATGAGATCAAAAAGGTATGTGAAATTGTACATAGAGTAAATAAACGAGCAATAGTTATGGTAGATAACTGTTACGGTGAGTTTACCGAAATCAAAGAGCCTACCGAAGTCGGAGCAGATCTTATGGCGGGTTCACTCATAAAGAATGCAGGCGGCGGAATTGCTTCCTGCGGCGGATATATTGCAGGCCGTAAGGATCTGGTAGAGCTTTGCGGATACAGATTGACAACACCGGGACTCGGTGTTGAGGTCGGTGCCACACTCGGTCAGAACAGAAGTCTGTTTATGGGGCTTTTCAATTCACCTCACGTTGTGGGCGAGGCACTTAAAACAGCTGTTTTTGCGGCGGCGGTTTATACGGAGCTGGGATTTGAGGTCACACCGTCGGTTGAAGAAGAGCGTCATGATATAATACAGGCAATCTGCCTTGAAAATGAGGAGAATTTGATTGCCTTTTGCCAGGGACTCCAGAAGGGTGCGCCTGTGGATTCATACGTCACACCGGAACCGTGGGATATGCCGGGATATGATAATCAGGTTATTATGTCAGCAGGTGCTTTCACAAACGGTTCGTCAATAGAATTGTCTGCCGATGCTCCGTTGCGTGAACCCTTTGCGGTGTGGATGCAGGGCGGACTCAATTTCCACAGCGGAAAAATCGGAGTAATGCTTGCAACTGAAGAACTTTTAAAGAGAGGTCTCATCAAATGAAACTGATGCATCTGAAAAGCGGTACGGATGTTCGCGGAGTTGCCGTTGAAACTGAAAAACATCCAGAAATTCAACTGACTGACGAGGCGGTAAAATTTATTTCTGTCGCTTTCATTACATTTCTTAGTGAAAAGACGGGAAAGGCTTATGAGGATTTGACTGTTTCGGTAGGACACGACTCAAGAATTTCGGCGAAAAGAATAAAAACTGCCGTGATTTCAGCGGTCGGCGGAATGGGAGTCAATATTCTGGACTGTTCATACTGCTCAACTCCTGCAATGTTCATGACTACGGTTACAAAAGGCTGTGACGGTGCAATTCAGATTACCGCCAGTCATCACCCGTTTGACAGAAACGGACTGAAATTTTTTACCCGCGACGGCGGACTTTCCGGTGAAGAACTCAAATCAATACTTGAAGTGGCCGAAACCGAGCCGTGCGTTGTTGCGGAAAAAATCGGACAGGTTACGGATGTTGACTATATTTCCGAATATGCGGAAATTCTTCGTAATATGATTAAGCAGGGCGTGTCTGCAGAGAATTATGAAAAACCGCTTTCGGGATTTAAAATTGCCGTTGATGCAGGAAACGGTGTTGGCGGATTTTACGCGTCAAGGGTGCTTGAGCCTCTGGGAGCAGATGTCTCTGCGAGCAGATTCTTAGAACCCGACGGAATGTTCCCAAACCATATTCCGAATCCGGAAAATAAGGTTGCCATGGAGTTTATCCGCAATGCGACCGTTGAAAACGGATGCGATTTAGGGGTTATTTTTGATACGGATGTGGACCGTGCCTCTTGTGTTGACGAAAAGGGCGAGGAAATCAACAGAAATGCTATCGTTGCACTTGCGGCGGTGATTGCTCTTGAGGGAAATGAGGGCGGAAGCATCGTAACGGATTCTGTTACAAGTGACGGTCTCAGAGAATTTATCGAGGACACCCTCGGCGGAAAGCATATAAGATTTAAACGCGGTTATAAAAACGTGATTGACGAGGCTGTTCGCAGAACCGAGGCAGGAGAAAACACTCCTCTTGCAATAGAAACCTCGGGGCACGCTGCGTTTAAGGAAAACTATTATCTCGACGACGGTGCATATCTTGTTACAAAAATTATTATAAAGGCTGCGGTGCTGAGAAAAGAAAACAAGAAAATCGGAGATTGTATTGCCTCTCTCAGAAAACCTCTTGAGGAAAAGGAGCTTCGTTTTAACATCACGGAGAGCAATTTCAGAGAAATCGGAGAATCATTGATAGAATCAGTAAAGAAAATGGCTCAGGAGAGTGCGGAAATGTTTCTTGCTCCCGATAATTATGAAGGGGTGCGTGTTTCGTTCAGAGATGAAAAACGAAACGGATGGTTTTTACTCCGTCTTTCCGTTCACGATCCTGTTATGCCGTTTAATGCGGAGAGCGACACTCCGGGCGGGTGCAGAGAAATATGCAGGACATTTTTAGAATTGGTAAAAAATGTAAAGGGTATAGACTTTACTCCTGCAACAGAATTTATAAAATTGCAATAAAAGTGTTGACAAATCGACAAAAAAATTTTAGTATATTGGGTAGTAAAGTTTTTGATTGGAGGTGTAGCTATGATATTCGAAAAAGTTCGTGCAATTATTTGTGACCAGCTTGAAATGGACGAGGACGCTGTTACAATGGACGCTGTTCTCCTTGAGGACCTCGGTGCTGACAGTATTGACCTTGCAGATCTTGTTATGACCCTCGAAGATGAATTCGATATGGAAATCTCTGACGAAGAGCTTGAAAATATTAGAACTGTTGCTGATATTGTTAAATTCATCGAAGAAAACTGATTGATGATTATAAATTAGATTTTATTAACAGGGACAGATTTTCTTTGTCCCTGTATCTTTTATGATAAGGAAGATAAAAATGGCTGAACAAAAAAAGATGGTTGAAGAAATCACCTCAATGGACGTGGATTTTGCCAAATGGTACACCGACGTTGTAAAAAAGGCGGAATTGGTTGAATATACAAGCGTTAAGGGCTGTATGGTTATCCGACCTTACGGATATGCAATCTGGGAAAATATCCAGAAAACTCTTGATGGTATGTTCAAGGAAACAGGTCACGAAAACGTCTGTATGCCGATGTTTATTCCCGAAAGCCTTCTTAACAAGGAAAAGGATCACGTTGAGGGCTTTGCTCCCGAGGTTGCTTGGGTAACGCACGGCGGCAGTGAAAAGTTAGAAGAACGTCTTTGTGTTCGACCGACTTCTGAAACGCTTTTCTGCGAGCATTACGCAAATGTAATTCAATCATACCGCGACTTACCGAAGCTCTACAATCAATGGGTTTCTGTTGTTCGTTGGGAAAAAACGACAAGACCTTTCCTGCGTACCCGCGAGTTTTTATGGCAGGAGGGTCACACAATTCACGCTACTGCCGAGGAGGCGCAGGAAGAAACGATCAGAATGCTCAATGTCTATGCTGATTTTTGCGAAAATTACCTTGCAATGCCCGTTGTCAAGGGTGTAAAAACAGCAAAAGAGCGTTTTGCCGGTGCAGAGGATACATATACCATTGAGGCGCTTATGCACGACGGTAAGGCTCTGCAATCCGGAACAAGCCACTATTTCGGAGACGGCTTCGCAAAGGCATTCGGAATTCAGTTCCAGGATAAAGATAACAAGCTTAAATACCCATTCCAGACTTCATGGGGGTGCACAACAAGACTTATCGGCGCAATTATTATGACTCACGGTGATGATAACGGACTCGTTTTACCGCCTAAAATTGCTCCTGTTCAGGTTGTTGTTGTTCCTGTTGCCGCTCACAAGGCAGGTGTCAAGGAAAAAGCAACCGAGGTTTATGAGAATCTCAAGAAGCTCTGCAGAGCAAAAATTGATTTAAGTGACAATTCACCGGGATGGAAATATGCCGAATACGAGATGAAGGGTGTTCCGCTCCGTCTTGAGCTCGGTCCCCGCGATATAGAGAATAATCAGTGTGTTATTGTTCGCCGAGACACAAGAGAAAAATATTTTGTATCACTTGACGAGCTTGAGACAAAGATTCCCGAGTTGCTTGAGGCTGTTCATCAGGGTATTTACAATAAGGCACTTGAGCGCAGAAGCGATATGACCTATGTGGCTCATAATATGGATGAAATGACAGATATTGCAGAAAACAAGCCGGGCTTTATCAAGGCTATGTGGTGCGGTGACCGTGAATGTGAGGATGCACTCAAGGAGCAGGCGGGAGTAACATCACGCTGTATTCCGTTTGTTCAGGAAAAGATTTCCGACAAATGTGTTTGCTGCGGAAAGCCTGCAGATAAAATGCTCTATTGGGGCAAAGCATATTGATTTGAAACCCGAGCGGTACTTCCTTGGAAGTGCCGCTTTTTCTTGTTTGTAATATTGAATTGATGATAATAATATGGTAAAATAATTGAATACAAAGGGGTGAACTGTAATGAAGATAATCGATATTTCAAAGGACGTAATGAAAACAGAGGCTTTTCCGGGTGACCCTGAGCCAAGATTCAGCATGGTCAGTAAAATGGATGATAACAACCCGTATAATCTGGGAAAGATAGATATGTGTATGCATAACGGAACACATATGGATGCACCCTTGCATTTTCTTCCCGGCGGAAGCGATATTACGGAATTCCCCCCCGAGGTTTACTTCGGACCATGTGTGGTGGTTGAGGTCGGAACAGAGATGATTACGGGAGCATTTGTTGAGGAGTATTTTCCCCGTAATGCTAAAAGAATCCTTGTAAAAAGCAACGGCAAGGCCGTTTTTCACGAATCTGCCGCATCAGAGCTTTCGCATATGGGTTATGTTCTTGTGGGAACAGATGCTATGACGGTGGAGCCTGACGGAAGCGACGGTCGTACACACCGTATGTTTATGGTTGATAATATTGCTTTGCTTGAAAATCTTGATCTCAGTGAGGTTGTGCCCGGGGATTATTTTCTCTCGGCCGCACCTCTTAAAATCAGCGGAGCAGAGGCTGCGCCGGTAAGAGCTCTGCTGGTTTCTGATTTTATTTTCTGGAGCGGAAACGGAAAAGGATGAAAAGAACTTCTATGCTGAAAAACTTGTTTTTATTGTTTATCACATTTGCGAAAATCGGTTCACTCACATTCGGCGGCGGACTTACAATGCTGCCGTTACTGACAAAAGAAATTGTTGTCAAAAAAAAGTGGGCAACAGAAGAAGAGTTGCTTGACTATTATGCGGTAGGGCAATGTACTCCTGGAATTATTGCGGTCAATACGGCTACATTCATAGGCTATTATCGCGCAGGAGTGCTCGGCGGAATTTTTGCAACTGTAGGTATGGTCTTTCCGTCAATCGTGATTATTATAATCGTTGCTTCTGTTTTGCAACAATTTATGGA
This sequence comes from uncultured Clostridia bacterium, assembly GCA_937920235.1. GTDB lineage: Bacteria > Bacillota > Clostridia > Oscillospirales > Acutalibacteraceae > Fimenecus. The sequence continues at coordinate 47,358 of CALGUK010000034.1, read as the reverse complement.
GTATCAGATAGTTGCAAGTGCGCTTATGGGCATCCGTGCTGTTGTATGTGCGCTGCTTGCTCATACGGTAATCACTCTTGCAAGGAAGAGTCTTGTTGATATGGTTACGGTTATTCTTTTTGTTGTCGGACTTGTATTGTGCTTTATTTTTGATGTTACACCTATTTTGATTGTTCTTATCGGTGGAATCAGCGGTGTTATTATCGGAAAAATCAAGGAGGTGCGCGGTAAATGACCTTCTTGTATCTTTTCTGGGAATTTTTTAAAATAGGTTTATTTGCGGTTGGCGGAGGTCCCGCAACAATTCCGTTTCTTTTTGATCTTGCCGCAAGTGATTACGGATGGTTCACACAAGAACAGCTCGTGGATATGATAGCTGTCAGTGAAAGTACACCGGGACCAATCGGTGTAAATATGGCAACGTATGCAGGCTATAACGCAGGCTACGGTGAATTCGGTCTCGGCGGCGGAATTTTAGGAGGAATCGTGGCAACAACCGGACTTGTTGTGCCGTCAATCATAGTAATTGTAATAATTGCAGGCTTTTTAAAGGCTTTTTCCGAGAACAAATATGTGAAAAATGCATTTTACGGCATAAGACCTGTCGTAACAGCAATTGTTTTGTTTTCGGTTTACGGAATTATTTCGCAGACATTTTATCAAAACAACGAATTTGTTGTTCCCGTGATTGTTATTGCACTTATTCTGTTTGCGCTGATGTTTGTCAAGAAGCTTAAAAAACTGCATCCGGCATTCTGGCTGTTTATAGGGGCTGTTGCAGGAATTATATTAAAATTATAAGGTGTTAGTATGTCGCTTAAGAAAAACCAGGATATACAACTGAATATTGAGGGCTACACAGCTGAGGGAAACGGTGTGGGGCATTACGAAGGTCAGGCGGTTTTCGTTTCGGGAGCGGCTGAGGGTGACGTAGTTAACGCTCACATTATCAAGGCAAAAAATACCTATGCTGTCGGAATAATCAAGGAGATTATAAAGAAATCCGATGACAGAACAAATACGGATTGTCCTCATTTTCATTCCTGCGGCGGCTGCGTTTTCCGCCATATTTCCTATGAGGCAGAAAAAAGACTGAAACACCGTAAGGTCTCGGATGCTTTCCTGCGGATTGCACATCTGGACGTCCCGGTGCGAGATATAATCACCTGCGAGACAAATCGGTACAGAAACAAAGCACAGTATCCCGTTGGTTTTGATAAGAATGTGGTTGCCGGGTTTTATGCACAGAAAAGTCACAGAATTATAAATTCAGCTGATTGTGTTCTGCAGCCAAAGGAATTTTCCGATATTGTTGAAACTGTTAAAAAATGGATGAATGAATTCGGTGTTTCTGCTTATGATTCTGTTTCTCATTCGGGACTGATACGTCATATATACATAAGAAAAGCATTCGTGACAGGACAGATTATGGTTTGTCTTGTGATTAACGGCAATGAAATACCGAAAGTCAATGAGTTGGTTGATGATTTACTCAGAGTCAAGGGACTTGCAAGTGTTACGGTGAATATTAACACAGAAAAGACCAACGTAATTTTGGGTCGTGAGTGCAAAACCATATGGGGTAACGATTATATCGAAGATGTTTTGTGCGGTGTCAGAGTGAGACTTTCACCCTTGTCATTTTATCAGGTAAATCACGACTGTGCCGAATTGCTTTATAAAAAAGCATTGGAATATGTCTGTGCAAGCGGCGATGAGACGGTGCTCGATCTCTATTGCGGAGCAGGAACGATCGGTCTGTCAATGGCAAAAAGCGTAAAAAAGGTAATCGGGGTTGAAATAATTCCAGAGGCAGTTGAGGATGCAAAATCAAACGCAATAAGAAACAACATTGAAAATTGTGAATTCTATTGCGGTGATGCCAAGCAGGCAGTAAAAATTCTGAGAGATAAAGGCATTGAACCCGACGCGGTGATACTTGATCCGCCCAGAAAGGGTTGTGACAGAGAAGTGCTCAAATGTGTTGCGGAGATGAAACCGAAAAAAATAGTTTATGTTTCGTGCGATGTGTCAACGCAGGCGCGCGACTGCAGTATTCTGAGCGAATTGGGTTATGAAACCAAAGAGGTTACTCCCGTAGATATGTTTCCGAAAACGAGTCACACAGAATCCGTGGCTCTCATTATAAAAAAACAGAATTGTGTTAATAAATGAAAGGGCGAGGATTATGAATAAGACTTTTGTGAAAATAATTTCAATTGTTCTGGTGTTATGCATGCTTTTTCCGATAACTGCTTTTGCGGATGTGTCGGATGATGTTACAAGAGTCAGCGTTACAATAAACGGGGACTCCGCAACGGCAAGAGGCTTTTGCTGGTACACCGATAACAAATCGGGAACGGATTTACAGATATGTTCCGCCGATAAGGATATTGAATACGGCGAGATTATAACCGGAAACAGCCATAAATCAATGAAAAAGTATGTGCATAAGGTTGAGGCGACAAATCTTCTTCCGGGCACGGAATATCATTACCGTGTCGGTGATGCCGATAAGGGAATGTGGAGCGATATCGGTAGATTTACAACTCCCTCGAGAAACGGGTCAGAGGCAAATTTCATTGTAATCGCAGATGTCCAGGCAAGCAATGAGGAAAACTTTCAGAGGGCGGCAGCCGTAATGCATAAGGCAGTTGAAACAATGCCCGAATACGAGTTCGTGGTAAATCTCGGTGACTTCGTAAACGATTGTACCAATGAGGAATGGGACAGCTATTTCAGAAATTTCGCCTTCTCCAATATGAACACAACGCTGATCCCAGTTGCAGGTAATCACGAGGGAAATCTGCAATGGTTCAAGTTCAATAATATGTTCAACATAGGAGCGGCAGAAAACAGCGCTACCGTTACCGGATGCTACTATTCTTTTGACTGGGGTGATGCACACTTTGCGGTGCTTAATTCCAACGATATGTATCCTATGTCGGCATCACAAATTAACTGGTTGAAAAATGATATGAATTCCTCAGATCCTCAGTGGAAAATCGTGATGGCACACAGAGCACTCTATTCCGCAGGCAAAAACATAAACAAGCCTGATACCGTAATTATGAGAAATCTGCTTTTGCCTGTAATCGACGAGCTCGGTATTGATATCGTTTTTGCAGGACACGACCATATGTATTACAGAAGTCAACCCGTAAAAGACGAGAAAATTCAGACTGCTTCAACCGTAACAGAGCTGTATAACGGAAAGGAAACCGTCTTTGCTCTTAATCCCGACGGAACAACTCATATCCTTCCGTCAACAGCAGGCACAAAGCGTTACGGGGTGAATGAAGATGCAATGCCTCCGATACTTGAAAATGCGGCATTGGCAAGAGACACAAAAGAGGGAGGAGTTTTTGCAACCGTAAGTCTTGACAGCGAGCATTTCGTATATAACGCATATCTTGTTAATGATGAGACAGGAGAAAAAGTCCTTATTGACTCTTATGCAATAAAAAAGACGTCGAGAGAACCGATAAATGACTGCTATGAGGAACTGCCTACCGATATATGCGGAACAGCTGAGCAGCACATAAATACGTTTGTCAAAGAAATTCTGCAGATGGTATTAAGCTATTTCGAATTACTTTTCAGCTTGATATAAGGAATAACGAGGTGTTGATATGAACGGAATGACACGAAGAGAACGACAGATTACGGATGTTGACGAAATTATTGATATTCTTGAAAAATCCAAGGTTGTTCATGTGGGTATGATAGACGGAGACGAACCGTATGTTGTGCCTATGAATTACGGATATACTTTAGAAAACGGAAAACTCACCATTTTTCTTCACGGCGCAAGACGAGGCAGAAAAATCGATATTATAAAGGCAAATCCCAAGGTGTTTTTTGAAATGGAGTGTGATATCACTCCTTTTGAGGGCGATGTCGCCTGTAAATACGGAATAACATATGCATCGATTATGGGAAGAGGTCTGGCAACTCTCGTTGAGGATGTCGAGGAGAAAAAAGCTGCACTTTCATGTCTTATGAAAACACAGACGGGAAAGGACTTTGCGTTCGAAGATAAAATGACTTCATTTGTCAGCATAATCCGAATAGATACGCTGGAGTTTACGGCAAAAAAACGACCGTTGCCCAAGATGTAAACCGCAGTTTGCGAAAAAACAGGGAATAATTTTGATTTTCCAACATAAGTTGGTGGAATAACCGCAGCATTTTCAGTAAAATTAAGATGCAAAAAAGCAAAGAGGTGTAAAAATGACAATCGGCGAAAGAATATATGAGTTGAGAAAAGCAAAAAACCTTTCTCAAGAGGAGCTTGCCGAGCAGTTGGGGGTTTCTCGTCAGTCGGTTTCAAAGTGGGAAACGGGCACAGCTGTTCCCGATACCGAAAACGCACTTGCCATGAGTAAGATTTTTTCCGTTACAACAGATTTTCTGTTGACAGGACAATATTCCGTTCCGGATGTTGACTCGGGAAAAATCACATACACCGAACCTGAAATAAAAGGCGAAAGCGGGGAAAAGGTAATGCAAAAGGATAAATTCAGCGCAAAGAAAACAATTGTGGCAATTCTGATTATCTGCCTGATAGTTGCGGCAATCCTTCCGTTGCCCTTCGGCGGATATAAAAAGCTTGTTGCGAGAATAACGGAGGATCCCATTGAATATACATATGTGCTCGTTCACGGAATGGGTGGATGGGGAGAATCTGCCGGAATGAACAGCATAAGTCCGTATTGGGGTTCAACAACGGGCAGCATATCTGCATATCTCAGGTCTCAGGGATTGCCGGTGGAAGAAGCAACCGTCGGCCCGTTTTCAAGTGCGTGGGACAGAGCTTGTGAGTTGTATGCACAGCTTATGGGTGTGACTGTTGATTACGGCGAGGCACACAGTAAGGCTCACGGTCACGACAGATTCGGAAGAAATTATACTGCTCCGCTTGTTGAAAACTGGGGTACTGAGACTGACGGAGGACAGATGAGAAAGATAAATCTTATCGGACATTCCTTCGGAGGCAATACGGTAAGACTTCTGACAAGCTTGCTTGAATACGGCAGTGAGGCAGAGATGCAGGCGAGTCCCGAGGATTGCTCACCGCTTTTCACAGGCGGCAAAGGGGAGTTTGTAAACAGTGTTACAACGCTTTGTTCACCTCACAACGGCTCAACGCTCTTTTATGTGGTAGATCACGGAAAGCTTGTTGAAACAGCATTAAATGTGCTTTTTGCAACAGGCGGTATAGGAAATTTGTATAACAGCAGTCTTATTGATTTCCAGCTTGAGCATTTCGGTATTCAGTCAGGGGAGGATGACACGATTTCCCTTGTAAACGGAGAATTCAGCGAGGGCAAGGATAATGCGTTTTATGACTTGTCTCCCGACGGTGCGGCAGAGCTGAATGAGACAATAAAAACGGTCGAGTCCGTATATTATTTCTCATATGCTTATTGCACAACCGAAAAATCTCCTGTTTCAAATAATCATATTCCGATTTCCTCCACAATGGTTGTGCTTATGCCCACAGCAACGCTTATAGGCAGATATACAGACACAAGCTCCGGGGCATCAATTACCATTGACGACAGTTGGAGAGCAAACGATGGACTTGTAAATGTGGTTTCTGCGAGATATCCTGCTGATGAAAGCTATGCGGAATACAGTGAGCAGACAGAAGAGCTTGAGCGAGGATGCTGGTATGTTTTCCCGACAATTGAGGGAGATCATGGTACAGTTATCGGAATGAACGGAAAAACTGATGAGACCCGTAGCTTTTATACGGATCACATTGCGCTGATTAACGGACTGCCGAGAATAAGATAATTCCCGAAAAAACAATATTTTATAAAAAGGACCGCAACTGTTAAAGTTACGGTCCTGATTTTTATCAGTAGTAGATTATTCAATAAATCTGCCGTGATGCTTGGGCTCAATGAGCTTGGGAGCATAGGACATAATCTTGTTGAAAAGGCCGAGAATGGTTTTGTTCGGAATCATCTGTTCAAAGAACCCGTCAAGATTTTTAAGAATTTCTGCACCTGAGGGTGAGCTTGACGGAATCATAATAACCTTGTCTTTCGGACGGAATTCAAAAATGAGATTTCGTTTTGCAACGGTCTGTATAGGTCTGATTGTTACAAGCAGACTTTCATCATCAAGCCAGAATGCATTTGCGCAAACCGTAAACCTGATGTTTCCGAGAGTGATTTCGGAATATCTGTATCTTCCGTCAAGACCTAAAGTGATTTTATTGGTTTCAAGTCCTTCGCTCCATTGCATTGTGCAGTCCTTTTCCTCAAAATCAAATCGTACCATATCAATGTTTCCGGGCTTATCCGTGAGCATATATGTAACTGCCATAGGAAGAACGCTTACCGGGAAGCCGATTAGGTTAAGGAACAGCTTTTTTCGGAATTTTATGTATCTATTACGGATAATCTCCTCTTTTACGCTTCTGTCACTCGGCAAAAGCGGTTCAACGGTTGTATTCTCTATAGCATTTTCAGATTCGTCGGTATCGCAGAAGGCTTTTGGGAAGTAATTGAAAATATATTCAAGACATCCTGTTTCATCTGTGATGGCAGAAGTAAGGATTACGGCGGCGTCATATTCCGGGATACCGATGCCGAACTGCGAGAACATACCGTCAGCACGGAAGGAGTCCTCGTCAATGCTGTTTTTCCAGAAGCAGTAGCCGTATCCGTAAGATGAGTCTGTACCGGGGCGGTTATACTCGTTTCCGATCTGCTTCTTTGTGGCTTCAAGCGCCCATTCTGCAGGGATAACCTGCTCACCGTTGTATTTTCCCTTTTGAAGATAGCAGAGAGTGAGCTTGGCAAGGTCTTCAGTTTTTATATAAAGTCCCCATCCGCCTGCTTCAATGCCGTTCCTGTCGGTTTCCCAGAAGGGATATTCGATTCCGAGCGGCTCAAAAAGTCTCGGTCTGAGATACTCTCTCATTGTCATTCCGGTAACACGGTTAATGATCGCCGAAAGCATAAAGATATTTTCGTTTATGTAAAGGAACTTTTCGCCCGGCTCAAAAACCCAGGGTGAGTTTATAAAATCGTCAATCCAGTCAACCTTGCCCTTATCCGAAAGAAAGCTTGGCTGTTTTCCTGAAGACATTCTGAGAAGATTTCTGACTGTCAGCTTTTCGTAACGTGAATCGGCTTTTTTAGGCGGATAATCGGGGAAAATATCCGTTACCTTAGTGTCAAGTGATACAAGTCCTTCACTTATCGCAAATCCTATTGCCGTGGAGGTAAAGGATTTACTTACAGAATAAACGGACTGCGGTGTGTCCTTGTTATACGGTGAGTTGTACCACTCAACAGCTACTTTTCCGTGACGTATAACCATAAGACTGTGGAATTCATAATTTTTTTCTTTTGCATTTTCAAGAAAGCTTCTCACAACCTCTGCGGAAACTCCGACCTCCTTAGGTGAAGACACTCTTGGAATTGCTTTTACGTCGGTCATTTTTTATCCCCCTTATTTTTAAAAACAAAAATCTTGCTTATCACATAATTCCCCACTGTGACTAACACCATTGCGAAGATTTTTGAAAAATTATAATTGATATTCAATACTGTAGAGAGCAAAAACATTGTTCCCATATCAAGCAGAAGCGTTAAAACCCTTGATGAGACAAAGGAAAAAAGCTCCTTTACAATATTGGGATTTTTGCTTTCAAACACAAAAATTCTGTTCGTGATATATGCAAATAAAACCGAGCCCACCCAGGAGATTACATTTGCCGCCTGGAGCTCAATCGGGTTATTTCCGTCGAGAATGGTCAAAGTGCTGCCGTAAAACAGCACAATACTCACCACAGTGGTAAGACCTCCGACAATGATATAGCGGATAATCTCCTTATGCTTTTTAAAAATTGAAGCAAGCTTATTCATTGCCTTTTTCCTTTTCTTTCGCCTTCAGAACCTTCTTTTCAATATATACTGGACGGTTTTTTCCCTGGATATAGGTTCGGGCAAGGTATTCTCCGATGATACCGAGAATAAGCAGTTGAAGTCCGCCGAGAAAAAGAATAAGCACAACGATCGTTGCATATCCCGGCACATCAACACCAAAGAAGATTTTCTGAATTATAACGATTATCATATAAAGAACAGCACCGAGAAAGGCGAGGATTCCTGCACCCGTTGCAAGCTTTAGCGGAAGCGTTGTAAAAGCGATAATTCCGTCAAGAGCATATTTTAAAAATTTAAAGAATGACCATTTGGACTCTCCGGAATGTCTCTCATCCGCAATATACGGAATGTAGTGTGTGTTAAAGCCTACCCAAGAAAATATACCCTTGGAAAAACGGTAGTATTCAGGCAGAGAGAGTATTGCCTCTGCCACACGGTGTCTGAATGTTCTGAAATCGCTTGCACCCTGGAAAAATTCCGTTTCGCTGGTTTTGTTTATGCATTTATAAAAGCATTTTTTCATAAAGGACATAAACTTGCCTTCAATCCGTTCCGATTGATATGCGGCGACCATATCGCAATCCTCGTTTTCAAGAAGATACTTCACCATATCAACCGCAATTGACGGTTGTTGCTGTAAATCGGCATCAATTATTGTGACAAAATCACCGTCGGCGTGGCGCAAGCCCGCCAGCATAGCCGCTTCCTTGCCGAAATTTCGGGAAAATTCCACAACGGAAATAACGGATGAGTATGATTCATAAAGCTCTTTTAGGTGTTGCGAAGTCATATCGTCACTGCCGTCGTTTATAAATATTATTTCAAAAGAGGATATATCCTTGGGCATATCCTGAAGGGCGCTTACTGTTTCCTTGAAGAAAGGAAAGATATTATCCTGCTCGTTATAGCAGGGGACAATTAAAGATAGTTTCATTTGACTCAGCCTTTTATCATTCTGATTTTTTTGCGTTTTGCCTTGATTCTGTTTTTGCGGACAATAAGAAGAATATAGATAATAAGCAATACAACTGCAATTGCAAACAGAACCTTAAAGATTATCGTGGAAAAAAGATTTTTAATCATACTGATGATGAACGAGAATATATTGAATTCCACATCCTCCGCGGCAACAAGGTCAACGGTTGCAACAACGGAGTCTCCGTAAAGTACTTCGGCCTTTCCGAGAACGTCACCCTTTTTAATCGGTGCTTTTGCAACGGAAGGAGTTTCGCTCTCAATGGGACGGGTTACAAGACTGCCTGTTTCCGTTCCGAGAGGAACAAGTGCGGAAAGCTGTTCCGCAGGAACAAGGCGGAGATGATCGGTCTTACTGTTATATTTCACGTCCACAACCGTCACCACATCGGTCGTGTCGGTAACCTTGGTGAGAACAATGTTATCAAACGCCCAGTTATAGATTTTCTTGCTGTCTGTGAATGCCACATTTTCATCAATACCGTCGTTATCAATATCATACTGAGGAGCGTTGAGAACAATAAGCATATAATTGTAGCCGTCCTGAGAAGCTGTTGTAATAACGCAATGTCCGGCTTTTGCGGTGGTGCCGGTTTTAACGCCCGAAACAGCCTTGTGGTAATAATCGGGAATACCTGCATTCATCATTTTGTTTGTGTTATGCAGATATCTTGTGTGCGGATATTTTTCCGTAGGGGCGATATCGTGTCTTGAAGTGCTGGTGATTTCCTTGAATGTGGGGTTTTGCAAAGCATATTTTGTGATTTTATAAAGGTCCTTTGCCGTAGTGTATGCGTTGGGATCTGCATCAAGACCGTGAGCATTGACGAACTTTGTGTTTTCACATCCGAGCTTCTTCACAAAGTCATTCATCATAACAACAAAATTATCCACACCCCCGCCGATGAAATCTGCGAGGATGTTTGCCGCATCGGCGGCAGAAGGAAGCATAAGACAGTACAACAACTCATTGACTGTCAGCGTTTCTCCGGCAATAATTCCTGCAGTAGCGGCATTCATTGCATATAAGCCCTCAAGACTTTCTCTCTTGCAGGTGACCGGCATTGAGAAGTCGGAACAGTTTTCAAGCACCAGCATACAGGTTACTATTTTTGTCAGTGATGCCGGAGCTGTACGTTTGTCGGCGTTTTTATCAAAAATTACGGTTTCACTGTCTGTGTTCACAAGAAGCACGATTTCCGCTTCCGTTTCCAGAAGTGAATTGAAGGATGCACTTGAGGATAATGAAAAGGAGCACAACAGAATAGCTGTTACGAGAATTATTGAGAAAATCTTTTTCAAAAAATCACCTACTTGAAAAATGCTGACAATAGTATATAATAAAGTATATCACATTCAGCAATAATATCCAATACACAAAAGGAAATTTTTTAAAGGAATATAATGATATGATATATATTACAGGTGACACTCACGGGGACCGCAAAAGACTTTCACGCTTCAGATTAAAAAATCTGAAGGAGGGAGATACTCTGATTATTTGCGGAGATTTCGGATTTTTATGGGATAACAGTCAGGCAGAACAGAATTATCTTATGTCTCTGGGTAAAAGAAAATACAATATCTGTTTTATCGACGGCACACACGAAAATTTTGATTTGCTTAACAATTACGAGATAAGTCAGTGGAACGGCGGTAAAGTGCATAAGATTTACGGTAATCTGTATCATCTACTCAGAGGACAGGTTTATGAAATTGAAGGTCACAAAATCTTTGCAATGGGCGGCGGAGAAAGTGCCGACATTGACATCAGAAAAGACGTTAACAGCTGGTCGAAATATGAGCTTCCTACACAGGAAGAACTGCTTGAAGGAGCAGAAAACCTTGAGGTAGCGGGATATGATATTGATATAATAGTAACTCACGAGCCACCCCTTCGGGTAAAGAATTTTTTAAATCTTAACGATCCGTCGGAGTTCAGGGTGAGCGCGTTGAATGCATATTTTGAAGAATTGGCTCAGAACTGCAGATTCCGTAAATGGTACTTCGGCTCATTGCACACCGATAAACTAATTTCCGGAACACACCGTGCAATTTTCCGAGACGTTGTAAATGCGATAACGGGAGAAAAGGTGATAAAGCAGAATACGGCATCTGTCAGCGCCTATCTGTCTGCAGGCATTTTCAGACACGGTAATACACAAAGACAAAATGAAAGAGAAGACTCGTGATAATCAAACGGGTCTTCTCTTTTTTATTCAGATTGAAATTCTGTTATCAGAAGAGATTGGAAAAAATCTCTGTTATTTTCTCAAAATGAGAAAGAATAGCATCTAAAAGGCTTGTTCCGGGTTGCTGTGCCTGGAGATTTCCGCTGTCCTCGGCGGGTGCACCGTCATATGAGGAAGAATGTGCAGAAAGCCACGAAATCATACCGTCGGGAAATGTAAGAATGACCTTGTCTCCGTTGCCGTTTACGGTTGACATAAACGGATAATCACCGTTTTCAGAGCTGAACATATCATGGTTTACGGAGAACCAGGAGTGGTGTGAGCTTGAAGTGGCATTTCCGCTGGGATATTTCACCAGAGCAAGGGATGAAAAACGGCAGTCAGCAGGATTGTCGTTTGTGGCAACAATATTTTTCCAAAGCAGCTTTACGGAGAACAGATAGTTTACAAGAGGATCAAGCTTTCCGCTTGTGAGCCATACCGGAATATGTGAAATCAGCTCGGTCTGTTCTGTTCCGGGAGTCCATGCGGGACAAATCGGGAAGATAGCGGCAAACATGTCGGGATAAGCCACAGCCATTTTAAGAGTCATTTTTCCGCCCATAGAGTAACCGCCGATGTAAATTCTGCTTAAATCAATATTGCCTTTATTCTCTTTAATGAAATCATCGATGGCGGCACGTAACGGGTGAATAAGCGAGTCGGACCAGTAAAGACCGTTTTCTTCAAGTGAACGGGGAGCAAAGATAAATGCGCCATTGCTGTTTTTGAATCTTGATTGGAAATCATCCGAGGCCCAGAACGCGATATCGCTGGCAACAACCTGTTTGCCTTCTTCAGCACCGTCGCCCATACCGTGAAGCCAGATAACAAGCGGATATTTTGTCGAATCATTTTCACCGGCAGGAGAAAAATAGCGGTAATCTATGGAATAACCGTTTGTTTCGGGACCTTGTCCGTAAATGAAATTGGCCTGCAAATCGCCTAAATTGTCGTCGTAGTCGTCATCAACGCTGCAAGCCAATACCGGAACGCAGAGGCTGAGAGCGAGAATGAGCGATAAAAGGATTGAAATTGCTTTTTTCATAAGTATAACCTCCATATGCTGATTTTAGCATATAAAAAATCCCATTTCAACGGGAAAAGTGAAAATGGGACATTATTTTTAAATTTGTTTATCAAGGTGAGAATCTTTTCGCCTCCGTAACGGATATCCGTATGCAAATAAAAAAGAAGCTCAAGTCCCTAAAACCTAAGCTTCTTGGTGCGAGAGACGGGACTTGAACCCGTACGGGATTACCACACGCCCCTCAAACGTGCGCGTCTGCCGATTCCGCCACTCTCGCATATCGGTCGTTCTCTCGAACGCAAGAGACATTATAGCAAAGGAAACAGGCAGTGTCAAGACTTTTTTAAAAATTTTTCAAAATTTTTTAAACAGAGCTTCTCTTTGAATGCTTTACAGGTTTAACAGTAGGCTTTTTTGCTTTCTTGGGCAGTGCCTGAGCAATGGTTGGGAACTCATTATCGGTTTCTCCTGTGGGTTGAATTTCGTAGGTTCCGTACTTGTTTACCATTTCAGACGGGGTTTCGGGGTTGTCGGGAATATATGTTGTCCGTTCTTCCATCTGATTGATATAATTTTTATTTTTCTTTTCCATAATCATCACCGATATTATTATGCGAGAAAAACACGATTTTATTTAATTTCCTGTTCGAGATTTTCAAAAAGTGGAGATGAGAAAAAATCTAAAATTGTAATATTGAGTCCGTCACATATTTTTTTTACGGTGGAAACAGTTGTACTGTTGTTTCTACCGCTAACAATGTTATTAAGCGTCGATTGAGTAACACCGCTCATGGTTGCAAGCTTATTCAGGGTAATTTTGCGTTCATTACATAAATCTAGTATACGGTATTTTACTGCACATCCAATATCCAAAGTACCACCGCCTTAACTGCTTCGAGTTATATATAGTATAAAATATTCTTTTGCAAAAGATTATCTCATTTGGGTTGACATTTAGCTGACATCAGGATATAATTAGGTAGCTCAAAAGGGTTAACTTAATTGGAGTGAGATGTATGAAGATTTCCGCGATCGTACCTGTATATAACGTTGAGAGATACTTATGTGATTGTATCGATTCATTGCTTGATCAAGGATTGAACTCTTCCGAATATGAAATTATATGTGTAAACGACGGCTCAAAAGATAACTCATTACAAATTCTGAACGAGTATGCAGTAAAGCATAACAATGTTTTTGTGATTGATAAAGAAAATGAAGGTGTTTCATCGGCATGAAACGCCGGGTTAGATATAGCAAAAGGGGAATACATTGCTTTTTGTGACAGCGATGATGCAATAAGAAACGACGCTCTGAAAAATCCATAGAATTTATGGATAAGAATAAAATTGACATCTCTGTTTTTATGTCACATATTGATGTTGAAGAAAATTTTTCATATAAAAGAGGAGATAATTATAAGCTCGAAACAAAAATATGGCCCGACGCAAATCGTTCTGTCGGGGCTGTTTGGAGATTGATAGTCAGAAGAAGTGTAATAGAGTCTGAAGAAATCCGATTTGCCAAGGGAATGAAATACGGAGAGCACACACATTGTCCTCACGCAGCCAAAACGGAAACAGCGGGGTTGATGCCCCGCTGTACCTTGAGTTTGTTAAATTATATTCAGTCCTTCTGTGCAAGCTCTGTAAGTGAGGTTGCGAGACCTGCAAGTCCTTGAATTTCTGACGGAATAATAATTTTTGTTGCTTTGCCGTCGGCGGCTTTTTCAAAGGATTCAAGTGCCTTGATGCTGATAAATTCTTTACTGGGACTTACCTTGTTGATCATTTCAATACCTGCAGCGGTTGCTTCCTGGATTTTAAGGATAGCGGCAGCCTCACCTTCGGCTTCGCGGATTTTTGACTCCTTGATAGCATCGGCACGGAGAATAGCTGACTCTTTTTCACCTTCGGCAACAAGAATTGCGGCTTTCTTTTCGCCTTCTGCCTGAAGAATTTTTTCACGGCGCTCGCGTTCTGCCTTCATCTGCTTTTCCATTGAATCCTGGATTTCGCGAGGAGGCATAATGTTTTTCAGCTCAACACGGTTGATTTTGATGCCCCAGGCATCTGTTGCTTCGTCAAGAACCTCAGTAATTTTTGAGTTGATGGTATCTCTTGATGTAAGTGTTGCGTCAAGCTCAAGCTCACCGATGATGTTACGGAGAGTAGTTGCAGTAAGGTTTTCAATTGCCATCATAGGTCTTTCAACACCGTATGTGTAGAGCTTGGGATCAATAATACGATAGAATACAACAGTATCTATTGACATTGTGACGTTATCCTTTGTGATAACGGGCTGGGGAGGAAAGTCCACAACAGCTTCCTTTAAGCTTACACGCTTAGCAACTCTGTCAATTATCGGGATTTTAACATGAAGACCGGTATCCCAAGTGGTATGGTATGTGCCGAGTCTTTCGATTACATATGCATTTGCCTGAGGAACTATGCGTACGTTGGCAACTATGATTGCTATAACAATAGCGATTAAAATAATTGGTATAATTAAGAATTCCATAATTTTCTCCTTTTAGTTTTTGGTTATTTTAAGTGTTGTTCCGTCAACACCTATGATTTTGATGGTTTCGCCCTTGGCTATTGTGCTGCCGTCTTCGGAAACGGCTCTCCAATAAACATCTCCCACGAGTATTCTTCCCGAAACGGCATCCGTATTTTCTGTGACCTTGCCAGTTTTACCGAGAAGCTTCTCGTTTTGGTCAACCTCGTCAACAGGCTTTTTTATGTGTTTGTTGTAAATTTTTCTGCACACAACCATAAAAGCGGCACTGAGTATCACAAAAATTGCTATCTGCCAGATTATGCTTTCGATAAAAAGCGATGCTATGCAGGTGATTATTGCCGCAGGCACAAACCAGATGGAAACGAGTGCGGTTGTCAGCATTTCAATTATCAAAAATATTACACTCACACCAATCCAGACAAGCCATGGGTTCTCTGCTAAGTATTCCACAAATATCCTCCTTAATCAGTCAGATTTTCCGATTTCTCTGGCAAAGGTAATAAATACGGGGGTTTTGGCTTTTGCCATTGCAGGTCCTGCACTGTAAATATCGGTGCTTATAACCTCCCAGCCGTGTTTTGCCATATCGTTCATCTTTGTTTCGGCATCACAAATTTTGACCTCTAAAATTTTATATTCCTTTTGCATAATAATCTCCTCTACGTTATGATGTATTGGTAAATTGCATCATAAATACAGTCCTCAAAGCTTTCGGAAGAACCGCGGTCCAATCTGTAGAAAATGCCCTGACCGCCACCACTGCCTATGGCGTGGATGTGCGTTCTGCCTGAAATATTATCAATAACAACAGTAAGAGTAAGTCGGTTGCTTACACGATAATAATATTTTTCATAGGTCTGAACAATTACCGTAGTACCGTTTTCTGTATTGCTTACATACTCGTCAAGCAGTTCACCTGTAACGGAATTGTTAATGATAGTGTCATTGATGAGCTTTGCCGTCTCTTTCGGTGAGATTGATACATAAAGATTTACCATTTCATACAACCCCCTCAAGCTCCATAAACGCTTTCTGCGCCAGCTCTCTCATTCTCGTTGAAAGAATTGCAAGCACCATTGCACTCAATGCAGTTTTAAGCTTGTTCTTGGAAATGCTGTCCGATACGGTTACTTTTTCGAGTCGTGAATTTATAATTCCCTCCAGCTCACAGGTGTTGTAAACAGCCTTTTGCTCACATTCGTAAATTATACTGCAAAGGATGTTGAACAACTCTCTGTCAGGTAAAATATCATCTGAGCGATCATCCACCGACCCGTTAATATAGCCCATCAAAAAAGCTATCTGTTCAAGTTGCATCGAGCCTCGCATCATATTAATAAGAATGATACGCATAACCTGCTCTTCACCATAGCGTTTTTCTTCGGGATTTTTCACCCAGCCTCGTTTTATCCAGTTCTGAACAGTTGAGGTTTCAAGACCTGTCAGCTCTCTAACCTGTGCCAGAGTGAGACCTTTTGTAACCGTCAACAGCGGAGCAATCAGAGAAAAGCAATCATCTGTCGCCACGTTGTTGAATTTTAAAGCGGTTCCCGGAATATAATCCAAATTACCCCACCTCCTTTATGTGATGATATGATTATATCACAGGTTCATATGACTGTCAATAGGGTTTTTGTGAAAATTTTTACCATCAAAAAACGGATAAGCTGGCAGGCTTATCCGTTAATCTTATTCTCCGATAATGATTTTTATGTTTTGTTCCATAAGGTCAAAGAATTTATCCACAATTTTTTTATCGTTTTCGTTACCGCGGACACACATTGAGAGCGTAATGACGTTCTTATACGTCGTTACGGTTAAAAGAACAAAAGGCTTATATTTTACGGCACCCGACATAAAGGCATCTGTGGGCTCGTTGCCGGAGAGAGATAACTGCTTTCCGTTCAGGATACCGATATTGCTCATTGCCATATAGGGATTTGAATACCCGATTTTGATTATTTCCTCACTTGCCGCATGGGGAAGAATACTGTAACCGAAGTTGAGAAGCGGTAAGCCGTAAAGCCCCATAAATTTGTCTTTTTTGAATTTCGCAGAGCTTCTCACGACATATTTCACAGTCTCGAAGATATCGCGGCCGCGTTCCGGGATGGCACACTGCATCCACGCAGTATGGTTTGTGAAGCCCTTGTCGTCCACGCTGTTCATATGACGGCGAAGGTCAATGGCACTTGAAATCATAACACGGTCGCTTACAGGATATCCCGCAAGCTCATATACACTGTAAAAATATGCAGCCAGAAGCAACTCGTTTATGGTTGCGCCCAGTTCTTTGCCGCGTAATTTAAGCTTTGCAAGTGTTTCTTCGTCAAATTTTCTCCTTGCAATAAACGATTTATCGCGAATGCTGTCCCGTGTCAGCGGGAATTTGTGGTCGTCACGGGCATTGATGTTTTTGAAAAGTCGTTTTGCAACACCGGATTCCATTTTGGAAAATCCCGAATACACATCGGTATAGGATCTTGAGCCTGTGCGGAATTCAATGGGGCTTATTCCGTTCTGAGTGTAATCCGAATAATTTTCACAGAATGCCTGTAAAAAGTATTTCAGATCGCCGCCGTCCATACACATATGGTTTTCAACAAAGCACAGAGAACTCTTGCCGTCTTTTATAAAAAGGGCAATTTTCATCTGAATGTGGTTTTCGGGAGGGATATACTGAGTCAGAAACTCGTCAACGGCTTCTTCCATATTTTCGGGATATACAACCGAAAAAACATCGTCAATGGTATAGGGCATAATTTCCCAATATGTATTAATTTTTTTGTCGACAAATTTTGAGTGAAGAATCGGTGCTTTTTCAAAGGCACAAATTATAACGGCTTTCAGAGCTTCAATATCCGGGATGAAATCATAATCCATCTGAACATGAACCATGCGGTCATTGAAATCACGGAAAAGATAATGCATTTTATCCCATAATTCAGCATTCAGCTTGCGTTTCATTATTCTTCATCCTCCTGTTTATACATAAAGTATTTGGCATTGCCGGCAATTATTGATAAGGCGATAATAACATCAAGGGCAACACCTGCAAAGATGATCAACCATCCCGTGAGCCAGGAAAGTATTCCTGCACCTGCAAGAATAACATAGAGAAGCGCAGAGATGGCAGGAATATAGACAAACAGGGATACGGTGCGGAACTTCTGCTTTGTGGCAAAGGCAAAAATTAAATCAGCAACAAGAGCAACGAGTACGCCTGCAATGATAAAAATCCAACTGTATCCAGGGTCAATCATAATCAGAGTAAACAAAAATGCGAATACGGATGCGAGAACGATACACCCTGCATTGAGAATTCGGACAATCGGATGGAGAAACCGTCTCCAGTTATATAATTTCCGTGCAAGAAGGCTGATATAGAAAATAATCATCGAGAAAATGCCGCCTACGATGATAAGCCAGGTTTTTCCCCAGGCCCCCGTCGATTTACTTATACTGAAAAATGCGACGAAAATTGCCACAAAAAACACTACTCCGCCTATTGCAAAAACGGTTCTCAAAAGGCTTGCACGCGCTTTTTTCTTCTCTTCCTTTTCATAGATATAATAATTCTTTTCCAGGTCGGGAAATTCGCTTGCCAAAAGATCGGTAAGCACCTGCTCGTCAGTGAGTCCGGCATGACTCACTTCATTTGCACGCGATGTCATTTCGTCGAGAATTTTTCGTTTATATTTGTATGAAATCTGTGAGTCTTTTATGTTCACACAAGAATCTTCGATATAATCAATAAAACTTCTCATCTTAAGTACCTCCGAAGTTTATGTTAAAAATATTATATCAAAAAGATTTTTACCGTTCAATATACATTTGAAAAAAAGAGTAAAAAAGACCGCCGGAGCTCTCCGACGGTCGTAGATTTGTTTATTTGTCTTCTTTATCCTTCTTTTTTGAAGGTCTTGAGAAAATTTTGTTGAGCAGGGTGGTTATGACGATAAGAACACCCATAACTACTATGATACCCAGCATACCCATACCCATATAGTAAAGGTTGTCGATAAATGCCATTGGGTTGATGCCGATGCCTGATGCTAAGAAAGTAACTAACATATGCTGTAACATTTAAACACACTCCTTACATAAAGAAATTGAGAATGAGACCGCCGGCAATAACTGATGCGATCTGACCGGAAACATTTACACCGATTGAGTGCATAAGAAGGAAGTTTTGAGGGTCCTCTGCCAAGCCCATTTTGTGAACGATACGACCTGACATCGGGAATGCGGAAATACCTGCAGCACCGATCATTGGATTGATCTTCTTGCCTTTGGGGAGGAAAATGTTGAGAATTTTTGCAAACATTACACCGCCAACCGTGTCAAAGATGAATGCTACGAGACCGAGTCCGAGAATAAGCAGAGTATCGGGAGCAAGGAACGAAGCGTAGTGCATCTTTGTTGCGATAGTGATTCCGAGGAAAATTGTAATAAGGTTTGCGAGCACCTTCTGAGCTGTTTCGGAAAGTGAATTGAGAACTCCGCATTCACGGATAAGGTTACCGAACATAAGGAAGCCAACAAGAGAAACAGAAGCGGGAGCTACAAGACCTGCAACGATTGTAATGATGATCGGGAAAAGAATTCTTGTAATTTTCTTAACCTCTGTCTGTGTGTATGGCATACGGATGAGACGCTCTTTTTTAGTTGTGCAGAGCTTAATGAACGGCGGCTGAATAATCGGTACGAGAGCCATATACGAATATGCGGCAACCATAATTGCGCCAAGATACTGTGAATTGAGCTTATTGGCAACAACGATTGATGTAGGGCCGTCTGCAGCACCGATAATTGCAATTGAAGCAGCGTCATTTATCGGGAAGAACATTGATGCGAGACAGAGGGTGAAGAAAATACCGAACTGTGCAGCTGCACCGAAAATCATAAGCTTAGGATTTGAAAGGATGGGACCGAAATCGATCATTGCACCGATACCGATGAACAGGATAAGAGGAAAAAGCTCATTTGCAATACCTGCGTCAAACAGAACGGACAAGGCACCCTCTTCAACGGAAAGTCCTTGTGCGCCTTCGGCAAGAAGAGCGTTGTAGGTGCTTTCTGAAATTGAGGTTTTTACACCGTCAACATACTGGAAATACTGTGTGATTGCACCCGAGATGGGAAGGTTTACGAGTATAGCGCCAAAGCCCATCGGAAGCAAAAGAGTTGGTTCCATTTCCTTTTTGATGGCAAGGAAAATGAGGATTCCGCCGATTGCCCACATAATTAACATTCTGAAATCGAAGTTGTTAATCATATCGCTGAACAGCAGATCAATGAAACTGTTGAGGAATGACATTTTTAATTCTCCTTCTTTTTCTTTAGTGAAAAGAGGGGGTTTGAAACCGCAATCTTCTCCATTATGATATGTATTTTATCATAATTTTAATTTTTTTCAATAGGAATAATAGATAAATCACGGGAGTTTTATATTGAAAAAAGGGGACAGAAGTGATATAATTTCCGCAATCTTATATTTACGGATGTGATGACGGTGTTCGGATTGGGCACGATAATAAATACTGTTGCCGTGATCGGCGGCAGTGTTCTCGGTATGCTTCTGGGCAAAGGTATAGGCGACAGATATCGCAGTACATTGATGTCAGCCTGCGGTGTTGCAACGATTTTTATCGGGATTTCCGGAACGTTGCAGGGAATGTTGAGCGTTTCAGACGGAAGGATTGAGGCACAGGGAACTATGCTGTTGATTTTTTCTCTTGTTATCGGCGGACTTGTCGGCGAGCTGATAAACATTGAAAAAAGAATGGATAGCGTCGGCGAAAAGCTAAAAAAGCTGTTTAAGGCAGAAAATGACAACAGATTTGTTGACGGATTTGTGAATACATCTCTTATAATATGCGTCGGAGCAATGGCAATAGTGGGCTCAATTCAGGACGGATTGACCGGAGACTACTCAATGCTTACCGCAAAGGCGATATTGGACTTTGTAATTGTTGTCATAATGGCTTCAACATACGGAATAGGTACAATGTGCTCTGCAATAGCAATTTTTGTGTATCAGGGATTGATTACACTTGTGGCACATTTCGCCGGTTCGTTTATTAGCGAGGAGCTGACGGGGTATCTTTCCTATATCGGATGTGCACTGATTTTCTGTGTAGGAATAAACATAACCTTCGGCAAGAAAATCCGTGTGGGAAATCTCTTGCCCGCATTACTGGTTCCGGCTGTATATGTTATCGGTAAAGGTATTCTGTCATGCTGACAACACCGCGGCAGATACAGTTTCTCTTTACAGCTTTTACAAATAACGGGTGAAAACCTGCAGGGCAGACGATACCGTCTGTCCTTATTTTTATATTTTAATTGCATATAATTTTTTATTGTGGTATCATATAATATACATTGTTTTATGCGGAGGGCAAAATGGAAAAAATAAAATCATTTATTGACCTTTTTGAAAAAAACTCCATATTGGTTGAACATAATTGCGATAAAGATTTGCAGATTGACGGCGTTTCATACAATTCCGGAGAGGTTACTCCAAATATGCTTTTCTTTTGCAAGGGAGCACATTTTAAAGAGCAATATCTTCTGGATGCCGTAAAAAAAGGCGCAACAGCATATGTTTCCGAGAAAAGATATTCTGCCGATATCCCGTGCATTATAGTTTCGGATATTCGCAAATCGCTTTATTCGACAGCAAACTTTTTTTATAAAAATGCGTGGGACAAGCTTCAGCTTATCGGAATTACGGGAACTAAGGGCAAAAGCACAACGGCATATTATATAAAGTATATTCTTGACGGATACCTTGCCGAAAACGGTGGAAAAGAGAGCGCAATTGCATCCACCATTGATATTTACGACGGTGTTGTGCGTAAGGAAAGCACTCTCACAACTCCGGAGCCATTCGAGCTTCACAAGCATTTTGACAATGCGGTTAAAAGCGGAACAAGTTTTTTCACAATGGAGGTTTCTTCCCAGGCACTGAAATACGGCAGGACAGAAGGCGTGCGCTTTAAAATCGGATGTTATCTGAATATAGGAACAGACCATATAAGCGCAGTTGAGCATCCCGATTTTGAGGATTATTTTTTGTCAAAGATGAAACTGTTTTCACAGTGCGAAACGGCCGTTGTAAATCTCGATTCCGACCTTAGTGATCGTGTTGTTAAATATGCGGAAAAGGCACGGAATACCGTGACATTCAGTATAAAAAATCCCCGGGCGGACATTTACGGATATAATATCAGAAAAGAAGGTTCCGACACCGTTTTTAATGTAAGGACAAATTTCTTTGATGAAGAATTCAGACTTTCTATGCCGGGACTTTTCAACGTGGAAAATGCTCTTTGCGCGATAAGCGTTGCAATCCTGCTCGGCATAGATTACAAATATATCCGCGACGGCTTGTATAATGCCAGAACAAGCGGCAGAATGGAGATATATGAAAGTCGGGATAAAAAAATTGCCGTTATAGTCGATTACGCTCATAATAAGCTCAGTTTTGAAAACATTATCGGCTCCGTAAAACAGGAATATGCAGACCGACCGGTGAGCATCCTGTTCGGCTGTCCCGGAAACAAGGCTCTTATCAGACGCAAGGATATGGGAGAGGTCAGCGGTAAGCTTGCAGATTATATCTATATCACCGAGGACGACCCTGCAGAAGAAAACATTGCGGATATCTGTAACGAAATTGCAGGATATATAGACGGAATCGGCGGTAAGGATAAATACAAAATAATTTACGACAGAGCAACGGCGATAAAAACGGCTATCGAGGATGTGAAGGATACTGCTGTTGTCATTCTTGCGGGAAAGGGCGCGGAAACACATCAGAAAAGAGGTCTTGTATCAGAACCGTATGAGTCCGATGCGTTTTTTGCACAGAAATATTTAAAGGAATATGACGAAAGGCAGGCTCGGTAATGGATAGCAAAAAAATCTTAAAAACAGCAAAAACGGTAATTAAGGTTGTTCCTTTTGTAACCGCCACCGTGGGAGTGTTGAGTCTTGCACTCTCAAAATATGAGGAAAAGCAGGAGAACTTTTCAAGAGAGTTCCCCGAAATTAAAAACGAACTCAAGGCAAAAATTGAAGAGGTGAGAACGGGCAATGTCTAATAAGTCAAAATCAATTTTCAAAACGGCGCTGGGCTACGGCGTGGGAGCAATCGGGCTCGATTTGAGTTACGGAATGTTTTATTCGTTTCTGTCATACTATCTTTCAAGTGTGTTGGGACTCCGGGAAGGCTTTTTGCTTCTCATCACTCCTCTTGCAAGAATCTGGGACGGAATAAATGACCCGATGATGGGTACAATCGTTGATAACACAAGAACAAAACACGGTAAATACCGGCCCTGGATACTTATAGGTGCAGTTTGTAACGCGGTTGTGCTCTTCCTTTTGTTTACATCCTTCGGAATCAGCGGCCTTCCTCTCTATATTTACATAGGAATTATGTATGTGCTCTGGGGAATGACAAACACTATGGCGGATATTCCGTATTGGTCAATGGTGCCGTCGTTCACAAGTGAAGAAAAAGAAAGAAATCTTGTTGCAACGGTTGCACGAGCTTTTTCAGGTGTCGGTCAGGGTATAATTTCAATCCTCACGCCAATTATATGTCCGTTACTCTCAAGCGGAATTACCGATGAAAAAGGCTACAGTGCAACGGGTTTTTCACGCTGGGCAGGTATCTGCGGTGTTGCTCTCGTCTTCTTTGCCGTTATATGTGTTCTCGTTACTAAAGAGAAAAATGTTGTTTATGGCGAAAAGCAGAAATTCAGCCTGAAACAGATTTTCAATGTGATAAAAAACAACGATCAGCTTGTGGTCTTCATTATTTTTGCAATGCTTTCAAATGCGGGCTGGTACCTTACCAGCTCAACGGCAGTTTATTATTTTACTGATTCGTTGGGCGATTCACAGCTCCAGTCACTTTTCCAGACTATAGGAACGGTCGGCTCGGTATTGGGACTTCTCGTTGTACCGATACTCACAAATTGGTTTACAAAGAGAAAAACCTACACAATCTCTCTTTGCACGGCGATCGTCGGATATGCTCTGATGCTGATAACGGGGCCGATTCTGAATCTGAATGTTGTTATTATGGATGTGTGCTATATTCTTGCCTCTGTGGGCGTATCGTCAATGTTTGTTTCACAGACGATTTTCCTTGCCGATATTGTTGATTACGGCGAATACAAAAACGGAACAAGAAACGAAAGTATAACCTTCTCAATGAAGGGCTTTTTGCAGAAAATGGCATACACAATTCAGACCTTTGTTCTGTTCAGTGCTCTGGGACTTATGAATTATAATGAGCAGATTACGACTGTCAGAACCGTAAACGAAACGACTAAAACAGGCATAGGGATTGTGTGCTTCGGTATCCCGATGGTATTCTTCCTTGCATCGCTTATTGTTTTCAGAAAGAAATTTACAATTTACGGTGAGCTTGCCGATAAGGTACACAGCTATATAATCGAGAAAAGGGCATCTGAAAAAGCAGAATAAGGTGAGATTATGAGTAAAGAGCTTAGATTTTATCAGATAACGGACCTGCACCATTATGCCCTTGAGCTCGGAATTGAGGGTAAAGCCTTTGAAAAAATCTGTCTTTCCGATCAGAAGTGCCTTGCAGAAACGGGCGCGATGATAGATGCGTATTTTGATAAGATAATCGAGGACAGAGAAACCGACATTGTTCTTGTTACGGGAGATGTTACCTGTAACGGCGCAATGGAGAGCCACAAAGATCTTCTGCCGCGTCTGCAGCGACTTAAGGATGCGGGTAAAAAGGTTTACGTCACAACGGGAACGCACGATTATTATGCGGAAAACGGAAACGGTACCGGTAAGGCCGAGAAATGTGTGGGAGATGAGCTTCTCACGGCAACCCGCACCGAGCGTGATGATTTGCTTGAAATATACCGCGATTTCGGTCTTTCAGAAGCGTTATCAATACATAAACCAAGTCATTCTTACTGTGTTCAGCTGCAGGAGGGGTACAGACTTCTCTGCCTCAACGACGACGGAGACGAATTTTTCTGCGGTTATTATGACGACTGCCTTGAATGGATAAAGGAACAGATTGATGAGGCAAAAGCCAAAGGAGATTACATTTTTGCCGTAACCCATCATCCCGTTCTGCCGCCCAGTCCCATATATCCTCTTTTCAGCAAAAGAGATATGCTCGGCGATTACGAAAAGACATCTGAATTTTTGGCAGATAACGGCATAAAGTTTATCTTTACGGGACATACCCATATGATGAACATCGCAAAGATGACCACGGCTAAAGGTAATGAGCTTTATGACATAAATACCTGTTCGGCGGTAGGATATCCCAACGCAATGCGAAAGGTCGTTATGACGGATACGCAGGTTATTGTTGACAGCGTAAAGATTGACAGCTTTGATTGGGACTTAAAGGGAATGACCGTAGATGAATATACAAAGGAGAATTTCCTGCAGTTTCTCAATGCGATTTTTGATTCTATGGCTTATGATATTCCGAAGCTTGCAGAGCTTTCCACATCATTCAGTATGACTCCCGAGATGATTTACAAGGCAGAGCCGATTTTGGTTCCCTTCGGAAAATTTTTACAGAAGGCAACATTCGGGACTATCGGAAAAATCTTCGGTATAAGCAAATATATCGGTGAGTCGATAAGAGAAAGAAATGTCAAGGACTTCCTCTTGGAGTGTGTAACAAACGTATTCCTCGGCAACGAGCCGTATAACCCTTACACTCCCGAATACCTGGCAATATGGGCTTTGCTGAATAAAAGAGTAAAGAAGGTTCTGAAACTCAAAAAGGGTACGGAGGATATAATTAAAATACTCGACGTAATCCTTGACGGAGTAATATATAACGCTCCGCCTGATGACTGGCAGGGAACCTTTGAAAAGTAAAACAAAACGAGAGGCACTTCACACAGAGGTGTCTCTTTTTTGTTCCGATAAAAACAAATGACACTTTGCACAGATTTGTGAAAGTGTCATAGCAGTCAATATAAATCGGAATATTACTGATTTTCAAGGCAGATTTTATATGCAATTTCCTGCAACTGCTCCATTGTTTCCAGAGAGCATAGCTCACGGCGGTATTTTGTTGCACCGTGAAGTCCCTTTGTGTACCATCCGGCATGCTTTCTTGCTTCTCGCATACCTATGAAATTGCCCTTGTATTCACATATTTTTTCAATGTGCTTTATCATAACTCTCATTCTTTCGCTTACAGGCGGAGAGGGCAGTATTCTTTCGTGCTCAAGATAAGCGTTTATCTGAGAAAATATCCACGGACTTCCCAATGCACCTCTGCCGACCATAATCAGATCGCAGTTTGTCTCTTCAAGCATACGGGCGGCGGAAATAGCATCGACGATATCACCGTTACCGATAACGGGTATTGCAACAGCTTTTTTTACATCTGCGATTATGCTTCGGTCAACAGGCGGAGCATACATCTGTTTTTTCGTTCTTCCGTGTACCGTGATTGCAGAAGCGCCTGCATTTTCTGCCCTTTGTGCCATCTCAACTGCGTTTACGGAGCTTTCATCCCAACCGGCACGGATTTTTACCGTAACTGGAACGGGAGAGACCTTTACGACCTCTCTGACAATCTGTTCTGCAAGTACGGGATTTTTCGCAAGAGAAGCACCGCCTCCGTTACCGGAAATTTTAGGGGCGGGACACCCCATATTTATGTCGATTATCTGCGGATTTACCTGCATCACGGATTCAATGCTTTCTGCCATAATTTTCGGGTCACTTCCGAAAATCTGAACTGCGGCAGGACGCTCCGTGTCGGACAGAAACATAAGGTTCTTCGATTTTCTGTCACCCATTGAAACTCCTTTTGAGCTTATCATTTCACTTACGACATACGCCGCGCCGTAGCTTACGCACAACTCGCGGAATGCGCGGTCGGCGACACCCGCCATCGGTGCTAAAACGACTTTTCCGTTTATTTCAACATTCCCGATTTTCAAAAATCATTACCTCACAGAATTTTAATAGTAATATTTTAGCATATCGGTGAAATTAAAACAATAAAATACTGTTATTTTTTATTTTTGTGTGTTACAATAATTATAATCTGAAAATAAAGGTGGATTTTATGAAAGCGTTTATGGATAAGGATTTTTTACTTTCAACTGAAACGGCGAAGGTGCTTTTTGAAAACGGAGCAAAGGATACTCCGATTTTTGACTGGCATTGTCACCTTTCACCGAAGGAGATTTACGAGGATAAGCCTTTTGAGAACATCACAAAGGTGTGGCTAGGGGGCGACCATTACAAATGGCGTGCCATGAGAGGCTGCGGTGTGGATGAGAAATACATAACAGGTGATGCAAGCGATTACGATAAATTTATGAAGTGGGCGGAGAGCCTGCCCTATTGTATAGGAAATCCTCTTTATCATTGGACACATCTCGAGCTGCAAAGATATTTCGGGATATACGAGCCGTTAAGTCCGAAAACAGCCGATATGATATGGGAAAAATGTAATGAACAGATAAAGAACGGAGGCTTTACTCCGCGTTCTCTTATCGAAAAATCAAATGTTGCCTGTGTGTGCACAACAGACGATGCGGCAGACAGCCTTGAGTATCATAAGCTGTTGGCTGAGGATAAATCCTTCCGGTGCAAGGTTATCCCCGCATTTCGCCCCGACAAGTCCTTTTTGATTGACACTCCTGCATTTAAGGAGTGGATTGTCGCTATGGAAAAGGCGGCAGAAATGAAAATCAACACGTTCGAGGAGCTTTTAACGGCTCTGGACAAGAGAATTTCGTTCTTTAATGAAATGGGCTGTCGTGCAAGTGACCACGCTCTGGAATACTGTCCGTTTGAGCCTGCAACCAAGGACGAGCTTGAAAATATTTTCGCAAAAGCACTTTGCGGCGGAGAGTTTACCAAGAAAGAGCTTGACCAGTACAGAACAGCACTTTTACAGTTCTTCGGGGAAAAATATTCAGAGCTCGGCTGGGCAATGGAGCTTCATTTCGGGGCAATGAGAAACAATAATGCAAGAATGTTCAAGGCGGTCGGAGCAGACACCGGTTTTGATTCGGTTCACGACCATCAGCTTGCATACGGACTCTCACGCTATCTCGATTCTCTTGATGTTAAGGGAAAACTGCCGAAAACCATCCTTTTCACACTTAATCCTAAGGATAACTATGTTCTCGGAACAATGCTCGGCAATTTTCAGTCGAGTGAGGCTCAGTCAAAAATTCAGTTCGGCTCAGCCTGGTGGTTTAACGATAACTATGACGGTATGCGTGAACAAATGAAAACGCTTGCAAATCTCGGAGTTCTCGGAAAGTTTGTAGGAATGGTTACCGATTCACGAAGCTTTCTGTCATATCCGCGCCACGAGTATTTCAGAAGAATTCTCTGCGAGATTATCGGCGATCTTGTTGAAGAGGGCAAATATCCCGATGATACACAGTTCCTTTCAAAAGTGGTTGAGGATATCTCGTTCAATAATGCAAAAAACTATTTCGGAATATAAAAAAGGGTGGTTTAAGCCACCCTTTTATATTTTCATTCCGCCGTTTACGGAAATGTTCTGTCCTGTAATAAATTTCGCATCGTCCGATACGAGAAAGGCGACTGCACCTGCAACATCCTCGGGAGTTCCGATTCGGTTAAGAGGTGTTTCTTCTCTTAAAGCACTCATCGTATCTTCATCAAAATGATTTGTCATATCGGTAAGAATTACACCGGGCGATACGTAGTTTACCGTTATGCCTGAAAGACCGACCTCTTTCGCAAGAGCTTTTGTCATACCGATGAGGCCGGCTTTTGCCGCAGAGTAGTGAACCTCACAGGAGCCGCCCGTCTCTCCCCAGATTGATGCGATATTTATAATCTTTCCGCTTTTTCTGTTAATCATATATCTGAGAACGGCTCGGCTACAGTAGAAAGCACCGGAGAGATTTGTCTCAATCATATTGTGCCACATTGTGTCGGTGATATCGGTGAACAATGCCTGCTCCGCAATTCCCGCATTGTTGACAAGAACGGCGATTTCACCGAAGTTTTTTTCTATATCGTCAACAACATTATTTACGGCATTGCTGTCACGGATGTCAAGCTTATAAGCTTGACAGAGACCTGCACTGTTTCTGCAAATATCTTGTGCGCTTTCTTCAGATTTATTATAAGTGAAGGCTACCTTATAGCCGTCAGCCATAAGTCTTGACACAATCGCCTTGCCGATTCCCTTTGAACCGCCTGTTACAAATGCAACTTTATTGTTCAATTTTCATCTCTCCTTTCGGATTTGATAATTATTGTATCACACTTTATCAGAATTTGCATTAAAAGACTTGAAAAAATTTTACGAATGGAATATAATATCATTTACAATTTGATATTTGCTGGAATAGCTCAGTTGGTAGAGCAGCTCATTCGTAATGAGCAGGTCGCGTGTTCGAGTCACGTTTCCAGCTCCAAAGTCCCTGATTTGTATTTGGGGACTTTTTTATTGACAATAAATTGTTTTGTATGATATTATCAAATTAAAAGGAGGGTTTATTATGGCAAAGACATTAGTTGATTTTCGTGCAGAAAAAAGTCTTTATTTAAAGGATCTGGCAGAAGTCTTGGAAATGACAGAGGATGAACTTCGTGCTGTTGAAGAGTCGGGTATCGTTCCTGAGGAAATAAGGCAAAGACTTATTCTTCGGTATTCTTTGCCTGAGGATTATTTTGCTGAACCAATAAAAATACAAATTGCAAAGAAAAACCCTTCAAATCCTTTGAAATATTTCTTTGGAGTGTCTATAGTTTGGAGCATTATAACAGGTCTTGTGTCCATGTCATTAGCTTCTGTTCAACAGTTAATATTGACGATGGTTTCTGTTGCATCAAACGGTAATTTTGCGGATGCAAATTATCCGACTTTTTTGGTGACCGGCCCTATTAATGCAATTATAAATTATTTTCCGACCGTTGTTTCAATTGTTTCAGGTATATTCCTTGTAAAATATCTTTTGAAGCGTACAAATTATGTCGGTGAGCTTAAAAAGTATCAGTTTGTTTATCCTGTTTTACCGGGCGCTCCGTTTTCGTGTATTTCAATGCTCCTTGGTTTGATTACTGAATCGGTTATGGAAAATTTTCTTGAGACTTCTTCCTTTGAAGCCTCACATATTTACATATTTGCATTGTTCGGTATGAATGGAATTACACTTATTGTGTCAATCGGCATGTCATTGTTGATATCATTTATTTGTGCCAAATTGCTTTATTCAGCAGTTTTTGATGATGATGAAAAAAGAGGGAAATTGCTTCGTACTATTGCAATATTTGCAACCATATCTTATATTTTAACAGCGATAATGTATGTGCCATACACGCTTTCTTCTGATAATTATCATTTGGGAATGCTGATTGCAGACATAATAGGTTATGCTTTGGTTATTGCTCTTGCGTGGGCTTTAGTATTGGTGAAAACAGATAATAAAAAAGTCGAAGTTGTGGTTTATACAATTCTGCCGATTTTGGCGATGGTATTTTAATCTTTATACTTTTGAGCGCCCATAGAAAAGGGGCGCTTTTTGTTATCTTTAGTATTGCTCTTTAAATTTTATTGTGCTATACTTTTTGCAGATTTTAAGCGGAGGTCCACATTATGTTATATTTTTATCCTGAAGATTTTGGCGCACTTGGTAATGGTGTAAACAACGACTGCGTTGCTATTCAGTCGGCAATTGATAAGGCTGAGGAAAACGGCGGTGGAACGGTTGTGCTCACAAGCGGAAAAACTTATTTTTCCGATTCAATCAGAATGAAGAAAAACGTCGAATTGCATCTTCAGAAAGGCTCACGGCTTAAAGCGACGGACAATATTGACGGTTACATTCGTCCTTGCAATATGATTAACGATCCTAAAACCGCACTTATCGGCAACCCCGTAACAGGTAAGCCCTCATTTGTCTTTATATACGGATATGAGTCGGACGGCTGTACGATTTCGGGCGAGGGAACCATTGATGCCAACGGACACTCTTTTGTCGAGCGTAAGGATAAATATTATGTAACGGGCAATTTCTATCCGCGGCCCACAGTAATTTACATCGAAAAGAGCAATAATATCACATTTAAGGATGTGACGATTGTTGACGCTCCTTTCTGGACTCTTCATCCTGCAGGGTGCGACGATGTGCTCATTTCTCAGATAAGAATACTCAATGACCTCGATGTTGCCAACTCCGACGGTATCGACCCCGACCACTGCACAAATGTCAGAATACTGGGATGTCACGTCGAATGTGCAGACGACTGCATCTGCCTTAAAACTTCAAAGGGAAACGCAGAGTACGGTCCCTGTGAAAATATTATTATCGCAAACTGCACGCTCATTTCAACATCTGCCGCTGTTAAAATCGGTACGGAGGGTGTCGGCGATTTCCGTAATGTCATAGTTGATAACTGTATTATTTCAAGGAGTAACCGCGGACTTTCCATTCAGATTCGTGACGGCGGGAATGTGGAAAATGTTACATATTCTAACTGTATTATTGAAACCCGACGTTTCTGTCCGGATTGGTGGGGAACTGCCGAGCCGATAGTGATTACGACATTTAACCGTGATGAAAATACAAAGTCAGGTAAAATAAAGAATATCCGTTTTCGTAATATTACCTGTAAGGGTGAAAACGGTGTGCTTATTCACGGCACGGAAGAAAATATGATTGAGGATGTAACCTTTGAAAATGTCAGTGTTACAATGACAAAGACTTCAAAATGGGATTGCGGACTTTATGATTTAAGACCATGTCTTCAGTACGGTGTTGAAAAGTACAAAAACAGCGGATTTTTCATCAGAAATGCAAAAAATGTGCTTATTGAAAAATCGTCGGTACAATGGGGTAAACTTTGTGATGATTACAATAAAGCAATTGATGCCGAAAATGCACCGGGACTTGAAATGATAAGATTTACGGGAACCGACGCGAAATGAGATTTCGTGAAAACAGAAGGGCGGAGCAAAGCTCCGCCTTTAGTTTTAGTATAATTTGAAAATATAGCAGATTGTTCCGTAAATTACGGCGGTGAAAACACCGTATGCTATTACAGGACCTGCAAGCTTGAAAATATTTGCACCCGTACCCATTATGATGCCTTCTGCTTTGAATTCAAGGGCAGGGGAGACAACCGAGTTTGCAAAGCCGGTAATCGGTACTATCGTTCCTGCTCCTGCGTGCTTTGCAATTTTATCAAATACGCCTATTCCCGTCAGTACGGATGCGATAACTATCAGTACGGACGGTGTCAGCGCCTTGACGACATCTTCCGAAAAGTCAAGTCTTTCAAAGACACTGTTGAGAAACTGTCCGAAGGTACATATACCGCCTCCGAAAATAAATGCTTTGATGCAGTTCAATAGCTTGGGTGATGGCGGTGATGCCTTTTTCGCCATTTTGTCGTATTCTTTATCAGATGTTGCCATTAAATCACTTCCGTTTTTTAATATTGTTCCGCAAAAAGATAAAAATATAATATATTCCGCAAAGAAATTGAAATGTTGCTTTTTTTGTGTTATGATATCCTTTCAGACCGGAAGGGAGGAATAACATTGGTTGTCGGTTATATCGATGTGGGCGGAGGAATGCGTGCGGTTTACGGTGCAGGAGTGCTCGACAGACTTTTTGATGACGGTGTAAGCTTCCCGTATTATCTGGGTGTTTCGGCGGGCTCAGCCAATATAATTTCACATCTCGGCGGCCACAGGGAGAGAACTCTTCGCTTTTACAGGGACTACTCCTTTCACAAAGAGTATATGGGATTTGACAGGTGGATAAAAAACGGGTCCTATCTCAATCTTGATTATATATATTCAACACTTACCGATGAAAACGGTCTTGACCCGCTTGATTACGAGAAATTCAGCAACAGCAATACACGGTTTTATGCCGTTACAACTGATGCGCAATCTGCACAGCCATGTTATCTCGGCAGGGATTTTATCGAAAAAAACGACTGCTTTGCGATAAAAGCCTCCTGCAGTATTCCTTTGTTCTGCCCTCCTCGGAGCAGAGGCGGAAAATCGTATTTTGACGGTGGCGTGTCAGATCCCATTCCCGTGAGAAAAGCCTTTGAAGCAGGATGCGACAAGGTTATAATCACGCTGACATTACCTTCGGATTTCCGCAAAAAACATAAGTTTCCTAAATGGATGTATCCGTTGGTTTTTAAAAAGTATCCTCTTGTTGCAAAAGCAATGTATGATATGATTGATAAATACAATGAGGACCTCGAATATGCAAAATCCCTCGAAGAGCAGGGCAAGGTGCTGATATTAGCTCCGGATGACTGTTGCGGAATAACTACGGTGGGACGGACAAAAGAGGGCTTGCAGCGTCTTTATGATAAAGGGTATTGTGACGGCGCAAGAGTAAAAGAAATTATGTTATCTTGGGAGAAAACGAGTGAATAAAATAAAAAACAACAAGTTTTTCCGCGTGCTGATTTTCGTATTTGCCGCAGTTCTTATTTTCCGCGTTGTCGATTTCGGATTGAGCGAGCTTGCTGATACAAAAGCATATGAAGATGCCGTAAGAGATGACGAGGTATGGGCGAAAATTGCGGTAAAAATTGTAACCGGAGAAAAGCTCAGCGACAATGATTACGCAACCGTGTTTTCTCAGACAGGATTGGGACGTCCCGCAGCGGATAAGCTGATTTCTCTAGGAGATTTTGACGGAATAGAAAAATACAGAGAATATTATCTCAGGGATAAGGACTATTATTGCTACAGAAAAGGTGTTTTTGCCTGTCACGAAACGATAACCGACAGTGACGGTAACAGAATATACAATCCCGGATTTGCAGATTTACAAAAAGGTGATATAATAGTTACGCTCAGCATCCATTCTCTCGGCTATCGCCACGGACACGCGACAATCGTAACTGACGTTGAACACGGAATCGGAGTTCAGGCTGTTATGGTCGGAGAAAAATCCGACAATACACAGCTGGCATCCTGGTCGAAATACCCGCTTGTTGCGGTTTTAAGGCCGAAAAATGTTGATGAAGAGACAAGGTACGATGCAGGTCAGTTTGCTCAGGATAATCTTAAAGGTATATACTATTCTCTGCTCGGTGGAGTTTTTACGGGGCGCAATGCGGAAAAAACTCCCGTAACGACACAATGCGCACACCTTGTGTGGTATGCTTATATGGCATGCGGTACGGATATAGCTCCCGAAAGCGGCAGAATAATTACACCCAAAGATCTTATTGAGAGTGAAAATCTTGAAATAGTTCAGGTTTACGGAAATATAACGGAGGTATAAAATGAAAAAAGTTCTTGCCATAATTCTTTTGATTTCAGTTGCGCTTATATTATCGTCCTGCGGCGATACGCCTACATATGAAAAAATAGGTCCTGTTCCGCAGATAACCGAACCGCCCACGGAAGAGCTTACCGAGACGGAGGAGCCTTCGGAAGAAGTTCCTTCAGAGGAAGAAATACCTATGGATGAAAATCAGGTGCCGAGCGACACTGTTGATAAGGGCAGTTCCTCATCGGGCACAACGAATAATACACCGACATATCAGGGCGGATCGTCAAGCAAACCAAAGCCTACCGAGCCGACATCAAAGGAGCCGATAAGCGAGGAACCGTCGAAGGAGCCTGTGCAGGAGGAACCGTCGGAGGAAAATACGGAACCCGAAGAACCTTCGAGTGAACAGGAGGAAGTCTCCACGGACAGTGACTGGGGATTTCTCGGATAAACTATAGTCAGAACAAGGGGTGTTTCTTAACAGAAGCACCTCTTTTTGTCGTATTTTACTGAAAATATACTTGTATTATTTTTCATTATTTGGTATAATAAATCATTAAAAAACTATTATCCGTAACTATGCTCAAAAGGATGTCAGAAAATGGATTTGTTTAACGAAGAAAAAAAGAAAGATCTTATAATCGGCAGAAATGCCGTGACGGAATTGATAAAATCCGGCAGAGAGATAGATACCCTGTTCGTTCTCCGCGGAGAAAAGGGCGGCTCAGTCGGGAAAATCATAGGTGAGTGCCGTGAAAAAGGTGCGGTAATTAAAGAGGTTGACCGCAAAAAGCTGGATTTTATGTGTGGTCACAGTAACCATCAGGGTGTGGTTGCGATTTGTGCGGCACACGATTATGCAACGGTTGAGGATATTCTCCGCACGGCAGAGGAAAGAGAAGAAGCTCCGTTCATTATTGCTTGCGATGGAATCGAGGATCCGCATAATCTTGGTGCGATTATCCGTACGGCAGAGGCGGCAGGTGTTCACGGAATTATAATTCCGAAGAGAAGAAGTGCTTCTCTTAACTATACTGTGGGCAAAACAAGTGCCGGAGCACTTGAATATATGAAGGTTGCAAGGGTTTCAAATCTTGCGACAACGCTTGAGGAACTGAAAAAGAAGGGACTGTGGGTTTACGGAGCCGATATGGACGGTGAGGATATCCGTTCAATCAATCCCGACGGTGCTGCAGTTCTTGTTATAGGCTCTGAGGGTGACGGAATGAGCAGAATTGTCCGTGAAAAATGTGATTTTATAGTATCTCTTAAAATGAAGGGACAGATAAATTCGCTTAATGCTTCTGTTGCGGGCGGAATACTCATGTACGAATTTGCTTATAAAAGATAAAATAAAGCTGGATATTTTTTCGGGGGAAATTTATTATGGCAGACAGAATATCAGATAACATAATTGATGACATTCTCAATGAAACAAAAGCATATATAGGAGAGGACACACCTGAGAAGATATATTCCATGGGTGATATTGACCGACTTCTTGCCGAAATCGGAGATGAAGCGGTCAGCAAAAAGACCGATGTGCCAGAGGTAAAGCCAAAGACGTCAAATCATTTCGTAAAGCTTGACAAGAAAAAGGACATAAAAAAGACTTTTTCGTTTGACATCAGCAGGATCAAGGAACTTGATGAGGCGGAAGAGGCCAAGGCTGAACCCGAATCCGAGCAGGAGATTACCGTCACGGTAGAGGATGACGGTCAGATGGGTCTTGTTCCGGAGGAAAAAACGGCTTCGGAGGAAACCGTTCTGATAGATTTGCCCGAAGAAAAAGAGCTTGAGCATGTAACGGGTCAGATTTCAATTGAAAAAACAAGAATGTTCAACGAGGTCGATATCCGAGGAGCATATAATCCGAACATTTCACATAATTTAGGAAATAAAGTAGCGAGAACGACTCTCGGTGATGCACAGCCTCTCTCATCCCCCGTAATGCAAGAGGAAAAGTACAGAAAGCATTTCATGAACAAGCCTGTTCAGAAAATTGAAGATACTCAGGAGCAGCGCGCGATAAGAAATGCCGGGCCGCAGAAGACCATCGAAACACCGGGTGTTGTTCTGAAAAACAATCAGCACATTGAGGATGTTGACGGCATCAGACCCGTCCCCACGGTCGTACCTGCGGAATATGAGCTTCAGCAGGAAAAGACAAAATCGGGTTTTGCTTATGTTCATGAGGATGAATTACCCGATAATCAGATAAAATTTGACGGGTTTGACGACGAAGAAGACATATTGCAACAGTCTGAGGAGCAGGCTGAGGCAGAGCTTCGTGAAAACCGCAAAGGAGCAATAAAGGAATTTCTTGAGGGCGATCTGCCGTTCAAACGCGAGGTGGAGGGCCCGACGGTGAAAAAACGTTACGAGCGTCAGAAGGTTTCCGTCGCAAGAGAGTTCTTCGGCCCGAAGGACAGCGAAGCGGTTCGCAAGGTGTTCGCAAACGAAAAGAAATCATTGATATTGCGTCTTGCTATTGTTTCTGCAATATGTCTGGTTATGGCTGTGCTGTCTGCTGTTGCGGGAGCTGAAAACGGCAATTTTGAGCTGTACGGAAACAATGAGTTTGTGTATTCTCTGATTCAGCTTGTTTTGCTTGCGGCGGCGAGTGCATTAAACTACCGTTCATTTATAAATGCTTTCCATAATATAAAAGTGAAAATATTTGACACGGATACTGTGGTTGCTGTTTCTGCAATATGCGGAATGTTACAGTGTCTTGTAAGTTTTGCTTTTACAGACAGTATTGAGTCCGTTGCAAGACTCACGGCAGGTGCGGCGGTTATTCCGATGATTATGAAAACTGTCGGCGAGCTTGTCCGTTGCAAGAATGACAGCGAAAATTTCAGAGTTCTGACAGATAACCTTGATAATTGCTGCAGTGTTGAAAATATCGGTGACGAAGATACTGCCAATGAAATTGCGAGAGGCCTTATGCTCGGAAATCCTGAAATCAAATATTCCGCTAAAATCGGGTTCCCGCAGAAGTTTGTTGAGCTTTCACGTCTTGCGGAGGTTACAGGACCCATCTGCAAGATTACGATACCTGCTGTTATGATTATAGGTCTTGTTCTCGGTGTTGTCGCAATTGCCAGAACGGGAAATTTCTTTGCGGCAATCAGCACATTTACGGCTACCGTTCTTATGGGTATGCCGGCTGCGGCAAGTCTTGTTTCTGCGGTTAATCTTCGTTCTACCAACAAGGTTCTCAACGAAAAGGGTGCGCTTATTAACGGATACAGTGCGGTTGAGGATGCCGTTAATTCCAACGGTGTCATAGTTGATGCCTGTGACGCTTTTGAGCAGGGCGGATGCAATATTGAAGGAATGAAAACTTATCACAAGATGCGAATTGATGAGGCTATTCTTTATACGGCATCTGTCGTCATCGCCTCGGGCGGAGTTCTGGCAGAGGTGTTTGACGGTGTCATAATCGGTAAGCGAGAACTGTTGCTTCCCGTTGAGTCATTGGCATATGAGGAGAAGCTCGGTTGCTCCTGCTGGATTCACAATCACAGGGTGCTTGTGGGTAATCGTGATTTGCTCGTTCACCACAATGTAGAAACACCCGACAAAGAACTTGAGGAAAAATATAAATCAAACGGCAGAAATGTTATTTACCTTGCGATTGAGGGAAAAATTTCCGCTATGTTTGTGGTTGTATATAAGGCAAATGAAGAAACAGCCGAATATATGAGAGAGCTTGAAAAAGACGGACTCACAATTTTCTTCAGAACGGCTGATGCAAACATAACTGAAAAATTCCTTGAAAGAGAGTTCGGCCTTCCCGAAAATGTAGTCAAGATTATAAATCCCGTTGCAGGAGATATGTTTACTAAGGTTAAATCCTCCTGTGCGGACAGAAGCGATGCAAATATTATACATGACGGTAGTATAAAATCTATGCTGGCGGCTCTTCACGGTGCGTTTGCAATCAATTCTTATGTAAATTCTTCCAGACTCATTCAACTGATAGCAACTGTTATAGGTGTTATTATAATGGCTTTATTCACATTCCTTTCGGGAATTTCACAAATCGGCGTATGGCAGATTATTTTCTACCATATCATCTGGGCGGTCATACTTTCCGTCCCGTCATTCACAAGAAAAAAACAATAATAATTTAGGAGATGAGCAGATTGACAGATGTTTTGGAATCTGTTAAGGAATTTTTTATATGGATTTGGGGATTTGAACAGGTTCGATTTGCGTTGGATGCTGCAATAAAGCTTGGCATAACCACGCTTCTCAGCGGATTTATCGGGTATGAACGTGAACATTCGCACCGTCCGGCAGGATTCAGAACACATATTCTTGTTGCTATAGGTTCTGCGCTTGTAATGCTTACATCCGTTTATATCTTTGACAGCCGTGGTATGACGGGCGATGTTACAAGAATGAGTGCGCAGGTGCTCAGCGGCATCGGTTTCCTCGGTGCAGGTACAATCCTCAGAGAAGGCTTCTCCGTTAAGGGACTTACAACTGCCGCATCTCTCTGGGCTGTTGCATGTATAGGTATTGCCGTAGGTGCAGGCTTTTATGCAGGTGCTCTTGTGGCCACTCTCGTTATTTATCTTACACTTAATTCTCTTAAGAGGTTTATTGTCCGTGGCTCTGCCGGAAAGCTTTTGTTCGTTGAAATTAAGGATGTGGGAACCCAGATTCCCGTGATCACAAGAACAATCAAGCAGTGCGGCGGTACTATTCACTCAATGGAAGTGGTATATACAGAAACCAAGGATCTGAAATTCAAGAGAAGAAAGGATACCTCGGTTATAAAAGTTCTTGTATTCCCTAAAAATGAAGATTCTCTTGCTTTGATGATAACAACAATCAGAAGCATGGAAGATGTTGAGGATATCTATGTTGACTGATAATATTCTGCTTCACGAGGGCGAACATATCGAGGATCTGGGAGAAAACATACGTATTGTTGTCTCGAAGCAGCACACATTCGGAACAGATGCAATGCTTCTGGCGGATTTTGCAAATCCCAAAAGGAACGATATTGCCTGTGATTTCGGTTCGGGGTGCGGTATAATCCCGTTTTTGTGGATTCGTGACGGTAAGTGCAGTGATATTTATGCTGTTGAAATACAGGAAAATGCCTGCGACCAGATGAACCGCTCACTTGAAATAAACAAAACGGATAAAATTCGTGTATGTAACACGGATCTGAAAAAAACAGACGGTTTTCCGTTAGGAAAATTTGACCTTGTAACGATGAATCCACCGTATAAAATAGAAAACGGCGGAATAAAAAACAGTGAGAATTACGCAACCATAGCACGTCACGAAACTCTGTGCAATACGGATGACATAGTGGCAAGCGCATCAAGGCTTCTCCGCTTCGGAGGAAAGCTGTGCATCTGTCAGCGACCCGAAAGAGTTTTTGATGTTATGTATTCTATGCGAAAAAACGGAATAGAGCCCAAAACACTGAGATTTGTGTCGAAAAGCGGAAGTACGCAGCCCTGGCTTGTGCTTATCGAGGGAAAACGCGGTGCAAAAAACGGATTGAAGGTTGAAAAAAATCTCATTACACACAATGAGGACGGAACTCTGACAGAAGAAATGCTGCAGATTACCGAAAAATACAGAAAGTAAAAGGCGGTCGGACAATGAACGGAAAACTTTATGTTGTGGGAACTCCAATAGGAAATTTGTCTGACTTTTCTCCGCGTGCAAGAGAAATTCTCTCAACGGTGGATTTTATTGCCGCCGAAGATACTCGAGTCACATCAAAGCTGTTAAATTATTTTGATATAAAAAAGCCTCTTATAAGCTATTTTGAGCACAATCGCCGTGAAAAAGGCGAAATTATAATAAAAAGAATTGCCGAGGGCGAAACCTGTGCAATTGTAACCGATGCAGGTATGCCATGCATTTCCGATCCGGGACAGGATTTAGTCTTTTTATGTCACGCGAACGGTATCCCTGTGGAGTCCGTACCGGGTCCCACCGCATTTGCAACCGCACTTGCCATAAGCGGTATGGATAGCGGGAGATTTACATTTGAAGGTTTTTTAAGTACAAATAAGCCAAGCCGCAGGGAGCATCTTGAGGAACTCAAAAACGAAACACGTACAATGATTTTTTATGAAGCTCCTCACAAGCTTAAAGCGACACTCAAGGATATGTATTTGTATTTCGGAGACCGTGAAATCGCATTGGTAAAAGAACTTACTAAGGTACACGAAACAGTTATGAGAACAACGCTCAAGAGTGCTGTTGACTATTATGAAACCGAAAATCCGCGCGGTGAGTACGTCTTGATTCTTGCAGGCGCACAGAAGAAAAAAGAAAAACAGCCCGTCACATTGGAACAGGCTGTGGAGATTGCGAAAGAGCTTGTCGAAAAAGGAATAAGCGTGAATGAGGCGTCAAAAACCGTTGCCGCCGATACCGGAATAAAAAAGAGTCTCATATATAAGGAATTACTTTGATTGCTTGTTGGTAATTTTATATACTCTTGCGATTTCTTTTTCGATAATTTTTGCTGACTCTCTTATAATGGTATCCATAGTTTTTGGAAGTTGTTCGTTACGCTTCGGCTTTGCATCACCGTCAAAGACCAGGGAATTTATAATACTGTCGATTGCTGCAGTTGAGATGTACGGAGAGAGCTCTCTTCCGGCGGCTTCGTGATTGGGGACAGCACCCTGCAACAGTGCCGTTAAGTAAATTTTATAGATCGTCAGAACGTAAATCGTTCTTATTTTGTTTGAATAATTTTTTCCGTAAGAGCCGAGTCTGTCAAGAAGATATACGGATGAGCGGAAAATGGTACTCATCCTCACCTCGCTGTCCTGGGGAATTTCGTGCTCAACAAACAGTGCGTCCGACATCATTTTCGTGTCGGTTATGCCCAGCAGATAATCAGTACTGACATCATAAAAAACGGCAGCCCTGCATAAAAAGTCAAGTCCGCATTCGCGAATACCTTTTTCGTAGTGTGAAAGAAGTGCCTGAGAGACCTCGAGTGCCGCGGCAGCCTCCTTCTGACTGAGATTTTTTTCTTTTCTGAGACTGACAAGTCTTGTTGAAACCGATGTGCTCATTATGAGGACTCCTTATACCTAAAGTATAAAAATTATACAACTAATTAAACAATTTGTATATTGTATTTAATAACAAATTTTTCGGAGATAAAATATGAAAACTTACCAAATTCATCTGATCAGACACGCAATAACAAAAGGAAATCTTGAGGGAAGATATATCGGTCATACCGATGAACCGGTGTGTGAGGAGGGAATGGCTCAACTCAAGGATATTATGGAAAATTACGGAAAATATCCTCAGGTTGATGCTGTTTTTTCAAGTCCGCTGAAAAGATGTATCGAAACCTCAGAAGTGATATATCCCGATAAAAAACCCATTGTACTTGATGATTTGAGAGAATATGATTTCGGAGAATTTGAGGGTAAGACAGCAGAAGAATTGCAGAAGGATGAGGATTTTGCCGAGTGGCTCAGCGGAACAAATCCAAATAAGGCAGCACCTTTCGGAGACAGCCAGGTGAGATTCAATTACAGAATCTGCTCCTGCTTTGAGAAAATTGTGGACGGGGTAATTCGCGCCGGAGTAAAGAACACGGCGGTTATCACCCACGGCGGTGTAATTATGTCGCTGATGCAGACGTACGCGCTCCCCGAAGCTCCGATGCACGAGTGGCTGACACCGTCCTGCTGCGGTTATACAATCCGCATTGACCCGACTCTCTGGTCAAGAGGCATGAAGGTTGAGGCAGTCAGCGAGTGCCCTGCTCAACCGGAGGATTTCAAGCATGAATTGTGGGATGTTTATGATCCTGATAATGACCCTTATGATGTTGCGTATTGGGAAGACGACAGCAATTTCACCGACGAAAACTGATATATAGATAAAAATTACTTAAATTACAATAAATATTACATTGAAATAGAAAAAGTATAGTGATAAAATTATTTTGAAAATAGGAAAAATGGAGGGATTTTTATGAAAATGTCATTCCGTTGGTATGGCGAAAGCGACCCGATTTCATTGCAATACATTCGCCAGATTCCAAATATGAAGAGCATTGTCAGTGCTGTTTATGATGTCAAGCCGGGAGAGGTATGGCCAGAAGAATCAATTGAAAAAATGGTAAAGCAGTGCAAAGAAAACGGTCTTGTATTTGATGTTGTTGAATCAATTCCCGTGCACGAAAATATTAAGCTTGGCAGAGATAATGCGGACGAGCTTTTAGAGGTTTATTGCGAAAATATCCGTCGTTGTGCAAAATACGGCATTAAATGTGTAACATATAACTTTATGCCTGTTTTTGACTGGACTCGTACCCAGCTTGATAAAGAGGCTGAGGATGGCTCAACCAGTCTTGTTATGTATTGGGAGCAGATGAAGGGCCTTGATCCGCTAAAAGACGACATTCACCTTCCGGGTTGGGATTCAAGCTACAGTCAGGAAGAGGTAAGAGAGTTGATTTCCGCTTACGGTGAGCTTGGCGAAGAAGGCCTTTGGGAAAATCTTGAAAAATTCCTTAAAAAAGTAATTCCCGTTGCCGAGGAATGTGGTGTTAAAATGGCAATTCATCCCGATGATCCGCCATATCCTATTTTCGGTATTCCGAGAATTATCACCTGCGAGGAAAACATCGACAGAATGTTAAAACTTGTTGACAGTGAGGCAAACTGTCTTTGTCTTTGCACCGGCTCATTGGGTTGCACAAAGTCAAATGATGTTGTGAAAATGATAAGAAAATACAATGCAATGAACAGAATTGCATTTATGCATATAAGAAATATTCTGATTATGGAGGACGGAAGCTTTGAAGAAAGCGGACATCTTTCAGATTGTGGCAGCCTTGATATGTATGAGGTCGTTAAAGCTCTTGTGGATACAGGATTTGACGGTTATGTCCGTCCTGACCACGGCAGAATGATTTGGGGCGAAACGGGAAAACCCGGCTATGGCCTTTTTGACAGAGCACTCGGCGCTACATATATTAACGGCTTGTTTGAAGCAGTTGAGAAAGGAAGCAAATAATTATGGTACACGAAAACTTAAAAGGCAGAGTTGCGGTAGTTACCGGTGGAGGCGGAGTTCTTTGCGGAGATTTCGCAAAAACTCTTGCAAAGCAGGGCGTTAAGGTTGCTGTTCTTGACCTTAATGAAGAAGCGGCACAAAAGGTCGCAGACGAAATTGTGGCAGACGGTGGCACAGCTATTGCAGTCGGCTGTAATGTGCTTGAAAAAGAGAGTATGGAAAATGCTCGTGCGATTATCAACGAAAAGCTCGGAACCTGCGATATTCTTCTCAACGGTGCAGGCGGT
This sequence comes from uncultured Clostridia bacterium, assembly GCA_937920235.1. Lineage (GTDB taxonomy): Bacteria > Bacillota > Clostridia > Oscillospirales > Acutalibacteraceae > Fimenecus. The sequence goes on along the minus strand of CALGUK010000034.1, from coordinate 4,059 downwards.
AACAACCCGAAGGGTACAACCACAAAAGAAACACTTGAAAAAATTGACTTAATCGAGAAAAATGACGATATCAAGACATTTTTTGACCTTGATGCAAGCGGAATCTCCTTTGTTTTCAACCTTAATTTCTTAGGTACTCTTATTCCCACTCAGGTTTTTGCCCGTGATATGGCAGAAAAAGAGAATACCTGTATCGTTATGGTAACATCAATGAACGCTTACCGTCCTCTTACAAAAATTCCTGCTTATTCTGCGGCAAAGGCAGCAGTTAAGAATTTTACGGAATTTATGGCGGTACATTTTGCTGATGTCGGTATCCGTGTAAACGCTATCGCACCGGGCTTCTTCTCGACAAACCAGAATAAAACACTTCTCTGGAATGAAGACGGCACACCGACCGCCAGAACAAACAAGATTCTCAATGCAACACCTATGAAGAGATTTGGTGAAGCAAACGAGCTTTCAGGTGCATTACTGTTCCTCTGCGACGAGGCATATTCGAGCTTCATCACAGGTACAAGCATCTGTGTTGACGGTGGATTTTCAGCATATAGCGGTGTATAATCAGCAGCTGCTTTTTCGTAACAGAAACTTGGAGGTATAAATATGAACTTAAATCTCAGAAAAAAAGAAGATTGTATGTTTGATATGATTTCACTCGGTGAAATTATGCTTCGTCTTGATCCGGGCGAGGGCAGAATTAAAACTGCCCGTAATTTCCGCGCTTGGGAAGGCGGCGGTGAATATAATGTTGCCCGCGGTCTTCGCCGTTGCTTCGGTATGAAAACAGCAGTTGTTACTGCATTTGCAGATAACGAAGTAGGCCGTCTTCTTGAGGACTTTATTCTTCAGGGCGGTGTTGATACATCACTTATCAAATGGGTAAAATATGACGGTATCGGCAGAACTGTCCGTAACGGTCTTAACTTTACGGAACGCGGTTACGGTATCCGTGGTGCAGTCGGTGTTTCTGACCGTGGCAATACTGCAATCTCACAGCTTAAAGCAGGCGATATAGACTGGGATTACATTTTCGGTACTCTCGGTGTTCGTTGGCTTCATACAGGCGGTATTTTCGCTGCGCTTTCAGAGTCAACTGCAGAAGTGGCAATCGAAGCAGTTAAAACTGCAAAGAAATACGGTACAATCGTTTCTTATGACCTTAACTACCGTCCTTCTCTCTGGAATGACATCGGCGGAAAAGCAAAGGCACAAGAGGTTAATAAGGAAATCGCAAAATATATCGACGTTATGATCGGTAATGAAGAAGACTTTACTGCCTGCCTCGGATTTGAGATCGAGGGTAATGACGAAAATCTTAAAGAACTCAACATTGAGGGCTACTACAAGATGCTTGAAGAGGTTGTTAAGGTTTATCCCAACTTCAAGGTTATCGCAACAACTCTCCGCACAGTTAAAACTGCAACAGTTAACGACTGGTCAGCAATCTGTTATGCAGACGGTAAGGTTCATAAAGGGCTTGAGCTTCCCGGTCTTGAAATTCTTGACCGTGTCGGCGGTGGCGACTCGTTCGCATCAGGACTTATTTACGGTCTTATGACAACAGAAGACGCACAGACAGCAGTTAACTACGGTGTTGCTCACGGTGCACTTGCAATGACAACTCCGGGCGATACATCGATGGCTTCACTTAAAGAGGTTGAAAATATCGTTAAGGGTTCAGGCGCAAGAGTGCAGAGATAAGCTGTTTTCTGTAATACTTCGCGATTCTCGGCTCGCGGTATAGCATATACAGCTTTACCCCCCTCTAAGACGGAGGGATCAAACAGATTATAATTATTGGAGATGTAATTATGGATAAAGAAAAGATTATTACCAGAATTCAGGACTGCGGTATCGTAGCAGTTGTCCGTGCAGAAACAGTGGACCAGGCTATCAGAATTACCGATGCTTGTATCGAAGGCGGTGTGGCTGCTATTGAACTTACATTTACTGTTCCTCACGCTGACAAGGTTATTGAGGAACTGGCAAAGAGATATACTCCCGAAGAAATCATCCTCGGTGCAGGTACGGTTCTTGATGCGGCAACTGCAAGAATTGCTATGCTTTCAGGTGCTGAATATATCGTCAGCCCTGCTCTCGACCTTGAAACTCTTAAGCTTTGTAACCGTTACAGAGTTCCGATGATGCCCGGTATTATGACAGTTCGTGAAGGACTTCTTGCTATGGAAAACGGTGCAGATATTCTCAAGGTATTCCCTGCAGACCTTTTCGGGCCAAAGATTATCAAGGATATCAAAGGACCTATTCCTTATGCTAAGATGATGCCGACGGGCGGTGTTGATGCTGACAATGTCGGCGAATGGATCAAAGCAGGTGCTGTAGCAGTCGGTGCAGGTTCATCGCTTACAGCAGGCGCAAAAACAGGCGACTACAAGAAAATTACCGAAACAGGTAAGCGTTTTGTAGAAAACATCAAGCTTGCCCGAGCTGAACTTGCCGGCAAATAATTGACCTATAATAAAAAGAACTCCTGTGAAAAAATCACGGGAGTTCTTTTTTTTCAATATATTTTACGACGCTGTCCTCTGTATTCGTGCCGATTATAACATCTGAAATTTTCTTTACTTCAGCCACGGCATTTTCCACTGCAACGGCAGTATCCGCACTGCTCAGCATAATCAGGTCATTGAGATTGTCACCGAATGCGGTGATGCTTTCGGCTCCTGTTATCTCCGCCACTTCCTTTGCACCGTTTGCTTTTGATGCTGTGTTTGAATATATTTCAATAAGCCAGTCATCAGAATATGAGTCCTTGTAATATGCAAAATCAATTTCTGGAATTTTTTTCAGTTCTTCAACAACCGGGTCAAGATATCGGGGCAGAGCGTAATAGTTTACATATACGGGATGCTGACCTTTCTCTATAACGGTGAGATCATCGGTTTTTGTAAATCTTCCTTCCAGCATATTCACACGCATATTGTAAAAATCTCTCATACCGTCATTGTCGAATTCGGTATATTTAATAGACAGCTTGTAATCATCACTGTATAAAAACATAAACGGATGAAGATTTTTCTCATAAAAGCAGTTGAGAATCTTATTGAGAGCAGAATGATCTATCTCGTGGTATTTTACCGCCTTTCCCGTTTCGGTGTCATAAACAAAAACACCGTTCATAAGTACAATAGGTGCGGCAAAACGGACTCCATCCAAAAGTGGCATCGCACTCACCATACTGCGAGCAGTTGCTACTGAAAAGGGAATGGAATTATTGTAAAATTCATTCAGCTTTGCTTTGGTATATTCACTCATTATGCCGTTATTCTGAAGAAGAGTGCCGTCCATATCGCTGATATAAAGTGTTTTCATATAAAACCTCTTAAAAGTCAATTAGTGTCATACCAATGATGAAGTATGACACTAAAATTACTTGTTATTTGAGCAAAGAAACTACTAAATCGCCCATTTCGCTTGTCGTTACTTTCTTGAAGCCGTCTTCGTAAATATCGGGAGTGCGTGCCGTTTTCAGCGCTTCATTGACAGCATCCTCAATGGATTTTGCTGCTTCTTTTTCGTCAAATGAATACTGAAGCATCATAGCAACAGAGAGAATTGTTGCAAGAGGATTTGCTTTTTGCTGACCTGCAATATCAGGCGCTGAACCGTGAATAGGCTCGTAAAGTCCCATTTTGCCTGTTGCCAGAGAGGCGCTTGCCAGCATGCCGATTGAACCGGAAATCATAGAAGCCTCATCAGAAAGAATATCACCGAAAATGTTTGAGGTGACAATGACGTCAAACTGTCCCGGATTTCTGACTAATTGCATAGCACAGTTGTCAACATACATATGTGAAAGTTCAACCTCGGGATATTCTGCTGACATTCTGATAACTGTCTCTCTCCAAAGACGTGAGCTTTCAAGCACGTTTGCCTTGTCAACGCTTGTAAGTTTCTTATCTCGCTTCATAGCCATTTCAAAGGCTGTTCTTGCAATTCTCTCAATTTCGGGAACAGAATACATTTCCGTATCATAAGCTGCAGGGTTGCCGTCAACTTCTTTGCGACCTCTTTCGCCGAAGTAAATACCACCTG
>CALGUK010000033.1 GCA_937920235.1 uncultured Clostridia bacterium | reverse complement strand
TTCGCCCACTGTGCACAAGTGGTTTTGTCACACTGTACCATCCGGTCTGCCGTGTGCGCAGGTTCGCAGTCGAACAATCCTTGTTTCGTAACGGCTCTGCTATCCGCACATTTTAATTCACATCGCCTTTGTGAAGGGCTTTGTATATCACGGCTCTTCCTACTCTCATACTTCAGACCACTGCGTGAAAGTGGGTTCTGATTTATTTCGGGAAATCATAAAACCGAGCAACATGATAGGTCGATTAAAAATGTGTCGCCCATCTTCCATATATCACCCTGTCCGTTGCCGTAACTGTGATAGCTCTTTAATTCCATATTTCCACTTCTTCGGTTATACAGATAATCAGCCTTAGAGCATCGACTGATGAAGTTTAACCTAACTTCAAAGGGCTTTCTGCTAGTGATTCTCAGTCAGTCGCAGAACTCAGACTGCTGTACTCGGCACCAAACTTTTGATGCAATTAACTTCCCGTGTCAAAAACAATCATTTCGAACCACCTTCCTTTATGCATTTATTTTGAACCCGTCACTTACCGGAGAACAAAACATAAAAAGAAGGCAAAAAGATAACAAAAAAGCACTCAACCCTCAAGGTTAAGTGCTAACTTGCAGTCCTTTTGCCTTTGCCCTATACGCAGGAGCCAAGCATAACAAACAAGCGCAATTAACCCTTTCGGAACATTGCAATTTTCGTTATCTTTTTAAAACACTCCTGCTTTATTTTAAATGTAGCATAGTCAGTTTAACACGCGGATTTTTTATAGTCAATAGATTTGCATGATGTGTTGTTTGACAAACGATGCCCCGGGACTTTTACTTGGTAATATTTAAAAAATCCCATATTGTGCTGTCAAAATATGCCGCAATTTCAAATAAGGCTATAGCTGACGGATCAATCCTTCGGTTAACAATATCATAGATATATCCCGGTGATTTGCCAAGCTTAATGCTTAATCCTCGGTAGGTCATATTACGCTCAGCCAAGATTTTGTCCAACTTTTGTTGGAACGCATACCAATAATTTTCATACTCTGTTCTGTCTAACATAGAAAAAACCTCTTTTACACAAAAAATTAAGAGCCGCGACACCGCGACTCTTTGATAAAAATGTAAAAAAGGTTAATTTCGACTTTCAAGAAAACATTAATTACGATATGATTTATTCCAATCCTCAAACATTATAACTAACGGTTGACGGTAAAACCCCATCTTCCTGATACTTGTCAAAAATGTGAAATATCAAATAATAAGCAATTATATCCTTTCCTGATGGAAACGTGTGCCAACAGTTGCTACAATTCTGAATCTCAATTTTGCCTGATTCGATGAGTTCCATATACGGAACTTCTCTTAGAACTCTTTTCGTAACCAGTTTTTTCTGTCCACCTTGTGTTCGTTTGATCTTTGTATGTATCTCCGGCTCAACAAGAGCGCTTTTTTCAATGGTTATGATTCCATCAAAAATATAATCGGGATTTCTATATTCCGGTTTATTAAGATTGTATCCGCCGTATTCATAAATTACAGTATGTTCGTCTTCTTCTAAGATACGACAGTTACCACCTATACCTCTACTCAATGCCTACACCCCTTTAACAGTATATTTTCAATCAATCAACCAGCCTTCTCCTGCAAGTCGCATTTCTCTTTCGGTGATTTTATGCAGCACTTCAAAATATGCAGATTTGATTTGCTCAACTTCCTCTTTTGTTTTTCCTTCAACAGCCTCAAAGAACGCCATTCTTGCTTCATTACTTGTCATTTGTTCGTTAAAAATGTCATTAAACAACAATATTTCCTCCCCATATTACCAGCCCGAGAGTTTTACCTCTCTCATAATTTAATATCAGATAACCCTAACTGTTCAATTAGATTGTCCCAATATTCACAGTTTGTTATATCATCAAACTTCTTGCTCATCAAAATGTGTTCTTTAGCGGCCCTCTTTGCATTTATAGGAGTATCACTTTTAAAGCCGATAATATTTTCGTTCTCATCAACAATTATGAAAGGTAAATATTCTTTTTTTAGAACTTCACATTGATACTTATCAAATTCCTCATCTGTCATATTTCTAATGGCAATAAGTTGTTCTAAAACATTATCATCATTACATATGTAATCTGTGTCATCTATCTCGCAGTTCTCTATATCTTCTTTCGTAATGCCTAACTGTTTCAACATTATGAGTGAATTTCTTTCTGAAACTTCGTTTGGCAAGTCCAAACCGTGTATGATTGTAGCCTTTTCCAACTCACTTTCGGCAAATTCTCTATAAAGAGCTTCTTCTACAGTTTCCAAATTTTCATCTATAAACTCAACAGTATAAGCCTCGCCACCGTTATGAATATCAACAATAGTTCCAATATTTTTGGGTGTTAAAGATAGTTCAGGGTATTCTTTTTTTACTCTAACAATATCATGTAATTCAAACATAGAAAACCTCTTTTCGCGCTCTTTTTATCCGAGTATTTCGATAAATATTATTTCGCTCTGCATGAACTCGATGTGTCTTCCAGCAATACTAATAGTAATGGCGTCCTCAGGATATGGCTCGTCGGCACCTTCTTCTGCATCTGTAACATCAACCACATATCCAATAAATTCTTCGCCATCAACATCAATTAATCTAATCTTTTTTGCTTCTTGATAGTCCCATACATTAATCATCGTCCACCTCTACAAAGAAATGCTTGGGATATAAATACCCTTGCACCTCTTCATCTTCGTCATACCCCTCTTCGTCAATAATTCTATATTCTCCGTGTTCTTCCCCTATACAATCATAGATCTTTCCCTTACGCAAGCACACGGAATCACTTTCACCGACATATTTAACTTTTTTAATCGCTTTATCCACAACTATGAATTGATTTCGTTCATTAATAGATAAGTCGGTGGGGCTAATGTGCCTTTCTTCACAGTATTTAAGCATTTCCCTGTAGTCATACGATGTATTAGGTACAAAAGGAAAGTCTACATATCCTCCTGCTTTATCAGCAGCATCGTCTAACTCGCCTAACTTTTTTAGTTCTTGAAGTCTTTTCTTTTCTTTTTCAAACTCATTTTCCCATTCTGAAGGTGTTTTTGATTCATACAGCTTTTTTATCTCTGCAAAATTATCGTCTTTTTCAAAATTATCATTATCAGTAATATATCCTCCAAGTTGCTCTTTTCCGGTAAAGCTATCTATTTCATAACACCTTTGCAACTGTTCTTTTGTGAGTTGTTCAGGCTTCTTCCCAAGTAACCTGCAATATTCTCTGAATTTTGCAATTTCTTCAGACACATCAACATCGGACGTATGTTCTACAGGCAATCCGTAATCTAAAAAAGACAAATCACTTATTTTCAAACAATCTAAATTCTGATATTCTGGGTATTTTATAAAGAACCGAGGCAAATACTGCAACACAAGTTCCTGTAAATATGTCGGCAAGTCATTGATATGTTTACAACCGGAAATTTGATGTACCCAATAATCGTTAACAGTGGTATGCTTATGCAACTTATCTAAGCAATCAATTTCATAGTCCACTTCGTATGACGGCTTGATCTTCGATTGACTTATATACAGGCAATAATTTTCAACGTATTCTTGAAGACCACCTGCAAGTCTATCCCATAAATCCATATTTTATCACCTCTGTAATATGATAATAACACAACTACTGTCCCATAAACCGGACTTTATTTTATCATATTTTAATTGAAGTATCAATACTATTAGCCACCGCACCTTTGGCCCTTGTTTAGTGTGCTTTTGTTAAGACTGATGTTGCCGTTGTATAAATCTTTATGCGATGTCATACATATTACACTCCTTTGCAACACAAACATATACTACAGCAATTTCCATAATTCCAATGATTTATTTTGAAAAGCAAAAGCGCCGCTTTTCAGCGACGCCTTCGTATAATTATTTTAATTCATCGTTGTTACAATACTTATCTCCAATTAAATTCCCTTGCCATCTCTGCAAGGCAAGCGGAAAATGCAATTTGTTGATGCCGATCGTCTAATTGTTTTACAGCTTCGCATAGATCATGAATTGCATTAACAGCTTTTCCAATCTCTTCATTTTGCTTTGCCTCGTATTGCAATTGCTCTATTTGGCGGTAATATTGCAAATTCACATATTGCGGATTAAACATTTGATTATAAAAAATATTTATAGGATATCACCTCATTCTTATTATTCACTGTCGCTGTTATTGTTGTTTTTTGGAAAAACTTCTTTTTCTGTTGAATAGTACATATCTTGTATAACTTCAACCCATTTGCCTAAGGTTTTTACATATACAACGCCATCAACATAGGGAAACATCGTAAAAAACAGGGCCGAAATCAAATGCAACGATATGGCGGAATGTTCTGCTGGAACAGCTATACCATAATCCGACTGACCCACAGGGATTTGATCTCGAGTTTCCCTTATTGCCATACGCTTAAACGTACCTTGCGGAGATCCGTGTGTCACTTTACATGCAAGCTTATATTGCTCGTGCCATATTTCGCCCATATTACAATATTTCTCGAGATCACCAAAAGAGTTAATACTTAGTTTCCTTCCATTGTCATCAACTGCTCCCTTTGTCCATAGATAGAACTGGTTTTCTGTCTGTGATTGTTCGTAAAACTGCTTAGCTATTTGTTCTCCTTGTGACTTGATAAAATAAGCCACACAGTTTAATTCATACAGGCATCTCCATCTGGAATATGCACAATCTGCAAAACCTAGCCTAAGTAGATATAATACTTCCAAAAAGACCTGACATGCTCGACCATGTATATGATGTAATGCTAAAAAGGTAAACTTACTCTGTTCTTTTTCTTCGGCGGATGCATTTTTATCAATGTAATTACAGTAATTGTCCGCTGCTTCAACAGCTAAAACATACATAGTTTGTGATGCTGCAAAACATTTCCCCCAAAGTTGCTCTTGGTGAGCAGAAAACTCTTTTGATTTGGCCCTCTCATCCAACTCTATCTCATACATTTTATCCCTGAAAAAAGTGGTATAATCAGAAGATGCTGTATCGGCAATAGAAAACATAACATCTTCAAAATTAACTTTTTCGATTTTTTCGATAATTCTTTCGTCAGATAGGCCTTCTTTTTTCCAGTTTTCCACCGTATCTCTAAATGCATTATTCACAACTTCACTAATTGGAGCTTTTGACATTTTTACACCTCTGCTAATTTCTGATACATCTTCATAAGTTCTGCCACACAGCTACTTTCCGTCATAGTCTTCACATCAAATCCATACGCCTGCATTACGGCGCGGTCGTTGGCTTGGTGTGCCTTTCGGAGTTCCGGTGGCATAGCTACTTCGTCGTAAAGGTCGGCGAGGGAGCAGTCGGGGTAAAGCGCGCGAGCATCAAGAATTGCCTGTGCTGTCTGTTCAATCTTGGCTTTTTGAATATCAGTAGGCTGACACCAAGGGAATGTGTTATACACAATTTCTTTGGAATACCTATAACGCATTTCTAATCTACCACAAACTGCACGCATCCAAGCCATATGTACATTTGAGGTCAAAACGCCAAAGTGATAAAGATTGGCATCGGGAATTATTTGTACAGCATCAGAAGAAATGCTATCTGATGTCATAAAACCTATAGGTACATATTTTCTCTTTTCAGAAGACACTCTGGGTATTATCAAATAGGACACATCGTCGGGCTGTGTGATCTGTGCGAACAAATGAGGTACTTTGGCGTATCCATTTGTTGTTTTTGCTTTTGAACTCAACCGAAAATTCTTTACAGCTTGCACTTTATCATAGAGAATATGGCTGTTCTTAATATCTTTTGGAGAAGCCTTTTTTAACCAAAGGCACCATCTTTTCTTTCCCTTAATAAATTCCTCGGCACCAATATATAACTTTAACCATTGTTCTAATTCCGGTTCCTTTTGAAGAATCTCAGAATACTCTTCGGGTGAAATAACAAAATGACCACCATCTCGCGGCTGATTACCGAAATTCATTTTAGGAACATTACAAAGCGGTTCCTTTGATGCGACAATTAAGCAGTCGGGCGCGTCCAAAAGATAAGGGTTAATGTTGCTCACGTTTTTAACACATGCAATTCCATCACCAGTAACATCCGAATATAGAGTCTTGCTTTTTCTTTGGAAGGTTGAGAAACCAACTATTACACAAAACACGGCCGCTTTATCTTTAGCTTCGCTATTCCACTTAAAGGTTTGATAAGCATAGTTGATTTTGATGTTATACTCATTCAAAAGCACATTCCACAGGATGGGAGTCTGTGCACCCTGGCAGATAGAATTTGTGGAAACGAAGCAAACTTCTATATTGGTATTCTGAATTAACATAGCGGCCTTTTTATACCAACAAGTCACATAATCCAAGTCCTGAACATCTTTAATATCACCGAAAATGGTTTGTACATCTTTCTTTTGTTCGCTACCTTGATCCATCATACGAGCCCCTACAAACGGAGGGTTTCCCATAATGTAATTCAGCTTGTTCTTAGGCACAACAGTTTCCCAATCGATACGGAGAGCATTGCCTTCTACAATATTGGCATAGGACTTCAAGGGAAGGAAGTCTAGGGACATATTTACGATATCCTCGGTTTCCTTGAGCATCTGGCTTTCTGCAATCCAAAGTGCAGTTTTTGCAACGGTAACAGCAAAATCATTGATCTCAATACCGTAGAATTGGCCGATAGAAACCTTGATAAAGCCTTCGAAGCCAAGCAAAATCTGCCCTTGGTTTATTATTTCAAGTGCCTCGTTCTCCAAACGGCGCAAGGAAATATAGGTTTCGGTCAGGAAGTTACCGGAACCACAGGCAGGATCAAAGAACGTAAGCTTAGACAGCTTTTCACGGAATGCTTCTGCTTTATCGTTGCGAATCTTGGGTACTTTCAGTGCCTTGATCTCTGCAAGCTCCTCGCGGAGTTCATCCAGGAAAAGCGGGTCAATAACCTTATGGATATTTTCGATAGAGGTATAGTGCATACCGCCGCTGCGACGGGTTTCGGGGTTCAATGTGGACTCGAACACGGCACCAAATATAGTGGGGCTGATCTGCGACCAGTCGAAATCTTCGCTTGCATTGTGCAGGAGCAAATCAACAATATCCTGCGTCATGTTGGGAATTTCAATATTTTCGTCAGCAAACAAGCCGCCGTTCACGTAAGGGAATGCTGCTAAAGCATCATCCATATACGGATCACGCTCTTCGGTTTTGGTATCGAGCACACGGAAAAGGTCAATGAGTGCACGACGCACGTCTTTCACGTTAAAGTTCTTTATGTAATTATGGAATTTCAGATGACCACCGAAAATACCTACGTCCTCTGCATAAAGGCAAAACACAAGACGGACACAAAGCATATTCAAGCTGCGCAGAGTTTCTTCACTGTCGGGATGAATATACTGCTTCAGAATGGCATCGTACAGTTTGCCCACAAGCTCACCGGCTTTGATGGAGATCTGTTCCTCTCGGTGCAGAAGCTCACTCTTTTCTTCTACAAGAAATTGCAGGCGATAATACTCCTTGCCGAGATCCTTAAGCATTATACTTTCCGGCTCGCCTGTAGGCTTCTCCATATCGTAGATAAGGAACTCTTCAAAATTGCAAGTGATGATCCAACGAGGACGCTGCGAATAAGGCAGTGCCGCCGAATATCTCTGTGCCTGCTGAAAAGGATTAAGCAAAGTACCATCCGATTGACGAATAGGACTACGCAAATTAAGCCCCTTCTTTTTCTGTTCGATCAACACATGCGTAGAGGGAATATGACCGTCAATAAAGCTGGTATGGTCCAACTTTACGCGTTCTTCAAACAATATAAACTTTTCGGGCTCCGCAACGCCCAACACGTCACGTGCAAGAGAAAGCCAAAAGGACTGGCTGTCACTCTTTTCGTCACCACGATCTTTCCAATATTCCGCAAAGGCTTTTGCGGCTCTTTTTCTATCTATATCTGTCATAATTTCATCTCCAAAACTTATAATTGATTTTTAAACAGTGTTTATTTGATGTATTCTATTTCAAATGTTTCTTTGGTAGAGACATACATATCGTTTCTGCTTTTATACTGCTCATATGACATTGAAATGTTTTGTTTATATTCATAACCGTATTGGTTCTTCCAGTAGAGGACCAAACAAACATCTATTTCTTTTCTATTAATTTTCTCTTGAAATTCAATATTGATGGGTTCCTGAAGTTCGTTAATATTTGTTTCTTCAAAAAAATAGTTGCAATCTTCGTGTTTTGAAAAGTCGTTATTAATGTATAGATCATAGCCACTTACAAAGCCAAAGGAATTGCCTCGTTTAAAGAATCTAAACTCGATGGTATTTGCTCTAATTATTTGGTTTTTAGGTGGAACAAGATAAGCTATTTTATCCTTACATGACATATCAGCTAAACGTTGATTGATCATATTTGCATTTTCGTTTTGCCACAATGAAACAGCCGCTAATGCAACAGTACCAAAATAAGCCATGTATCCATACCAGAAATCAGGATTGTCAAAGATATTAATTGCAAATATAAAATATATTGCCAATATGGCGATGATCGGCAATATCAAAAAGAAAATTGCTGAAACTACAATAAATGATTTTTTCATTATGGTCTTCCTCTTTTAATTTTTCTTGCACCTTAAACTAGTAATTACTCTTCGGTGTACTCATGAGGTCTTTCTTTATAGTCTTTAACCTTATACTCGCCAATGGTGTCGTATTTACTTGCTTTGGTTTCGGTTGGGGTGTCGGTTTCATTATCTTCACCGAGTATTGCATCGAAGAATATACGCTCAAGGTATTCATATTTAGAATAGATACCTTGTGATGCCCAAACAAGAGCGTTACGCACGTAGGCTGAGTTTGTTTTGAATAGTTCGTGTTCAACTTCAAATCCCATTGATTTTGCAAGCAGTACAGCAAACACTATAACCGTTCTTGTATTACCTTCACGGAAGGGGTGGGTTTGCCAAATGCTTGCAATAATACGAACGAGTTTGAACACTATATCCTTATCGTTATCGCCGGTTCTTTTGAGCTTGGCGATTTCTTTCATAGTATCGTTAAGCTGCTTTTTAATTTCTTTCGGATATGCATAACGAACAGTGTCACCGCCAAGTACGTCTTCATATTTCACCATTTGAATAGTACGAAATTCTCCAGCCCAATCAAATATTTGACCGAAGATATTTCGGTGGATATCCTGCAAGGTTTCGGTATTAAACTTATCATATTTATAATCATAAATTGCCGCCATAGCAAGACCGGTAATATCGGCTTCTGCCGTACGTAGCAATTCTGAATCTTTTATATCTGCTAAATTTTTAAGGATGTCAACATCATCATATAAATAAGGGTCACGCATATGTTATACCTCCGTTACAAAACCGTATCTTCTAAGTGTTTGCTCAAAAACAGATAAGAATGTTATATTGCCATTTTTCCAATTTGCAAGGTCGTTCTTCACTCTATCGCTTACGGGAACGCCCTCAATTGAGGTCATCGCATCGGAAAAGGAAATTCGTTTTTCTTTTTCGTCAGCAGAAATACCATCCATACCGCTCGTGAGCTTTAACATTTTTAATTTGCGAAACAATGCTTTATCTAATAACTCTGCGGCAGTTTCGATGTCGGCAAGTCTGATCAAAATCTCAGGCAGCTCTGCCTCGTATTCTTTTCTTAAAGAGAGCTGACTTGTTATTTCTTCTGCTTCTTCCGCCTTGATGTATTTACTTTCAACAGTATCACCGTTGCGAGTTTGCAAATATAAATATTGCTTACCGCCAATCGTCTTTTTAGAAATATATCCCTTTGGCAAAACACTAAGCTTTTGCTCAATTTCAAGTTTTGTTGCAAGTAATTCTTTATACTCAAAAATAATATCAGTCATACCATTACCTCCTGGTTACTAATAGTATACCATAAAATAACCTACAAATCAACAATAATTCGAAAATTTGTAGGTTAATTATAACTATGCCGTAATCAAGATAGCAATTATTCAATTTGATTTTCTTTTAAGACCGCCATCACATGCAACAAACAAGGTGATACCTAAACAGATAAGAAAAGCACCTGTTGATGTTGAGACCTTATATAAAAGTGCAAGATAGCCTGTCCGTATGGTAATTAATATTAAAATCAGCATAACAATACACTTAAACAGCTTCATTTTAAATCCTCCTTTTATGTATTAAAAAAGCCTTATTTCAAGCGGTTTTGTCAGCTGCTCCGCCGTAGTCATTCCACTTTGTTGGTTGTGCTTCACCGAAACGCTGATAATGAACTATCTCGCGTTCACGTAAGAATTTAATCGGATCGCGCACATCCGGATCATCAACAAGGCGAAGAATATTATCATAGGTTGTTCTTGCTTTCTGTTCTGCTGCAAGATCTTCGTGAAGATCTGTAATTACATCACCCTTAGACTGAAGATAAGCTGCCGTAAAAGGTGTTCCGCTTGCCGCAACAGGATAAATTCCTGTGGTATGGTCAACAAAATATTTGTCAAATCCGCTTTTCTTTATTTCATCAATTGTCAGATTACGGGTAAGCTGATAAACAATTGCGCCTACCATCTCTAAATGTGAGAGTTCCTCGGTGGCTATATCCGTCAGTAATCCCTTTAGTTCAGCTAAAGGCATTCCGTACCTCTGAGAGAAATATCTCATTGATGCAGCAAGCTCACCGTCGGGTCCGCCGAACTGTGAAATAATAACCTGAGCAAGTTTTGGATTAGGATTTTTTATTTTTACGGGATATTGTAATTTCTTTTCATATTGAAACATCAGCAATCACACTCCATATATTCCCACGGCCAAGGATTTTTTACCCAGTTCATTCCGCTTCCGGATTTATAATTTAACGGGCCGCAACTTTCTTCATATTCTTTTCTTAGCTGTTCTGCACGCTCACTGTATTTTCTCTGCATTTCGAGTGCCTTTTCATCACAAGGATGTGTATCAAGATACAAATGAAGTTCCCACGCGGCAAACTCGACCGATGAGATTTCCCTCATAAGTTTAGTTTTATTCAAAGCATTTACCTCCATAGAAATTTTTATCCAGTGTCGGAAAAAGTGTACCGTTATTCAATGCTTCATCACAGGTATATGTCACCAAATCTACCTGAAAAGGTACATAAGCCATAGCAGGAACAACTTCTTCGGGAAGCTTAGGCATCACTTTACATACACAACAATTTGTTTGTTCCATATCTTTTTCTCCTTATTTTTATCTGAGTATCTACTCATAACATTATATTCAATTTGATTATAATGTGATAATATTGTTGAAAATGTTATTATAAAATGATAGAATTATATGGAGGTGTAGATATGGAAAAATTTACTGAAAAATTTAAAAAATATTTCTCAAGTGACGAATCGCTTAAACGAATTCCGTCATATTTATTTTTACTTTCCGTCGTTTTAATTGTTCTTGTTGTTATGCTTTTTAAAATCAACAACAATCTTGAAATAATCGCTAATAACAGCGGAAAGGAAATTTCGCCTATAGTTAAGGATGAAAACTATGAGAGCGTTCTTGACACATTTACAGAAGATTATCAGACAATTGATAGTATTATTCCCTATGCTTCCGATGTACCGACGGAGAAAACCGATGACAGCAAAACAGAAGCATCAGATGAAGTTAAAAGTACCGAACAAAGCACAAGTGAAATCAACAAAACCGAACCGACCTCACACTCAAGCGATACAGTGTCGAAAACGACATACGTCATAAATACATCAAGTAATAAAATACATTTTGCAGATTGCACATTCGCTGTAAGAACCAAAGAAGAGAACAAAAAGACCGTAACGCTTACCGTTGAAGAGATGAACGATTATCTCAACAGTGGATATACATTCTGCAAAACCTGCGGAGGAAAATAATTATGAACATCAATGAAATTTTATCAAAGGTTGACCACACACTACTTGCACAAAACGCAACGTGGGAAGAAATAAAATCAATTTGTGATGACGGAATTAAATTTAAAACAGCATCCGTCTGTATTCCCGCTTCATTTGTCAGACAGGCAAAGGATTATGCAGGTAAAAAGCTTGCAATTTGTACCGTTATCGGCTTTCCGAACGGATATTCAACAACTAAAACCAAGGCATTTGAAGCTGCTGACGCTGTAAAAAACGGTGCTGACGAAATTGATATGGTAATAAATATAGGCTGGTTAAAAGATAAAAAATACGAAGACATTATCAATGAAATCAACACTGTTAAAGAAGCCTGCAACGGCCGTCTTTTGAAAGTTATCATAGAAACATGTCTTCTTACTGAAGATGAGAAGATAAAAATGTGTGAAATCGTATCAGAATCAGATGCAGACTATATCAAAACCTCAACAGGCTTTTCTGTTGGCGGAGCAACTAAAGAGGATATCGAACTATTTGCAAAGCATACTACTAACGGCAAAAAAATTAAGGCTGCAGGCGGAATCGCCTCAATAAAGGATGCTGAGGATTTCCTTAATCTCGGTGCTGAGAGACTCGGCACAAGCAGAATAGTAAAAATTGTTAAAAACGAACAAGGCAGTGGTTATTAATGCAATATAAAAGAGTTTTTCTTATTGTGCTTGACAGTTTCGGTATAGGCAACGCTCCTGATGCTGAAAAATTTGGGGATTTGGGTGCAAATACTCTTAAAAGTATTTCAAAATCAGAAAAATTTATTATTTCAAATCTTGTTAAACTTGGTTTATGTAATATAGACGGTGTAGAGCTTGAAGATTATTCTTCCCCTATCGGAAAATTCGGTGCTTTGCAAGAATTATCGAAAGGTAAGGACACTACTATAGGGCATTTTGAGATTGCAGGTATTATTTCTGAAAAATCTATGCCTACTTACCCAAATGGTTTTCCAAACAAAATAATTGAAGAGTTTGAAAAACAAACCGGTTGTGAAATCCTATGCAATAAAACCTATTCCGGTACTCAAGTTATCGCTGATTACGGCAAAGAGCATATTAAAACAGGAAAGCTGATTGTCTATACATCTGCTGACAGTGTTTTTCAGATTGCGGCACATACGGATATTGTACCGATTGAAAAGCTTTATGAATACTGTAAAATTGCAAGAAAAATTCTCGTCGGCGAACACGCAGTCGGACGTGTTATTGCAAGACCGTTTAACGGAGAATACCCGTTTACAAGAACTGACAAACGTCGCGATTATTCGGTGGAACCTCCTGTGAGTACAATGCTTGATAAATTGAAGGTTAGCGGTTTTGAGGTTATTTCCGTTGGTAAAATTGCAGATATTTTTGCACATCGCGGTATAACACAAGCATACCTTACTCACTCAAACGATGAAGGTATGATAAAAATACTTGAATTGACAAATGCCGACTTTAACGGAATTGTTTTCACAAATCTCGTCGATTTTGATATGAAATACGGTCACAGACGTGATATTGACGGTTATGCGAATGCCATAAGTGAATTTGACAAATGGTTGAACGATTTTATCCCGAAGATGAGATATGATGATTTACTGATTATAACAGCCGATCACGGTTGTGACCCTGGGTTTATAGGTACTGACCACACAAGGGAGCAAGTGCCTTTGCTCATTTATGCGAATAACATTAAGCCCGAAAACCTTGGTACTATTAAAGGATATAATTACATCAGTAAAATAATTTTAAATAATTTTGATTTAGGGTGATATCATGGAAAAGAAAGAGCTTTTTCTGTCAGCAAAGGATGCAATGAAGAATTCCTATGCACCTTATTCCGATTATAATGTCGGGGCAGCTTTGTTATGCAGTAACGGAAATATATATAAAGGTTGTAATATAGAAAACGCATCTTTTTCACTTACTAACTGTGCCGAAAGAACTGCACTCTTCTCCGCAATAGCAAGCGGTGAAAAGAGTTTTAAGGCAATTTGTGTTGTTGGAGGTAAGTGCGGAATTATATCTGATTTTGCAATGCCCTGCGGTGCTTGCAGACAAGCGTTGACTGAGTTTTGCGATGCTGAATTTAAAATTTACATCGGAATTGATGAAAATAACATAAAGGAATATACTTTAAAAGAACTTCTTCCCTGTTCATTCAATAAATCAAAATTAGGTGAATAATATGAGAATTTATGATATTATCGAGAAAAAACGTGACGGACACAAGCTGACAAAAGAGGAAATAGATTTTTTTGTTCGTGGATACACTGACGATAAAATTGAAGATTATCAGGCTTCTGCACTTTTAATGGCTATATTTATCAATGGAATGGATGAAGAAGAAACCGTAAATCTTACTGAAAGTATGGCAAAGTCCGGAGATATGCTTGATTTATCATCAATTGACGGAATAACCGCAGATAAGCACTCAACAGGCGGTGTCGGTGACAAAACTTCACTTATAGTTGCTCCGATTTGCACTTCACTCGGTATTAAAATGGCTAAAATGAGCGGACGCGGACTTGGTCATACGGGCGGAACGATAGATAAGCTTGAAAGCATCAGCGGATTTAATGTGTCTTTGGAAAAAGACGATTTTTTCAAACAGGTCAATTCCATCGGAATTTCCATAATAGGTCAGACCGGCAATTTAGCTCCTGCCGATAAAAAGATATATTCATTAAGAGATGTTACGGCAACTGTTGACAATATTTCTCTCATAGCCTCAAGTATAATGAGCAAAAAAATTGCTGCAGGTGCACAGAACATTGTTCTTGATGTTAAATGCGGAAGCGGAGCATTTATGAAGGATGAAAAAAGTGCAACACATCTTGCCGAAACAATGGTCAATATTGGTAAAATGTGCGGAAGAAATATCGCGGCTGTAATTACCGATATGGATATACCACTCGGTTCAAATGTCGGTAATTCACTTGAAATAAAAGAAGTTCTCGATATTCTAAACAACCGCGGTGACAGACAATTAAGAGAATTATGCCTTGTTCTGTCAGCTACTATTCTTAGTATTTCTTTTGATTGGAATTATGAGGATGCCTATAAAAAAGCCGAGCAGTCACTTGAAAACGGCTCAGCTTATAATAAATTTGTTGAGTTTGTAGCAGCACAGGGCGGAAACACTGATTTTTCTGCTTTGCCTGTTGCAAAAAAGTCACTTGAAATCAAGGCAGATAAAAAAGGGTATATTCAGAGTATCGATTCACGGATTGTCGGCGAAAGTGCTGTTTTACTCGGAGCAGGCCGTGAAAAGAAATCTGATACAATCGACTATGGTGCCGGAATTGTGCTTTATAAAAAGACTTGTGATGAAGTCAAAATTGGAAATACAATTGCAATTCTATATGCTGAAACAGACGAAAAGCTTAAAAACGCAGAAAAGCTTTTCAGCACCTCATTTACAATTGGAGCAGAAAAGCCTAAAATAAAGCCTTTAATTTATAAAACGATAAGATAACGAGGTAAAATTACAGATGATTAGAAATGCTAACTCAACTGATTGTGTTGAATTACAAAAATTATCCTCTGAAGATTTAGGATATAAATGTGATGTTGAGCTTGTAAAAAGCAGATTGGAAAACCTTGACCCAAACAACGAATGTGTTTTTGTTGCAGAGGCTAATAGTGAGGTTGTTGGCTATGTTCATATTGTAATCTTTAATACTTTGTATTATAAAAGTATGGCTAATATTCAGGGTATGGTAGTTTCAAAAGAACACCAAAGAAAAGGATATGGAAAAGAACTTATGAATGCCGCAGAAAATTGGGCAAGAGAAAAAGGCATTGAAATGATAAGGCTTAATTCGGGATTTTTTCGACCTGAAGCTCATAAATTTTACCGTGCTATTGGTTACGGTAATGAAAAACAGCAAATTAGATTTATGAAGGAATTATAAAATTATATTGTGACGAATCTGCGAAATTTCAAATTTCAAAAATGGAAATGTAATGATAAAATCTCACTTTACTGTGGGATTTTTGTTATATATGGTCTTATTTTATATGCTGAAAATGAAGATAAAATGATGCATATAATTTCTTTCGGTAAAAACGGCAGGAATATTGTCTGAACAAACCAGATTGCTGAATAATCGTTGCTGTTAAATATATTTGTGATAAATGCGAAATATAAAACACCTATTATATAGATTATTATAAAACCAAGTGAAGATATAACAAACAAATGCCAAAATGTGCATTTGTTGAACTTTTGGGTTAAAATACTCATTATAATACTTGCAATTACAAAACCGATTATAAAGCCGAAATTAGGCATTAAAACGTATCCTAATCCCCCACCACCTGAATAGACCGGCAGTCCAATAAGACCAAGAACCATATAACTTACTGTTGCAAGAGCAGATGCCTTCAATGGCAACACCATTCCTGTAAGTAACACAAAAAATGTTTGTAATGTCATCGGCATTAAATTTGGCATTGGAAATCTGATAAATGAACCAACACAAATCAAGGTACAAAACAGTGCCGAAAGTGTTAAGGTAACAATCAAATATTTTCTTTTCATTTTAACCTCACACTGACATCTCCCGACGAAATCTCCTCGATTTCGCCATTTTCATTTTTGACAAGTAAATGGCAATCATCCGTAATACCTAAAACAGTTGCGGCTCTTGTTATTTCACCTGAAATAATATTGATTTCTTTACCTGTTAAATACGAATACTTTTTGTATCTGTCAACGAAATCAGTATCATTTCCGTTATACATATCAAAAAATCTGTTGATTACTTCTGCAACTATTTTTTCATTTATGTTATCATCTGCTTTTCCCGGGAAAATTGCAGTTGCAATATTTTTGATATCCTCGGGAAAACCGCCTTCGGGTGTGATAACATTTATTCCTATACCGACAACGGCATAATCAAGCATTTTTTCAGAGTTAATTGAACCTTCGGTAAGTATTCCGCACACCTTTTTACCGTCGATATAAATATCATTTACCCACTTAATTTTTACATCGTTTTTATTGTACTTAATAACAGCTTCTGTGACAGAAACTGCCGCCATAACTGTCAAAAAAAGTGATTTTTCGGCAGAAAATTCGGGATGCAGGAGTAGAGAAAAGTAAATACCTGTTCCTTTAGGAGAATAAAAGGACCTGCCCATTCTGCCTCTGCCACCTGTTTGGCTTAAAGCGATAACGAGTTGATTTTCTTTATCGCCTTGTGATCCCAATGTCTTTAAATAATTATTTGTAGAATCAAGCTCATCAAAAATTGTGATATTCAGTTTTGGGTTTAAATACTGTTCTAATACTTTTTTGTCCAAAATTATTCTCTCTCATTCGTTACAATATGCATTATTTCTTTTGGCATAGTTTTTAGGTATTCTTTCATAAATGTTGGAAAGGCTTTGTATTTATCTAATTCTCCAATAGGAATCCAATACACTGATTCTTTATAACCACCACATGTATAACTATTACTATTTAATTTCTTTGTTCCTCTTGGCTTCATTAGATAATAAAACGCAACTTCATGACAAAACGTATCAGGCTGTGTTCCGGCATCGCCATAGAAAAAGTTTTCGTGAATTACAGCTAACCTATTAACTTCGTAATGTACGCCGGTTTCTTCAAACACTTCGCGTTTTACAGCATCTTCTGATGACTCGTTCATATGTATTGCTCCGCCGATTGAATATAGATAATCTGCTGTTTCATTACCTGCAAATAATACACAATTATCTTCGACAATTATTGCTGCTGCCCGATAACGAAACCAATTATGTTCTTTTGTAAATCCACAATCAAAAGCCATATAAACACCAACTTGAAAATTAATCTATATTATTATATATTGAAATGTAAAAATATGCAAGAAAAAGGACTCAAACGAGTCCTTTCATTCTTTATATATGCCAGATTTCATCGGCATACTCTTTAATAGTTCTGTCAGATGAAAATTTACCTGCATTACACATATTAATCCAACATTTTTTGTAAAATTCCATTTTATTCTTGTAATCAGAATTCACTCGCTTCTTCGTTTCAACATAGTCGTTAAAATCGAGAAGTAAATAGTAATGGTCAGGCTTATGCCAGGATGCGCCCTTAAGGACAGAATCATAAAGCTCTTTGAAAATCTTTGTTCTTCCGTCCTTCAAAGTACCGTCAACAAGAGCATCGAGAACGCGTTTGATTTTATCATCGGTTTCGTAATATTCTGTTGATGAGTATTTATCTTTAATTTCCTCAATATCCTGTACACGAGCACCGAAAATATAATTATTCTCTTCCCCAGCTTCTTCGACAATTTCAATGTTTGCACCATCATAAGTGCCGAGAGTAACCGCACCGTTGAGCATAAGCTTCATATTCCCCGTGCCGCTTGCTTCCGTACCGGCGGTTGAAATCTGTTCACTTACATCCGCAGCAGCAACAAGCTTTTCGGCATAAGAGACGTTATAGTTTTTAACGAAAACAACCTTGATATATTTTGAAACATATTCGTCGTTATCAATAAGCTTTGCAATTTCATTGATAAGCTTTATTATACCCTTTGCCCTTGCATAACCGGGTGCGGATTTGGCGCCGAAAATAAATGTTGTCGGTTCAAAATCTTTAAGAGAACCTTCCTTGATTTCAAAGTAAAGTTCAAGAATGGCAAGTGCATTAAGAAATTGACGTTTGTACTCATGAAGACGTTTAATCTGAATATCGAAAATTGTATCAGCATCAACATTAACTCCGTCGCGAATTCTGATATATTCGGCTAACTGACGCTTTTTCTCTTTTTTGATTTCAACAAATCTGTTTAAGATAATTTCATCATCAGCATACTTTTCAAGGTCCTTGAGCATATCAAGATTTGTTATCCAATCATCTGTTCCCAAAAGCTCGGTAATCAGTGCAGAAAGCTCACGATTGCAAAGCAGTATCCATCTTCTCTGTGTTATTCCGTTTGTTTTATTCTGAAATTTTTCCGGATATAATTCATACCAATCCTTAAGAACATCATTTTTCAGAATGTCAGTATGAATTCTCGCAACACCGTTGACATATTTTGAACAGAATATTGCAAGATATGCCATGTGAACACGCTTATCCTGAATAATTTGCATATTCTCAGCTTTTTCTTTGTCTATTTTTTTCATTTTAAGCTCTTTTTTGAGCATTCTGTCAAGCTTTCTGATAATATCTAGAACCTGCGGAATTGTTTCGCGGATAATTTTAACATCCCATTTTTCAAGAGCTTCCTGCATAATGGTGTGGTTTGTATAATTGAATACGTTTTTTGTTATTTCGACCGCAAAATCAAAATCCACATTTTCATTCTCGGTTAAAAGCCTTATCAGCTCGGGAATAGAAATTACAGGATGAGTATCATTAAGCTGGATAGTGACATAATAGGAAAATCTGCTGAAATCATTGCCGTGAACAGCTTTGTATTTTCTGATAATATCCTGCAACGAAGCACTTGAGAAGAAGTACTGTTGTTTAAGCCTTAGTTTTTTGCCCTCAATATTGTCGTCGTTTGGATAAAGAACTCTTGAAATGTCCTCGGCTCTATTTTTCAACGCAACAGATTTATCATATTTCTGTGAGTTGAATAAATCAAAATCGAACGGCAAAAGAGATTCACTCTGCCAAAGTCTCAGTGTTCCGACATTTTCAGTCCCGTAACCGATAACCGGCATATCATACGGAACAGCTCTGACCGTCATATTTTTAAATTCGACATTTACAGCTTCGCTTTCGCATCTGACAGACCAGGGATCACCCCATCGGGTCCAATCATCTGCTGTCTCTGTCTGAAATCCGTCCTCAAAATCCTGTCTGAACAGACCGTATTTATATCTTATTCCGTACCCGTCAAGCGGAATATTGAGAGTTGCGGCACTTTCAAGAAAACATGCGGCAAGACGTCCCAGTCCTCCGTTTCCTAATGCGGCATCCTCAATATCCTCTAAGGATTTCAGCGAGAGACCGTATTCGTTTAAGCCTTTTTCAATATCATCATATAAGCTTTTTGATACCAAATTATTATATATCGCTCTGCCGACAAGAAATTCTGCAGAAAAATAATACGCTGTTCTGTTCTTGACTCTTTTTTCTCTGCTGCTTTTCCAATCGTCAGCAATATACGACATAACCGCACAGGAGATAACATCATGTAATTCATATGAGGTTAACTCTCCGAGCTCCTTAAGGTATTTATTTTTTGCAATGGATATTGCATCATTAACTATCTTTGACATTTATTTTTCTCTTTTCTTTCCGGGTAATCTTTGATAAATGCGTGTGTAATACAAAAGCTTATCCGCCAAATCATCTGTCATACATTCTGATGTGGCGCGCCATTGCCAATTATTTTCCGTGGTTGAAGGAAAATTCATACGAGCTTCATTTCCCAGACCTAAAATATCCTGCATTGTGATAATTGCCGTATCGGAATTACTTGATAATACTGCTTTTATAAAACCCCAGTTATATCCTTCTCTTTTTGACAAGCGAAGATAATCACGTGCTCTTTTCCGTGTTTTTACGGGAGCCGTTTTGGTCATAAAGCCTATAACGGTATCATTGTCGTGAGTGCCTGTATAAGCGACTGAGTTTTTAGGAAAATTGTGCAGAAGATAATCGTTTTCTTCATCTGTATCAAAAGCAAACTGCAAAACCTTCATTCCGGGATAACGGGACTGTCTCAACATTTTTTTGACATCTGGAGTGAGAAATCCCAGATCCTCTGCTATAATATTTATTTTACCAAGATCTCTTCTGATCTCATCAAAGAAATCAATTCCCGGTCCTTTGCGCCATTCTCCGATTTTAGCAGTTTCGGAATCTGCCGGAATACAGTAATACGACTCAAAGCCTCTGAAATGATCAATACGAATGACATCACACATGTTACACAAGTGACTCACTCTTTTTTTCCACCAGGAATATTTATCTTTCTTCATATAATCCCAATTATATAATGGATTTCCCCATAACTGACCGTCTTCGGTAAAAGCATCGGGAGGACATCCTGCTACCTCAATCGGCTTGCACTTCTCGTCAAGCATAAACTGCTCGGGATTTGCCCACACATCCGCACTGTCTGCGGCAACATATATCGGAATATCACCTATTATTTTTATTCCTTTTTTGTTTGCATATCTTTTCAGACTATTCCATTGTTTAAAAAAGAAATACTGAACGGTTTTGTAAAAGTCTGTCTCACATTTCAGTTCAATACTGACCTCTTCTAAAAACTGCTTATCACGGGTAAGAGCTTTTTTCTCCCATTTACTCCACGGATTTCCGTTGTATTTTTCTTTTAATGCCATATAAAGAGCAAAATCATCAAGCCAATACTCATTTTTTGAACAGAAGTCAATATATGCATTGTCAGGCATAAAATTCCGATATGCTTTTCTTAAAACATCAAATCTATAGCTGCTGATTTTCTCAAAATCAACCTTCTCCTCATCATTGCCCCATTCTATACGGGAAAAATCTTCCTCATGAAGCAGATTATCCTTAACTAGTAAATCAAAATCAATAAAAAATGGATTACCGGCAAAGGTTGAAAAGGATTGATACGGAGAATCTCCGAAGCCTGTCGGGCATAAAGGCAATACCTGCCAATAAGACTGTCCGCTTTTTTCGAGAAAATCTGCAAATTTATATGCTTCATCACCGAGTGTACCAATTCCCGTATTACCCGGCAATGAAGAAATGTGCATTAACACACCGCTTGCTCTCATAAAATCACCTAAAGAAAAATATATAATTTTTTTACAAAAATGTCAATCACAAATAAGTTTCTCATTGATTTTATCAAAGATATGAATTCTGTCAATATTAAATTTAATTTTATATGAATTTTCGCTTTCAACCTCCCTGTCGGAAGGAATATCTGCGATTATTCTGTTCTTGCCGCATTTTCCGTATAAAAAACAGTCGGCACCTGTCATCTCAGTCATTTCAACATACATATCAACTGTGTTATACAAATCATTTATATCAGCTAACATTATATCTTCGGGACGGATTCCGAGAATAACATCTTTACCGTTAAATTGCTTCAATATTTCAAAGAATTTATGAGGCAAAACAATTTCATAATATTCAAATATCAATGAACATTTTGTATCGTTTATTTTAACCTTACAATCAATAAAATTCATTTGAGGTGAACCTATAAAACCTGCAACAAAAACATTGCCGGGATGATTATAAAGCATCTGCGGAGTATCGGATTGTTGTATCACTCCGTCTTTCATCACAACAATTCTGTCCGCCATAGTCATAGCCTCGGTCTGATCATGCGTAACATATACGAACGTTGTCTGAAGCTTTTTATGAAGAACCGAGATCTGATTTCTCATCTCCGTTCTGAGCTTTGCATCAAGGTTTGATAACGGCTCATCCAGAAGAAAGACAGACGGCTCTCTGACCATAGCCCTGCCAAGAGCAACACGCTGTCTCTGTCCGCCTGAGAGGGCACGAGGTTTTCTGTTAAGATAATCTTTGATGTTAAGCATTTCAGCCGCATCATTTACTTTTTTATCAATTTCTTCTTTCGGAATTTTTCTGTTCTTGAGACCGAATGCCATATTTTTATAAACAGACATATGCGGATAAAGTGCGTAGCTCTGAAAAACCATTGCTATATCTCTGTCCTTGGGAGAAATATTATTTACGACCTTATCACCTATACATATTTCTCCGCCGGAGATATCCTCAAGACCTGCAATCATTCTTAATGTTGTTGACTTTCCGCATCCCGACGGACCTACAAGAACAACAAATTCTTTATCATTAATTTCAAGATTTAGATTATCAATTACCGTGACTCCGTCTTCATAAGTTTTTTTAACATTCCTGAGTACAATTGAAGCCATATAATCGATCAACCTTTCACCGCGCCGTCAATAACGCCTTTTATAATATATTTCTGACCTAACAGATAAAAAATAATAATAGGAATAACGGCAAGTACAAGCATTGCCATAAATCCGCCCCAATCAACCGACCCGTAAGCACCCTGCATAGCCAATTGAATTGCAACCGAAAGTGTTTTATTTTCCGAGCCGAGTAAAAGATACGGCAAAAGGAAGTCATTCCATATCCACATCGCATTAAGAATTGCAACAGTTATTGCCGTCGGCTTAAGAATTGGAAAAATAACATAAAAAAACATCTTTATCGGTCCGCAGCCGTCTATCATCGCGGCTTCTTCTATCTCTCGAGGCAAACTTTTGACAAATCCGCTGAACATAAAAACAGATAAACCTGAACCGAAACCGAGGTACACCGGAATAATACCGAACAGATTATTAAGCTCGAGCTTTGAACTGACTGCCGTAAGAGTAAACATTACCATTTGAAAAGGAACAATCATACTGAAAACAAAAAGATAGTATATCAACTTGTTAACCTTATTTTTTACCCTGACAATAAACCAGGCAGTCATCGAGGTGAATATAACAATAGCGATAACCGAAAATACCGTTATGAAAAGAGTTCTCAACAGAGAAATAATCAGATCAGATGACTCTATACCGTTTAAATAATTTTCAAGACCGGCAAAGGTTTCTTGGTTCGGTAATCTGAACGGATCATTGATTATATTGAATTTTGATTTGAAAGAATTTATCACAACAAGATAAATCGGGAAAAGAAAAATTATGGATAATATCAACAGTAATACAAATGAGATATTATCTGTTACTTTTTTTCTGTCAGGCATTACCCTTCTCCCTCATTTCTGCTTGTAATTTTAAGTTGAATAAATGCAATCAGTGCAACTATTATAAAGAAGACAACAGCCTTAGCCTGCCCTACGCCCTGCCATCCTATCCTGCCGTAAAAAGTATTATAAATATCAAGAGCAAGCATTGAAGTCTGTCTTGCAGGAGCTCCGCCTGTAAGTGCAAGATTCTGATCAAACAGCTTAAAAGAGTTTGTTATTGTTAAAAACAAGCATATTGTAACGGACGGCATCACCATAGGAATAATAATTTTTCTAAGCGTTACCGAAAATGAAGCCCCATCTATCTTTGCTGCCTCAAGAATTTCCCTCGGAATATTCTGTATTCCTGCAATATATATAACCATCATATAACCTATCAATTGCCAATTCAGAAGAAAAACCAGTCCCCAGAATCCGTAATCAGCATCATAAGTGATATCATATCCGAATATTCCGAGAATAGAATTTATAAGCAAATTCCAGATATAACCGAGAACAATTCCTCCGATAAGATTAGGCATGAAAAATACTGTTCTGAAAAAAGTCGTTCCCTTTAATGCCCTTGTCAACAGAAGAGCAAGACTGAATGCAAAAATATTTATCATCACTACCGATACAACGGTAAATTTTACGGTAAACCAAAGTGCATTGAGAAAATTATCATCTTCAGTAAACGCTTTGATATAATTTCCAAGTCCAACCCATTCGGCACTCTCAACAGTTGTAAATTCGGTAAACGAAAGGAATATTCCGAGTATAAATGGAATAAGAAAAACAATTATGAATGAAATCAGCGTAGGCAAAACAAAAACGGGAAAATATCGTTTTAAATTCTTTTCCATAAAATATCAGTCCTAATTAAGAAAAGTGTCTTTATCTGCTTTCCGATTTCCAGCTTTCTCTGAACATATATTCAACTTCATTCCATTTTTTTGTTCCCTGAGCGTACTGTAATAATGAAGCACCGAAATCATTTTTAAAGGTTAGGCTCGGAAAAACTGTGAAATTCCAGGGTATATTTTCAACATCACCCTTACTCATCCATGCCATTACTTCTTTTGCAAGAGGATCATCGGGCACATCATCGCTGTCAAAGGTATCAAATGGTGCAATCAGTTCGAGATCATTAATAACGAAATCCTTACCCTTTTCACTTGAGAATAGCCAATAAATAAAGTCCTCCGCCGCCTTTTGCTCACGCTCGTCAGATTTGGAATTGATTGCAAAGAAATTTTCAGTACCGATACATAATCCCTGTTTTTCCTCACCATCTATACCCATATATATCGGTAAATACTTTATATTGTCCTCGGAAACAACATTGCCTTTTACACTCTCAATTTGTCCCCAAGCCCAGTTTCCGTTCTGAACCATAGCGCACTGACCAAGTGCAAATTCAGCCATAGATTCATCAACTAGCTTTGAACCGAGAACCTTTTTATCGCTTACGGAATTATTTATATACAGATCAAAAATTTTCTTGAAATTATCTGAATACTTAAAATCAATTGATGAGGTTTCAGAGCTTGATAAATCTATATTCTTATCTGAAAATTCATAGTAAACCGGAATATTTGCGAGATGCGTATGCCATCTCCAATCCTCACCTGTCTTCAACGATGTCGAGCCAAAAACGCCTTTTATACCGAGCTCTTTTGCATTATTTTGCATATCCTCAACCAAGCTTTTCAATTTTTCATAGGTGTTGATTTCATCCATCGATTTAAAATCTGTTTTTTTATTTTTAAGATTAAAATATCTGTCAGTTATCTCTTCATTGTATATTATACCGTAGCCTTCGACCACATATGGTATTCCGTAAACCTTACCGTCTGACATAACAGCGAGTGACTTATCCTTTAAATGCTTATACAGTTCGGTATCAGATAAATCGGCACAATAATTTTTCCAGTTTGCGTAACCCTTAGGACCGTTTATCTGAAACAGGACAGGGGCTTCATCTGTTCCCATCTTTGCAGTAAGTGTTTGCTCGTAATTTCCGCTTGCCGCAGTTTCAACAATAAGCTCAACACCTGTCTCTTCCTTATAAACTCTTGCAATATCGCTATAAACGTTTGCTACCTCGGGCTTGAAATTCAAAAATCTGACTGTAACAGCCTTTTGAACAGTATCGTCCTTGATGTCGTTTTCACAACCAACAAACAATGAAATTAAAAGCACAAATGATAAAAGTAAAGAAAACAGCTTTTTCATTTTACATCCTCCGTTTTTATTATCTTTTTATATATTTTTAACAAAATAAACTAAAAAAATTCCACGAATTACGAAGTTAAAAATATTGTTTTTTTTGACAAAATGCCTTATAATGTTTATATAATTTTGTATGAGGATGTAAATATGAAGATTTTAGAAGATAGAATTGTTAAAGACGGAAAGGTTTTTTCAGGCAACGTCCTTAAGGTTGACAGCTTTCTTAATCATCAGATTGACGTCAAGCTGTTGAACAAAATGGGTGAAGAACTAAGAAATTTGTATAAAGATGTCCCCGTCACAAAAATTCTTACAATAGAAGCATCAGGAATAGGAGTCGGCTGTATAGTTGCTCAGCATTTTGACTGTCCGTTGCTTTTTGCAAAAAAAACAAAGACTCTTAATATTAAGGGTGACGTATATACAAGTAAGGTTGAATCGTTTACTCATCAGTGTACATATGATATAATTGTTTCAAAAGATTTTTTAAATGACGATGATACCGTTCTTATTATTGATGATTTTCTTGCAAAAGGTAATGCTCTGTCAGGTCTTATCGATATAGTAAAGCAATCCGGGGCAAAGCTTGCCGGATGCGGAATCGCTATTGAAAAAGGATACCAGGGCGGCGGAGATAAACTGAGATCGCAGGGAATTCGCGTTGAGTCTTTGGCGATTATAGATTCAATGAATGATAAAACAGGTGAAATTATTTTCGGAGTAAGGTAATAACAGCAAACATGCTGTAAAAATATTACAAAAAAACAAAGGAGAGAAAGTATTA
Source organism: uncultured Clostridia bacterium (assembly GCA_937920235.1). Taxonomy (GTDB): domain Bacteria; phylum Bacillota; class Clostridia; order Oscillospirales; family Acutalibacteraceae; genus Fimenecus. The sequence goes on along the minus strand of CALGUK010000033.1, from coordinate 168,235 downwards.
TGAAAAATCTCAAAAAAGTTCTTGCCGTTGTAATGGCTGTTGCACTTATCGTTACTTGCTTTGCAGCTTGCGGCGAAAAACCGGATGAATCAAAGGCAGTTAAAGCTGCTCTTATCTGTTTACACGGTGACTCATCAACTTATGACAAGAACTTCATCGATGCCTTCAAACAGGCTTGTGCAAACAAAGGTCTTACAGCTGACGATTATACAATCGTTACAGACATTGCCGAGGGAACAGCTTGTTATGACCAGGCTGCCGACCTTGCAGAATCATATGACCTCATCTTTGCTGATTCCTTCGGTCACGAACCCTATATGATTCAGGCCGCAAAAGAATTCCCCGAAGTTGAGTTCTGTCATGCAACAGGTACAAAGGCTCACACAGAAAATCTTGCTAACTACCACAATGCATTCGCTTCAATCTATGAAGGCAGATACCTTGCAGGTGTTGCTGCCGGTATGAAGCTTGTTGAACTTTACGGTGATGAAGAGGGCAAAGTTTCTGATGAAAATGCAAAAATCGGTTATGTTGGTGCATTCCCCTATGCAGAAGTTATTTCCGGTTACACATCATTCTATCTTGGCGTTAAATCTATAGTTGCAAATGCTACAATGGAAGTTCGTTATACAGACTCCTGGTATGCTGAAGCAGCTGAAAAGACAACCGCTCTTGCTCTTATCGACAACGGCTGTAAGCTTATTTCTCAGCACGCTGACTCATGGGGTGCTCCTACAGCATGTGAAGAAAGAAATATTCCTAATGTTTCTTACAACGGCTCAACAGTAGAAAAATGTCCCAACACATTTATTATTGCATCAAGAATCAATTGGACTCCTTATTTTGAATACATAATTGATTGTGTTCAGAAAGATCAGCCCATTGATACAGACTGGACAGGTACAATTGCAACAGGTTCTGTTGAAATCACTGCTCTCGGTACTGCTGCAGCTAAGGGTACACAGGAAAAACTTGATGAAGTTATGGCAGGACTTAAAGACGGTTCAATCAAAGTATTTGACTGCTCAACATTTACAGTTGACGGCAAGCCGTTAACAACATTTATTGCTGACGTTGATGATGCCGGAGACTTTGTTCCGGAAACAGAAGTTATTGAAACAGCAGGAGATATTACATTTGTAAACGAGAGCGGAAAGCGTTCGGCTCCTTACTTCAACATGATTATTGACGGCATTACAGCTATCGAAAACTGATTTTATAGTTTAATGTTATCCTAATTCAATTAAAGAGAAAGGCGAAGCTCAACAACTTCGCCTTTCTTGAATGATTAGCAAAATTAAAATCCTTTTTCATTTTAGGAGTTTGTTATGAATAAAGCTGTTATTTTACAATTAAAAAATATAACAAAAAAGTTCGGGACTAAAGTTATTGCTAACAATAATGTCAGTTTAGATGTATATAAGGGTGAAATTCTTTCTGTTCTCGGTGAGAATGGTTGCGGTAAAACAACTCTTATGAATATGGTTGCCGGAATATACTATCCTGATTCCGGAAAAATACTCATTAACGGTGAAGAAGTTATTATTCGTTCCCCTCGCGATGCTTTTGATCATAAAATAGGTATGATACATCAGCATTTTAAACTGATCGACATTTTCAGTGCAGCACAAAATGTTGCGTTAGGTGTTGAAGGTGAAAAATATAATCTTAAAGAAGTAAATAACCGTATTAAAGAAATGGCAAAAAAATACGGATTCAATATAAATCTTGATAAAAAAATCTATGAAATGTCTGTATCGGAAAAGCAGACTGTTGAAATTTTAAAGGTTCTTTACAGAGGCGCTGATATTCTAATTTTGGATGAACCCACGGCTGTCTTAACTCCTCAGGAAATCAAAAGTCTCTTTAAAGTTTTAAGTGCAATGAGAGATGACGGTAAATCCATAATTATCATTACACATAAATTGAACGAGGTTATGGAAATTTCTGACAGAGTAACTGTTTTACGTAAGGGTAATCATATTGCCACAGTTAAAACCTCTGAAACCTCAGAAAAAGAGCTTACCGAAATGATGGTTGGTGAAAAGATTGATCTTAACATCGACCGTACTGAGCCGACCAATACAAAATTAAGACTTTCAGTTTCAGATTTGACTGTTAAAAATCCTGACGGCTATAAGGTGGTAGATAATGTTTCATTTGAAGCCTTCGGTGGTGAAATTCTCGGTATTGCAGGTATTGCCGGAAGCGGTCAGAAGGAGCTGCTTGAGGCAATTGCCGGTCTTAATACATATGAAAAAGGTAAACTGCTTTATTATCACCCCAAAAAAGGTAAGCCTGTTTCATTTTTCCATAAAACCTATAAACGCGTTATGGAGCTTGCCGGTGAAAACGCATTTACCGATGAAAAGGGAAATGATATTGACTTTAAAAAGTTAACTAAAAAAGAAATTAAAGAGCTTGTAATTGGTGAAAAAATTATTTTTAAAGAAGATGAAGAAATTAACCTTAAAAACAAGACTCCGAGAGAAATTCGCGAGCTCGGTATTCGACTATCATTTGTTCCGGAAGACAGACTCGGTATGGGACTTGTAGGTAATATGGATATTGTTGACAATATGATGCTTCGCAGTTATCGTAAAGGTAAGTCAATTTTTCTTGACAGAAAGCATCCTCAGGATCTTGCTGACCGAATTATTGATGAACTTAAAGTAAATACACCTGATTCACACACTGCTGTCAGAAAATTGTCCGGTGGTAATGTCCAAAAGGTTCTTGTTGGCCGTGAAATTGCTGCATCTCCTGCAATATTAATGACTGCCTACCCTGTTCGTGGACTTGACATCAACTCATCATATACGATTTACAACCTCCTCAACGAGCAAAAACAAAAAGGTGTTTCCGTTATTTTTGTCGGTGAAGATCTGGATGTATTAATGGAGCTTTGTGACAGAATTTTGGTTCTCAGCGGCGGCAAGGTTTCCGGTATCGTTGATGCCAGAACAACCACAAAGGATGAAATAGGTCTTATGATGGTTCAATCAAATAAAAGCGGGGTGACAGAATGAAAAACAGAAGAAACAATTTAAAAGAACCCTTTGTTCGAATTGTTAAAAGGGATAACATCAAAATTAAAAATATAATACTTATTTATTCTGTTGCCATAATCGGAGGACTCCTTTTAAGCGGATTGATTTCAATGTTTTTCTCACAAAAAAATCTCATTGATTTCTTTCAGTCACTGTTTACAGGAGCCTTCGGAAGTGAACGCAAAATATGGCTTTTACTTCAGGATACTGCCTTGCTTCTCGGAACATCAATGGCATTGCTTCCCGCCTTTAAAATGAAATTCTGGAACTTGGGCGGTAACGGTCAGATTCTCGTCGGTTGCCTTGCTGCAATTGCCTGCATGTTCTACCTTGGCGGTAAAGCGGATGATTCTGTTATTATTCTTCTCATGTTAGCAGCAAGTGTATCTGCCGGTGCTTTGTGGGCAGTTATTCCCGCCTTTTTCAAAGCAAAGTTCAACACAAATGAGTCCCTCTTCACTCTTATGATGAACTATATTGCTCAGAGTCTTGTATCGTTATGTATCACAATCTGGGTTAAATCCGGTTCAGGTGTTTTGGCTCCTATTTCATACGGCAATATTCCTGATATCGGCAACAAATATCTTTTGCCCATCATTCTTTTTGTTCTTGTTACAATTTTCATGCATTTCTATCTTCGCTCATCAAAACACGGTTATGAAATCGCCGTTGTCGGCGAAAGTATAAATACTGCAAAATATGTAGGAATTAAAGTTGACAAGGTTATTATCAGAACAATGGTTCTGTCAGGTGCCATTGCTGGTCTTGTCGGTTTTATTCTTGCGGGTTCAATAAACCATACAATAAGTGTGACATCAGCAAATAATATGGGCTTTACGGGTATAATGGCCACCTGGCTTGCAACATTTAATCCGTTGCTTATTATTCTTACAAGCTTTTTTATCACTTTTATCTCCAAAGGTATGATAGAGGTCAGAAAAACATTTATGTTTACCAATGATTCCATCTCCAACATTGTTGTCGGTATAGTATATTTTGCGGTAATCATTTGTTCGTTCTTCATTAACTATAAGCTTGTATTCAGAAAAAAAGAGAAGGAGGAAATTAAGAAATGACAGTTACGTTCTTAATGAGTGCTGTTGCTATCGGCACTGTACTTCTTTTCGGCTGTATCGGTGAAACGATTACTGAAAAAGCAGGACATTTAAATCTCGGTATTCCAGGCATAATGTGTACAGGTACTGTCGGCGGATGTCTTTTTGTCAGCCTTTATATGAACAGCCTTGAAGCTGTTGAAAATGCATCCTGGTTAATGCTTATAATCTCCTCTGTTTTCGGTGCATTTCTTTTTGCATCGCTTACCGGAGCAATTTATGCCGTAATGACAATTACATTCCGCTGTAATCAAAACATTACAGGTCTTGCAATCACGATTTTCGGTAACGGAATTACACAATTTTTAATGCACTCTTATGTAGATAAGAGTAAATTCTCTGCAGCTGGTAAAATAATTGCAGAATGTTTACCTTTTGCCGAAAATTCAAACGGCATAGTAAAAGTTATATTTGGTCACGGATTTTATGTTTATTTCGCAATAGTCATTGCCTTAATTGCTTCATTTATCTTTAACCGTACCAAAATTGGTCTAAACCTGCGTGCAATCGGTGAAAACACTGCAACTGCCGATGCAATGGGTGTAAATATAACTTTATACAAATATATTGCCATTCTTGTCGGAAGCGGTATCGCCGGTTTTGGCGGTGTATTCTACATTATGGACTATGTTAAAGGCAGTTGGGAGAATGCCTCAACAATTGAAGCATTTGGCTGGCTTGCAATTGCACTTGTTATTTTCACATTGTGGAAGCCAAATATCTCTATAATCGGTTCATATCTTTTTGGTGCATTATATATTGCGGCATTTGTATTCGGAAATATTTCATCAGCACAGCGTGAAATTCTTAAAATGCTGCCTTATGTTATCACAATTCTTGTTTTAATCATTACAAGTATGATGAATAAGAAAGAAAATCAACCTCCTGCTTCACTCGGATTATCTTATTTTAGAGAAGACAGATAAAAAGGAAAGATTACAATGAATAATCAATTTGATGTAATTATAATCGGTGCAGGCCCTTCAGGTATCTTTTGTGCCTATGAACTGCTCGCAAAAAAGCCAGACATTAACATTCTTATGATTGAAAAGGGGCGCTCTATAGAAAAAAGAATGTGTCCTAAAAGAACTACAAAAAAATGTGTTGGCTGTAAACCCTGTTCGATAACAACAGGCTTTGCAGGTGCAGGTGCTTTCTCTGACGGAAAATTGTCTCTCTCCCCCGATGTAGGCGGACATCTGCCTGAAATACTCGGATATGATAATACAATGAACCTGCTGAAAGAAGCAGATAACATATACCTCAAATTCGGTGCTGATACAAATGTTTACGGTGTTGATAAGCGCGCTGAGATTGAGGAAATACGCAGAAAAGCAATTAACGCAAATCTTAAATTGATTGAATGTCCCATCCGCCATCTCGGAACTGAGGAAGGATATAAAATCTACGGCAGACTTCAGAAGCATCTTGAGGATTGCGGTTGTAATATCATTTTCAACACAATGGTTGAAGATATTATTATTGAAGAAAATCAAGTCAAAGGTGTGGTAGCAGGAGGCGAAACATATTATTCCGATACTTTGGTTGCGGCTGTCGGCCGTGAAGGTGCGGAATGGCTCAGTCATATATGTAAGAACCACGGCATTGAAACTCAGGTTGGTACAGTTGACGTCGGTGTTCGTGTTGAAGTTCGTGACGAGGTAATGAAATTTCTTAATGAAAATCTTTATGAAGCAAAGCTCGTTTACTATTCGCAAACCTTTGATGACAAGGTAAGAACATTTTGCTCTAATCCTTCGGGAGAGGTTGCCACTGAATACTATGACAACGGACTTGCCGTTGTAAACGGACACGCATATAAATCTGCTGAATTTAAGACAAATAATACTAACTTCGCTCTTCTTGTATCCAAAAATTTTACAAAGCCTTTTAAATCTCCTATTGAATACGGCAAGCATATCGCTCAGCTGAGTAATATGCTTTGTGACGGAAAAATCCTTGTTCAGACATACGGTGATTTCAAGCGCGGAAGAAGAACGACATCGGAAAGACTTTGCCGTAACAATCTTATTCCGACATTAAAGGACGCTGTCCCCGGAGACCTCTCGCTTGTATTCCCTCACAGAATTATGGTCGATATAGCGGAGATGCTTGAAGCTCTTGATAAGGTTACACCCGGTATTGCCAGTGATGAAACTCTTCTTTACGGCGTTGAGGTTAAATTCTATTCAAACAAGGTTGTTGTTGATACAAACTTTGAAACAAGTGTTAAGGGACTTCACGCAATCGGTGATGGTGCTTCTGTTACGCGCGGACTTATGCAAGCATCTTCCAACGGTATAAGCGTTGCAAGAAGTATTCTTAAAAAGTTATAATTTTAAGGGACTGAATACAGTCCCTTCTTTTTGGGTGACAAAATGACAAATGATTTGACACAGGGAAATCCCGGAAAAATATTGATAAAATTTACTATACCTATGCTTATTAGCGTGTGCTTTCAGCAGTTATATAACATTGCAGACAGCATAATAGCAGGACGGTTTCTCGGCGGTGAAGCCTTAGCTGCTGTAGGAATATCTTATACGATTACAATGATATATATGGCAATTGCAAACGGCTCAAATATTGGCTGTTGTGTTGTTATATCGCAGTTTTTCGGAAATAAAAACTTTAAAAAAATGAAAACCTGTATAAGCACTTCTCTGATTTCCGTTACTGTACTGAGTTTTATCTTATCGATTATCGGTCTTATTTTCACATCAAATCTTTTAAAACTGCTCAATACACCGCATAATCTTATTGAGGATTCTGCTACATATCTTAACATTTATACTTTAGGACTTATATTTTTATTTTTATATAATGTTTGCAACGGTATTTTTACTGCTCTCGGCGATTCGAGAACTCCCCTGTTTTTTCTTGCTTTCTCCTCTGTTTTCAACGTAATACTTGACTATATTTTTGTTAAATTCACTAATCTCGGTGTATCCGGAGTTGCGTGGGCTACTTTTATTGCACAGGGTATTGCATCGATTCTGTCATTTATAGCACTGATGATAAGACTCATAAAAATATATAATGAAAAAGCTAAGCTTTTTTCATTTGTTTTAATGAAGAAAATTATGTTTGTTGCAATTCCGAGTGTTTTACAGCAAAGCTTTGTTTCTGTTGGCAATATTTTTATTCAAGGAATTGTAAATTCATTCGGAGACATAGTTGTAGCAGGTTTTTCAGCCGCAGGAAAGCTTAATACCTTCACAATAACCTCACTGACTGCTCTCGGAAACAGTATGTCAAGTTATACCGCACAAAATGTCGGCGCAGGCAAAACTGACAGAATCAAGCAAGGCGTAAAGGCTTTATACATCATTTCGCTTGTTATTACCCTTCCCCTGTTCATATCATTCTTTTTCTTTCCCGAATATATGATGAGAATATTTATTGATACAAACAACAGCGAAATAATAAATTGCGGTACTGAATTTTTAAAAACAGTCTCCCCCTTCTATCTTTTTATTTCAATAAAACTAATTATAGACGGTGTTCTGAGAGGAAGCGGAGTAATGAATCTTTTTATGATTTCCACTTTTTCCGACTTACTTTTGAGGGTATTGCTTTGTTATACCCTCACTCCGTTTTACGACGCAAATGGAATTTGGTATTCGTGGCCAGCCGGCTGGCTTCTTGCAACCGTCATATCTTGTCTATTCTATTTTACGGGAACTTGGAAAAAGAAAATAAATAATCTCACAAAATAAAATCAGGTAATACTTATGCTAGTTTCATTAAACAATATTAAAAAAAGCTTTCTTGACAAAATAATATTAGATAACGTAACTTTATCCGTTAATGATAATGACAGAATCGGTCTTCTTGGAATTAACGGTGTAGGTAAAACAACATTACTCAATATAATTACAGGTTCAATTGATTATGATGACGGAACAGTTTCTCGCAATGCAAATTTAAAAATCGGTTATTTAAAGCAAAACGAAGCTTTAGATACAAGCAATACCCTTGAAGAAGAGATTCAGAATGCTCTTAAAGATGTTTTTGAAACAAGAAAAAAACTTGAAGAAGTTTCTAAAAGACTTTCCGATGCCGAAATCAACGATTTTGCTTCAGTTTCAGCGGAATATGAGCATCTTACCAATATTTATAACGCCGCTGACGGGCATAATGCAGAGGTCAGAATCAACACGGTTCTCAACGGAATGGGATTTGGTAATTTCGATTTGAGAACACCTGTTTCCGTGTTATCGGGCGGTGAAAAAACAAGGTTTGCAATTGCAAAAATTCTTGTAGAAAATCCAAACCTGCTTATCCTTGACGAGCCTACAAATCATCTTGATTTCTCGATGCTTAACTGGCTCGAAAATTATCTCCTTCACTATAAAGGAGCTGTTTTGATTGTTTCGCATGATAGATATTTTCTTAATGCTGTCGCTTCTGATATCTGTGAAATTGAAAACGGTGAGCTTGTCAGATATAAAGGCGGTTACACGTCTTTCCTTAAGCAAAAGGAAGAGCGTATCAAAACTCTTACAAAAGAATATGAAAAACAGCAAAAAGAGATCGAAAGATTACGTGATTACGTAAGAAAAAATCTTGCAAAATCAAGCAGTACAAACAGTGTCGGTTCAAGAGTAAAAGCCCTTGAAAAAATGGAAATATCGGCCAAACCCAATCCCACAGCAAAAAATCTTCAAATTTCCTTTCCGTTTGATATAGAACCGCATAAAACCATTCTTGAATGTAAAAATCTTAAGGTTTCTGTCGGCAAAAACGAAACAAAAAAATTGCTGTTTGAAAATTTTAACCTTGAGGTATTACGGGGTGAAAAAATTGCCTTTGTAGGTAAAAACGGAGTCGGTAAATCGTCATTGCTTAAAGCGATACAGAAAAAAATACCCTATGAGGGAATCGTCCGCTGGGGCGGCAATGTTAAAATATCATATTTTGACCAGGAGCTTGCATCTCTTAACCTTGATATGACAGTAATAGAAGCTGTTCACAAAAAATTTCCGACAAAAACAGAATACGAAGTCCGAAGTATGCTTGCGAGATTTCTCATAGAAAATGAAGACGTTTTCAAACGGATTCGTGAAATGAGCGGTGCTAACAGAGCCAAAGTCGCGCTGTGTATAATCGTGTTTGAACGCTCAAATGTGCTCATTCTTGACGAACCGACAAATCATCTTGATTATAAAGCAAAAGAGGCTCTTGACCTCGCATTAAAGCAATATGAAGGTACAATCATAATGGTTTCTCACGACCGATATCTTCTTAACTCCGTTCCCGATAAGATTATTGAGGTAAAGCCCGATGAGGTTATAATATTCAACGGAAACTATGATTTTTATAAAGAAAAATCGGTTAACGATGTAAAAGAAAAAGCTGCTGTTAAAGAAAACCGAAGTGAATCTGCTGTAAAATATGATGAGATGAGAAAAAACAAAGCCCATGACCGTAAACGTCGTGCTAAGCTTTTAAATCTTGAAAAGGAAATGGAAATGCTTCAATCGGAAATTGACAGATTAAACGCACAACTTGAAGATCCAGATGTTACGAGCGACTATTCCCGACTTTCAGAAATTTTAGATCAAATAAAAACCAATGAAGCTCAGCTTAATGAAATTGAACTTCAATGGTTAGAACTGGCATAAAAAAACGGGTAGATTTTCTACCCGTTAAATTTTATTCAAATGAAAGACTTACCGAAAGCGGAAAATGATCGCTGGAATATACACCGTCATATGTATCGGTAACAACTGAATATGAATTGACTCTGAATCCGGATTTTGAAATCATAACATAATCTATACAATCGCTGTCAAGCTTTGTTCCCCAATCCTGATATGTACAGCTTGTCATAGTGTTATTTGTCTGATATTTGGAATCAAAGAAGGTTTCCGTAGCACTTCTGTATGTTTCAGAGTCCTCAGCGGCATTCAAATCACCCATTAAGACTGCCGGAAGTGAACCGAATTCAGTAATCTTATCAAGAACAACCTTAATTCCGTTTATTCGTGCTTCATCACTGACATGACTTAAATGAGTATTAAACACCACAAATTCTGACTCAGTAGCATTGTCTTTAAGAATAACATAACTGCATATACGGTTAAACTGAGCGCCCCAGGATTTACTCATAACATCCGGTGTTTCTGATAACCAGAATGATCCCTTATCGATCAAAGTGTAAATATCTGATCTGTAAAAAATTGGACATCCCTCAGAATTAAATGCATTATCTCTGTAATCAATGACAGAATCATATAATTTCATAGAATTACAAAGATAATTGTATTGCCATTTGGTAACTTCCTGGAATCCGATTACACCGGGTTGCTGTCTTTCAATACCGGTTATAATAAGGTCGGCTCTGTAAAACCAACTACGTTTTCCAAGATCCGTCGGTGCAATACATCTTACATTACAGCTCATAACACGCAATTCATTCTCAGCATAAATTTCATTAACCAAAATCTCTCTTGCTGATTTTTTGTAATGGGGATAATACCAGAAAAATGCGGCACAAAGCGATAATGCAACCACAAGAATAACTGAAATAATGGTAACAATAACCTTTTTCATAATCTCACCTCTCCCACATATTAACACAATATTAGAAAAAATAAAAGATATTAATGAAAAAATTAAAAAAACTCTTGAAAAATTAAAAGTAATATGTTATTATATCTTGCGTTGATAATAACGGGGTGTGGCGCAGCTGGGAGCGCGCTTGACTGGGGGTCAAGAGGCCGCAGGTTCAAGTCCTGTCACTCCGACCATAGTGAGTATTCATAACACAAGTGAATACTCACTTTTATTTTTTCTAAAAAAAATTTCTACACTTGAACTTAAAGTACTAGTATATATATTCAGGTTGATTTGTTTGGTGGGTGTGTGATACAATTATTTCGACACAGAAGAACAGCTAAAGTAATTATATGATAAAAAGCAACCGTCAGTTGACAAATTGAAAGCTCTCAGTTGGTTGCGTGTAAACGTGATTTGAAGTATGCTATAGATGAAATAAGAACTACGGGTGTATAAGTTATCGAAAGAGGTGTTTTTATGATTCTAGCTGACAAGATTATCAGATTACGTAAAAAGAATGCTTGGTCGCAGGAGGAGCTTGCAAACAAGATGAATGTCTCCCGTCAAGCAGTTTCAAAGTGGGAAAGCGCACAAACTATTCCTGATTTGGAAAAAATATTACAACTTTCTGCGTTGTTCGGAGTTACTACCGATTATCTTTTGAAGGATGAGATTGAGAATGAAGAATTGACCGGCGAAGCTTCTTCCGATATAACAGTAAAAAGGATCTCAATAGAAGAAGCAAACGAATATATCGCGCTAAGGAAGAAAGCTGCTTGGAATATTGCTCTTGCTACGTTCCTGTGCATCCTTTCTCCCATTACTCTCATTGTGCTGAGTATGTTATCGGAATTACCGAATCCAATCGTTACAGAAGCGACAGCAGGTGCAGTCGGATTAACCATTCTGTTTGCTTTTGTTCTGTGTGCCGTTCCGCTTTACATATATTGCGGTTTCAAAAATCAACCCTATAAGTTCCTCGATAAAAATATTCCTTTTGAACTTGAATACGGAGTCAAAGGGTTTGTAACAGAAAAGAAAAAAGCTTTCAGACCAATGTATATTGCATATAATATTATTGCAACCTGCATGTGCATTTTCTCTGCTGTTCCTTTGGTTACATTATCTTTTACAGAAAACGAAGTGCTTGTCACAGCAGCTATAGCTTTACTTATCGTTATTGTAGGTATAAGCGTGGGAATGTTTATTGTGGTTGGGACGCAAAATGCAAGTATGCAGAAGCTCTTGAGGGAAGGAGAATTCACAGAGAAAGGAAAAAACAGAACGAGTGTAAAAGAAACAGTTGGATTCTGCTATTGGGGTGTTTTGACTGCAATCTATCTTGCGATAAGTTTCCTTAATAACCAATGGCATCTCTCATGGGTCATATTTGCCGTTGGTGGAGTTCTTTTTCCGGTTGTAATGTGTATTTGTAATCTTCTTGCTGATAAGAAAAAATAAGAGTTGAAACAACTTTCGTTTTTTTATGTTAAATTTTTCCTTACCCCCACATTTGTGGGGGTAGTTTTTATATATCAAAACCACTCCTTAAAGTAAAGGAATTAAGCACTGTTAAATTGTTCCACAAAAATCTCTTTTTGCCGTTTCATCCGAAAATAATTCCTTCCCTGAATCTAACTACAGCGATGTCTTGCTCGTATTTTCGCAAAGTCGCCGCACAATCGGACGATCATTCAGTTGTAAACAACTTTCCCTAAAAAGAAAAAGCGGTGTCAGTTTACACTGACACCACAAGCATTTTTAACAAGAATTACGTTTTTAAAATTTGCTTATATCATTTTTATACGATATATTCAATTACTCTACAATCTATGACAAACCGTTTTCAACTACCGAATTAACATCCCTGACGATTGTTTTCATCATACGACAGATACAAGCTCTGACGGGTTAGTTGGCAAGGCAAATACATTTTCACTTTTACATTCCATTTCAGTGTTTGATACGCTGAGGAGTTTAATTCTACCGGTTTGGAGTTCATAAACATTCAGTATAAAGTCTTTACCCTCTTCTTCATTATTTACGCTGAAAATACAAACATAGCTTTTTCCGTCTGCTGTTTTGACATAATACGGTTCAATATATGAAAACCATTCTGTTTCATATTCTGAGGTTTCAGCATTTATACTGACAGCATGGTAAAACTTAGTTTCCTCATCAAAATCACTTGAAACGACAATCTCATCTGTTTCATTGTCGCCCACAGCATCAGTGTAAAATGGTGCTGATACAGGCAGACTTACAATATACTCATCGGGTACAAGAGTATATTTTTCATTGAACAAATCGGGATATTCTGCAAGGGTTACAGTTACGGCCTGAACACCAAAATTGGTTGGAGCAATGTCACCCGCATTGAAATAGAAGGTTACACCGTTGTAATCAAGAGTCCATGTGATACTGTCCTCAGGAGTATTTTTAAAATATTCAATCACAGCAGTATCACCAAAAGACTCATCTTCACCTATACGGCTCATAATCTCCTTCTCAACTGTTGCGGAAATTTTTGAAGTGTCAATAAATACATCTGCAAGGGCAAGCTCTTTGCCGCTTTCAGTATCGTAACTGATTCCGTTGAAGGAGCGTGAGTCTTTTGTGCTGTAATCTTCAAGGATGCTTACTGCAATACCGTCGGCACGTCTTACCTGAACGTCAAGAGTTGAAAAATAGGTCGAGAATGACTTACTATCATTTTCAAATTCTTCCGTTGCAAAAGCGATATAATTATCCTTTTCATCTTCCATTGTTCGTTTTCTAATAGCAGAGGTTTCCGAAAGAGTTTTTGCAAGAAGCGGATATTGTTTCTCCATAGATTCATCAAGGGTAACATCCGAATACTCACTTCTTACGAGCATTGTGGAAGTATCTTCATACCACTCATAATGAGAAATGTATTCCTTATTAAGAGAGAGAATTTTTATTTCATCCTTTGTGTTTTCATTGGAAGTCTGCATTGTTGAAGGAGTATCCGTTACATTTTCTTCTGGATTGTCTTTTTTACAAGAAGTAAAGCCGATTACAATGCATAATGAAAGCAGAATACAAAAGATTCTTTTTAACTTACACATATTAATTAAAATCCTTTAACTGTGAATACAACAAGCTCTGTTGCTGATTTATCTTCACGTTCTTCTGTCATAATTGTAATGATACTACCATCAGAGAGTAATGCTGAATTGCAGAACCATGGATAATTTGTGCTGAACAAATCTTCACCAGAAACTTCAGCAACAAACTTGCCATCGTTGTCCCAAATAAGAACATCTCTCATATTGCCGTCAAATCCGATATATCCGTTTGCACTCTTTGCCATAAATGTGATACTGCCAAGACCTTCGCCTTCAGCGTCACACAATGTTTTCTGTAATTTGCCGTCTGCATTATAAACAAAAACCTTATGTCCGCTGTCATCTGCTGCACTGCCACATACATAAATGTTATTTTCGTCAACATTTAGATGCATAATTGTTTCAACTTCTTTGAAATTCATTGGAACAGAAGTGTATGTATCACCATTGAATGTTACTTTACTACATTCATTTGACGTAAAGTAGTTAATACCCCAAGTTCCTGACGGATGCATTGCAAGATTGTCAATATCCTCATAAGTTGTTGTAATTTTGTCATTTTTAATGCAGATAATGTCATTCATTGAACCGCTGAGCCAGAGTGTGCCGTCGCTTGTTGCTTCAACACTTTCATAATCATCTTCAGGAAGTTCTATTTTTTCAACAAATGCTAATGTTCCGTCTACCAATGCACATTTTCTCAATTCACCGTCAACAAGAAGGTAAATGTTGTTGCCAACTGCTGCAACTGAATGGTCAAATGTTTCAAAAGTTGAAATATATTCATCAAGTGTTATCCATTTTGATTGTATATTTAACGAACCTGCTGTTACACTCTTATCTGTTGCAGAGAAAGGTGTTCCTTCCCATTCCCAAGGACCATCTTCGTTACCTATATCCTTAAGTTTAAATGTTATGCCGTCAAGAAGTGCCTGAATATGAGCATCCTTGATATCGGTTGCGTCAAACTTGACATAAACCGTTGCGTTTGCACCTTCAATACGGTTAAAATAAACGAGAGTTTCTTCGCCGTCGTCATATTTAAGAAGGTCAACACCGCCGATTTTAACAGTTTCATAAGCTTTATTCACTTCATATTCGTATTGGTTGAAGCCGTAATAAACAAGGTCTTCGCGGAAATCGTAAGGTTCGTCGATTTCAACGCTGATTGTTGCCTCGATTAAATAATACTCTTCATCTTCGGGGTCAAGCACCTGAAGAACCGCTTTAGAATATTCCTCTTCATTCTTTAAGTCTTCTTCGATATTTTTCCAATCGTCACTGAGTGTAATTTCAAAGAATGAGGTTGTGATGTCTGCATTGCCTGAAGGCTGTTTTGTTTCGTTTGGTTTTTCAGGATTTTTATCACCGCAAGCTGCAAGTGAAAATAACATTAAGAATGCAAGAATAATTGCAAATATTTTTTTCATAATGGTTTCTCCTTTTTTCTTTTTATGCCCAAGGGTCTTCTTCTATCGGAACACGAATATCTGCAAGACATTGAATTTCAACAAGGAACCATTGTCCTGTTGAAGGCTTCTTGCGAAGCTTCATCGGTCTTGGATTATCCGCACCACCACTCTGAACATAGAGTGTTGCCCAGTTTTCATTATCAAAAGAATACGGATTTTCAATAACTGTTATTTTGTAAGGAACATTTGGTTTGTAACTATTCTGTGGAGTTGCACCCTCAAAAAATGAACGCGCTTTATATCCCTCAGAATCAAGATGCTCTTTGATAAACTGCTTTTCAAATCCACTGATTTCACCGGGACCTTTAAGGAAATTGAGCATTTCTATTGTTGCATCAGGATTGTGCTCGTAATTGCACAAAACCACAAGCGTAAGTGCTGTTGTTTTAAAAGCAGAATCAAGACTTGATTCGGGAAGAACTTGAAGTTCAGCAACATTTGTTGGAAGTGATGCAAAGGTGAAAGTTTCAGTATGATTTCTTCCTTTTGCAACAGATTGAGCAGCATTATTCACTGCTTTGTTTATCCCTTGCGAAACCTCTCTTTTAATCGTAGTTTCTGCATGTCTTTTAAGTGAATCAAAAAGTCCCATTGGTATCCCTCCTTAAAGATTAAATTTTATTTTTTGTTTTCCTGTTTTGGTTTTGGTATTCTATCAAGATTTTTATATAGGAAATTGTCATAACTGCCTGTTACAACAAAGCTACCGGGTCTTGTATAAACCGTCGCGTTTGTTTGCATTCTCACAGACTTGTTTTTTGATGCTATGGCAAGAATGATAATAAAGCCCATAGCCATACCCACTACAATACAGAGAATGATTGTTTTTACAGGACTTTTTGCACTGATATTTGAAGAACCAGTTGTCTCTGCATCTGTATTCCTGTCCGCATCAACAAGTACGGTATCCTCAAGCACATTTTCAGTAACTTTGTAATAATCCTGTATTCCACCGAAATAACTGTCGTTTGAATCATACGCATCCCGCATTACCATAAAATCAAATGTTGATCCTGCAGATTCAGTTACATAGAAATTGTATCTTTCGCTTTCTATATTATGAACGAAAATGATACCCTTTTCATTGTCAGTGTATGTATCATAAATATTCTGTGCATAGTTACTTTCTGTTTCTTCGTCTGTGATACAGAACATTACACAGTAACCGTATTCATTTTCAATCTGCTCGGCTGTGGTTTCCAACTCTTGAAGTTCCTCATAGGAAAGTGCATTTTCATAATCAAAAATATATTGGTCGGTGTATGCTGAAACAGATATTGATGTAAAAATACAGATTGTAACAACGAGAAAAATCGTTAGTAATCTTTTAATCATTTTCAGCACCTCCTTAAAGCCATCCAAGCAGGAAGGACAAGCCACATAGAACTGCACTTATTCCTGCACCAAGCAACAACGATGCTTTTACAACCGCTTTTTTATCAGTCGGAAGATTACCAACAAACTTACCTGTTTGTCCGTTCATAGCAAAAGTAAATTTTTCACCCTTCCACGATGTATTGAGAATCCATACCGGATACAGAGCATACTTATAAAATCCGTTTGCAATATTCATATTCACAACGCGTGAATCGATTGAGTTGTAGCCTTTAACAGTTTCCTCTAATGCATCTCCTACACTTGTACGAATTCTCTCGTTTGCTCTGTTCATGCTTTCTTCTGCTGTAACATCATATTTATCTGCAAGATAACCTGCCAGATATGCTGTGTTGAAATCAACTGCCTGTGACAAATCGAATGGTTCTACGGATTCCATAAGGTCATCTGCCATTTTTGTTGAACCGTCAACGGGAACATTGTCAAAGCTTATATTTCCGCTTCTGTAAACATCGAAATATGATGTTTCCTTGTAATTGTAATTGTTGTCCGACCAGGTTTTTACCTGTGTCGCTTTGAAATTAGCATTTCCGATTGCATCACAGGTGAAAAGCCAATGAGGAACATAAACACCTTTGATTTCTTCTATTCTGTTGTCATCAAGAAATGCTTTTGGAACAAACTTCTTGTCAGCAAGATGCTTTTTCAATGCTTCCTTGGCGGCTTTTTTGTCAAGCTTGAAAGGAATAACCAAATCGGGACGCAAAGCACCTGAAAACTGACCTTTCATTACAACAGGATTGTCACAATACGGACATTTTGAAGCACCTGTTGTACTGTCGGCAATTATTTCGCCACCACATGACTGACAAGAATAAACATTCATTCCGTCAGTTTCACCTGATGACCATTGATTATCCTGTGCAGACCAGTTTATTGAATCAACATTGTCAGCAGTTTCTTGATTTAACTGATTGATTTCAAACTCAGTTTCACAATAGGGACATTTTAGTTTTTGTACACCTGCGTCAAACTGTACTCCACCGCCACAACAAGGACATTTTTGTTCAGCAATTGTCGGCACTGTCAATCATCTCCTCTTCCAAAATTTTCGTCATTCAGAGTAATATGATTTTGGGATTTATAGACCATTCCATCCTTATCACGAACAATCATTAAATTTTTCACGTAATATATTACTCCGATTAAAATGATTACAAGAATAATAATTATTGCGAGTATAATTTTATTTTTCATTATTTATCCTCGTGGTGTACCACAAGCCATACAGAATCTGCCACCCTCATTTGTAGCGTTACAAGCCGGACAAACCCAAGCCTGAGATACAGGTGCTTGCGGCTGAACAGGCTGACCATAAGCAGGTTGCTGATTATAACCGTTGGTCATTGGCTGATTATAACCATTGTTCATAGGCTGGTTGTAACCGTTGTTCATTGGTTGATTATATGCGTTCTGTTGAGCATAGGGATTGGGCTGACCATAAGCACCTGCAGGAGCATAGCCCTGATTCATAGGCATACCGTTATTCATAGCCTGATTGTAACCGTTATTCATTGGTTGATTAAAGTTATTATTTATTCCGGCATTACCGTTTTGCGTAAGGTTGTTTATAACCTGCTGTGCAGTCTTCTGATAGCGGTTATATTCCATTGTGCCCATACCCTCAACATCGCTGTCATTAAGTCTTGCGGTAATTTCGTCAAAATAAGGATTGTTTACATTGATATCAATGTAGAAATCATAAGTAAATTTGTATCTCGGCGGATTGTAGCTTACTCTTTCTCCGTCTTTGCCTTGTGTGTAAATTTCTTCGCGGTCTTCATCAACCCTGAGATTACAGCCCGTAACACTTGAAAGCGGAATAACATCAGGATTTTCATCACTCCAGCTTCCGGGATTACGACGCGAAACAACAAAGCTCTGCTTCATCGGGTCAATATAGATTTTATCGTCTTCACCAAAGGTGAACATCGGTGAAAAGCCGGCAAGATTCTGCTTATTCTGTTCTCTGTATTCAAGTTGATTTTTAATTTCTGCAACAGTTGAGCTTCTTCTTTCGCTGAAGAAGGGTGAAAGTTTTTTTGCACAATCCTTACACATATTTCCGTCTTCAAGCTTTCTGTTACCTAAAAGACCGATTTTTTCACCACAGATATCACAATATTTTTTATCGAAAAGTCCCATTATATTTTCCCCCTAATAATTATTTAGCATCGTTTACATCAAAAATGTCGCCGCATTCAGGGCAGAATTTTGGCGGATTGTGTGGGTCATCAGGTTTCCAACCACATTTATCACATTGGTAAAGAGGTACACCTGCAGGCTTCTGACTTCCGCAATTCTGACAGAATTTGCCTTTATTTACTGCACCGCAGGAACAGGTCCAACCTTCATCAGCAGGCTTTGGTGAACCACATTCAGGACAGAATTTTCCGGTTGCTGTTGCACCGCAAGAGCATTTCCAGCTATCTCCTGCAGGTTTGGGCTCAGGTTTTTTGGCACCACAGTTAGGACAGAAGTTTCCTGAAACAGTATTACCACAAGAACAACTCCATCCATTCTGTACAGGTGCTTGCTGTACGGCTTGTTGCTGACCCATAGCGAAAAGGTTCTGTGTATTCATGCCGCCACCTGCATTCATTGCCATACCCATACCCATAAAGCCTGTCATAGCGCCTGCTTCATTCTTTGCAGCATCCTGCATAGCCTGAGCCTGGGCACCGACGAGTGTTGCAGCAGCCATTGTCGGATCACGCATAACAGCATTTCTTTGAAGCTGTTTAATCATATCTTCGTCTTCTTTTGGTGCTGTAATTGAATTGATTGCAACAGACACTACTGAAAGTCCGCGAAGATTCACCCATTTTTCAGTAAGGACATCGTTCATTGCATCGGACAGTTCCATTGTGTGACCGGGTAATGCACTGTATCGAATTCCCATATCAGAAATTTTTGCAAATGCAGGTTGTAAAGCACTTAAAAACTCTGACTTTAATTGAGCATCAATTTCTTCTCTTGTGTATTCCCTTTCAACATTACCGCATACATTTGTGTAGAACAAAATCGGATTACTGATTTTATATGAATATGTACCGTTACAACGAACAGAAATATCAATGTCCAATCCGATATTTCTGTCAACAACTCTGAACGGAACGGGATTTGGTGTGCCAAACATATTGCCCACAAGCTCTTTTGTATTGAAATAATAAACTCTCTGGTCCTTTCCGGTATCGCCACCATAAGAAAATCGTTTACCGATTGTTCTAAATGATTCTTTTATGCTGTCACCGAGTTTGCCTGAGAAAATACTTGGCTCTGTTGATGTATCATAAGTGAACTCACCGGGTTCAGCACAGATTTCAACAATCTTGCCCTGTTCAACAATAATCATACATTGTCCGTCAGCAACTGCGATGCCTGAACCGTTTGAAATGATATTGTCGCTTCCTTTTGTGTTTGAGGAACGTCCGCCTACACGCTTTGTTCCTTTTACCACCATTACATCCTTGTCTATTGAATCACAATAGAAAAACTCTTTCCATTGGTCAGCAAGAACACCGCCGAGTGCTCCTACGCCTGCTTTAATAAGTCCCATATTTATTTTCTCCCTTCAGCTAACTATTTTGTTTTTCAGCACAGTTTTTACAACATAGGCCTCCTTGAAGATCCACCCCATATACTGTGCAATCTTCACAAACCATATTTCCGCAAATTTCACACTTGTTAAGTTCAAGCCGCACTTCATTGTTTGCACGTTCATAAGCTTTTCCGTGGTCATTTGCATAAATGATTGCTCTTGCTTCTCGCTCATCATTACTTAAAAACTTTTTATCCTTGAAACCTGAAACAAATTCATGTATGTCTGTTTTTATGGGTTTACCGCAACAGTCACAATAGAATTCAAATTCAAACTGCTTTATTGTTGACTTGTCGGTAAATCTTTTTGTTACAGCTTTCAGCATTTTTGCTACCTCCTTTTACAAGTATTTACAATATAATTTTACTTGTTAAAACCCATTAAAATAAGTAGCCCTATGGGTTACTTTCTTAAAAAGAAGGCTACCTTTAGGGCTACCATGTCAAAAAACAAGTTATCATTTTGTATATGTTGTATAACTAAAGTAGTAAAAACAATTTAATTCAAAAATTGACACAAAATTCAAATTATGCTATATTATGATATATAAAGTTATGGAGTTAAACTATGAAACTTAATATAAAAGCCTTAAGTTTTCCCGAACAGGTTAAAACTGTCCGCATACTTTTACAATTGACACAGACTGAACTTGCTGAGCAAATCGGGATTTCCTATGCAACAATCAGCCGTTGGGAAAGAGAAAACAGAACTCCACATCTGGCAATGATAGGCAAATTTTATTCGTTCTGCATACGTAACGGAATTGAAATTAATACAACAAAGGAGGAATAATATGACTACACTGTACGGTATTATCTTTGTTATTTCTCTTTTGATGATTATTGCTTATTTTTTTGTTGACAGAAAACGAGATGTTTGGTTGCTGTTTCTTTTTATCTGTGTAGCCATATGTGATTTGGGGTATTTTCTTCTCTCAGTTGCAAAAAGTCTTGATTTTGCTTTATGGGCAAGCAGGATCGCGTACCTTGGAAGCATATTCCTGCCATTTTCTGTTCTTATGATGATTATGAATCTTTCAAGATTCACTTATCCTAAAAGTTTGCCGGGTATTTTAATCGGTAACAATATGATAATGTTTTTTATCGCTTCAAGTGGCGGATGGTTGCCTATTTATTATAAAGCTGTTTCCTTTGAAGTGATAAACGGTGTCGGTACACTTGTTAAAGATTACGGACCGTTACATAATATTTATAAAGTTTTTCTGTTTGCATATTTCTCTGCAATGATTGCAATTATCATATACACAGCGGTTAAAAAGACTGTTATATCTATCAAACACTCTATTTTTCTCGCATTTGTTGTTATCGGCAATATTGCAATCTGGCTTATTGAAAACACCATAAAAGCAGGATTTGAATTTATGTCCATATCCTATATAATCACTGAGGGCTTAATATTATTCCTATACGGGATTTTACAAGATTACGGTCTTGCGGATACTCAAGGAATATCTTCCGAATCTGTTGTAATCCAAGCCGAAACAGCACAAGCCGTTTCTAATGAACAAGGAGCAAATATCGGGTATTTTGAGCAAAATCAGATTGATATTATTTTTGAAAACTGGAATGATATACACTCTCTTTCCCAACGCGAAAAAGAGGTTTTAAAACTGATTATGCAGAACAAAAAGCGAAAAGATATTGCCGATGAACTCTTTGTAACAGAAAGCACAATTAAAAAACATACGTCGAGTATTTTCAAAAAGCTTAACATCAACAATCGTTCTGAATTATTTGAAAATGCAAAATGTTACTTAAGCAGCAAAATAGTGCAGTAGTGAAAAACTACCGCACTATTTCTTTTCATCTTAGAATTATCTCATATTTAACATTTTTTTGCATGTGAACGAGTGTCAGACATATTATGCTCCCACTCCATTTAATTCTCCTCTTTTAACTCAACTTTTTATATTCAAAAAGATAATCTATATATGATGTACTCCATTTAACGCGTCTGATATTTGCTTCTTCGGGCGGTGATACAAGATTAACACTCGCACAATAGTGAGTTTTAATTACGCATGTGAATACTCACTTTTATTTTTTCTAAAAAAATTTCCGAAGAAACTTTTACTCAGAAATCTGATGATAATCTGGTTGAAGCTGTACAAAAAACTGAAACGGCAGTAAAAAAGAGTAAAACAATAAAGTTTTTCTTAATTATTGCTGTGATTTTTTGCATTTTTTCAATATTATTTCTTGTTAAATCTGCAATTGACAAGCAAAATACCGTTACATATATCGGTGATTTTAGCACAAAAAACAGAATAGCTGTAACTGAATTGCTTATTGAATTGGATAGCCGTAATAGCTATTTTTCAGAAAATACTGTTTGCACATATATTGATATCAGACTTGACAAGAATGGAAATTTCAAACATGCAGAAATCAAAATGAATGATGAATCAATGCACGAATATATCAGCCTCGTTTTACTTTCTCCCAGCGAACAGCCTGAACAATTATCATACATAATTACTAAAAAATATAGTTATTATTCTACCGAAGACGGAATATTGTATTCGGATTTATGTGATTTTTTGAAAAATGAAGACATTATAGAATCTGCAAAAAATTATTGTGAAATTGAGATATTTGATGAGTTTTATTTAACAGGAATGTCAACATTATATTTCAATTTTGATGGTAAAGATACCACAATGTTCGACAAACAACATCTTTTTGCTGACGGTGAATTTAAAAAGGTCTGGAATGCAAGTGGTATGAAAGGAAAATATTATGAAACAGGTATTGGCACTATTGATACTGTAACAAGTGCAAACTGTACTTGTTTCGGTGTTTATATTGAAAGATAGATATTCAAAACACATAAAAGAAAAGGTACTCATTTGAGTACCTTTTTTAAATGCTTTGACATTCTTAACAATTTAAATATTTTTCCCGAGAGGAATGTTTCGAGTATTCGTGTCATTTCCTTTTCGGAAAGTTCGTCATTGTTTCGAGCATAATATAACATAAAATGTGTAAGTGCTCCGGACAAGAGAACCACATGATATGAAAAATCACTTTGACTGTCAAAATCAGGTATAAACTTATTTAAAAACTGTGTAATTGCATTGAAAATTTCATCCGAAACAACATTACCGAGATTATTTTTCAGTATTACCGAAACCAGCCTCGGGTTATCCTTTACGGTGGTAACAAATGCTTCAATCGCTTTATCGGATGCGGGAATTTCCGTTAAAGAATTAAGCTTTTTCTCGTATGAGCTTCTTAACAAAAATCTAAACAGCTCCTCTTTTGAGTCAAAATAATTGTAAAACGTCTGTCTCGATAAATCCGCTTTAATACAGATGTCCTTAATTGATATATCGTTATATTGCTTTTCCTCCATCAAATCAAGAAGTGTTTGTGCGAGCCATTGCTGTGATTTTAATGCGGTAGGATTAATACCTTCATACATTGACAAAACCCCTTTAAATGTATAAGTTTTAGACAATTCATTGACTTTCTATTCATTATTTGTTAATATTATACCGAAAATATTTACAAATGTCAAACTTGATTTTATATGTTGTGACATAATTAATGAGGTGTTAAACATGGCAAAAAAACATAAGAATGCCGGCAACGCTAACATACCTACATACAAAACAATTAAAGAAATTGTTGTTACGGGTACTGAAAGAGGCGGTGACAAAAGGCAGTATGTTTTCCTTGACAAAGACAAAAATGAATGTGAAAGAACATTCAATCAGACCTGGAGCGAAATTGCCGCATTAGGTACATTTTATTATATCAAGGGTCTTAACGGACAGAAAAAAATTGCTATTATATCTGAAAACTCATTTGAGTGGATGGTTGCATACTATGCTACAATAGTCGGCGACAATATCACGGTTCCTATGGACGCAAAGCTCCCCTATGACGATCTTGCAGATCAGCTTATCCGTTGTGATTGCGACGCTCTTGTTCATTCAGCTAAATTTAATAACGCTGTTGAACAATTCAAAGCAAATCCCGATATGCCGGATATGCAGTACTTCTGCCTTGATGATTACAACGATTTTCTTGCAGAAGGTCAGGCAGCTCTCGATGCAGGTAACAGAGATTTCCTCGATGCCGATGTCAAGCCTGATGACCTTGCATGTATAGCCTATACTTCAGGAACAACTGCAAAGAGCAAAGGCGTTATGCTCACACATTTTAATATTTCAAGTAACTGCTCTTCATCATGCCGCGCTCTTAACGGCAGACACGCCATCGGATTTTTGCCGTTAAATCATACTTATGCGTGGGTTAGTGCTCTTTTTGCTTCATATATCCTTTCACAATGGGGTTATCTCTGTGACGGTATTAAAAATATTCAGGGAGATATGAAGAAATATAAGCCGTATAACATTTGCGGTGTTCCGCTTGTTGTTAATACAATTTACAACAGAATCTGGAAAACTGCAAGAAAAACGGGACGCGAAGACATTCTCAAAAAAGGTATTAAAATCAGTAATGCCCTTCTTAAGGTCGGTATTGACAAAAGAGCAAAAATTTTCAAAACAATCATTGATAATCTCGGCGGAAACCTTAATATGATTGTCTGCGGTGCTGCAAACCTTGATCCAAAGGTTGAAATCGGTATGCACGAATTCGGTATTGATATATATAACGGCTACGGACTTACCGAATGTTCCCCTGCCGTTACCTGCAACAGACCGGGAAAATTTAAGTTCGGAAGTGTCGGTACTCCCCTTGATTGCTGTGAAATCAAAATTGTTAATCCCGATGACGAAGGTGTAGGCGAAATCTATGTCAAGGGTACAAACGTTATGAAGGGATACTACGGAGATCCCGAAGCTACCGCAGCAGTTTTTGACGGTGAATGGCTTATTACCGGTGACCACGGCCGAATTGATGAAGACGGATTCTTGTTTATGGTCGGAAGAAAGAAAAATCTTATCTGCCTTGCAAACGGTAAAAATGTTTCTCCTGAAGAAATTGAGGATAAGCTTTCAAGAATCGAATATGTTGAAGAAGTTCTTGTTTATCAGGAGGATGAAAAAATCGTTGCTGAATTCTTCCTCAACGAAAAAGAATTTCCCGATGCACGCGACAGAATTGATGATGATGTTGAAGTTTACAACAGAAGTAATCCGATTTTCAAAAATGTTGCTAAAATCAAAATTCGCGATACAGAGTTCCCGAAAACAACAACTCTTAAAATCGCTCGTAACAGATCATAAAATTTTATCTATACATCAGCCGAGTGTTCGTATGAATACTCGGCATTCTGTTTTTGTGTTTATGAAGGTTAAATACACGGATAATACAGTCAAATTTTTATGTAAAATTGTAAATAATACTTGATTTAATTCATATTTTTTTATATTATATTATAAATAAAATTTGTTGGAGGTTGCACAAATGAGAGAAGAAACAAAAAAGTATGTGCAAGAGGCGTGGGATATAGTTAAACACGCTTCTGAAAAAATCGGTTCACGTCTCCCCGGCTCTAAAGGAGAAAAAGAATATGCCGATTATATGGGTGATAAGCTTAAGGAAATCGGTATCACACCTAAAAAAGAAGAATTCGGTGTTTCACCGAGAGCTTGTATCGGCGGTCTCCCCTATGCAGGTTGGTACGGACTAATCACAAGCGGTCTGATTTACTTTGCACTTCACAACTATTATTTATGGTTTGCAATGGCACTTGCAGGAATCTGTATGGTCTTTTGGCTTATCTTCGGATGCTTCCTTTATAAGCCTTGGTTTGATATGTTTTTCAAGCAGAAAATTTCTCAGAATGTTTACGGTGAGCTTGTTCCCGAAGACGGAAAATATGATTATACAATTATTCTTTCCGGACACACCGACACCTGCTGGACCTGGAGGCATTCTGAAAATGCCGCAAAATATAAAGACAAACCGTTGATAGGTCTTTTATTAATATACGGTAAAGTAGGTTTCGGTGCTGTTTGCGTATTTTTCCTTGTCGGTCTTTCTATTGCAATGGCTGTGATTTATTCAGGCCTCTATGCAAATGCATCATGGGCATATATCGCTGCATCGTCGGAATCACTTGACAGACTTCTCATGGTTCTTCATTTCTTACCGCTTATAACAGCTATAGGAAGCTGCTTTATAATTATGTGGAACGATCCCGATGAAGAAACTGCTTCAAGAGGTGCAATGGATAATGCTACCGGATGTGCGCTCAGCTATGCAGTAATCAAATATTTTAAGGAAAATCCCGATAAAATGCCGAAAAACTGCCGCATTGTTGATTGCAACTGCGGTTCTGAAGAAGCAGGTCTTCGCGGCTCAATGGCATTTGTCCGTGAACATAAAAACGATGATCTGACAAAAAATGCTTGGAACATAAATATTGACTCTGTTGCCGATAAGGAATACTTTGAAGTTGTTATTCAGGACGATTGGCAGATGTGCAGATTTGATACTGACCTTGAAAAAATGTTTAAAGAGACATTTAATGAAATGGGTATCGAAAGCAAAACAAACGGTTGTATTCATAATCCTGTCGGCGGATGCGACAGTACACCGATGACAAGAGCAGGAATCAAATCAGTAACCTTTGCCGCTCAGAATCCGATGCTTACATATTATTATCACACATGGCACGATAAGACCGACAGATTTGAAATGGAAACTGTCGGTGACGGTTTTGAGGTTGTTCTCAGCGTTATTGATAAGATAGCAAAGTTCCAGGAAGAAAACGGTTATAACGGACCGCAAAAGAAATAATTTTATAAGGGTGCATCTCAGATGTACCCTTATTTTTCTGTTTTTTAACAAATTGTTAAGAAAATAATTGACTTATGGAAAAAATTAGTGTATATTTACTTTATCTGATTAAAGAGATAATGTATCAATTCTGATACAAAAATTTAAGGAGGAAATTCTTTATGAAAAATTTTAAAAAAGTCCTTGCCGTGCTTATGGCTTTAACACTTGTTGTTACTTGCTTTGCAGCTTGCGGCGGAAACAAAGATGACGATGAAGCAAAGAAAATCACAATCGGTGTAAGCGGTCCTCTCACCGGCCCTGCTGCTCAGTACGGTAATGCAGTTGTTAACGCTGCTAAGCTTGCAGTTGAAGAAATCAATGCAGCCGGCGGTATCAACGGTACAGAGCTCGCAATCGTAACAGCAGACGATGAAGGCGACCCGGGTGACAAAGCTGTCAGCGCATATAACTCACTCAAGGATCAGGATATGCAAATTTTCCTTGGTACAGTAACTTCAGGTTCTTGCCTTGCAGTTATTGAAAAGACAAAGGAAGACAATATGTTCCAGCTTACTCCTTCCGCTTCTGCTGATGCAGCAATTGCTAACGATAACTGCTTCCAGATCTGTTTTACAGACTCTAACCAGGGTACACGTTCTGCTCAGTATGTTGCAGAAAACAAGATTGCTGAAAAAGTTGCCGTAATCTATGACTCATCAGATCCTTACTCAACAGGTATCTATAACAACTTCAAAGCTGAAGCTGCAAAAAGAGGCATTTCTCTTGTTACAGAACAGTCTTTCACAAAAGACAGTAACAAGGACTTCTCAGCTCAGATCCAGGCTTGCAAAACAGCAGGTGCTGAACTTGTTTTCCTTCCGATCTACTACACAGAAGCATCTCTTATCCTCAAGGCTGCAGAATCAGCAAGCTATGCTCCCAAGTTCTTCGGTTGCGACGGTCTTGACGGAATTCTTGCTATCCCCGGCTTTGATACAAAGCTTGCAGAAGGCGTAATGCTTCTTACTCCTTTCGCTGCTGACGCTGATGATGAGGCTACCCAGAAGTTTGTTGCATCATACAAGGCCAAGTACAACAACGAAATTCCTAACCAGTTTGCTGCAGATGCTTACGACGGTGTTTACATCATCGCCAGTCTTCTTAAAGCAAACAACGTAACAGCTGATATGACTCCTTCAGAGATTTGCGACATTCTTAAGGTTGCTATTGCTGCTGATGATTTCTCTTACATGGGAATTACAGGTGCAGGCTCAGCTCTTACTTGGGACGCATCAGGTGCTGTTTCAAAAGACCCGATGGCTGTTGTTATCAAAGATGGCGCATACGTAGCTCTTTAATCTGACTTTTAAAAAAAATACCGACAGTAAATGTTTACTGTCGGTATTTTTATTACTTTTGTATTGCTTTTTCCTCTTATAATATGTTATAATATGATGATTTATTTAATGTGGTGTTTTATACCGCATATTCACGGAAGGATGTTATATAATGGGTTTTTTGAGTAACCTTATCAACGGTATCAGCCTTGGCAGTATTTATGCTGTTATTGCTCTCGGCTATACTATGGTTTACGGTATTGCCAAAATGCTTAACTTTGCTCATGGCGACGTTATTATGATCGGAGGTTATGTGGTTTACATTGCGGTTTCTCAAGCAGGTATCCATCCTCTGCTTTCTGTTGTTATTGCAATGGTGGCTTGTACCGTACTCGGTATTACAATTGAAAAAATTGCATACAAACCGCTTCGCCAGGCAACCTCACTTGCAGTTCTTATCACGGCAATCGGTGTCAGCTATTTCTTACAGAACATTGCACTGGTCATATTCGGTGCAAATCCGGTTAATTTTACTTCAGTAGTTGAAATTCCAGCTATCAAGCTTTTTAACGGTCAAGTTGTCATTTCCGGAGAAACATCCGCAGCAATTGTTGTATCATTCCTTATCGTTATCGGACTTTCTTTATTTATCAAGAAAACAAAAACCGGCAGAGCAATGCTTGCTGTTTCTGAGGATAAAGGCGCTGCACAGCTGATGGGTATAAATGTTAATAAAACAATATCAATTACTTTTGCAATCGGTTCGGCACTTGCCGCTGTTGCAGGTGCTCTTTATTGTTCTGCTTACCCCATTCTTTCAAACACAACAGGTGCAATGCCCGGTATCAAAGCTTTCACTGCAGCTGTTTTCGGCGGAATCGGATCTATCCCGGGTGCTATGATCGGCGGTATTCTCATCGGAGTTATTGAAATTCTCGGCAGAGCATATATTTCATCTCAGCTTGCTGATGCAATTGTTTTCGGTGTTCTTATTCTTATTCTTATGTTCAAGCCGACAGGTATCCTCGGTAAGAAGATAAGTGAAAAGGTTTAATTTGTGAAGGGAGAAAAAACTTATGAAACGAAATTCTAAGTCGATTAAACCCAACACAAAAACGAGTTTAATCACATATATTATACTTATTGCTGCATTTGTAATTGTTCAGATTATGCTTGCCAACGGCGGAATGTCATATATGATGCAGGATCTTCTTGTTCCTCTTTGTGTATATGCAATTCTTGCTGTTTCCCTTAATCTTACCGTTGGTATTCTCGGTGAATTGAGCCTCGGTCAAGCGGGATTTATGTGTATCGGTGCTTATTCGGGCGCTCTGTTTTCAAATCTCATGGCAGAAGCAATCCCTGAAGCTGTTATCAGATTCCCTTTATCATTGCTCCTTGGCGGTCTCTGTGCTGCAATTTTCGGAATTCTTATCGGAATTCCCGTTCTTAGACTCCGCGGTGACTACCTCGCTATTGTTACGCTCGCATTCGGAGAAATTATAAAAAATATATGTGCATCAATCTATCTCGGAAGAGATGCTGATGGCTTTCACATTTCGCTCAAAAGCGTCAGTGATATGAATATGGCAGCTGACGGTGAAATGTTTATCAACGGTGCGTTGGGTATTAACGGCACTCCTAAAGATTCAAACTTTATTATTGCTTTTATTATTCTGTTTTTAACAGTTATTGTTGCATATAACTTTACTGATTCACGTACCGGCCGTGCAGTTATGTCAATTCGTGATAACAGAATTGCTGCCGAATCCATTGGTATCAATATTACAAAATATAAGCTTATCACATTTGCATTGACTGCTTTTATTGCAGGCGTTGCCGGTGTAATTTATTCGCATAATTTCTCTACTCTCCAGGCATCTAAATTTGACTACAATATGTCAATTCTTATTCTCGTCTTTGTTGTTCTCGGCGGTATCGGTTCAATTCGCGGAAGCGTTATTGCTGCGGTTGTACTTACACTTATCCCCGAGCTTCTCAGAGAGACAATCGGTAATTACAGAATGCTTTTCTACGCAGTAATTCTTATTGCAATGATGATCGTTACTTCAAATGAAACAATTAAGGCAAAAACAGGTTCATATCTTAATAAGCTTAAAGGACTTGTTGTTAAAGAAAAGAAAGGAGAGGTTAAATAATGGCATTGCTTGAGGTAAAAAACCTTTCAATTTCTTTCGGTGGTCTTCGTGCCGTTGATGAATTTAATGTAAAAATTGAAAAAGGTATGCTCTACGGTCTTATTGGTCCTAACGGAGCAGGTAAAACAACTGTTTTTAATCTCCTTACCGGTGTATATAAACCTACATCGGGTGCGATCTTACTTGATGGTGTAAACATTACAGGTAAAAAAACAATAGAAATTAACCGTTGCGGTATTGCAAGAACTTTCCAGAATATACGCCTGTTCAAAGAACTCACGGTTCTTGACAATGTAAAGGTTGGTCTTCATAATCAGATGAGATATTCTACCGTCGAAGGTGTTTTACGTCTCCCCCGCTTCTTCACATCAGAAAAAAAGATGAACGAGAAAGCAATGGAATTGCTTAAGGTTTTTGATCTTGATAGTGAAGCCTCAACCCTGGCAGACAATCTTCCCTACGGTAAGCAAAGAAAACTTGAAATCGCTCGTGCTCTTGCCACAAATCCCAAGTTGTTATTACTTGATGAACCTGCAGCCGGTATGAATCCGAGTGAAACGCAGGAACTTATGGATACAATCAGATTTGTCCGCGATGAATTTGATATGACAATTCTCCTCATTGAACATGATATGAAACTTGTCAGCGGAATTTGCGAGGAAGTAACCGTTCTTAATTTCGGACAGGAGCTTGCACAGGGCAAAACCAACGAAGTGCTCAATAATCCAGAGGTTATTAAGGCATATTTAGGTGATTAAGGAGGAAATATTCTGCTATGGCACCACTTTTAAAAGTTGATAATATCGAAGTTTATTACGGAATGATAAAGGCCTTAAAAGGTATTTCGTTTGAAGTAAATAAAGGTGAAATTGTTGCTCTTATCGGTGCAAACGGTGCCGGTAAAACAACAACACTTCACACAATAACAGGTCTTTTAAAACCTAAATCAGGCAGTATCACATTCAACGAAAACGATATCACAAAAACACCTGCTCATAAAATTGTAACAATGGGCATGGCTCACGTTCCCGAGGGAAGAAGAATTTTCCAACAGCTTTCTGTTCTTGATAATATAAAATTAGGTGCTTTCACACGCAAGGACAAAGACGAAATTGAAGAAACACTCAAGTATGTATATGAGAGATTCCCTCGACTTGAAGAACGTAAAAATCAAATTGCAGGAACTCTTTCCGGCGGTGAACAGCAGATGCTTGCAATGGGCAGAGCGCTTATGTCAAAACCGGACTTCATTTTAATGGATGAGCCTTCCATGGGTCTTTCTCCCCTTCTTGTGTCTGAAATTTTTGACATAATAGAGGCAATCAATGAAAACGGAACAACCGTTCTTCTTGTCGAACAGAATGCTAAAAAGGCATTGTCAATTGCAGACAGAGCTTATGTTCTCGAAACCGGTAATATTGTTCTTTCGGGAAATGCACAGGATCTTTTAAACGATGAATCTGTAAAAAGAGCATATCTGAGTGAATAATACTGAAAGGTGGTCAAATTATGGATAAAAAAATTGTTATTACTATTGCGCGCGGATACGGCAGCGGCGGTAAAACTGTAGGCAAAAAGCTTGCAAAAGAACTTAACATTCCTTTCTATGACCGCGAAATTCTTTATATGGCATCAGACGACAGCGGTATTAATCTTGGTCTTTTTCAAAAGCATGATGAAGATGTAAACAAAGGCTTATTTGATCCGTCAACACACAAATACAGCGGAAGTGTTATTCCGCCTGAGGACAGTAAGTTTACATCCAAGGAAAATCTTTTTAACTACCAGGCAAAAATCATAAAAACACTTGCAGAAAAAGAATCCTGTGTTATTGTAGGCAGATGTGCTGATTATATATTGAAGGATAACGAAAATGTAATTAAGGTATTCATCTGGGCGCCGCATCAATCGTGTGTTGAAACCGTTATGGATATGTTTTCAATCAGCGAAAAAGATGCTGATAAAAAAATCCGTAAAATTGATAAGCATCGAAGCGAATACTATCGCTATTATACTTGTCGTGAATGGGATAATGCGCGCAACTACGATTTGTGCCTTAACAGTTCCGATTTAGGATTTGACGGTTGTGTAGAAGCGATTAAAGCGTATATTGATGTTCTAAAAAATGTCAAAAAATAAAACTGAGGGCTATCTTAAAAGATAGCCCTTTATTTTAGCCTTAAAAGCGCCTTCAGTTGTATAAGCAATCTTTCCCCATTATATTCATAAAATTGATTTTAAAGCCATTTAATGCAAAAGAAACACCCTATCCACATTGGACAGGGTGTTTTCAATGAATATTATTAAATATTATGCTTTTTTCTTGACAACTGCCTTAATAACAAGTAATGTTCCAACCATAAGAGCAATACCTATCAGAAGGGAAATAAATGCATTCTGAACAAATCCGGCAATTATGTATGTGACAAACGATACACCTGCAACAGTCATAGCATAAGGCAACTGAGTTGAAACGTGGTTTATGTGGTTACTCTGACTGCCAGCACTTGCCATAATTGTTGTATCAGAAATCGGTGAACAGTGGTCACCGCAGACAGCACCAGCCATACAAGCAGAAATAGCAATAACCGAAATTGGACCACTGCTATACGGGAATACATTAAGAACAAGAGGAATAAGAATACCGAATGTTCCCCATGAAGTACCTGTTGCAAAGGAAAGACCGATTGCAATAAGGAAGATAACAGCAGGAAGGAATTTTTCAAATGATCCTGCAGTTGACTCAACGATACCGGCAATAAATTCTTTTGCACCAAGGCTGTCTGTCATTGCTTTAAGAGTCCAAGCGCAAGCAAGAATCATAATTGCAGGAACCATTGCCTTAAAGCCTTCAGGGATGGAAGCCATACAATCCTTAAATGAAACTACTCTGCGAATCATAAAGTATATAACCGTAATAATAAGCGTGCAGAATGAACCGTAAAGGAGACCTACTGATGCATCGGCACCGGAGAATGCATCAACAATGTTCTTGTATGATGAGCTTGTTGAGTCAAAGAATCCGCCTGAATAAATCAAACCGATTACGCAAGCAATAATAAGAATCACAACAGGAATGATAAGATCGAAGACTCTGCCCTTCGGATTAGCATTTGAATCAGAAGATTCTTTGAAGGACTCCTCATCACTTGTGAAAAGGTCACCGTTAAGAGCATTTTGTTCGTGAATTCTCATCTTACCGTAATCAAACTTCATAACTGTGATGACAACCATCATAACGATTGTAAGAATAGCATAGAAGTTATACGGGATAGCGTTGAGGAAAAGTTGGAAGCCGCTTACCTCTTCTTCTGCAACGAAGCCTGCAACCGCTGCAGCCCAGGATGATACAGGAGCAATAATGCAGACAGGTGCTGCTGTTGCATCAATAAGATATGCAAGCTTTGCTCGTGATACATTATGGCTGTCCGTAACAGGTCTCATAACAGAACCGACTGTTAGACAATTAAAGTAGTCGTCGATGAAGATCATACAACCGAAAAGAACAGTTGCAAGCTGTGCTCCGACTCTTGACTTAATATGCTTCTTTGCCCAGCGTCCGAAAGCGGCCGATCCGCCTGCTTTGTTCATCATTGCAACCATTGCACCGAGAACAATGAGGAAAATAATTATACCCATATTATAGGAATCGGCAACATTTGCAACAAATCCGTCGCTGAAAACATGTGTAATTGTTCCCTCAAAATTGCCCTCGGCATAGAGTAAACCGCCGACAACAATACCGACAAATAAAGAAGAATAAACCTCTTTAGTGATAAGAGCAAGAACAATTGCAATTATCGGAGGAAGTAAAGACCACATACTTGAGTAGAACTTTGTGGGTGCTTCCACCTTACCTGTTCCGCCACATTCTCCGCATACATTTGCGGCGGCAGAACAATCTGCGCAGATGATGTCTGTTCCCTCACAGCTTTCACAAACTGAAAGAACTCCGACACCTTCGCATTTTGAGCAATCAATCATTTTTGCTGCAACTGATTCACCGTCAGAAGCAAATGCAAAAACAATTGTGCACATAACAAGTAAAATTGCAACCGCTATGGCAACAACAGTTTTCATACTTGTTTTTCTTTTCATTTTTTTACATCTCCTTTTATGTATATTTACGCATAAACATACAAATCAATAAATACGTAAAAAAGATACCATAAACTGCAGATTTTGTCAATCTGAAATTATTATTGTCGAATATAAACATTGCACAATAAACATATAATGTGTTATAATAATAAAAAAAGAAAGCGAGATGATATTATGATAAGAAATGAAGCAATGTTCAAATTAAGCTACGGATTATTTATTCTTAGTGCAACAGAAAGCGGTAAGGATAACGGTTGTATAATCAATACCGTTACTCAGGTTACCGATTCGCCGAAAAGAATCACGATAGCAGTTAATAAAAATAATTATACCTGTGGGATGATTGAACGCACAAAGAAGTTTACTGTTTCGGTTTTATCAGAGGAAGTCACTTTTGATATGATAAAAAGATTCGGTTTCTCAAGCGGCAGAGACACCGATAAATTCACAGGTTACAGCGACCATTACAGAACTGAAAACGGAACATATTTTATCTGTGAAGGCACAAATGCATATATTTCCTGTTCGGTAAAAGAAATTGTGGACTGCGGTACTCACCTTTTATTTATTTCTGACGTAACAGAGGCTGAAACGCTCTCTGATGTTCCGTCGGTAACATATCAATACTATTTTGACTATATCAAACCTAAACCTGAAGTAAAAAAGAAAAAAGGTTATGTATGTAAAATTTGCGGATATATTTATGAAGGAGAAGAATTACCCAAAGATTTTATATGTCCTCTGTGTAAGCACGGAGCTGATGATTTTGAACCGATAACATAAAATGACAGGCAGTTCAATGAACTGCCTGTTTTTTTACTTTTTCTTTTTGAAAATAAATACAAGACCTACCGCAACCATTGCAATTCCTGCCATAAGCATAGCTGCAATAATAATCATACCCTTATCATTTTTCTTATTCGTATCCTTTTCATTTTCGGTCTGAACAGATGATTCCGCTTCTTCATCGGTATCTGTCTGTCCGTTGTCCACCTCATCGGGAATTTCGTCGGAACTCTGTTCCTCCGTCAAATCGTCAACAAAATTTGAATTCCTTATAACAGTAACCTTAGAGTTCTTTATGGTATACGGAATTTTTGTAAGATCTGATGAAATAAAATCTCCGGGATTCGGAATCGAAATTTTCAGTTCACTTTCTCCTTCGGCATCTTCTTTTACAGAAAATGTCACACTGAGGAGAATTCCGGAGGATAAGATTGAAGAGGACGAAGAAAGATATGTTAATCTTACATAAGAATTATCTTTGTTAAAATTTTTAATGCTTATATTTGCATCGGCATCAAGAATAGCACCTTCCTTGGCCGAAACAAATTGAAAATAATCATCGTCGTAAGCAATATCTATAACAGCACCGCTCACCTTGGAATTATCGCTGATAAAAAGATTAAGTGTAAATTCGTCTCCGGCATACACTGTTTCATCACTCATAGAAAGATGAACAGGATCCTCAGCAAATGACATAACGGAAAATGACGGTATCAGCATAGAAATAATCAACAGTATGGAAATTATTTTTTTCATATAAATCACCAAATCGAAGATATAAGTACATTTATTCCTTAAGCGATGAACTTAAAAAATCTTTTAATCTTTGACTCTGCGGATTTTCAAAAATCTCCTGCGGAGTGCCGGTTTCCTCAATGATACCGTCAGCCATAAAAATAACCTTATCGGAAACATTTTTTGCAAAAGTCATTTCATGTGTAACAATAATCATCGTTGTATTTCCGTCACGAAGCTCACGGATAACGCGCAACACCTCACCTGTAAGTTCAGGATCAAGAGCACTTGTCGGTTCGTCAAAGCACAAAATAGTCGGAGACAACATCAAAGCTCTTGCAATAGCGACTCGCTGCTGCTGACCTCCGGAAAGCTCGCAAGGATATGCGTTCATTTTATCTTCCAGACCTACTCTTTTGAGAAGCTCAACAGCTTTATCATCAATTTCTTTGATTTTTTCCTTATCCTTCTTTTTGACATTTTCAAGAAGCTGAACCGCAAGAGTAAGATTTTTTAAAATATTATATTGAGGGAAAAGATTGAAAGACTGAAATACAAGACCAAAATTCAATCTTTTTTGTCTTAAAACATTGTCGTTAAAATGCTCATTTCCCGAGAAGTCAACAAGCAACTCATCATTTACATAAACCTTACCGTTTTCAGCAAATTCAAGGAAATTAAGACAACGAAGAAGAGTTGTTTTTCCGCTTCCCGACGAACCGATAATTGACAAGACTTCACCTTTTTCAAGAGAAAAAGAAATATCCTTTAATACTTCGGTGTTACCGAAGCTTTTCTTAATATTTTCTACTTTTAATATAGACATAGTTAACTCCGGTAATAATCAAATTTCTTTTCAATATAGTTAAACAGCAATGTGAGACCGCCACAGAATGCAAGGAAGAATACGGCTGTATAGAACAACGGCCAGATAAGTCCCTTGCTAGAAAATTCCGTAGCGTGCATCAGAATTTCGGATACGGCAATAACTCTGGCAAGTGATGTATCCTTGACAAGAGTTATAATTTCGTTACTCATTGGAGGAATTATGCGCTTAACAACCTGCATAAGAACGACTTTGAAGAAAATCTGAGATTTTGTCATTCCGAGAACCTGGCCTGCTTCATACTGTCCCTTGGGAATCGATTCGATACCGCCTCTATATATTTCCGAAAAATATGCTGAATAATTTATAACAAAAGCAATTAACGCTGCAGTCATTCTTGACTTCATCGGTGTATTAAATAAAAGTCCGGGAACATAAAAAACCACAAAAAGCTGGAGCATCAGAGGCGTACCTCTGATGACCCAGACAAAAGCTTTTGTTATAAATTTAATGACTTTAAATTTTGACATTGAACCCATTGAGATAATCAGTCCCAAGGGTAATGATAAAAGCAAAGTTGCACCAAACAGGTAACAATTCTGCGCAAAGCCTTCTAATAAATCAAGGCTGACCTGTGAAAAAGACATTAAATTAACTCCTAAAATCAGTCTGCTTTAACAACAACGACCTGTTTATTTTCCATATAAGGAATTGATATCTGCATCTTTTCTTTTCTATCATCATCAATTGTCATACCGTTCCAGATGCAATCGATATTCTTTGATGCAAGTTCTGTTTCTTTTGAATTCCATTCGATAACCTGGAACTTAATCTCAATACCGAGTTTTGCGGCAACTGCCTTTGCGAATTCTGTTTCAAAACCTGTAAGTTCGCTGTTTTCATCATTATAGTTCATAGGAGCAAAAAGAGTGATACCGACAACAAGCTCGCCCTTATCCTTTATGTATTCCCAATCAGATTCTTCAGCCTTAATCTCTTCGTATGAACCATCACCGAGAAGAAGATCCTGAAGCTTGTATTTCTTTGCGATTTCTTCAAGTGTTCCGTCAGCCTTAAGTTCTCTGATTGCCTTGTTAACATAATTAACGGCATCGGAGCCCTTTCTGAATGCAATACCGTATTCTTCAGGTGCAAAAGAAACATCTTCAACAACCTTCAGATCGGCAAAGTCTGTTCCCTCACCGATTGAACCGATTGACATAACATAGTCAATAACAGCCGCATCAGCAGTTCCTGCCTTAACCTCTGTAAGACATTTTGACTGTGAGTCAACAGGTGTTTTTGTATAATCGGTAAAATATGCATCCTTGTTCATAACAGTTTCACCTGCTGAACCTGCTTCAGCAACAACAACCTTAGCATCCTGACCGCCGCAAGCAGCAAATGTGAGAACAACCATAAGTGCAGCCATTACAACAGCAAGAATTTTTTTCATTTTCATAAAAGCATCTCCTTTTAGTGTAGTAAAGTGTTAACTTGCTAATATAATACTATATAACTACATTTTTGTCAATATCATTCTTCATTTAAAAGTGAGAGCAATAATGATTCTGCTTTTGAACATTCAAGTGCAGTTTCTTTTACCTTTTTGAAAACAAATAATACAGATAATGATATAAATACAGCCAGGACAGATGCAGAAATCGTACTCATTGCATTATTTGACCAAATATAATAAAGATATGCAAGGACAGCACAGACCGCAAGAATATATACAAGTCGGATTACAGGGTCATAAAGCTTATCAAAAACCATTACATACTCAATAAATGTTCCGTTTTCGTCTTCACCGATATCAAGAAGATAATAATATCTGTCATAAGTTTGAGGCTGTAACTGATTGTTTCTTGTATAAATATATTTTACCTTATAAATTTTCTCACCTTTATAGTATTTTCCGAATATTCCTGTCATATCGTCTTCAGCCGTAGGTGCTTTAAACTTTTTATTAAGGAATTCACGCAGTTCAAGTGATGACATATTAAAATATATTTTTTTGACATCATCAAGCTGCTTATAATGTATTTTGTTAATATTCATTTTAATCACCGTCATTATTTTATAACATAATATTGCAACTTTCAAGTTGAAAAGCAATTTAAGTTGTGATATATTTAATTGAAACTGATTTGAGGTGCAAAAATGAAGAGCTTTACAATCAATAAAAATGATGCCGACCAACGTCTTGACAAGTTTATAACAAAATCCGTCCCATTGCTTCCCAAAACACTTATGTATAAGTATATAAGGATAAAACGAATTAAGGTAAACGGTAAGCGTGCTGAAATTTCAACTCGTCTCAATCCCGGTGATGTTGTTGATATGTATATAAATGATGAGTTTTTTGAAAAAGCACCCGAAAAACATGACTTTCTCAAAGCATCTAAAAATCTGAACATTATCTATGAGGACGAAAATATCATTCTTTGTGACAAAAAGGTTGGTGTACTCTCACACCCTGACGACAATGAATACATTGACACGTTAATCGGTCGAATCAAGCGTTATCTTTATGAAAAAGGTGAATACAAGCCGGAGGACGAGGCTTCATTTGTGCCGTCACTTGTGAACAGAATTGACCGCAATACAGGCGGTATCGTTATAGCTGCTAAAAATGCCGAAACGCTCCGTATTCTTAATCAAAAAATGAAAGACCGTGAGTTACACAAATTTTATCTTTGCATAGTTCACGGCGAAATTAAGAAAAAGAGCGGACTTCTTGAGGGATACCTTGTTAAGGATGAAAATAAAAACAAGGTTACTGTTTACAAAAATGAAATAAAGGATTCAAAAGAAATCCGTACTAAATACAATGTATTAGATATTGACGGAGATTTATCTCTTGTTGAAGTTGAATTGCTGACAGGACGCACTCACCAGATCAGAGCACATTTTGCGTCAATCGGTCATCCGCTATTAGGTGACGGAAAATACGGTACTAATGCTCAAAACAAGAAATACGGATATAAAAAACAGTTTTTATATTCATATAAGCTTGTGTTTGAGTTTACAACAGATGCAGGGATACTTGAATATCTTAACCATAAAACCTTTGAAGTAGATGATGTTTGGTTTAAGAACGAATTTTATAATAAGGGATTATAAGATAAAGGGACGGTTTGAAAATTCGAACCGTCCTTTAGTCATTTTATTTAGTTTTTGTAAATTTTTGTTGTGCCGAAGAGTGAACGGAAGAAACCGCCGATTTTATCGAAAAAGCCGGCTTTGGAATACATCTCAACGCTGTCTTGAGCCAATTCATTGCCGTATTCATCAATTAATGTAACCGTAAAAACTGTTTTTCCATTACTTGCTGCAATAATAAGCAAAGATTCCTCTGTTATACTTTCTTTAAAGTTTTTATTATCGGAACTCCAAATAATATACGATCCCGTCGGATACTCTCCTAAAATATCACTATGTAAGATGATGCCGTCTTTATACCGTATCTGCTTAACCGAAGGCTCTGAAATGATAATTTTAATATTACTCAAGTAAATCAGCTTAGCACTCATTAAGGAATCATTAAACATACCAATTTGAATTTTATTCCACTCATCATTATCTCCGTCAAATAAAACCTCTTTCAAGCTGAGACAACGATAAAAAGCCGAATCATCAATTCTTATCAAGCTTTTTGGAAGTGAAACTTTCTCTAACTGTTCACATCCCTCAAAAGTACATCGCATTATTTCAGAAACAGCATTACCAATCACAACTCTCCTAAGAGAATCACAGGATGCAAAAGCATGGGATCCGATGTATTCAACATTATCGGGTATTATTATTTCCTTAATGCTGTTACAATTCATAAATGCAAAATAACCTATTGATTTAAGTGAAGCAGGAAAAAATACCGTTTCAAGAAAAGTACAGTTATTAAAAGCATCGTCAGAAATATCCGTTACGCCCTCCTCAATTCTGATAGATTTGATTTCATTCAGAATATTGCTCCACGGAATTTCACTCTGAACATATTTATTCATACTTCCATGTCCGGTTAATGACAGAGTTCCATCCTTAGAATTGAAAGTCCATGTAAGGTTTTCTCCGCAAGTGCCCGATGTGGCGGCGGATGCAGTTATCGGTACTATTGACACTAATATCATAATCGCCATTATAACGGATAAAAACATATTAATGCCTTTCATTTTTTATTCCTCCAAATGAAATATATTTTTTGAGTATCTTTGCTCGAATATAAGCTTTCTCCTTGAGGGAAAGAAATGTTTTGCAGGCGTGGAAGCCTGCCACTACGCATTTGGTGTTTTTGCAGGCGCGGAGGCCTGCCACTACGCATTTGGTGAGTTTGCAGGCATGGAAGCCTGTCACTACGCGATCGGTCAGCTCAGAATATAATACATAAATTTAAGTTATTTTATCATTTCAGCGAATTGTTCTTCGTTGATTATTGTTATACCTAAATCTGTAGCTTTTTGAAGTTTTGAGCCTGCTGCCTCACCTGCTAAAACATAAGTTGTTTTCTTTGATACAGATGAAGATGCTTTACCACCGTAAGACTCAATAATTTCTTGAGCTTCTTTTCTGCCATAAGTTGAAAGAGTTCCGGTAAGCACAAAGGTCATACCCTCAAATCGATTGTCTTTGATTTCTCGCTGACTTTCCATATTAAGACCAAAGCTTTTAAGCTCTTCAACCATTTGTTTTGTTTGCGGGAGTGAGAAGAAATCTACAACCGAATCAGCCATAATTTCGCCAAAGCCCTCAATAAAAAGTATATCTTCTTTTGATGCTGAAATTATGTTATCAAGTGATAAAAAGTGGTCTGAAAGTAATTTCGAGGCTTTTTGACCTATATGGCGGATACCGAATGCAAAAACAAGCTTTGACAAGTCATTCTGCTTTGATTTTTCAACAGCATTACGCATATTATCGGCACTCTTTTTGCCCATACCCTCAAGCTCTGAAATTCTGTCATAATTAATACGGTAAATATCTGCAATTTTGTTAATTATTCCCTCATTGAGCAATGTTTCAAGAACGGCATCACCGAGGCCTTCAATGTCCATTGCATCACGGGAACAGAAATGAATAAGAACACGCAAAAGCTGGGCGGGACAATCGGGATTATCGCAACGGATTGCTGCTTCGCCAACTTCACGATGCACAGGAGAATTACATGAAGGACAAAAGTCAGGCATTTTATACGGCATTGAATTTTCGGAATGCTCTACCACACACAGAACCTCGGGAATGATATCTCCCGCTTTTCTGATTTTAACAGTATCACCTATTCTGATATCTTTTTCCCTGATAAAATCCTCGTTATGAAGTGTTGCACGACTTACCGTTGAGCCTGCAACAAGCACGGGTTCAAAAACTGCCGTCGGGGTTAATACACCCGTTCTGCCAACATTGATTTCAACATCAACAAGTCGTGTTTCCTTTTCTTCCGGCGGATATTTATACGCCAATGCCCATTTTGGAAACTTTGCCGTACTGCCGATCACTTCACGCA
Organism: uncultured Clostridia bacterium; assembly: GCA_937920235.1. GTDB lineage: Bacteria > Bacillota > Clostridia > Oscillospirales > Acutalibacteraceae > Fimenecus. The sequence continues at coordinate 125,786 of CALGUK010000033.1, read as the reverse complement.
TAGCAAAATCATCGGTTTTAATAACTGCTCCGTCAATATCAAAAGGCAAAGTATAACGAATTTCGCCGATACGCTCAATCTCATTTAATGTATCGTCAATATTATTAAACTTATTGAAAAACGGAATTGTCTTAAATCCTAACTCCTTAAGAAACATAATGGAGTTAAAATGCCCTTTAATTTCAATACCTTCAATCTGTTGAATGTTAAAAACAAAAATATCAAGATTTCGTTCAGCAGTTATTTTCGGATTTTTTTGTCTCAAACTGCCTGCCGCAGCATTTCTCGGATTTTTGAACGGCTTTTCACCGTTAAGCTCCTGTTTTTCAACAATCTTAAGAAACACCTCACGCGGCATATACACTTCACCGCGGACTTCAATAAATGGAATGTCCTTTTTTAGTCTTAAAGGAATTGATTTAACTGTACGGAGATTGGCGGTAATATCCTCTCCCTCAACACCGTCGCCACGAGTTGAGCCACGGGTAAACACTCCGTTTGTATACTCAAGTGAAACAGAAAGACCGTCAATTTTAGGCTCGACAACATACTCCGCATTCGGGAAAGTATCTTTTACTCTTCTGTTAAAGTCTCGAACCTCATCGTGAGAAAAAGCATCCTGCAGACTTTCCATTTTAACGGTATGGATTACCTTTTCAAAAAGGCTGTCAGCCCGGCCGCCTACTCGGTGAGTTGGCGAATCAGCTGTTAAAAGCTCCGGATATTTTTTTTCGATTGCATCAAGCTCGCGCATAAGCATATCGTACTCATAGTCAGAGATATCATTCTCATTCTCCACATAGTAACGATATATGTGATGATTAAGCTCGTTTCTTAATTGCTCAGCTCTTGTTTGTTTCTGTTCAAAATCGTTCATTTTATCACCTTTATTAAAACCTGACAATAATTACTGAAATATAAAGATGTTTTCAGGGAATAGTATTTCAGGGTGATTTATATTGAAAAATTCAGAAAAATACTTAATGATTTTCCTGTTCGGAGGATTGGGATACGGTTTTCTTGAATCTGTTTTCAGAGGCTTCACGCATTGGTCAATGGTAATTACCGGTGGTTCGGCACTACTCATAATATATATGATTTATTCAGCATTTTCCGATACCCCGATTATCATAAAAGCGCTTGCGGGATGCGGTGTAATAACAACATTGGAGTTCACGGTAGGGCTTATAGTGAATAAACTCTTTTCATTCGGAGTATGGGATTACACCAACACACCTGCAAACATAATGGGAATAATATCACTAAGATTTTCGATATGTTGGTTTGTAATCGCTTTGGTTATGATATTATTCTTTTCAATGCTCAATAAAATATTTAGAATTAAAGTGATGAAATCCTGAAAATTTTGACACCATGAGGTCTCACAGTGGTTGACAGCTTATCTGTTACGATACATTCTGTCTTATCCCAGAGTTCAACACATTTATAGGATTCTGACACAGGTAATGCGACAGTTGTCACATTATGAATATCTGACATCATGCAGGAAATTTCAGAATCGGAACTTGTTTTGTTGAAGAAGCATACAGCAACCTCGTTATTATCAAGAGGTTTAACCAAAATATCCTTAAGGCCTGCTTTAATGCGTTTGCATTGAATTCCTAGTTTGTCCTGATCAATAGCGATGATATCCTTTTCTGTAAGTATTTTCAGCACCTTATTATTTTCATCAACCGTGCCGTCGGGTTTAACAAATTCTCTGATATCGTTTCCGAGAATTAAAGGAGCTGACATCATAGCCCAGAGTGTGAAATGAGATTTATTTTCATCATAAGTAAGGTTACCGTTACCTACCTCAAGCATATCGGGATCGTTAAACGCTCCGGGACACGCATATTGGTCAAGTCTAACATTTATCTCATATATGCCGAGCACAGATTTCCAGTTAGGCTGAATATCAAGAGTTGTTCTCCATATATTTCCGGCTTTTCCTGCCCATTTCCACGGTCTGTTCCAGCCCCATTCACAGATAGAATAGAGAATTTTCTTTTCTTCGCAACCGTTTTCTTCAGCATATTTTTTTGTTGCTCTGACAAGCTCTTTTCCCATTTTTTCATACTGCATTGCAGCACTATCCATAAGAGAAGCAACAGGATTTGTAATACTTATCGTATTTTTCCCGGCTTCAAGGTATATCTTGATTTGTCGTCTGCCCTCGCGTGAAAAAGCCTTTTGCTCGGAAATAAGAAAATCGTATTTATCTTCACTGTTAACAGTAACAACACAGAACTGACCTTTACTTGTATTCTTTTTCATTACAAGAGTCAATACATATTCTCCCTTTTCGGGCACCTCGATATCCTTGAACTCAATTTTGCCGAGTCCGTTTGACAAGCCTTTAACATAGCTGTATCCGTTACCTTCATCAACAACCTTAGCCTCACCTGTCAGCACGGCATTTTTTGCCTCGTAAATCAACTCTTCATTCATAGAAGTGCCAATAATTGTTATACTGTCAATATAAGGTGCTTCAGAAGGAATATGAACATGATGACAGAAGTCATATTTAAAATACTCGATACCCCACTCTGCAAATGTTTCGGCATCAATTCTTTCGTGATATAAGGAAGCCGGTAAATCTTCACAAGTAAGCGTTCCGTTTGAGGAATAAATACCAGCTTTCATTCCCTTTTCATTTATCCTATCAACAAGCCACTTTATTCCGTGTGGGAATGTCGATAAGTCACCTTGCATTTTTCCGTTTTCATCACGCATTGATGATTGCCAGCAGTCGTCAAGGTTTACATAAACATATCCTGCATCGGCCAGTCCGGATTTTTTCATTGCATCGGCAATTTCAAGAATAACGTTTTCATTTATACGCTGTCTGAAAATGTTCCAACTTGACCAACCCATAGGTGGAGTTAATGCGGCTCCGTTATTATACATTTCATCCTTAACATAGTGGATTTTAGTTTTTTCAATTGCCTTTTTCAGTTCACATTTGGGACAGATATCTTTCTTTTTAAGATAAGCAATTCCGCCTCCTACTGCAGCACCTGCCGCGGCTAATCCAGACAAAACATTTAATCTTTTTTTCATAATTTTTACCTCATAATACAGAACAGGTCAGATGAAAGGCATCATCTGACCTGTATAATTTTTAATATGGCCTGAATGCCGAGAATTATTCTTCTACAGGAGCTTCTACTGTTTCTTCTGCTACTGCGTCATCAACAGGAGCATCAATAAGAGCCTTCATAGAAAGACTGATTCTCTTCTTATCATAGTCAGCTTCCACAATCTTAGCATTAACAACATCGCCGATTTTAAGAACCTCTGCAGGAGAGTTGATATGCTTATGTGAAATCTGTGAAATATGGATAAGACCGTCAACACCTGGAAGAATCTGTGCGAAGGCACCAAATGATGTGAGGTTTACGATTTTACACTGAACTTCGCTGTCAACAGGATAATCACGCTTGAGAATTTCCCAAGGATTATCTTCAATCTTTTTATAGCCGAGCGCAATCTTTTTATTCTCTCTGTCAAGCTCCTTGATGTAAACTTCAACAACGTCGCCTACTTTAACTACATCTGAAGGATGCTTAATTCTCTTCCAAGAGAGCTCTGTGATATGTACTAAGCCGTCAACTCCTCCAATATCAACAAAAGCACCATAGCTTGTAAGATTTCTGACTGTACCTGAATAAACATTGCCCTCTGCAACATTTGCCCAGAATGCATCAACAACTTCTTTTCTCTTAGCTACAGCAACGTCGCGGATTGAGCCGACAACTCTTCTTCTCATCTTGTTGACATCAATAATCTTGTACTCAACAGTTGTCTTGACAAGGCTTTCAAGTGAATCACTCTTTCTTGTTCTTGCAAGTGAAGCGGGAATGAACACCTTTACAGCACCGCTCTGAACAAAAACACCTTTATTGTCGCCGACAACACCTGTAACAACACCTGTATGAACTGTATCATCTGCTTCGATTTTCTCCCAAGCAGCACCGCGATCATAAAGACGTTTTGAAAGCTTGATAGTGCCTTCAACATCGTTTGTCTTCATAATACGAAGCTTGATTTCATCGCCTATTTTAAGTTCTGCTTTAGGGTCAGCTGACGGATCATCACTATATTCATCAAAAGACACATAGCCCGTATGCTTTCTTCCTGCAACCTCAACCTGAATTTCAGTTGCAGTAAATCCGACAACAGTACCTACAACATTCTGATCAGAACTCATACTGCTGAGTGATTCCTCAAGCATCTGCTCAAAGCCTGTCTCCTCCATATTATTTGTGTTTGTGTTTTCAAAAATCTCGGACATAGTTTTTAGAACCTCCTTAATAATACTGTCGGGAGTTGAAGCACCCGCAGTAACGCCTATTGAATGAACATCAGGAAAAGCTATGTCCAAAAGCTCGTCCGCCGTTTCAATCAAATAAGTCGGGCAGTTCGGTTCGCATACAGCTTTTAATTTTGCCGTATTTGAGCTTGACCTTCCGCCTATAATTATCATTGCATCATTTTTCTTTGATAAAGATAGTGCTTCTGCCTGTCTTTCTTCGGTCGCACTACATATTGTATCAAAAATAATTGCATTTGTATAGTGTAAATTTATTTTTTTTACACATTTTTTCCACTCTTTTGTACTGAAAGTTGTCTGAGAAACAACAATAAAGGGCTTTTCCGGATTAAAATGGTGTTCTGACAGTATGTTATCCAGTTCTGATTCCGAATTAAAAATAAAACAGTTACCGACACAATAACTTTTAATTCCGACGACTTCGGGATGCTTTTTATCGCCTGCTATTAAAAGCGGCATATCCGCACTCGAATTTTTTTCAACAATTCGATGAATTTTTTTAACAAACGGACAGGTTGCATCAATATAGTCAAATTTATTTTTCTCACAATATTCAAGTACATCTTTTTCAACACCGTGAGTACGTATGACAATTTTCTTTTTTCCGTCACTGTCAGAAATATTATCGAGAATGGTTACACCTCGCTCCGACAAATCCGAAATAACCTGAGGGTTATGTATAATAGGACCTAAAGTACAGACGCTTTCTCCTTTTGAGATTAATTCATAAAGCATATTTACAGCTCTGTTTACCCCGAAGCAAAAGCCGCCCGTTTCAGCAAGAGTTATTTCGACTTGCATTTCTTCCTGCACTCCCTCCAGAGAAGCGTAATTCTATCCATTATCATATTGGCAACTTCCTTATTTTCCTTGTTGACTCCGTCCTCAGTGAAGTTCATATCCTCATATCTGATGGCTTCACCGAATTTCAGATAGACATTTGAACCGAATTTACCTCTTTCCTCAACGCAAATTGCTGCAGGAACTACATCGCACTTTGCATTTCTTGCAATATAAGCAACACCGGATTTTGCCTTTTTAGGATATCCGTCTCTTGAACGAGTACCCTCAGGAAAGATACAAAGAGCTTTTCCCTTTTTTACAAGTTCACTTGCATAATTGACAGCCTGCATATCACCCTTACCGCGTACGATAGGAAAGGCATTACAGCTTTTTAGAACAGATCTTACTACAGGATATTTGAAGACTTCGTACTTTGCTACAAAGTGAATAAGTCTTTTTTTTGATGCAGTCGCAATAAAAACCGGATCATAAATAATAGAGTGGTTTGCAGCAATGATAAATCCGTCATCACGGTCAATATTTTCTTCGCCCTCAACAACAAGCTTGACTCTTGTTTTACAACAAAGATTACATAAAGGTCTGTATATGTTAAAACCGTTACGGGTTTTATAATCGCTGAAATCAAAATACTTTTTTTCCGACATCACATTTTCTCCTTAATAGTGTTTACAATTTTGCTTATTGATTCCTCAAGAGTATAATTGGTTGTGTTTATTATTATCGAGTCATCAGCAGGCTTCAACGGGGCAATTTCTCGGTGCGAGTCATTATAGTCCCGCACTCTCAAATCTTCGAGAACCTCGTTATAAGTCACTTCACTTCCCTTTTCCTGAAGCTCATTAAAGCGGCGCATTGCACGTTCTTCATCATCAGCCGTTAAAAAGATTTTCACCTGTGCATTCGGCAAAACTACGGTTCCGATATCTCTGCCGTCCATAATACAGTTATTCTTTGATGCAATGTCACGCTGAAGGTCAAACAAAAATTCACGGACGGACGGAATTGCAGAAACATTTGATGCAGCCATTGAAGCCTCCGGTAGTCTTATTTCAACAGATACATCGTCACCGTTTAAAAAAACATGCTGAATTCCATCAATAAATTTAAGTTCGACTGAAACCTCACTCAAAACACTGCCCACAGCTTCTCTGTCTGTCGTCTCAATATTTTTTCTTAGACAATATACACCGACGGCACGATATAATGCACCCGTATCAACATAAATAAAACCGAGTTCCTTTGCCGCGGCACGTGCAACAGTGCTTTTGCCTGCACCTGCAGGGCCATCAATTGCCACATTAATCATAATTTTTTTCCTCTCTCAATTTATTACTTGCGGAAATTCCTGCCAAATGACCTGTTGAAAAAGCAATCTGAAGATTAAATCCGCCCGTATATCCGTCGCAGTCAATTACCTCACCTGCAAAATACAATCCGGAACAAATTTTGCTCTCCATTGTTTTAGGATTGATTTCGCTGATTTTAATACCACCGGAGGTCACGATTGCTTCTGATATATCATTAAAATCGACAACTGTCAATTTCAATGATTTGATTACATCAATAAGGCTTTTACGCTTTTCCTTTGTAATCTGATTGATTTTTTCCGACTGCCTTATATTCGCAAGACGCAATACAGGCGATATCAAAGATTTCGGCAAGAGTAAGCCGAGAACATTTGAAATTGACTTATTGCTGTTATCGGAAAAATCTCTTAATATTCTCGCATCAAGTTTTTCATTAGAAAGTGCGGGCTTCAAATCAATATATATTTCATATCTGTCCTTTTCCATATTTCTCATATGTGCACTTGCAGACAGTATGACAGGACCGGAAACTCCGAAATGTGTGAACATCATTTCACCAAAATCCTCATATATTTCCTTTTTCCTGACAGCATCATATATCCTTATTGAGATATTCTTTAATGACAGACCCATACACTCGTTACAGATACCGTCTCTGCATACAAGAGCTGACAATGACGGTCTAAGTTCAGTAACTGTATGACCGACACTTTTTGCAAGCTCATACCCGTCACCTGTTGAACCGGTTTTCGGATAAGATAAACCTCCGGTAGCAATAATAACCGAATCTGCAGGATACTCGCTTCCGTCCTCGGTTCTGACGCCCTTTATCATTCCGTTTTCGGATAAAAGCTTAACAACCCGTCCTGTTTTTCTTAGTACACCGCAATCGGATATATAACGATTAAGAGCATCAACAATATCCACAGCCTTATCGCTTACGGGAAAAACTCTGTTCCCTCTTTCGACTTTGAGTTTGATTCCGTAATCTTCAAAGAAGTCCATAACATCGGATGAATTGAATGATGAAAAAGCACTGTAAAGAAACCTTCCGTTACCGGGAATGTTTGAAATGAAATCCTGAGTATCGATGACATTATTAGTTACATTACATCTGCCTTTCCCCGTAATCATCACTTTGCGTGCAATTCTTTCATTTCGTTCAAGTAACAGGACATCTGCTCCGTTTTCAGCAGCGACACCTGCTGCCATTGTTCCTGCTGCACCTGCACCTACAACAATTATTCTATTATTCATTTTCGTCTCCGCTTGACTTATCATAAACCTGATATTCGTCCCAGATGTTTTCAAGTTCGTTAAAATTATTATATACCTCATCTCTGCGACTGAAAGTCAGAGAAACAATGAGAGCGTTAATCAGACTTAACGGTGCCACAAGAGAATCGACAACTGAAACCATATCACTCTTTGCAACAAGAAGAGTTTCAGCAAATTTTGCAATAGGAGAATCCTCTGAATCGGTAATTGCGATAATACTTGCTCCTCTGTCAAAAATAAATCTGAGTGCGTTTATTGTCTGCTGTGAGTATCTCGGGAAACTGATTGCAACACAAACATCATTCTCATTTATTCTGAACATTTTTTCAAACATTTCGCTTCCGCTGGAGGTATCAACAAGAACAACATTTTCAAAAACAGGATTGAGATAAAAATATAAAAAGCTTGCAAGAGGTGCAGAGCTTCTCACACCGAGAATATATATCTTTCTGGCTTTATTTATTGTTTCAACTGCTTTTTTGAATTCAGAATGACTTACATTCTCCAAAGTATCACGGATAAGCTCGATATCGCCGTTGAGAACCTTTTTAATCTCATTGTTCTCCCCTATCAGACTGCTTGAAACTTCCATTCTCTGAACAGAAGTAAGCTTTGATTTTATCATTTGCTGAAGCTCTTTCTGAAGCTCCGGATAACCTTTAAATCCAAGCTCCGTCGCAAATCGGACAACGGTTGATTCGCTGACACCTACAGTTTCTCCAAGTTTGGACGCTGTCAAAAAAGCAGCTTTGTCGTAATTTGTAGATATATATTCAGCAAGTTTTCTGTGCCCTTTAGATAATCTTTTTTTATCAAGATCAATTTTTGAAAGTATAAACGATTTCACGTCAACATCTCCATATAAAATTAGCCAAACTATTATACTATACTTTTAAATGTCATTGCAACACTTTTTGCAGGATTTCTTGCATTATTTTGAAATAATTATCTTTTTATCGGAGAAAAGGTTTTTTCACTTGTGGAGTTTCGAGATTTGTTCAGCGATAAATTATATATATCTGATGAAATACACTCATAAGTAAAAACCTTATCAGCCATATTATTACCGATATTTTTAATATCAGAAAATCTGACTATTAACGGCAAATCGCTATGACATACAATTTTACCGATCTGTGAAGAAAAATCATTTTTGAATCCCAACAATCTTATATAAGGCACAGGTGCGGAAACGACTTCCTTTGTAACACCTAAGGCTCTGCACAAAACTGCTCTTCTGATTCTTGAATGCGTATATCTTTTTGATTTTGCCATATCATAAATATCGTTAAGATGTATGGAATTTCTGACAGCATTATCGATTCTGTTTTCCAGGCCTTCACTCATATTAGCAATTTCTTTTCCTGACTCATATGTTGCTGTTCTGAGCAGGGATTGCAGAATAATATTATATTTTTCTGCAGATAAGAAATTATCCGATGATAAATTATCGGTATATAAATCATATATATTTTCAGGAACATATTTACGGAAGCTCTCGTTGTTATAAATAAGATTACGGATAAACGTTGCCGAGGCAAATTCATCATAAGCACAATTATCGTTATATCCTGCACCTGTTCTTGAAACAGCAACAGGTTCGGTATCTGCTCCGATTTTTTTTAAAGCTTTTATGTATTCAAGAGCGAGAATATTATTCGGAGTCGATATATCCGATGAGATATTGAACTCATCAATGGCCTTCTGCCGAGCAACGGGATAGTTGCATCCTGTTTTAAGGTATTTTTCTGTTTTTTGATTAAACTCTTTTGTTGTAAAAAGATCAGCCAAAAAGACCAATTCCTCAATACCGGCACTTTCTGTTCCGAATGCTATTTTGTTACATCCCAAAGAAACAAGTATTCTGACGGCATTTTCGGCAAAAACCTCAGCAGATGCACTTGCATATACAAAAGGCAGTTCAACAACCATATCCGCTCCGTTTTTTAATGCAGCCTCAACACGCACTTCTTTCGGGAAAACAGACGGTTCTCCACGCTGAACATAATTTCCGCTCATAACACAGATAACCGTATCATTTTCCTGTTTTACGGAGTCAATCAAATACTTATGGCCGTTATGAAACGGATTAAATTCACAAACAATACCTATTAAAGACATATTTTATCCTCATTTTGAAAATATTGGTAAAAGAAAACTTGAAATTGTATAAATATAAGTATATAATAATACAGGATTAAAATTACTTCAAGAAAAATTTGAAAACGGAGATGTTAAAATGAAAATTCTTGTTATCAATGCAGGCAGTTCTTCACTCAAATATCAACTTATTGATATGACTGACGAAAGTGTTATCGCAAAGGGTATTTGCGAAAGAGTCGGTACCCCCGAAGCTTGTATCAGCTTTAAAACACCCGATGGACAGAAAATCGAGTATAACACACCGATGAGCAATCATACTCAAGCTTTTGCCGCAGTTAAATATGCTCTTACCGAGGGTGAATACAAAGTTCTTGATGATATCAGCGAAATTGCTGCTGTAGGTCACCGCGTTGTTCAGGGCGGTTCACTTTTCAATAAGAGTGTTCTTGTTGACGATGAGGTTATAGCCGGTATAGCAAGTCTCAACGACCTTGCTCCGCTTCACAACCCTGCAAATATTATGGGTATGAATGCAAGTATTGAGCTTTTCGGCAAAAATGTTCCTCAGGTTGCTGTGTTTGATAACGCATTCCACAGCACAATGCCTGCTGAAGCATACACATTCCCGATTCCTTATGAATATACTGAAAAATATGCAATCCGCCGTTACGGCTTTCACGGAACGTCCCATAAGTTTGTAAGTGCAAGATGTGCTGAAGTAATGGGTAAAGACATTAAAGACCTCAAGATCGTTACTTGTCACCTCGGAAACGGCTCATCAATTACAGCAGTTAAGAACGGTAAGGTTATTGATACAACAATGGGTCTTACTCCTCTTGACGGACTTGAAATGGGAACTCGTTGCGGTTCTATTGACCCGTCAGTTGTTCTCTTCCTTATGGAAAAAGAGAATCTTTCTGTTAAGGAAATGGATACTCTCCTCAACAAAAAATCCGGTATTCTCGGCGTTTCCGGTCTTTCATCAGATGACCGCGATGTTAAAGCTGCTGCCGCAGAAGGAAATGAGCAATGTGCACTTGCAAGAAACATTCTTGCTTATGAAATCAAAAAATACATTGGTGCATTTACAGCTGCTATGGATGGAATTGACGCTATCGTATTTACAGGCGGTATCGGTGAAAACGCCGATGATCTCCGTGACCAGATCTGCAACGAACTGACATACCTCGGAGTTAAAATTGACAACGAAATAGGTCGCACTCTCGTTAAGGGCAAAGAGGGCGAACTCTCAACGGCTGACTCGAAAGTTAAGGTTTATGTTCTTCCCACAAACGAAGAGCTTGCTATTGCAAGAGACACAAGAGATATCGTAAACTCTCTTTAATAAGATTTACTGATAGTTAAAACCACTCACATCAGTGAGTGGTTTTTCTTATTGCTGTATTTCTGTTTTTTTAATTCCGAAAATTTTTCTGAGTATTCCGCCTAAGATTTTTGGGCTTTTCATTACAACTACTTTCACTGAAATATCTCCCCTAACCTTTACAAAGAGACAAACCGCAAATCACAAGTGCAATTGCAAGTATTGTTATAATTGCTTTATCGGGAAGAATTAAAGAAACAAGAAATCCTAACCCCAGAGAAATAAAAACAATACCCTTTGAACCTTTTTTTCTTCCCATAAAACAACCTCCCTGCATTATGTATTTACTACATTATACGCGAGGAGCTTTTGTTTGTTACAAAAGAGTTTCAATTATAATCACCGTTCCGTGCGTGACGGAAACTGTACCGAATTCTTCGGTTATATCATTACTTGTTCCCAATGCTCCGTCAAAGGGATCAAGAGTATAATTGTCTAACTTATAGTGAAATCCGCTTAATGTCACACCGTAAGCTTTGCTTCCGTATGCAAAGACGGAAACCTGTTGATTTACTTTACGCATAATATTTACAGATGAATTGGTGATACATCTGAAAAAATGTCTGTCATCAACAATTTCAAAATTATGTCCATTCACTGAAGCGTTTGCCATAAGAGAAATATTGGAGAATGTGTGTTCAAATCGTCCGCCGGTTCCGCCGAACAAAATAAATGACTCGAAACCGAGCTTTACTCCCTCATTATAAGCTGCAACACAATCCGTTACATCTTTTTCAACAGGAAGAGAAATAGTGTTCACATCTTGAGGAACCGTTTTAATTGAATCAAAATCGCCGATAAGAAGGTCTGTTGAAATTGAGGACTCAGAAGCGATATCATATCCGCTGTCAGCACATATTACAAAATCGTTTTCAGTAATATGTGATTTCAACAATTCTGGTGAACAATCACCGCCTCCCACAATAACACATCTGTTTTTTATAGTTCCCATTCCTTAATTTCCTTTGCCTGATTATACATCTGGATATAATTGTTATGTCTGACCTCACTTATTTCCCCGTTTTTTACAGCATCACACACAGCACAACCTTTATCGTTAATATGTGTGCAGGAGGTAAATCTGCACATTCCGAGATGCTCGCGGAATTCTCTGAAACAATAAGGTAATGATTCTTTTCGTATTATTTCCGTTTTCTCAAATTCAAAAGAGGAAAAACCGGGAGTATCTATTATATAGCCACCGCACACATTGAAAAGCTGAGCCTGTCTTGTGGTGTGCCTTCCCCTCCCGAGCTTATCACTTATTGCTCCTGTTGAGAGATTGAGTGTCGGGTCGAGCTTGTTTAAGAGTGTCGTTTTGCCTACACCCGAGTTACCCGTAAATGCGGTAATTCTTGACGACATAATGTTTTTAAGCAGTTCAAGGGACTCCTGGCTGTCGGGAATGATGACCTTAATTCCTGTTTTTTTATAGACACTCAAGATTTCATCACAGGGTGATAAATCTGTTTTTGAAATAACAATGTACGGCTCGATATTTTTGTATTCCGCCATTGCAATCAGCTTATCCGTAACAAAAAAATTCGGCTTCGGCTCAACTGTTGAAACAACAATTATCAGATTGTCAATATTTGACACAGGAGGTCTGTTGAGATAGTTTTTTCTGTCACATATAACATCAATGGTGTTTTCCGCGTTATCATTCACGGAAATTTCAACAATATCACCTACAAGAGGGGTAATTCTGTTTTTTCTGAAAATTCCTCTCGCTTTACACTCATATGTCGCATTGGCGACTTCAACATAATAGAAGCCGCCAATACCTTTTGTTATTATACCCTTTAATTTTTCCATATATTATCCGTTAGTTGATGGTCCTGTGCTGATATCAAGAGTAATGGATTCGCTTGTGGAGAATTTAGTTACCCCGTCAGAGGCAGGTGTTTGTGCTATAACAACTCCGGGCTGAACTGTTGAGCTCGGTCTCTTTATTGTTTCAATATTATAAAAACCTGCTCTGTTAAGCTTATCAATAGCCTCCTGTTCAGTCATACCTACAACGCTGTTAAGAACAACCTTATTTTCAAAGACAATATTCTCTACCTCTGTTATAACAGCAGGACTCTGAGTAAAGTCAACCTTACCTTTTTGTATAGGAGTATCGTCAACCGTAATTATGAAGCTCTTATCTGAGCCTGTTCCCGAGAGAGTGAACTGTGAGGTTCCTCCATTGAGATAAAGTTCTCCCGATGTATAGAACAATGCATTGTCAATATAGATTTTTAAAATTCCCGACTTATTTACATTCGGAAGAGTAACGAAAATATCGACTGATGATTCGGGAGGAATACCGTTGCTGACAGAAAAGTCAATTTTAGAACCGATCGGAATTTCCGTATTTTCTTCAACACTTTGCTCGACGACCGTTCCTGCCTCAAGTTCACTGTTAACCTCAGTTACTGCTCCGGCTTCAAGCTCGTGGGCTTTAAGGATTTCCTCCGCAACCTCTCTGCTGCTGCCCTGAAGTAAAGGCATCTTTACTGTTTCCTGAATATCTGTTGCAACATAAAGTTTAACCTCAGAACCTCTTTGAACAGTAGAACCGACTTCAGGAGAAATTCTTATAACCTTACCCACAGCTATTGTATCGGAATACTCTGGAATAACGGTTGCAATAATTCCTCTTGAATTGAGATAATTTTTTGCTTGGTCTTCCGTCATACCGATGATATCAGCTTCAAGAAGGATACTGCTTTTCTGCACAACCGTCAAAGTAATTGTTGTTCCTTTTTTAACTTCTGTATTTGCATCAGGAGTCTGTTCGGTAACAGTACCGTCTTCCAAAGTTGAATTTTCAATATGCTCGATTTCAAAATTAAAGACATCAGTATATTCTTTATTATTCTCAATCTGCGAATAATAGTTGAAATTAATAAAATTCGGAACTTCAACCTTCTGATTGCCTGTCCCTATGAGAATCGCTCCTATAATGAGCGCAAGAACAACAAATCCCGCAATTGCACCCATCATAATTGCAGTTGTCTTATTCATAACCTTTTTCTCATTTGATTCCGTGACTCTTTCATCAATATGACGGCGAGGATCACGAGCGATATTATTAGGTCTGATATATTTTGTCGGTTCCTGATCTACGAAATATGTGTAGTCAAACTTAATTGAGGGATTACGCTTGAAGTCATTGATGTCCATAAGCATTTCCGCTGCTGAACGGTATCTGCTGTTCGGATTTTTTTGCATTGCACGCATAGTAATCTGTTCAAGACCCATAGGAATTCCGGGAACAATTTCCCTTGGTCTTTCAGGTTCCTGCTGAAGCTGCATAATCGCAACTGAAACCGCACTGTCGGACTGAAAAGGCAAACGGCCGGTAATCATTTCATACATTACAACACCAACCGAATAGATATCTGCTTTTTCGTCGGTGAGTTCGCCTCTTGCCTGCTCGGGACTGATATAATGCACGGAGCCGATTGCTTTGTCAGATGTTGTATTTGAGTCTGAGCGACTGAATCTTGCAATGCCGAAATCAGTAACCTTAATAGTTCCGTCCTGAAGAAGAAGAATATTCTGAGGCTTGATATCCTGATGAACGATACCCTTATCATGAGCGTGCTGAAGAGCAGCAAGAATCTGTCCCATAAAATGAACAGCTTCTTTCCAGCTTACAACACCCTGTTGTTCAATGTATTCCTTAAGTGTAATACCGTCAACATATTCCATTACAATATATTGAATACGGTCACCAAAGCTCACGTTATAAACTCTCACTATATTGGGATGTGAAAGAACAGCAATCGCTTTTGATTCGTTTTTAAATCTTCTTTTAAACTCTTCGTTGGAAAGATATTCATCCTTAAGAATTTTGATAGCTACGATTCTGTCATCGATATTATCATATGCCTTATATACAACAGCCATACCGCCGACACCGATAATCTCTCTGATTTCATAGCGTCCGTCAAGACGCTTTCCGCAAAAATTATCCATAACTGAAACTCCTTTCACAGATTAATATGACATTGTGACAACCGTAATATTGTCACCGCCACCGTTATGATTTGCTCGATTAACAAGTCTTTCTGCATATTCATAAAATTTATTATCTTTCGTCAGACGGGATATTTCATCAGATGAAACATAATTTGTTAAACCGTCAGTACAGAGAATCAACACTTCATTATCTGAAATATATTCCTGACAAAAATCCACTCTGATATCCTCATTGACACCTAAAGCCCTTGTTATAAGATTCTTTCTCGGATCTTCCCTTGCTTCATCCGGAGTAAGCCTTCCGCTGTCAACCATTTCCTGAACAAAGGAATGGTCTTTTGTAAGCTGATTAAGTTTACCGTCTGAAAGAATATATGCTCTCGAGTCACCTACATGGGCAATATAAACAGTTTCATCAGCAATAATAGCAACGACAACCGTTGTTCCCATACCGTTAAGATCTTCGTTCTCTACGCTCATATCATATACACTTATGTTTGCCGCAATAATAGCGGATGTAAGCATATTTTTAATTGATATCCCCGACATTCCCGATCGATATGATGCGGAAATTCTTTCAGAAATAAGCTTTACTGCTGTTGAACTGGCGAAATTTCCGCCTGCTGCACCGCCCATACCGTCACAAACAACAGCCCAGGCTACTGCTCCCGGCAACTCACCGGCTGCATAAGAATCCTGGTTTGACGTGCGCACAAGTCCTGTATCTGTTTTGGCAACGATTCTCAATGCTTTCACCCACCTTTTCTTTTTGATGCTCTAAGCTGACCGCAAGAAGCATTTATATCACTTCCCAGAGTTCGTCGGACAGTAGCAACAACTCCCCCTGAGGCTAATATATCTATAAATTTTTTCTGTCTCTCTACAGAGCTTTTTTTATATTCTCTTTCTCTGACATTATTAACAGGAATAAGATTAACATGGCAAAGAATACCCTTTAATCGTTTGACCAGTTCTTGTGCACACTCATCACTGTCGTTAACGCCTTTTATCATAGCATATTCAAAAGAAATTCTTCTTCCTGTCATATCAGCATAATATTTACACGCTTTAAGAAGCTCATCAATATCGTATTTACTGTTTATCGGCATAGATCTGTTTCTTATGAGGTTATTGGGTGCGTGCAGAGATACGGAAAGAGTTAAGCCGATTTTTTTCTCTGCAAGCTCATAAATTTTAGGTACTATTCCGCAGGTTGATAAAGAAATATGACGCATACTCATATTCTGACCTTTTTCATCGGTAATCAAGCCAAGCATTTTCATAACATTATCGTAATTATCCAACGGCTCACCTGTTCCCATAAGAACAAGATGATTGATTTTGATACCCATATCTCTTTGCGCCGAGTAAATTTCGTTAAGCATTTCTCCCGTACTGAGTTGTCGTACAAATCCTCCAATTGCAGAAGCGCAAAACGAACATCCCATTTTACACCCGACTTGTGTTGAAATGCATATAGAATATCCGTATTTATATTTCATGACGACACTTTCAACATACTCACCGTCGGAAAGTGTGAAAAGATATTTTACCGTGCCGTCAATCTGAGAAATAAGTTTTGTATTTATTTCAGAGTTATCAAAATAGAAATGCTCCTTAAGCTGTTCTCTCATAGCTTTAGAGATATTTGTCATCTCGTCAAAGGATGAAACACATTTTTCATGAACCCATGAGAAAAGTTGAGAAATCCGGAATTTAGGAAATCCCAGATTGATTATCTCTTCATTTAACTCATCGTAACTTAAAGATCTTATATCCTTAGCCATCAAAAATTATTCCTTAATGAATTTAGCAAAAAAGAAACCGTCACTTCTTTCGCTGGGAAAAATCGTCGTCATTCCGTCACATCTGAAATTATCATGCTCTGACAAAAAACGATTGCAAACATCACGGTTTTCTCTTTCACTTAATGAACAGGTGGAGTACATAAGTATGCCGCCATCTTTAACATATAACGAACCTGTATTTAGAATATTATATTGCAATTCACATAATTTGTCAACAAAGCCGAAATCCTTGTATTTAATTTCAGGCTTTCTTCTTATAACTCCCAAACCTGCGCACGGAACATCGCAAAGCACCTTATCAGCAGAAGGGAGCTCTTTATTAAAAACCGAAGCATCGCCTAATTGAGCGTTGATGATATCTATACCGAGTCTCTCGGCTCCTGATTTAATTAGATTTACCTTGTGCTCGTACAAATCAAAGGAATAAATACAGCCTTTGTTATTCATAATTTCGCCCATTGTAAAGGATTTTCCTCCCGGAGCAGAGCACATATCGAAAACAGTTTCGCCTGGGTTTGGAGAAAAAGCTTCTATACACATCTGTGAAGCGGTATCCTGTGCGTGAAAATATCCTTTTTTATAGCAATTCGATGAAAACGGAGATTCACCGCTGATAATCTCAAGCATCTCCATATCATTGACACTGCTTGCCGAAATATTATCCTCGTTCAATTTTTCTATAAGAGTATTCTTGTCAATTTTTAATGTATTGACTCTTATAACTGTAGGTACGGTTCCGATAGACGCATTAAGAATTTCTTCTGCTTTTATGTAGCCGTAATCATTAACAAATTGCAAAACAAGTCCTTCGGGACACGAATATTTTATGCACAAATTATAAATTTTGTCTGATGACTCGGGAAGCGGAATGTCCGTTGATGCAATTTTTCTTAAAACAGAATTTATAAGTCCGGATGCGTATGAGCACTTTACCTTACGGGAAAGCTTAACGCTTTCGTTAACCGCAGCAGATGCAGGAACCTTATCCATATATTTAACCTGATAAACACCGAGTCTTAAAAGAGTCAAAACACGCGGATCAAGTTTCTTTATAGGTTGGGTAAGAAACTGTGATAAAAAATAATCAAGTGTTATTTTTCTCTCCAGCACTCCATAAACCAATGCACACACAAACGCTGACGAAACGGCGTTATTCTTTTTTAGTTCTGAGTCAAGCGTAAGATTTGAATACGCCTTATCATATTCAATTTTACTTAAAATCTTAAAAGCAAGTAATCTGTCATCCATACTTAATCTCTTCTTCTGTTAACCGTTAAAATCAATCGAAGCAAGTTTGCGATACTGACCGCCAAAGATGCAACATAGGTCATTGCGGCTGCTGTAAGCACCTTGCGGGCTCCCTTTTTTTCATCATCGCTGAGAATGTCCGCATCACTGATTACATTCAGCGCTCTTCTGCTTGCATTAAACTCAACGGGAAGTGTTGCTAACTGGAACAGAACAGCAAAGGAGAAGAAAACAACACCTGCAATTGCCAAAGGACCGAAATCAAGAAAATATCCGATGATTGCAATCGGGAATCCTAATCTTGAGCCTATGTTAGCCAAAGGCAAAATATTGTTTCTTATTTTGATAGGTGAATAGTGCTCGGCATACTGTGCCGCATGACCGGCTTCATGGCAGGCAACACCTATCGCCGCAACGGAAGTTGAATTATAGACATTATCGGACAATCTGATAACATTTGTTCTCGGATCATAATGGTCCGTAAGATTACCTGAAACTCTTTCTATTCTGACATTTGTAATTCCGTAATATCTTAGGATTTCAAATGCCGCCTGTGCTCCCGTTAACCTTCTTGAAGACATAACACTTGAATACTTCTTGAATGAAGAATTGACCTTTGCCGAAGCGATAAACGATAAAATCAGCACAGGAACAACAAGAAGGATGTAATAATAATTTGACATATAGTGATAAGAAAAGAATGAACCCATTTTTATTCTCCCATAACAGTTCCTTTTTCGATTTTGTATCCACGGAGAAAGCTTGCAGAATCCATTCTGCGCTTACCTTCAGCCTGGATTTCAAGAATTTCCACACAGCAACCGTCACCGCACATACAAATCAATCGGTTATTATTATCTACAATTTCGCCCGGTTTTCCGTTGAAATTTTCTGTAACATTACGGGATTTATGGATTTTAAAGGTTTTACCGTTAATTTTTGTTGTTGCAACAGGCCACGGATACAGACCTCTGATATGATTATGAACTGCTGCCGCTGATTTTGAAAAATCAATCGGACAAAGTTCTTTTGAGAGCATTGAAGCATATGACGATTTTGACTCATCCTGTTTTGTTGGACAAAGTCTGTTGTTTTTAAGGTCGTCTATTGTTTCAAGGAGAAGATCCGCACCGAGTTGAGAAAGGATGTCGAAAAGTTCACCTGAATTCATATCCTCGGGAATAGCGAACTCCTTTTTATTGAGAATATCACCGGTATCAATTCCGATATCCATCTGTTGTGCCGTAACACCGGTAACAGAATCTCCGTTAAGAATACTCCATTGAATCGGAGCAGCACCGCGAAGTCGTGGCAATAGGGATGCGTGAATGTTGATACAACCGTATCTGACACTCTCAAGAATTTCTTTCGGTAATATTTTTCCGAAAGCAACAACAATAATCAAATCAGCATTTAACGAATTAATGATTTCTAATGCGGTTCCGTCTTTCATTGAAGAAGGCTGGAAAACTTCTATTTTATTTTCAACTGCACAAATCTTAACCGGCGGAGGTGTAAGCTCATACCCCCTGCCCTTAGGCTTATCCGGCTGTGTGAATACACCGACCACCTCATCTTCACTGTTTATCAGAGCATTGAGACACGGAACAGCAAAGTCGGGAGTTCCCATAAAAATAATACGCATTTTATCAATCCTTACAATATTCTTTAATTTCGTCCTCAGTGGCTAGCTTGTCAATATACAAAACCCCGTCAAGATGGTCCAACTCGTGACAGAAGGCTTTTGCCTTTAATTCGCTTCCTTTATAGACGCACCAATTTCCGAATCTGTTTTGTGCTTTAACCTTGACATTCATTGGTCTGAGAGTAGTGCCCTGCTTTCCGGGAAGGGACAAACAGCCTTCAGCTCCGCACTGAACACCATCCTGCTCAATTATTTCGGGGTTAACAAGCTCCATTAAGCCATCGCCGACATCAATTACCACAACTCTTTTTAAGATGCCGACCTGAACCGCAGCAAGACCAACTCCGTCTGCAAGATACATTGTATCCTTCATATCGTCGATAAGCTGCCATAAGCGTTCATCAAAGTTTTCTACCGGGCGGCTTATTTTTCTTAAAATAGGATCTTCTTCAGTTCTTATATTTCTGATTGCCATTTTACTTCTCCTTACATTACACTATCCGGATTAATATCTGCAAAGACGATTACATCCGAATTATTCTTATCCTTATTGAAATCAACAAGTAATTCTTTTATCATTTTTCTGAAATCTTTATTATTTTTACATTTAATAATAATACGGCTTCTGAACTTTCCGCCCAATTTATATATCCGCGGTGCTACAGGCCCTAACACTATTATCTGAACCGATGAATACTTTTCGGAATGTAATTTTTTCAATTTATTTAAAAATGCATAAGACGATTTGTTTACCGAATTCTCCTTATCCGATGAAAAACCTATTACACAAAGATCACAGAATGGAGGATAAACCATACTTTTTCTAATCGGAAGTTCCGAATTGTAGAATGTTTCAAAATTCTGTTCCTTTGCCAATGTAATTATTTCAGAATCGGGAAAGGATGTCTGAATATATGCCTTGCCCGGTGAGTCGCCCCTGCCACTTCTGCCGACAACCTGGGTAATCAGATCAAAAGTTCTTTCGCCGCTTTTATAATCGTCGTTATAAAGCATCTGATCGACGCTGAGAACCCCTACCAATGTAACATCAGGAAAATTAAGACCTTTGGCGACCATCTGTGTACCCACAAGGATATCATATTCACCGTTTTCAAAGCTTTTAAAGTATTTTTCATACGAATACCTTGATGACGTTGTATCGGTATCCATACGGAGTATTTTGGCATCGGGAACGATAATTTTCAGCTCCTCCTCAAGCTTTTGAGTGCCTGTGCCCTTAAATTTAACGGTTTTATTGTGACAATTGCTGCACTCCTCCGAAAACGGAACAGAATATCCGCAGTAATGGCACATCAATCGTCCGTTTCTTATATGATAAGTAAGCGATATACTGCAATTGGGACAGGATAACACAGTTCCGCATTCCGTACAAGATGCATAAGTATTATATCCTCTTCTGTTAAGTAAAAGAATCGTCTGCTTATTATCACGAAAATTGCTTTGAATTTCCGTTGCAAGCTCCTTACTTATATTTTCAAGTACCATATCACTCTGATATGTTGTATCTATAGTTTTTACTTCAGGCAAAACCGCATTACCGTATCTGCCGTATAGCTTAAACATAGAGTATATACCGTTTTGTGCTTTTGTATATGTATCAATTGACGGTGTAGCGGATCCAAGCAACAGAAGTCCGTTATGTCTTCCCGTTCTGTATGCGGCAACATCGCGCGCGTGATAACGCGGAGTCATTTCCGACTTATATGTATGCTCCTGCTCTTCGTCAATAATGACAAGTCCGATTTTATCAAAAGGAGCAAAAACAGCAGAACGGGTACCGATAGCTATTCTCGCTTCGCCTCTTTTGATTCTTTTCCATTCGTCAAGTCTCTGTCCCAACGAAAGTGAGCTGTGAAAAACAGCAACCTTATCACCGTACCGTTCATAAAAAAGGGCAAGCATTTGCGGAGTCAGAGATATTTCGGGAATCATAACGATAACACCCGAATCGCCCTTAAGCACCTCATCAATAAGCTTTAAATAGATTTGAGTTTTACCGCTTCCCGTAACGCCGAACAGTAACGCTCCTTTAGCGGATTTGTCATAAAACAGTTCCTTTAGTCCGTGATATGCCTTTTCTTGCTCATCAGACAGCTCAATCTGCCTTTGCACACCGGAATACTCATATTTATACGGAGAACGAAGTGCCTCATCATCATATAACTCGATTACGTCCTTATTTTCAAGAGCGGTGAAAACAGCAATCGTAAATCCCGTAAAATAACATATTTCCTTAACAGAGGCAGTTCCGACATCGTGCAAAATATTGACAATTTCTTTTTGCTTTTTTGTCAGTTTACCGTAAATTTCGTCATCGGTATCCGGATCGATCTTTAACCGAACCATTTTGACGGTGGCATCTCCTACTCGACGTTGAGTATCGACAGAACGAATCAAAATTCCTTCAGCCGCCATTTTATCTAGTAATGATATTTTGTTTTTCAGTTTACATTCAGCAATAATTCTGTCATTTTTTACAAATTTATTTTTCTTTTGAAGATAACTGAAAATAACATTTTCGGTTTCACCGGAAACAATACCGTTAAATTTCGGGTTAATAGCATAAAGAACACTGACCGACATTGATAAACCGAGTGGCAGAAAAAGCCTGCAGGCATCATAATACGTACAGAAACACTGTTCTCTGATATAATTTGCAGTTTTAAGCATCTCCACGGTCATTAAAGCAGAGTCATCTATTACCGATGAAATTTCTTTAAGTCTTTTTTCGGGAATTACTCCTTCCCGAACCGAAAAAACGATACCGACTCTGTTTTTTGATGAATTTCCGAACGGAACGAGGACTCTTTTCCCGACAGAAACAACATCATATAAATAATCCGGGACAGAATACTCGAATAACATATCAAAAGAATACGCTGTATTTTCAACAGCAACTTTTGCAACAGTTAATAGTCCCACATTCTGCCCCTCCTTTTATTTTTATTAAATTTTTACAAATCAGATATTACGAATTTCTTCCGGCTCAACAACCTCATATTTTCCGTTGATAATTTCATCAAGTGCAATGCTAACAGGCTTATCGTTGAGAATTTCTTCGTTTTCCTGAGCATCTGCGGAAATTTCTCTTGCTCTTTTTGCAATTGCTGTTACAAGTGAATATCTGCTTGTATGGTCCTTGAGTACATTTCTTAAATCTGGATTAAACATTTTATAACCTCTCCTGTTAATTATATATTGAGTGATTTGAGAATTGATATAACTTCATCAGAAGCATTATCAATATCATCATTGATAACAAAATAATCGTAATTCTTACTTTTTTCAATTTCGTTTTTGGCAATTTCAAGCCGCTTTAAAATATCCGTCTCGTCCTCAGTGCCGCGTGAACGAAGACGCTTTTCCAATTCCTCCATTGACGGAGGCATAAGAAAAATTGCAACTGAATCGGGATAAATCTTTTTGATGTTTTCAGCACCCTGAACCTCAATTTTTAAAATAACCGTTTTCCCTTGCTCTAGCCAGCGATCAACAGGTGCTTTAGGTGTACCGTATAAATTCTCACCGTATTTTGCATACTCGAGAACATTTCCCTGTTCTATCATATTTTTAAATTCGGGAACGGAAATGAAATAATAATCTTTTCCCTCAATTTCATTTTCTCTGATTTCTCTTGTTGTCAAAGAAACAGATTTCTGCAATTCACTATTTTTTTTCAATACAACATCAAGTACAGTATCTTTTCCGACACCGGACGGTCCCGAAAAAAGCACCAACAATCCTTTATTCCCCATTTTCTGACCCCTCTGTAACCGAAGATGATTCACGATTAAGTATTGTTTCAGCTTTTAAATATGTAGAAACAACGTGATCTGTATCCATAACCAATATTGCCTGTGTTTTACGGCCCTGAGTTGCATCAATAAGCATATTTTTTTCTTTTGCCTGCGCTATAATTCGCTTTGCTGGTGCTGAATCGGTAGAAATAACCGCTAAAACTCTGTCTGCATTAACTGCATTTCCGAAGCCGATATTGATTAATTTCATCTAAACATCCTCATTCTATATTTTGAATTTGCTCTCTGATTTTTTCAATCTCCGCTTTTATATCAATGACATTGCGAGCAATCGGAACATCCTGAGCCTTTGAACCGATTGTATTAGCCTCTCTGTTCATTTCCTGAACAAGAAAGTCTGTTTTTCTGCCTACGGCTTCACTGCTTTCAAGGAACATTCTCAACTGGTCGATATGACTTCTGAGTCTGACGGTTTCTTCGGCAACAGCAACCTTATCGGCAAATATTGCACACTCTGTAAGAAGACGCTGTTCATCAACCTGAACATCACTCAGAAATTCGTTTATACGAGCCAATAACTTATCGTTATATTCTTTTACGGTTTGAGGTGAACGTTCTTCGATTTCCGAAACTTTTTCAAGAATAGTATCAGCTCTCGATAAAACGTCATTTTTAAGCTTTTCGCCCTCAGCCTCACGCATTTCGATAAACTTATTGACGGCAACCTCAGCAACGCTTTTTACTGCGTTCCAGATTTTTTCCTCGTCCGCCTCCTGCTTATGAATAATGAAAATATCATTATATCTTGCAAGAGAGGACATGGCAAGATCGTCTCTTAAATTAAGGCTGTTCTTTTCGGCGAGCTCCGTCAAAGCATTGAGATATGATTTAGCAAGCGAATGATTTACTAAAATTTCAACATCATCGTCCTCTAAATTTTCAACAGAAACGTAACATTCGACTTTACCGCGCGAAACTCTTGAGCCGACATAACTTTTAAGTTTTTCCTCGAGAAAGCCGTAATTTCTCGGGACTCGAGAATTAAATTCAAAATATCTGTGATTGACACTTTTAAGCTCAACCGTGACATTTATTGTATCAACAACAGCTTGTGAACGGCCGTAGCCTGTCATACTTCTAATCATATAAAATCTCCATAATGCTTATTTACAACAACTACCCTTTAAAAGCGTCGGTATATCGCCGCCGTAAATTCCGTTGTTATTTTCAAATCCCAAATGAGTCAGGACATCGGATATACAATCGATATCGCAATAGCACATATACGCATTTCTGTTGGCACAGAAATTCATAGCGGCACGCAAAAATCCCTCGGTAAGAAGCTTATCACCGTAATCACAATCGACAACCGAGACATAGCACTTATATCCGTCAATTTTGAAAAGACATTTTCCTACCGTGCTGTTATCTTCGTCAACACCGACATATCCACCGTAAATACATTTGGTATCATCTATACTGCAGTTAAACAATTTGTTTAACTCTTCAACAGTGTGAATTGGTTTATAAAATATCATTATTTAACATTCTTCCTGTCAAGAGAAGCCGCAACAATAAGCTTATGGACTTCATCCTCTGTAAGATTTCTCCAATCGCCCTGTTTGAGCATACCGAGCTTTACAGAGCCTATCTGTGTTCGTTTCAGTCTTGCAACCTCAAGGCCCAATTTGTCGCACATTTTTCTTATTTGTCGGTTTCTTCCCTCATAAATAATAATTTCAAGGACCACTCTGCCCTCTTTCTTTTCAAGGACTCTAACCTCGGACGGCATCGTCATTCTCCCGTCGATTTCAATTCCTGTTGTAAGAGCAGTAATCTGATCCTCAGTAATATTAGGACGGACTGTTACACGGTATGTTTTCGGAACGTGATGAGTCGGATGTGTGAGTGCATTAGCAAACTCACCATCATCGGTAAGAAGTAACAGACCCTCGGAATCTCTGTCAAGCCTTCCTACAGGATAAACTCTTGTTCCAACATCCTCAATGAGCTGAGCAACACATTTTCTGCCCATTTCATCACTGAGAGTTGTAATAAATCCTCTCGGTTTATGAAGCATAATATATGTGTTCTTTTTACTCTTTCTGATCTTTTTTCCCGCAACAACAACCGTGTCGCGTGAAGGATCGATTTTATCACCTATTGAAGCCGGTTTACCGTTAACCTTTACTTTACCTGCAAGAATCATGTCTTCGGCTTTTCTTCTTGATGCTACACCGCACTCTGAAAGATATTTCTGAAGTCTGACCTTATTATCCGCCATAATTTCACCCAAAATAAATAAAATAACACAGAATCACCGTTGAGGATAAACCTCAACGCTGATTCACATAAAATTATTCAGTTACCTCGTCAACTGCTACCGTACTGACTTCTGCATTAAACGCCTTGTCCATTTTTGCTTTATTAACAGCGTTTGAAACCTTATCAAACATTTCGGGAACAAGACCTACAATTCGCTCTGCGGCATTATCGAATGCTGTAATATGTTTAACATCAACGTTTCCATATGCATCAATAACCAGGAAAGCTACGGGGAGAATTGTAACACCGGCTCCGCCGCCACCGCCGAAAATGTCCTGATTAGACTTTGACGGAAAATCCGAACCGCCCGAAGCAAAACCGTATGTAACCTTTGAAACGGGAATAATTGTTACTCCACCCTCGACCTTAATCGGATCACCGATAATTGTGCTGACATTAACAAGGTCCTTAACTTTTTCGATTGTTGATTCGAGAATTCCTGCTGCCGATGACTTTTCTTTCATCATAAAGCACCACCTTCGTTTATATTTTTGTTATTTGTTTTATTTTTAATTCCTTTAAGGAATTTTAAAGCTACATTTTTTACCATTCTGAAAGCCATAACAATAACGGCATTTATAAAGAAAATCGGTCTGATATGTATGGATAAAGCAAACTGTGCCTTATTTTTCAATCCGAGATAATCAGGCTCAATTTCCACGTCATATTTCTTTACAGGCAAATTTGTACAGATAAATGACATTGCAGGAAAGATCTTTTGGCACATTCTTCCGTATTCCATAGCGGTCTCTGCGGCATCACATCCGCCCGTAACAGACATAAAGAGATATAATTCGCGTATAACCAGATGCTTTTTAAAAGAGCTGAACATTTTGCCAAGAGCACTGACGGCATTGTTTATTAACTGCAGTACACCCTCAAACCCCTGGTTGTTATAAAATGTGACAAAAATATTTTCTTTTTTCTCAGTCGGTTCATCTGCAGGTTTTTCTTCTGCTGGTTTTTCTTCAGGCTTTTTCTCTTTTTTCTTCTTTTCCTTTTTGGGTTTATCGGATTTTTTTGACGGTAAAATCTGAAGCTTAATAAATAACCAGGAAATATTCAGTTTGAATTCATCAAAATATTCGGCATTTATGGTGATTCTTATACTTAACAAAACTATAAAAAATGCGATAATACCGAAAATGATATACAATGCTGTCAAAAAAACACCTCCCTAAAGAAAAATGATAATTATTCAGTTTCCGCTGTTTCCTCTGAACCCTCCGAAACATTATCGGTTGGTTCGCTGTCCTTTTCAGGTAATTCCGGCAATTCGTCGAGAGAAGAAATAGAAAAACAGCGAAGAAAATCCGATGTTGTTCCGTAAACCAACGGTCTGCCCGGCAAATCAAGTCTGCCTTTTTCTTCAATAAGCTTTTTCTGGCAAAGCGTTGATATTACACCGCTGCAATCAACACCTCTCACCTGCTCTATAAACGATTTAGTAACAGGCTGATTGTAAGCGATAACAGCCAACACCTCGAAAGCGGCAGAGGACAACGGTGTATTTTTTCTTAGTTCAAGCACATCGCGGATAACCTCGGCATACTCCGTGCGTGAGGAAAGCTGATACATATTATCAAGCTTCAAAACACATATTCCGCTGTTTCTCTCATCAAGTTTTGCGGAAAGATTCAATATAATCTGTTCGCAGACTTCCGGCTCAATTTCAAGAACCTCTGCGATTTTTTCAAGTTCGACCGGCTCACCGGAGGCAAAAAGAATTGCCTCAACCGCCGCTTGCAGCTTGCTTGCTTTCATAATCAATTCCATTCCTCACTGACATCCGTAAAGTCATCATTGATAAGCTCAACCTGAGCATCATCACCGTCACCTACAACTTTAACTTTTTTTGACTTTGTAAGCTCAAGAACAGCCAAAAATGTTGCGACCATATCCGAACGGGACTCCGCATCCGTAAAAAGATTTTTCCATCCCGTCTTTTTTTCTTTAACCGATAATTTTTTGAAAATATTTGATATCTTAGAGCCTACAGAGACAACTTTTTTAACAACTATCTCACGAAATGCTTCAATTGGCGGAGGAAGCTGTTTGAGTTTTTTACCTGCGGCAGAGATATATGCTTCAAAAAGCTCGCTGACCTCGTGAAATCTTCGATATGTCTGATCCACCTCGATTTTTTCAGCCTTTCTTATAAAAGTGGAAAAGCCTTCGGTGTTTTCGGACAGTTTTTCTGCCATAAGCTTCATATCGCGGTACTCTATCAACTCGCCCTGAAGTTCATTTTTAAGCTCCTCAGCTTCTGTATATACGGGAAGGAGTGAAACAGATTTAATATAAACCAGTCTTGCGGCCATCTCGAGAAATTCCGATGCCACATACATATCATCCTCCTGCATTTGTCTGACATAGTCAACATATTGCTCTACAAGAGTGATAATCGGTATATCATATATATTCAATTTGTGCTTTGAAATCAGATGTAACAGCAAGTCCATAGGACCTTCAAAAACATCTGTTTTATATGATATCTTTTCCATAAACTATCCTTTAAAAAAGTCTGAACGGCAGACTTGAAATTCTGCTGAACAATGTAATTATCAAGCTTGAAAGATATGAAAGCGGTGTTGACAAAACCCCGGTAAAAATCAATATGAACACAACAATTACAACATATCTCTCATACTGCAGGAATTTGTAGTAATACTTTGACGGAATAATCAACTGCAATATTCTCGAACCGTCAAGCGGAGGAATAGGTAAAAGATTAAAAACGGCAAGGTTAACATTTACTGTTCCTGCAAAAAACAAGAATGTATAAATGGCAACTGAAAGTTTGGAATAACCGAAGAAAAGGTGCTGATACACGGTTGCGATAAGAATAAAAATAAATCCCATGATCAGATTTGATACCGGACCTGCAATTGCCGTGATTGCCATACCCTTTTTAGGGTCCTTGAAATTTCTCGGATTAACCTCAACAGGCTTTGCGTAACCAAATCCGCAAAGAAAAATCATTATTGCACCGAGCGGAGATATATGAGCCATAGGATTAAGAGTTAAACGCCCGGACAATCGAGGTGTCTGATCTCCTAATTTTGTTGCAATATACGCATGAGCATATTCATGGACAGGCATTGTGCAGAATATTACGAACAATCTTGAAAAGAAAGTGACAAGAAGGCTCAGCATATCTGCATTTCCTCTGAAAATATCAAAAAGCATTATAAATTCCCTTCACTATATCTAAAATAATATTATATTCTAAAAGTAACGATTCTGTCAATATTATTAAAATCAAAAATGACCTCTTTTTTTCTGTATTCACCTTCAAAAATTTTAATAATATCTTTACTCTGATTCTCGCCACACTCAAGTCCGATATATCCGCCGAATTTGATTTTTCCCGCCCATCGATCTTCTATACAACGATAGAAGTCAAGACCGTCATTCCCTCCGTCTAGCGCGGACATAGGTTCATGCAGAACCTCCTTCTGAAGCTTCGGAATTTCTGATGATGCAATATAAGGCGGATTGGAAACAATTACATCAGCCGACGGAAGCTCGTTTATATCAAAACTGAACAAATCACCTTTTATGATAACGGCATTATCCAGTCTGTGATACTCTTTATTTGTTTTAAGATACTCAAATGCAGCGCTCTCTTTTTCAAGCAGATAAACTGTTGCATCAGGTCGGTGCTTGGCGATTGTAAGACCTACACATCCGCTGCCTGCACAGAGATCATATACAACGGGATTATCTGTCCCCCACAGCTTTCCGATAGCAAAATCGACTAACAGCTCTGTTTCGGGCCGTGGAATCAAAACACCTTTTCCGACTTTAAACGTAAGATCATAAAAATCCCAATTACCGAGAATATACTGCAACGGCATGCCCGATTTTCTTGATTTTACCGCTGACTCAATTACCGATATATCAGACTCGCTTATCTCTGTTTCATCAATAAAGACTCTCTCTTTTCGGACATCGATGAGATCCTCAAGCATACAAAGCACCTCAAACTCGGCATTTTCTGTAATATCAAGGTCCTTTGTCGCCTTCAAAAACAACTGTCTGTATGTCATTTTATCATATCATCCTCGGGATTGTCTGTTATCACAGCCTTGATGGATTCAATGGCTACTTCAATGATATCATCAGTCGGTTCTACGGTTGTGATTCTCTGCATCATCAATCCGGGATAAGAGAGTATTTTTACAACTGCATTATCATGTTTTCCGGCATATTTTATAAATTCATACCCCAAGCCCATAACCACAGGCAGAATTGCAATTTTTATAACCATCCACAAAGCTTTATTTATTGTAGCAAGTGCAGGGAAAATTACAACAAGTGAAAAAGATACAATCATACTGAGAATGAGCATTACAAACATAAATGCCGTACCGCATCTCGGGTGAAATCTTGACATTTTTCTTACATTCTCAACTGTAAGATCAAGTCCGTTTTCATAGCAGAAAATTGTCTTATGCTCAGCTCCGTGATACATAAACACTCTTTTTATCATAGACATTTTGGAAACAGCATACATATAGAGAATAAAAATGATAATTCTCATAACGCCTTCAAACAACGAATGGAACTGTGACAGATCTGTATTTTTAAGTATATAAGTGTCGAAGAGATCGACCACCTCTATCGGAAGATAAAGGAAAATCAACATTGCAAGAAGTACACCGAGTACCGATGAGACACCGGTTACAACCGTCATCATTTTATCGCTGAGATGCTCTGATAACCATTTATCAAATTTTGACATATCCTCTTCTTTTTCTTCCTCTGTCAGTGCTTTGTCGGCAGATCTCATCAGATATTTATATCCCGTTATCATTGATTCGGCAAATCCGACAACACCTCTTATTATCGGCAAACCGAGTATTTTATACTTGTTTTTTACAGGAACATATTCATCTACCTCAGTTTCTATTGTACCGTCCGGCATACGAACAGACATTGCTGTTCCCTTAGGTCCTTTCATCATTATACCTTCAATAAGAGCTTGTCCTCCGATTGAAGTTTTGTGCTGTGTTTTATTACTCAATTTTATTTCTCCTTATTTATTTTTTCTCGGCAACATAACGGTAACGGCAGTTCCCGAGCCGATTTCACTCTCAATCAGGAGTTCACCGTTATGAAGTTTTATTATCTCGTCAGTGACAGCAAGCCCTATACCGCTTCCTCTGACACTGTTATTGGCTTTATAGAATTTTTCTCTTATTTTAGGTAAATCGTGTTTTGAAATTCCGCATCCGTTATCCGTTACGGTAATAATAACATTTTTATTATCAGCAGTAAGATTTACCTTAACAAATCCGCCTGTATGATTGTATTTAAAGCTATTATCAATAATATTAACAAACGACTGCTTGAGACGGTTTTTATCGCCATGTATGATTATGCTTTTATGTCTTATATGTGTAATCAACCGAATACCTTCACGGTCTGAACGGCTTTCAAAAACCTCAAGGACTTCAACAAGCTCTTTTACGATATCAATTTTTTCAAACTTCATAGAGAGCTTTCCGCTTTCCATACGTGAAAAATCAAGCAGCTCCTCAACCATATCAGTCAGACGCTCTGATTCGTTCACAATGACATCGAGACCCTTATTGACAAGCTCATCGTCGTTCTGAGCAAATTTGATTGTTTCTCCCCAGCCTTTAATCGCTGTAAGAGGAGTTCTCAACTCGTGGGAAACAGTTGATATGAATTCATTTTTCATTCTTTCAGTCTCGCCTATCTCGTGAGCCATATGATTTATGGTATCACAAAGCTGACCTATCTCATCGTCATATTTATGTTTTTCAATTGATACATCAAAATTACCTTTGGCAATTTTTGAGGCCGTCTCATTTATTTTTCTGACAGGGTTTATAATAGAATTTATAAAGAATGCTCCTGACGTTATAACGAATGAAATTACAAGCAAAAGCATAATTCCGATCAATACACAAATTATAACAATCTGTCTGTCAATGTCTTCAAGAGATATAATATATCTGACTGCACCGTTTATACCCTGTGAATTATCGGGCAGCATATATGTCAGCGACATAACCTTTTCACCGTTATGCATTTTTCCTATCCACTCGCCTTTTCCGCTTTCAGCAGCCTTGGCGTAATTATAGTCGGGATATGATTCACCTTTTACGGAAAATCCCGTTGAAGAAACAACAACCTTACCGTTTTTATCCAACACCCAGACTTCCATAATGTTTTTGTCGGGAAAAGTATCAACAAAATTTTTTGCAAGCTTATTAAATCCCTCATCTGTAACGGCAGATGATGAATTAAAATAAGACATAACCATCGTTGTTGCTCGTGAATTAAGCGTCATTCTAACAGATTCGTAATACTGATTTTTAATGAAAACACCCATCAAGATACCGATTGTTACAATAATAAGTATTATACCGGCAAGAACAGTAACAGCCCATCTTTTAACTATGCTATTTTTCACTATTTCTCACCACCGTTAATAATTTATATAACCCACTTATATCCCATTCCCCAAACTGTTGTCAAATGCTTCGGCTGAGAGGGTTCGTCTTCTATTTTACTTCTGAGCCTGTGAATATTCACATCAACAACCTTTTCGTCTCCGAAATATGAATCTCCCCATACAAATTTAAGAATATCGTTTCTTTCAAGTGCAACATTGGGATTAGAAAAAAAGTATTCAATTATCTGAAATTCTACCTGTGTAAGTTCAATCGGAACACCGCTTTTCGTAAGTGAGTGGCTTCTTAAATCAAGAACAAACTCATTAAGTGAAATAATATTCTGATGAGTTTTATCCGCCTCTGTTTCCGCAGTTAAAGAAACGCGTCTGTAAACGGCATCAATTCTTGCCATAAGCTCTGACGGTGAAAAAGGCTTTGTAACATAATCATCCGCACCGACCATAAGTCCTGTGACCTTATCCATTTCCTGAGTTCTTGCCGTCAGCATAATAATTCCTGTTCTTCTACTTTTCCCTCTGATGTATTTACACACCTCAAGTCCGTCAATGATCGGCATCATAATGTCAAGTATAACAACATCGATAAAAGAACTGTTTTCATCAAATTTTTTAATCGCTTCTTCTCCGTTTGCAGCTTCAAGCACATCATAACCGCTTCTGCGAAGATTTATAACAACAAAATCTCTGATTGAAGCTTCATCTTCAGCAATCAAAACACATTTCATATTAATACCTCTAATTTATCAAATTAAAATTATCTTCGATAATATTTTCATAGATTTCGCTGTTTGAATTATCGACAATCATATACGCATATACATACACATTTTTTTCGTAAAGCTTTGTAAAATTGTGTCCGCTCTCTTCCCAATCGGGCTCAAAAAATATTTTGAATGAAAAGAGAGGATCTCCTACCGCTCCGTTTTTAGACAAACTGTAAAAAGTAAGTGTAGTATTGTTTTCGTCATATATTGCCGTCATTTTTTCGGTAATCTCATCGGAACACTTAAAATAATAACCGTATGTTGTGCTGAGAAGGCATTTAAAATCACTCGTTATTGAATTATTCTTAAATTCAGACCAAACAGTAAGATTGAGATCTTTTCGTTCAGAAGTATCCTTTGAAATTCTTGCTCCGTATGGCATTTTTTCAAAAGTAGGCATTTCAACCCTGCCGTCATTGTCGATGTCAGATGAATAAACTCTTGTATCTCTCAATGTAAGCGGCTTACTTGACTGATTCTGCTCATACAACGGTAGCGTAACGGAAAACGAATCGTGAGAAATGTCAATTATTTCAGTAATAACACCTATTTCGCTTATCATACCGTCAACATATATTCTTGAGTGCGTTGTAGCATTCTGTTCAATTGTATCAGTTACAACATTGGCAATTTCAATAAATCCCGTAAGAGCCATTGTTTCGTTTTTACTGACAGAATAATCAGAATTGAAACTTAAGACAGATACCGTTGTTCGTTTATCAACACCGTTGAGGTTTATTCTGAACAAAAGGATTTCGTCACTGTCATCACCGTTTAAATCTTCAAAAAACAGATTTGTATAGGTTTCGCTTTTAATTAAAGAGGTTGTTGCACCGTCATATCCGTAAACGGTAAGAATTCTGTCTACAGAATTTCCGAAATCAGATGAGTTCGCAATATCGGGTTGAATTGCTCCCGTCCAACTGAGCAAAAGCTCAACCGTACCGTCACCGTTTATATCAGCAAAGTTGACTTCATGGATTTCTTCGCCTTTTCCGACAACCTGAGAGACGTATTTCCACTCTCCGTCAACAAACTTAAAAACACTTGCAAAGGCGTTTGTATCCTTCAAAGGATCGGAAAAAAACACAATCGCTTCTTCTGTTCCGTCATTTTCAAAATCAACGAAAAGATATGATGATCGATTTTCTCCGCTGACAGGTGTTTTCATAATTATACCGTCTTTATTGGAAACCGTTCTTTCAAACGCCTCTTGCAACAGACTGCTTTCTCCGCTGAGTTTAGGTGGACGCATAAGATTGTCAACAGACGATATTTTTAAGCTACAGGATGTTAATGACAGACACATAATGACAACCGTTAAAATTGCAATTATTCTTTTAACCATCTGCCATCACTCCTTTTCAGTTTATAGCTTCAACCTTGACTTTTATATCGTATTTTCCGACAGCCCAACAGGGATTTTCGCCCGAAATTGTGACAATAGCGGACAATGAGGTTGTATTCTCAGTAATAATTTGTTCTTTTGTATCTACAACAACTGAAATATCCTCAGCTGTGATATTATCAATATATTTGTCAGAGCCGATGATTTTAACGGTAACATCGCGGCTGTTGTTAAGCAATATATCAAAATCGTCTCTGTTGTTTTTTACAGAAATTTTGCTTGCGGGAACAGTAATCGTCCTTGAAGCCATATCTGATGCATCAATCTTAACAGTAAAATCCGTAACCCAGGAATCTGTTATTTCAAAAGAATTTATTGTATCCGCATTAACCGTAAACGTATTGAGACTGGATGATATATCAGCAAAATCAATTGTATCTACGACAAAATACTTAATGGTATCAATCATATCAACAGGAAGTGCTACGGTAACCTTTGACGGATAAATCGTATAGGAAAGCGGATTGTTAATATAATATGAAGGTGAATTTCTGAATTCAACAGCCGTGGGAAGAACAACCTCCTTTAATACAGGGATTGTGGCTGTTAATCCGTCGTTTCCGGATGAAACCGAAATATATTCCGGTGTTGTTCCGTCGTTTGTAACAATTTTTATAACCGGCTCAAAAGTAGTCGTCTTTTCTATCTCTTTATCGATGGTAATTTCGGCAACAACATTTGTAATTTTATTTATCTCGGTTGCGGGTCCGCTTATAAGCAGAGTATTCCTGGAAAAAACCGTATCGCCGGGACGACAGCCGTCAGGGACAAATGATTTTAAATCTGTAATGATTTTTCCTTCAAGAGAAACCTCAACTTCCTTATATGTATCAAAAAAGACCTCAATATAATTCTGCGAGTATGAAGAAATAACATAATCGGAATTTTGTTCCTTGGGGGTCACCTTAATCTGCAGTGTTTTTTCGCCCGAACCATCAACATAATTGGTGTTTGCGGTTACCTCAAGGTCGTCGGGATCAAGTGAAGATACGACATATTTTTTTCCTGTAACCGTTACATCAACAGTAAATTCGGATTCGCCGAAAATACTTAATCCCAACTGCTCGGGAACACTGTTTTCCAAATTGATATGAACGGGAACTGCACTTATAACTCTGGAAATTTCCGGACTTTTTTCAATTGCCACCCAGGTCCACAACGCAAATGCAATCGCACAAGAAAGTATCATTAAAAAACGGTTGTCGGAAATAAGGGCTGATAATGAAAATTTTGTTTTACTGTTTTTTTGATTTTTATTTTCATTTTTCATTCTTATTACCTCTGAAAATCTTTTTAATCTTACTGTTTTCTTTATCTGTATCCTTAACAAACGTCTTCGTAAGTAATTCTCTTAAATCTCCGCCTGAAATGTTACGCTTAAGTCTGCCTTTTTCCGCAACGGAAATATGTCCGGATTCTTCTGAAACAACAATAATAATCGCATCACTTGACTCGCTCATACCGATAGCCGCTCTGTGTCTTGTGCCGAGATCACTGCTGATATTGTTATATCCGGTCAGAGGGAGAATGCACCCGGCAGAAACGACCTTGCCGTCCTTTATAATTACTGCACCGTCGTGCATAGGTGCTTTCGGGAAGAAAATGTTGCACAAGAGTTCAGCCGTAACATTGGCATCGAGAAATGTTCCCGTTTTTGCAATCCCGCCGAGCTTTGTCTCTTTTTCCATAACAATAAGCGCACCTATCTGTTTATCACTCATATCGCTGCAGGCTCTGCAAACAGAGTTTATAGAGTTTTTTATTTGCTCCTGCATAACTGCTTCATCTCTGTTTTTCAGATTAAACAGATTAATATTTGACACCGAGCTTCTTCCGACACTTTCAAGTGCGTGGCGAATTTCAGGAGAGAAAATTATGACAAGGATGATAAGCAAATTGCCGAAAATAAGACTAAGAATATATTTGCTCGTTTCCATATCGAGCAAAGTAACGACAAAATATACGGCAACAAGTAAAAGAACGCCCTTAGCAAGCTGAATTGCTTTTGTTTCGCGTATAAGCTTTATTGCACTGTAAATAACAAATGCTACAAGAATTACGTCAAGTAAATCTCCGATAGTATTAAATGAGAAAATCGCCCTTTTTATCTGCTCGAAATATTCGCTGAAGTTTGCCAACATAATTATCTCACTCTTTCCTGCAAAAAAATACAATATATTGTAAAATATCCGTTAATAAACCGTAAAATCATACGGATACACATATTCACAATATATTGTATCACAACTTATTCTATTTTGCAATTTTTCTTATACAATTTATTAAAATTTCTATTTCATTTTTTTCAGTAAAAACCGAAGGGGATATTCTTACGGTTCCCGTCTTTAGAGTACGGAATTTGTTGTGCGCCAACGGTGCACAATGAAGACCTGCCCGAACTGCAATGTTATTTTCCGATAAAAATCGTGCTGTTTCTTCGGAAGCAATATTTTTTATATTAAATGACAGTATCGGGGCATATTTTTTCGATGCACTATCGGGTGCGGTATAAAACTGAATTTTATTATTATACCTGAGATTGTTATAAAGATACTTTATCAATCGGATTTCGTGCGCGTAAATCTCTTTTAAACCCCTGTCGTTTATAAAATCGACAGCCGATGACAATCCGATTATTCCGCAGATATTCGGAGTACCGCTTTCAAATCTATCAGGATAAAATTCGGGTTGCAACGGATTTAAGGAATCAGTTCCCGTCCCGCCCTCAATAAAAGTCATAATCCTTTCGTTACAGTTAACGAGCATCATGCCGACACCTGTCGGGCCGAGAAGCCCCTTATGTCCCGAACAGCATAATATATCTATATTGTCTTCAGTTACGTTTACGGGAATAACACCTGCCACCTGAGATGCATCAAGAATAAACAGAATTTTATGTCGGTGTGCAAGCTCCGATAAAAATTTGTATGGCGTGATTACTCCGAACACATTTGATGCGGCAGTACAAACAATTGCAACCGTATTTTTTTGTATACAGTTTTCAAAATTCTTTACGGTATGGCACATATCATCACATATTTTTGCAATGCTGAAATCAGATATTCCTTGATTTTTCAGACTCTGTAACGGTCTTAAAACAGCATTGTGCTCCATATCGGAAATAACAAAATGGCTGTCCTTATGAGCAATTCCTTTAATTGCAGTATTCAACGCAGTTGTGCAATTATGGGTAAAAATTACATTATCAGATTTATCAAGGCCGAAAAACTCCGCAATTTTTTTCCTGCAACAATATATCTGCTCACTTGTTTTTATTGCCATATCGTATGCGCCACGGCCTGAATTGGCTCCGTATTCCGTAAAAGCATTTTTAACACTTTCAATTACACATTCGGGCTTCGGATAGGATGTTGCGCTGTTATCCAGATAAATCATAAATTTGTATATCCGATAAAATTTATTCTGTGACTTTTTAAAAGAGTCGGTATTCTCTCCGTTTTTCCTGAAACTATAAGACTGTATCCGCAGCCTTCCCCTTTTGTTCTTACTGTATTTCTTACAATGGTTACATTGCCTCCTTCAGCTTCAATAGCCTCTTTTGCACGCAAGGCATTTGTGACGGAGGCGAACTTTATACTTGCTTTATTCAATTTTATCACCCGATATATTTTATGACATGTTACATTCAAATGACAAAAAAGAAAAGCTTGCCGAAATCGACAAGCACAATCTTATATGAATTTAATTTTATCCTTTTGCTCCACAAGACAAACACAATGAGCGGCAATCCCCTGCTTAGCACCTGTAAAGCCTAACTTTTCCTCAGTGGTTGCTTTAACGCTTACACAGCCTACGGGAATTGAAAGTGCGACAGCGATATTGTTTCTCATAAAATCAATATACGGAGCCAACTTCGGTGCCTGAGCAATAACGGTTGCATCAATATTATTTACCTTAAAACCGTTTTGAAAAATTATATCCGCAACCTTTTCGAGAAGGACAAGGCTGTCCGCTCCTTTAAATCGATCATCGGTATCGGGAAAATGCTTTCCGATATCGCCTAAGGCACAAGCTCCGAGCAGAGAATCAGAGACGGCATGAAGCAGAACGTCTGCATCCGAGTGACCTAAAAGACCGATACCGTTGTTTTCAATTTCAACTCCGCCGAGAATTAGCTTTCTTCCTTCGGTCAGCTTGTGAACATCGTATCCGTGGCCGATTCTTAACATAGTCATTTACCTCTCTTTTTAAGATAATTCACTGCAAGTTCAACATCTTCAGGTGTTGTGATTTTTATATTTTCATAATCGCCTTCTACAAAACTGACTGTTTTACCGCAAGCCTCAAGCAACATACAGTCATCGGTATATTCAATTCCTTCTTTTGCGCTGCTGACGGCAAAAAGATATAACTCTTTATTGAAAACCTGAGGTGTCTGAATAAATCGAAGACAGCTTCTGTCAGTTGTTGCGACAATATTATTATCAGAGTCAACCTGCTTTACGGTATCCTTAACCTTAACGCCGACAGCCGACGAGCCCGACTCGAAGGCTTTTTCAACAGACAAATCAATAACTCTCTGTGTAACAAGGGGTCTTGCACCGTCGTGAATCAAAACAAAATCGGTTTTATCCGATGTATTTATGACGCCGTTATAAACACTTTGCTGTCTCGTACTTCCTCCGACAACAATATTGTTGACCTTTTTAAAGCCGAAGTCAGAGACTAATTTTTTAATTGCTCCGACATCACTTTCTCTCGTTACAATCAAAATCTCATTTATTGATTTATTTACTTCAAAGGCTTCAACCGTTCGAGCAACAACAGGAACACCGTCTATTTCAAGAAACTGTTTGTTAACTCCGCCCATACGGGATGAATTGCCTGCGGAGACAATTATTGCAGAAACAAAATGTTCAGAACACATAAAATCACCGTTATTTCAATAATTCTTCGAGAGCTGCAATTTTTGTGCAAAGGCAAAAAACTTCCATTGCTTTACCGAGATTTTCAATTGACGGGAATGTGGGTGCAATTCTTATATTCTTGTCCTCCGGATCTTTTCCGTAAGGATAAGTTGCGCCGACCGTTGTGAGCACAAGTCCTGCTTCTTTACAGAGCTCACCAATACGCTTTGCACTGCAACCGACCGTATCAAAGCTTATGAAATATCCGCCTTTTGCTTTAACCCATTTTCCTATGCCGATAGGTGCAATTTCTTTTTCGAGCATATCGAGAACCAGACGGAATTTCGGAGCAATTATCTTTGCATGCTTATCCATATGCTTTTTAATTCCATCAACATTGCGGAAATATTTAACGTGACGAAGCTGATTGAGCTTGTCGTAGCTGATTGTCTGGAAATTAAGTCTTTTCTTGATTTCAGCAATATTCTTATCAGACGCAGCAAGAGCTGAAACTCCTGCACCGGGGAAGGAAATTTTGGAAGTGGATGTAAACTCCACGAAATAGTCCTCTGTTCCGTACTTTTTACAAGCTTCAAAAATATTCAAAAGAGAATCCGGAGAATCTGTAAGCTCGTGAATTATATATGCATTGTCCCAGATTACTCTGAAATCTTCAGCTGCCGGCTTAAGAGATGCCAAAGCCAGAACCACATCGTCAGAATATGTTACACCGTTGGGATTTGAATATTTGGGCACGCAGAACATACCCTTAACCATCGGGTCCTTCACGAGCTCTCTGATTTTATCCACATCCGGACCGGATTCAGTCATTTCAACAGATATCATTTCAATTCCGAAAAATTCAGTTATTGCAAAATGTCTGTCATATCCCGGTACGTTACAGATAAACTTAACCTTTCCCTGTTTACTCCAGGGTTCGCAGCCTCCGATACCGAGATACATACATTGATTGAGATAGTCATACATAAGGTTAAGACTTGATGAACCGCCTATAATCACGTTATCCGTATTAACATCAAGAAGCTCGGCAAACAGCTTTTTACACTCGGGAACACCGTCAAGCACACCGTAATTACGGCAATCAAAACCGTTTTCCGCCTTACAATCATTTGCATCTACCATTACATTAAGCATATCAACCGACAGATCAAGCTGATCGGCACCCGGCTTACCTCTTGACATATCAAGTGAAAGCCCGAGTTTTTTTACTTCTTCATATTTACCGTCAAGTTCACTTTTAAGCGAAACGAGTTCTTCTCTACTCATCTCTTTGTAAAGCATGGAATACCCTCCAAAAATTCATTTCAGTATATTATATAGTAATGTTCACCTTTTTGCAAGTGAATAAATAAAAAACTGCATTTTATTCAAAATAACAAAATATTTTCGGTATAATTTGAATAATTTGACAATAAATTGTGCATTTATTCGTAACATACTTTCCGAAGAAGTAAACATACCGATAGGAAATAAATATACAATATTGGTTTTAGCGATATCATAATATGTTTAACAATTTATTTGTTTAAATTAAATCTTTTTCATTAATTTTTTAGTCTCTTTTTTCAGCCGTGCAAAATTCAGGTCTTCCCAAATGGGTAAAATATGTCCGCCTTTAAGTCGCATTGATGCTTCAAGCATTGCACCGTAATAGGCAACTCTGAAATCTGCATATTCAGAAAGTTGGCGGTTTCTTTTATAGGTTTCGTATAAACCGTAAGCATCGCCCCACATATTGCGAAATTGGAAAAGATCATATTCTCTGTCTGCCCAAATGCTGCCACATGGGTCTATAAAAGCAGTGAGCTTAAATGTTTTCGGGTCAGCCATTATATTCATAATATTTAAATCGCCGTGTATGAGTACGGGAACAGTATTTTCTTTAGGCAGGCTGTTAAAAATCTCCGTTGCATCATAAAGAATCTGCATTTTCTTTTTGCTGAAATTTCCGTTATCACTTAATTTTTTCAATCCTTTAAGCCATGGCTCCTGTTTTTCTGTTTTATAATAATCATACCAGCTATCATAGGTCGGATTTAATAAAGAACCAAACTTGTCATTTGTAACACTATGCCATTGTAGCATACCCGCAATAACATCATCAGCAAATCGTTGCTTTTGACTTTTACTCTTTAATAAATAGACAGGATTTAATACATTTTGACCTGCAACAAAGCTCATAGCTAAAATCGCGGTATTATCGTCTTCGTATGTAAAAAGCACCGAGGGCATTTTAACGCTTGTGTTCTTTGAAAGAAAATCAAGTTGATGTGCCTCTTCCGAATGCATACCTTGAAGCTTATAACCCTTGACTGCAATGCATTCACCATCAGAAAGTGTTACTTTATAAACTCTGCCGTAGCTGCCTCCCCCTATAAATCTGATTTTAACAGCATCTTTGTTAAGCTTGTCAGTGATAATGCCGGGTAAAATTGACAGCAAATGCTTGTCACTGTTGTTCAAAAATTTCAAATTCTGTTTCATTGTAATCACCTCTCCGATACGATAAATTATATCACACTAAAAACAAATTAACAATATGAATATTGAAATGATAGGAATTATATGCTAAAATACGTTGAAATTAATATAAGGAGATTTTATTATGTATATTTTAAAATTAAATCCTGTTTTTAAAGATTATATCTGGGGCGGCACAAAGCTCCGTGATGAATACGGTTTTAAATCCGATCTTGATAAATTGGCTGAGGGTTGGATGCTTTCATGCCACAAAGACGGTGAAAATACTGTTTGTAACGGTGAATTCAGCGGTAAAACGCTTACGGAAATTATAAATGCTAATCCGGATTTTCTCGGTGAAAACGGTAAAAAGTTTGAGTGTTTCCCTATTCTTATAAAGCTCATTGATGCAAAAAACGATCTGTCTGTTCAGGTACATCCGGATAATGAATATGCAATGAGAGTTGAAAACGAATACGGCAAAACGGAGTGTTGGTACATTCTTGACTGTGATGAAGATGCCGAGCTGATATACGGATTTAACCGCGAAATTTCAAGCGATGAATTCAGAAAAAGAATTGCCGACAACACCTTCCTTGAAACCGTAAATAAGGTTAAGGTTAAAAAGGGTGATTTATTCTTTATTGAAGCAGGCACGCTTCACGCTATAGGAAAAGGCATATTACTTGCTGAAATTCAGCAGAATTCAAACACAACCTATCGCGTATATGATTACGGTCGTCTCGGTGCAGACGGAAAGCCGAGAGAACTTCACGTTGACAAAGCGGTTGACGTTACCATGTGCTTGCCTCCTGCACGCTCTTCATCACCTGAGGGCGAGGTTGAGAATTATGACGGATACTCACTACA
Source organism: uncultured Clostridia bacterium (assembly GCA_937920235.1). Classification (GTDB taxonomy): domain Bacteria; phylum Bacillota; class Clostridia; order Oscillospirales; family Acutalibacteraceae; genus Fimenecus. The sequence continues at coordinate 82,955 of CALGUK010000033.1, read as the reverse complement.
ATTGTTAACAAAATGTGATTTGTTCAAAGTCACCAAACTTAATATTTGTAAGTCATACAAGGGGTTTGCAGGTGAAAAATCATTCGTCTCTGTTCTTGTTACTGAAGGATGCGGATATATTGACGATCTCAAAATAAATAAAGGAGACAGTCTGTTTATTCCTGCAGGCTACGGTGAATTTAATGTAGACGGAAAAACAGAACTTATAATTACGGAAGTATAATGAAAACGCGCACATATCAAGGCACTAAGATTGCATGTTACACAGGCTATATAGTTCAGGGAATCATAAACAATATTGCTCCTTTATTATTTGTAATATTCAGCGATAAATTTGATATTACTCTTGAAAGATTATCACTGCTTATAACCGTAAATTTTGTTACACAGCTTGCAGTTGATGCATTATCCATCAAATTTGCGGATATGATCGGGTATAAAACTCTTGCCGTTGTTTCGCAGGGAATTGCATTTATCGGTTTGACCTGTCTCGGCATTCTGCCAAACATAATGGATAATGCATATGCGGGAATTGTCATTTCTATCATTTTGTCCGCAATAGGAAGCGGAATTACCGAGGTGGTAATCAGTCCGATTGTGGAATCGATACCCGGAGAAAAGAAAACTGCCGAAATGAGTCTTTTACATTCATTTTACTGTTGGGGTCAAGTATTTGTCGTATTGCTCACAACGCTGATGATAAGGTTTCTCGGTAATGACCAGTGGTTTATTGCTCCTATATTATGGGGAATTATTCCTCTTGTAAATACGGTTAATTTCATATCCGTTCCTATTGAACCTAATCTTACTAAAGAAGAAAAAACACCGTTTTTCAATATGCTTTTTTCAAAGCAGTTCATATTTTGCATCATAATAATGATCTGCTCAGGCGCTTCGGAAATCGGTATGTCACAATGGTCATCATATTTTGCCGAAGCAGGACTCAAGGTATCCAAATTTACAGGTGACCTTCTCGGTCCGTGTCTTTTCGCAGTTCTTATGGGAACGGGCAGAATGATTTACGGCTTTATCGGAGAAAAGATAAACCTAAAAACAGCTCTCTGCTGTTCCGCTGCTCTCTGTGCTGCTTGCTATATAGGAACAAGTTTTATAAGCAATCCCGTAATTTCCCTTCTCACCTGTGCATTAACCGGAATAAGCGTCAGTATTATGTGGCCGGCTACATTAAGTCTCGCAGCAAAGCTTTTTCCAAAAGGCGGAGGATCAATGTACAGCGTGCTTGCACTTTCGGGAGACACAGGTTGCACCTTGGGTCCTTGGTTCATAAGTTTTATGACACTATCTGTTTCTTCCGGAAACACTTCGGGTGAGGCTTTAAAAACCGGTCTCGGATTTGGTGCATTATTCCCGGTTATTATGCTTTTTGCTGTAGTTATGCTTAAAACTATTGACAAACATAGAAACAATGATATAATTTAAACATAATATGAATTAGTTGTCTTCAGGGCGGAGTGAAATTCTCCACCGGTGGTAAAGTCCACGAGCATTTTTGCTGAATGGGTGAAATTCCCATACCGACGGTATAGTCCGGATGAAAGAAGATGCAACATTTTGTTACATTCAAGCCCTGCTGAATCCAGTGGGGCTTTCTGTTTGACAACTAAACTTATCGGAAGGATGATATTTATGTCAAACAAAAGAAGAAAGAAAATATTCAACTTAACCGCTGTAGGTCTTATGACTGCTATCGCAACTGTTATATATATGGTTTTCCCCGAAGTGCCCATTGTGCCCGGTGTTGATTATATGAAGGTTGATTTTTCAGATTTTCCGGCAATTCTCACCGGTGTACTGCTCGGACCTGTTCAGGGAATTCTCGTTGAGGTGGTAAAAAACATTATTCATCTTGCAAGAACGACAACAGTCGGCATAGGTGAAATTATGAATGTTATAATAGGCAGTAGTATGATCCTGTCGATGTCATTATCTGTCAAGGGCTTTAAAAAGGTTTTCAAATCAAAAAAAATAAATTTTAAGATTTATATCTGTTCCTCCGTAATTACAGTTACCATCGCAATTATAACCGGATGGATTGCAAATATTGTTTTTACACCCATATTTTATAAATTGATGGGCTTTCCGCTTGTATCTGAAACATACTGGGCCGGTGTCTGGGGATCTACAACATTGAACGCAATAAAGTCTGCTTTCAATATTATTCCGTTTTTCCCGATATATTTTGCCCTTGAAAATACAATAAAAAAATATACAAGATAGTTGACAATATGATATATTGTGATAAAATATATCATAACTGAATATATCCCTTATGCAGAGTGGTGGAGGGTCTGGCCCTGTGAAACCCGGCAACCTGCTTTATGCGTGGTGCTAATTCCTGCGGATTTTCCGAGATATAAGGTTGTTAATTACAGCACCCTTATGGGTGCTTATCTTTTGAAGGAGAAAAAAATATGGCTAAATTTTTATTCACATCCGAATCAGTCACAGAGGGACATCCTGATAAAATCTGTGATAAAATATCCGATGCAGTTCTTGATGCAATGCTCAGCCAGGATCCGATGTCAAGAGTTGCCTGCGAGACAACCGTGACAACCGGACAAGTGCTTGTTATGGGTGAAATCACATCAAAGGCTCAGGTTAATATCCCAGAAATTGTCAGAAATACTATTCTTGAAATCGGTTACGATGACAGTGAAAAGGGATTTGACGGCAATACTTGTGCTGTACTCGTCGCTCTTGATAAGCAATCATCAGATATTGCTCTCGGAGTTGACAATTCTATGGAAATTAAGGAAGGTAACGACGATTTTTACAACCTTAACGGTGCGGGAGACCAAGGTATGATGTTTGGTTTTGCCTGCGATGAGACACCCGAGCTTATGCCTATGCCGATTTCCCTTGCAAATAAGCTTGCAGTTCAGCTTACTAAGGTAAGAAAAGACGGTACTCTCCCCTATCTTCGTGCTGACGGAAAAACTCAGGTAACCGTTGAATATGACGATGAGAAAAATCCTGTCAGAGTTGATGCTATTGTTGTTTCTTCACAACACAGCGCTGATGTTGAACTTGAGCAAATCAGAAGTGATATTGAAAAATATGTTATTAAACCGATTGTTCCTGAGAATCTTCTCGACGAAAACACAAAAATATTTGTAAATCCAACGGGTCGTTTTGTTATCGGCGGACCAATGGGAGATTCCGGTCTTACCGGCAGAAAAATTATAGTTGATACATACGGAGGTTACTCACGTCACGGCGGTGGTGCTTTTTCGGGTAAAGATCCCACAAAGGTTGACCGCTCTGCAGCTTATGCCGCAAGATATGTTGCAAAAAATGTGGTAGCAGCAGGTCTTGCAAAAAAATGTGAGATTCAGTTGGCATATGCAATCGGAGTTGCTAAACCGGTTTCAGTAATGGTTGATACCTTTGGTACAGGTAAAATCAGCGATTCTCAGCTCAGTGATATTATAAACGAGGTATTTGATCTTCGTCCCGCTGCAATTATTGATACACTTAAGCTGCGTAATCCTATATACAAACAGTTAGCCGCATACGGTCACGTCGGAAGAACTGACTGTAATGTAATGTGGGAGAAAACCGATAAGATTCATATTTTAAAAGAAAAAGCAAAAATTAACTAAAATTTTTTAGTGAATAAATAAAGCATTTTCAACTCATAATAACAATACATAATAAACGATGTATTAAGGAGTGAAAATTATGCTTGACAGAATTTCGTTAATTCTTGTTATTATCGGTGCAATCAACTGGGGTGCCATCGGTATTTTCCAGTTTGATATCGTTGCATGGATATTCGGCGGTCAAGATGCAATAATCAGCAGAATTATTTATACGCTTGTTGCTCTTGCGGGTATATGGTGCATATCCCTCTTATTCAGGCACAATGAAATGTTGGCTTCAAACGAAGAAATGTAAGAAACATAACGGACTCCTCTGATTTTCGGAGGAGTTTTTCTTGCAATTTTTCATCTTTATGATAAAATAAATTCATAGAGGAGATGAGAAATTTGTTTACTGAAATTAAAGCTATTGTTTCAACCGTTTTATCTGTCATTATGACGATATTTCCGGGGGCATCCTGCCTTGAGGATATTACTGTTGAAGATATTTTAAAGGCAAAAGCCGAATGTTGTGAAAAAGCCGTTGAGGTGGCAGAAGAAATTGTTATTTTTGAGGAAAAATATGATAATTGCCTGCTCAATGCGTCAATTGTTTCCGACGTACATATTGATGTTGATTGGCCTATCGGTGAATGGGTATGGGCAAACGGACTTAACGACCTTGAAAGATCAAGGGACACAATTGATGCTCTGATCGTTTCGGGTGACCTGACAAACTACGGGGACGGCGAATCCATAACAAGCTTTTTTGAGATTATGGCTGAAAGTGATTGTGCAGAGCATTGGGTTACCGCCACGGGTAATCACGATGTAGGCCATGTTGACGATACCACACAGGAAGGCGCAAGACAAAGATTTGTTGACCTCTACAACAGCCTCAATCCCTCAGGTCAGATAATTGACAAAGCTTATTATAAGATGGATGTTAACGGTTACAGATTCGTTGTTTTGTGTGATGACGGCGATGACACATGGGATACTCCCGATATGAGTGACGAACAGCTTAATTTCCTTGATGAAGCTCTTGCCGAGGCCGCAGACAGAAATCTGCCTATGTTTGTTGTGTGTCACGTGCCCTGTAACGGTGTCAACGGTCTTGACACAATATGGCCGGATAACGGACTTAATGAAAACAGTGATGCCGTAAAGGCTATAATGGAAAAATATAAAAACGTTTTCTTCATAAGCGGTCATGTTCATACGGGAATAAACGGTCCTCTTGTTGAGAATATATTCGGCTTCTCCTGTGTCGAAACTCATAACGGGGTCAATTATATTAACCTTCCTACATATATGATAGTTAACAGATACGGTGTTCCATGGGGCGGAATGGGCTTTCAGATGGAGGTTTACGAGGATCAGGTTCTTTTCAGAGCAAGAAATTTTGCTTCGTCAAAATGGTATCCCGTATATGATCATTCAGTGAATTTGGTATAAAAGAAAAACCGGGAAATTCCCGGTTTTTTTATTCATTTTTAAGTTTGTCTACTATTGCCTTTTGCGGTGTTACAAACACGGTGTTGTATGTGTTGTAGATAACCTTACCCGGCTTTGCTCCTGCAGGTTTTTTCACATTTTTTATTAATGTATAATCCACGGCGACAGATGAAGAATCCTTTGCCTTGCTGTGATAAGCCGCAATGCAAGCGGCCTCAAGAACAGTGGATTCGGATATTTCCTTTTTGTCGGAAATAATAACGGTGTGAGAACCTGCGTGCTTCTGAACGTGCAACCACATATCGTAGTTTTTAGCAATTTTTAACGTCAGAAAATCGTTCTGAACATTGTTGCGGCCGACGAGTATTCTAAATCCGTCCGTTGACATAAATTCTAACGGTGGTAAGGGCTTATCCTTTTTATTCTTATTTTCCCTTCTGCTTTTCACATATCCGCCGTTTTCAAGCTCATAGCGAATTTCGGCTATTTCTCTGTCCGAGTCGGCACGGGAAAGATTATCGAGAACAGAATCAAGATATATAAGCTCTTGTTCTCCCTCATCAATAAGATTATGAAGAAGTTTTTCAGCATTTGCCGCTTTTTTATATTCCTTATAATACTTCTGTGCATTCTGCTGCGGAGTTAAAGCCGGATTTGCCGGAATATCAACAGGGTTGTTGTTATCGTAATAATTATCAACTGTATAGACGGAGGACTTTTCCGTCAATCTGTATTGATTGGCAGTTATAAGCTCTGCAAAAATGCGGATTTCCTCACGGTTTTCGCTTTTTTGGAGTTCAGCCTTTCTGTTGTTGATTTTTCTTGAAGTACGCTCAATGGCGCTGTTAAGCAATTTAAATAAATCCGATGCTTTACGTTTTACTCTGTTGATTTTATCTCTTTCCAGCCAGAAATCATCCAACAACTCAGAAATTGATGAATATTGAATTTTTTCAAGAGTCGACCCGTACTGTCTGATATTTGTAAAGGAAAACTCAAATGGAGCGTTGTCTTTTGACTGGAGCAAATAAAATGTTTTATCATTTATATCTTGTTTTATGATCTCAATTTCATTTATAAGCCTTTCTTTTTCAATATCATAAAGACAGCCGACCTTCTTATCGCCGAAAACTGTTCTGTATGCTATTTCTCTTCCTACTATGGGAGAAAACCCTTCAACTGCATCAAGAATTGCTTTTGACAGCATTTTTTCGTTGTTTCCGCAAATCTTTTCGGCAATATCATTAGCACTGTCTGTAATTATATTGCATTTATTCTGTAAGGGTGGTAGCTCATATTTTAATCCGGGTAAAATTTCTCTTACTGAAGATTTTTTCTCGTCAACACGCTTAACTGCATCAATTATTATGTAATTCTCATTGCAGAGAATTATGTTGCTCCTCTGCCCCATTATTTCACAGAAAAGATAATATTTTGTTTTATCTCCGATTTCAGTTGTTCCGTCAAATTCAAGAACAATAATTCTGTCATTTCCGATTTGCTTGATATCTGCAAGGGTAGCGCCGCAAAGTCTTTTACGCAAAAGCATACAAAGCATTGGCGGAACTTTCGGATTTTCAAGATTATACCGTGTAAGATGAATTCTAGGACCCTGTCCGTCACAGGATATATATAATCTGTAGCCTCCGTTTCGGGTACGCAGAATAAACACCAACTCACTTTTTGAGGGTTGGTGAATCTTTTCAACCTTTGAGCCCAAAATATAATTTTGCAGCTCGTTTTTTACAAGTCCTAATGTAATTCCGTCAAGTGCCATAACAATTCCTAAATTATATTTATCGGTGATGTCTGCTCCGCCATTAAGCAGACGACATCAAATTGATTTTTGATTTTATTCATAAGGGGTTCTATTGCGATATTTTCCGTTTCAAAATGACCTGCCGCAATGAGAAGCATATCTGATTCATCAGCATCCAGAAAAGAATGATGTGAAGCATCGCCGGTTATCAATGCATCGCACTCCAACTCCTCGACAGTTTCGAGATAATCGCTTCCCGAACCGCTGCAAACGGCTATATTCTCTATTTTTCCTTTATATGAGTTATATCTGACCGGACCGCCTAAAGCATTTTTCACTCTGTTAACGAGACTGTCGGAATCTGTCGGTCCGTCGTAACATCCGATATTAAGACAGGTTCCCTCCAGCTTATAATATGAGTTGAGCCCTATAGTATTGCAAAGAATATCATTAACACCGCCGACCGCTTTGTCGTAATTTGTATGAGCACAAATAATGTTTATCCCGTTTTTTATCATTTTGAAGACAATACCGTTGCCGAGAACATCTGAAATCGGTTTGAAAATCACAGGATGATGTGTAATAATCAGCTCTGCTTTATTTTTAACAGCCTGTTCAACTATATCATCGGTAATATCAAGGGCAAAAAGAATTTTTGTAACCTCTTCATCCTCATCACCAACAAGCAGTCCTGAATTATCCCATTCCTCACAGCTACTGAATGGTGCAATAGAATCAATATAATCGTATATTTCTTTTACTGTTGCCATTTTTTCAACTCCCCTACCATTTCTTCCAAATTACCGCAATCTTTCTCGGCTTTTTGCAATGCAAGCAGCTTCTTATTGTATTTACGGAAAATCTTTACAAGGTATTTTTTTGATAAACTATCATCATTATACGGTAATCTGCCGACAATAAGATCGAGCTCGGTATATGCAGTTGCATCGCCGTAATAATATGCGCTGATGACAACATACAGCTTATCACCGTCTTCTGCGACAATCTCACGGTCAATTATAAATCCGTTGTCAAAAAGGGATTTTCTGACTTCTTCAACGTGAGTCATAGGCTGTAAAATCAAATGAGTATCACCGTTTTTCAGCCACTCTGTCCTTTCTATAAAAGAGGATATAAGAATTCCTCCCATACCTGCAACCGCAATTTCATCCACTTCGTTTGCAGAGAAATTTTCAAGTCCATCAGAAAGACGTAATTCTATTTTATCGGCCAAGTTATGTGAAACAACCGTATCTTTTGCATTTTCAAGAGGTCCCACACGTAAATCTGCTGCAATTGCACGTCTGATTATACCGTTTTCAACAAGATGAACGGGAAGATACGCATGGTCAGTACCGATATCCGCAAATTTTTTATCTTTACGCACTAAATCGGCAATTGCCGTCAGACGACTGTCAAGTTTCATATAACTCACCTCAACCTTGAACAAAATCCCCCTATAAGCTTAGGGGGATTTTATTATTCTTATTTGTTTGCGTTCTCTTTGAGAAATTCATTGATACCCTGAACAAACTCATCGGGGTCAACACCGTGAACCATACAAGCCTGCTCAACTGTTTCTCCGCGTGCTGAAGGACAGCCAAGACAATGCATACCGAGATTCAGGAAAAACGGAACTGTTTCTCTTGCATTATCAAGAATCTCACCAATATTCATATCTTTTGTAACCTGAAACATTTTTTATTCTCCTTTAACTACAGATACGGAAACCTTCTTATCATTTATTGTAAACTCGCTTGTATAATCAGCCTTGATATCAGCGTTAAGAACAAGACAGTCTGCAAGAAGTTCACTTGCAATGAAGGAAAGCTTTTCGGTAAGTGCATTTATAATGAACTCATCGTCAACATTGATTGAAGCATTGATTCTCTGCTCAACCTGGTAGCCTGCATCCTTACGGGCAACCTGACATTGACGGATGATATCGCGGACAACACCTTCCTTGAGCAGTTCATCGGTAAGAACAATATCAAGTGCTACAACACTGTTTTCTGCAAATTCAGCTGAAACAACACCCTCCTTGGTCTTGGACTGGACGGCGAAAATAGAAGCTTCGTATTTTTCATCCCAACCCGGAACCTCAACATCACCGCCAGTGATAACTGCGCTTGTGAGTGCTCTCATCTCATCGGAAGAAAGATTTTCAAGAGTCTGCTTCATTTTATTGACATTCTGTTTGAGAACCGCACCTGCAACCTTGAAATTAACAGTGAGATACTGATCCTCGAGAACATTGATATCATCAATATATTCAACTGACTTAATATTGAGTTCATCAAGAATATTCTTCTCAAATGTCTTGATTTTATCAGCTTTTTCTGCTTCGCAGCAAATAAAGAGCTTGGAAAGAGGCTGACGAACTTTAATCTGTTGCTCGTTACGAAGTCTCATTGCAGTTGCGATAACATCACGGACAAGAGCTGTCTGCTCAATGATACCGTCATCCTCGATGCCTTCAACAACAGACGGCCAATCACTCAGATGAACTGATTCTGCAACCGTTGAATCACACTTCTTGATAAGATTCTGCCAGATATATTCTGTCATAAACGGAATAATCGGAGCCATTGTCTGAACACAGACCTTAAGAGCATTGAAGAGAGTCCAATATGCAACCATCTTATCTGCCTCATCCTCTGTTTTCCAGAAACGGCGACGGTTTGTTCTGATATACCAGTTAGAAATATCATCAACAAATGCTTCAAAATCCTTAATAAGTACAAATGACTTATATTCATCCATTGATGCAGTAGCTTTTCTGAGGAAATCGTTTGTTCTTACAACAAGCCACTTATCAATAGGAGTTAATTTTGAAAAATCAATTTTGTAATTTGAAAAATCGGGTTTATCGAGCTGAGCATAAGTATCAAAGAAAGTATAAATGTTCCAGAAGCCGAGCATTTTTCTTCTTGCTTCATCACCGAGGTTATATCCGAAGCGCACATCGTTTGTATTAGGTGCACTTGCGTAAAGATAACGTACTGTATCAGCACCGATCTTCTCAGCAGCCTCGTCAAACTTGATCATAAAGCCGGTCTTCGAGAATTTTGAACCATCCTCCGAAACAACCATACCGTTTGTAACAACACGCTCATAAGGTGCTTTGCCGACAAGAACGGTACTCATAAATAGCATTGAATAGAACCAGAGTCTGACCTGCTCGTGCATCTCGGTTACCCATTCTGCAGGGAAGTTCTTTTCCCAAGCCTCACGGTCTGTGAAATATCCGAGAGTTGAGAACGGTACGATACCGGCATCAAGCCATACATCACCGATTTCGGGAACTCTTGAAACCTCTTTTCCGCAATGAGGACATTTGATTTTAACTTCGTCAACCCAAGGTCTGTGAAGCTCGGGAAGAGCATCAACCTGATCAGGATCAACGGCTTTTTCACGAAGCTCTGCCTTTGAGCCGATAACGGTTACGTGACCGCAATCACAAGGATAGAACGGAAGCGGCATACCATAATAACGCTTACGGGAAATATTCCAGTCTCCCATGTTGTTAAGCCAGTCATTCATACGCTTACCGTTTGAAGCAGGCTCCCATTTAACAGAATTTGCACATTCAATAAGCTTAGGCTTGATCTCACTTGTTCTGATGTACCAAGCAGGAACAAGACGGAATACAACCTCACTCTTACATCTCCAGCATACAGGATAGCTGTGTTCGTGAGGCTCAACCTTGTAAAGCTTATTTTGCTCATCAAGTTTAGCAAAAACCTCATCAGCAATCGTGTGGCTGTCCTTACCGGTCATAAAACCGAAGCCGTCAAGATAAATACCCATATCGTCAATAGGCATAACCTTAGGAAGACCGAGTCTTTCACCGAGTTCAAAGTCTTCAACACCGCAACCGGGAGCAATGTGAACAACGCCTGTACCCTCATCAGCCGCAACATCTTCCCATGCGACAATTTTATGCTCAATGCCTGCCTGTGCGGGAATATCGGCAAAGCAGGTTTCATAGTGGAGACCTACAAGCTCTTCACCCTTGAGAGCGCGGATAACCTCAAGCTTATCATCACCGAGGTATTTGATAGCATTTTTAGCGAGAATAAGAGTACGGTCATCACTCTTGATTTTTACTTCAACATAATCAATGTCAGGATTAACTGCAAGTGCTACGTTTGAAGAAAGCGTCCACGGAGTAGTTGTCCAAACAAGAATTTTTGAATTAAGTTCTTCAATAGGAAGCTTGAAGAAAACAGAATTATGAGTCATCATCTTATAAGAGCCTGTCATTTCGTGCTCAGAAAGAGATGTACCGCAACGCGGACACCAAGGCATAGGCTTGTATTCGCGCTGAATCCAACCGTGATTATCGCACTCTTTTAAGAAATGCCAGATTCCCTGGATATTAAGGTCAGTATTTGTGTAATAAGAGTTATCCCAATCCATCCACTGACCGAGTCTCTTTGACTGTTCGGTAATAATTCCGGAGAAGTGCTTTACACGGTCAACACACTGACGTGTAAACTTGTCCATACCGTAATTTTCAATATCCTTTTTTGTTTTGAAGCCGAGTTGCTTTTCAACCTCAACCTCAACCCAGAGGCCTTGAGAGTCAAAGCCATTCTGACGGCGGCAATCATATCCTCTCATTGACTTGTAACGGATAAAAATGTCCTTAGTGCTTCTGCCCCAGGCGTGATGAATACCCATCGGGTTGTTGGCTGTGATGGGACCATCAAGAAAACGGAACATCTTTTTGCCCTTATTCTTTTCAACAAGCTTTTCGTAATACTTTTCGTCTTCCCAGAGCTTCATAATCTGATGCTCAAGGTCAACAAAGAGATTTTTCTCGTCTGCCACTATATTATCCACCTTTCAAGTGATATACTTACTTAAAATACAACAGATAATATTATACACGAAAGTAGTGAAATTTCAAGTGATTATCGGAAATTTATCACATCAAATCATTTTTTTATCATATATTTTTCTTTTGTGGCAAGTCCTCCGCGGATATGTCTCTCCTCTTTGTTGATATCAAGAACTTTTCTGACTTCTTTATATAGATGAGGATTAACCCTTTGCAGTCTCTGTGCAACATCCATATGTACCGTGCTTTTGCTGACGCCGAAAACCTTTGCCGCGGCTCTTACGGTTGAATTATTCTCTACAATGTATTCTCCTAATAACAACGCTCTTTTGTCAACTAAATCATTCAAAACAAACCCTCCGTTCTCATAAATAGATATGAAAACAGAGGGTTAAATATTCGGTATAAATTATTCAGTTTTGGTAAATTTTTGTTGTACCGAAAAGCGAACGGAAGAAACCGCCGATTTTATCGAAGAAGCCTGCCTTTGAACGCAATTCAATGCTATCAACAGCCAATTCATTGCCGTTTGCGTCTTCAATGACAGCATAAATTGTTGTATAACCATTGTTTTTGGATACAAATACACATCTCATACCATCATCAAGATAACCGGCATCAAAATTGTCATTGGTGATATACCATATGATTTTTGATCCCTTAGGAAGCTCTCCCTCAAAATCTACATGAAGAATTATACTGTCTTTATAGCGAATTGAAGTTCTTGAAGGTGTTCGAATTGAGAATGAGTTTATAAAATTATTCATAACACTTTGATCATAAACACCATCACCATTTGACGATGCTAGAATATCAACATCTCCATATTCCTCTGACTTTGCCGTAATCATTACTGAATCGTAACCTGAAATAAAGTTTTTATTTTCTGCATTAACAGTATCACTGAACACTTTTACTTGACACGTATTTCCATCTACGCCATTTGCAATTATAGCATCATTTTCATAAATAAGTGAAACATCAGCTTTTGATTCACCACATATGGAAATCATATCTGTATTATTCATATTTGATGTAAGAGAAATATCATAGTTCACATTTTCGCCATAAATATAAACACCTTGATTTTGATCAAAGACAATATTTTCCGCATTTATTGCACTTACTGATGCAAAAGTTTTTCTTGTTAAAAAAGAAACATAAATGTTTTCGGAATTTGAAATTACTTCGAATTTTTCTCCATCTGCAACCTCTACTATTATTGTTGCAACATCATCCTCACCAGATACGGTACTATTTGCAATCATCTTTTCAGATAGAATTTTCATACTACCTAAAAGAACACCATTATTGTATGTAAGTGTTTCTCCATTTTCGTTTTGAATGGTAATACCATCGTATGCCGGGAAATAAAGAGTTGTATTAATTGACTTAAAATTAGTTATGTTATTTAAATAGCTCCTTTGATTATTCGATCCATCTATATCAATCTTGTCAAATCCACTGAAATCTGCAATATAACCTGCCATTTCAGCTTTTTCTTCTATCTTTTTTCCTGATTCATCAATATGAGTTATAATACATGATTTAAAACTTTTATCAATATTTACTGTTACATAATCTCCCGGATATCTACAGTCATATGTATTAAGAACATATCCTTCTTCTGTTTTATTATAACCTGTAACAACAAGAGCATGACCATATGCGCTTAATAATTTACGACAACCAAAATTGAATATAAAAATTTTACCTTCTTCTGCTTTATCCACAATGCTCCGTAAACCTGCTGACCAATCACTTGAATCTTGAAAATACATAATCTGGCAATCTTTAATAAAAGGAATATATTGTGCACTATGATAATAGTTTATTGCACTCATTACTTCTGTATTTAATAATGGGCTATCAACTTCAAACATTGTTTTTGCATTGGAATCAAAATTTTCATTAAAAGAAATCTTACCTAATTTATCAAGTAACACAGTTACTGCCATGCCATAGCACGAACCGCTCCATTTCTTCTTTTCTCTAAAATATATAAGCATGCTTTCTATTGAATCATATTCATCCTTAGAATTAACATTGGCTTCGACATAACTACAAAGTTTTTCAAAATGTGCGTCTGAAATTGTATAATTTCCTGTAGTAAAAACATCATATCCATTTTTAAATGAATATATATCTTCTGTAAAAGAAAGAGCCGTTTTTGATGTGTAATCAGAAATATAACTATCACCACACGCCATACAAGTATATGTTGTATAACCATCTTCAGTGTAGTTTGGCTCAGTAACTACAGCGTTGTATGAATGGCCTAATTTATCACAACTATTGTCAGGCTCAAGTTCTGTATCGGTAGAATTAAAATGAATTATTGCATTTAGTAAATAATCATTGCTTATACCGAAACATATCTTGTTCCATTCATCCTCCGAGCCGGAATAAAATACATCGGAAATGTTCCAACAGCGAGCGAAGGCACACTCTTCAATTGCTTTTACACTTTTATTTATACTTGCAGTTAAAAGATTTTTACACCAATAGAAAGCACCTTCATTTACTCTTGTAACTCCATTACAAATATTTATATTCAGTAAGTTATCACAACATTCAAATGCATAGTAACCAATTGTTGTTCCTTCACCACCAATTGTAGCCTCCAAAAGAGCAGGGCAATTAGAAAACGCATAATTACCAATTGTTGTTCCTTCACCACCAATTGTAGCCTCCAAAAGAGCAGGGCAATTAGAAAACGCATAATTACCTATTATTATCGGATTATTAATCGTTACATCCCGCAGATTTTTATAACCATAAAAGGCATAGTCGGTAATTTGAGTAATATTATAAGGAATATTTAATGAAGTTATGCTCGTACCATTAACAATTAAAAAATCAGCATAACATAACGGATTCGAAAATGCATTAGTAAAGGAAATCTTACACCAGTCATATAGCTCATCTATTCTTACTTCACTTATATTCTCACATCTAAGAAATGCATTCACTCCAATTGTTGATATATTATCTCCTAATGTTAAAATAGAAATATCATCACATTCAGCAAAGGCATTAGCGCCAATATTTGTGCATCCATCTCCAATAATCACTTCTGTAAGTCTATTGCACCCAAAAAAAGCACCATCCCCAATTGTAGTTACACTATCAGGAATTTTCACTTTTGTAAGACAAGTGTTATCAAAAGCTTCTTTACCAATTATTTTTATTCCTTCCCCGAATACAACAACGCCAGTTAAAGCGCTTTCACTAAAAGCATAATCCCCAATTGCAGTTACACTATCAGGAATTATCAAATCGACAATTGCAGTACTTGCAAATGCTGACTCACCTATTGTAGAAATTCCATATGGAATTTCTACACTTTTAAGGCTGGGATAGGCTCTAAAAGCATAAGCACCTATTGTTGTAACGCCTTTATTAATAACAATATTTTGCATTTTAAAATAATGTTCTTCCCAAGAAGGTCTATTCGTATCATAATCATACATAGCTCCTGTTCCTGAAATAGTTAATGTTTTAGTATCAATATTATATTTCCAAACAAGGTTATCTCCACAAATGCCTGAATATGTTGCTGCTTTTGACATAATTGAAAAATCAAGCCATTCGGGGAGTTCAAGCCCCACGAAACCACTTAACGGTGCGGCTGTTAATGTAAGCACTACCGCTAACATTACGGACAATATTTTCGTAATCTTTTTCATTATTTTTTCTCCTCTTTTAATTCTTTTATGGAATTATTTTCATTATAATTCTGTTACGGAATTTTGTCAAGAAAATACACAATATAATTTTATTATAAATATTATATTGGAGTGATATTATGAAGACGAGAAAAAAGGAATACGGCGACTGCAATCTTGTAGGAAGAAATATCGAAAAATTAAGAAAAGAAAAAGGTATAAAACAAAAAGATTTCATTTCCAAAATGCAAACATTGGGATTGGATATGAATCCTACAAGTTATTCAAAATTAGAGGGCCAGCTTCGCCTTGCAACCGATAAAGAAGTGTTCTTTGCCGCAAAAATCCTTGATGTTTCTATAGACTCACTGTTCACAAATATATGATTCACTACACTGCTGTTTTCATTGATGATACTCTTAATATAATGTAAATTAGTTTCTTCGTTAATGCTCAGAATTATATCGCAGGCATGGAAGCCTGCCACTACGTGATTGGTGTTTTTGCAGGCGCGGAGACCTGCCACTACGCGTTGTTTAACTCAGAATGGCAAAATTCAAATCCTTTGCAGAGAGTTTTTACTGCAAGGGATTTTTATGATTATTATGTTGTTTCGGATTCTTCTTTTGTATGTATAATTTCGGAATAGCTGCGTTTGATATCTATGTAATCATAAAACTTCTTCACTCTAAGGTTAACCTTAAACTCTCTGTCACAATTAGTACAAAGAAAAACGCCTCTGAACGATTGATTTACAAATTTCCACTTTTTTATCGGCAACACCTCTCCGCCGCATATATCACAAAAGCAATTGAAGAGATTCTTATCAATCAACGGATCGTTTTTGTTTTTTATTACATAAGGTCGGAACAGCAATCTGCCGTAAAAATCCTTATTACAATTTTTGACAAATGCCTCAAACTTTTCTTTGTTAAAGGTCTTTTTAAAACATTCGGCACTCAGCAAGCTGTCGTCCAAAGCTCTGTGATGAGGGAAGCTGTCCGGGTCAATTCCGAGACATTCTGCCGCGTAGGAAAGTCCTGCCTGCTGAACGTTTTCCATATTTATAAAATTCTGACAGTAAAGCTGAAGATCCGCATATTTTCTGATAAACGAAATGCTGTTCTTCTTCAAAAACCACTTTATATTTGAAAGTAAAGTCCTTATATCAGTATCGCCCCACGACATTACAACGGCATCGTCGCCTATCCACTCGGCAAACTCCTCTATTACATCGGCAAACGGCTTGCCGGAACGAACATCCTCATTGGTTATATGTGTAAGATTTTTGATTTTTGAACGCAATTTTTTAGATACAACCGGTTTAATAAGTTCTGAAAATGTTCCTGCTTCGTTCAGACTTTCGTCGAGCTTAACTGCGCCTATCTCAATTATCTCATTCATAAATTTCTGAGTGGCTTTATTGTAGGAATTATTCCACTCCAGATCCATTATTATATAATACATAATCCACCCTGCTTGAATTCTTCAAATACCAAATACATCTCCCGAACAGAAGAGTCTGACTCCGACATCACTGCATTTTTCGGTAATTTCCTCTTTTGAAATCAATGACGAGCAAACATTGAGGTCGCTCAATGGTCTGAGTACAAAATTTCTTTCCGTCATTCTCGGATGAGGTAAAATTAAGGTATTATTCTTTCTCTTTTCATCACCGTATAACAGCAAATCAACGTCAATAATTCGCGGTCCGTTCTTAATTGTACGGACTCTTCCGAGTGCTGCTTCAATCCCCAATGCAGCACCAAGCAGATTTTCAGGTGAAAGTTCAGTTTCAATCTCCGCAACGATATTGAGGAAATCATCCTGTGCCTCATAACCCACCGGGTCTGTTTCATAAACCTCTGAAACATCGGTTACTTTTGTAAAAGGCAGAAGGTTAAGCGCATCAAGTGTGCTTTTAAGATTTTCAAGTCTGTCACCGATATTTGTTCCGATTCCGAGATATGCCTTCATTGTCTTGACCTCTCAACAGAAACAGCAACATAATCAAATTCCGCTTTGATTGGTGCTTCAGGCTTCTTCACGGTAACCCTTACAGAATTAACCTTTTCATATTCAGAAAGAACAGCATCAGCCACTCGCTCTGCAACTCTTTCGATAAGATCATTTTTTTCACTCTGTGCAACACGACGAACGGTTTTGATAACCTTTGCATAACTGACCGTATCTTCAACATTGTCTGTTTTGCACGGCAAAGAGAGGTCAATGCATGCTTCGATATCGAAAACGAAGTTCTGACCTTCAACCTTTTCCTCGGGATTCACACCGTGATAGCAAAATAATTTCAGATTTTTAATTATAACAGTATCCATATTTATCCTCTTAATATTGCATCTGCCATTTTTGATGCAATAACATTTTCTTTAACATTGTGAACTCTTATTATATCGGTTCCGCCCTTTACGGCAAGTGTGTTTGCGGCGATCGTGCCGTAAACGAGATCGTCTCCCGAAGCACCGACCGATTCGGAAACAACGCGTTTGGATGATAACGCCGTCAGTAAAGCAACATCCTTTATCTTTAAGCTATCCATATTTTTAAGAATTTCAATATTGTGTCGGTAATTTTTGCCAAAGCCTATTCCTGCATCCAAAGCAATACTGCTCAACGGGATACCGAATTTTTTAATTTCGTTAAGTGAAGTATCAAAAAATTCTCTTACCTCATCAATAATTGAGTTTTTATACTCAGGAACTGACGTCGAATCTCCGCCACCCGTGTGCATAACAACCCAGCCCGCACGGTGATGCTTAATAATTTCAGCCATTTCGGGATTGATTGTTCCGCTTACATCATTGATTATTGAAGCACCGTTTTCAAGAGCGAATTCGGCAACCTGCGGATAAAATGTATCTACGGAAATCACTGCATCAAATTCATTTGCAAGATAGGGCAGATATTGTCTGATGATTTCAAGCTCCTCTTCAGGAGAGACAACAGTGTGACCGGGGCGGGTTGACTGGGCACCGATATCAATTATATGGGCACCTTCACTCAGCATTTTTTTCATGTGCTCATACGCTTTTTCAACAGAATTATATTTTCCGCCGTCAAAAAACGAATCTGCCGTGACGTTAAGAATACCCATAATGTATGTTTTTTTACCTAATTCAAATTTGAAATTTTTTCCGGAAAATGTCATTTCAATCCCAACAGAGTCATAACCTCGGCTCTTGTTCGTGCGTCCTTTCGCATTATTCCTCTGAGCGCAGATGTTTGGGTTTTTGAGCCTGCCGCACGTATTCCGCGCATTGTCATACAAAGATGTTCAGCCTCAACAACAACAGCAACACCCTTCGGTTCCATTTCCTTCTGAATAAAATCAGCAATCTGAGCAGTAAGACGTTCCTGAAGCTGTGGTCTGCGAGCATAACTGTTAACTATTCTTGCAAGCTTAGACAAGCCGATGACCAGTCCTTCATCGTTGGGAATATACGCAATATGTGCTTTTCCCACAAACGGCAGAAAATGATGCTCGCACATTGAATACATAGGGATATCACGAACAATAACTATCTCGTCGCTCTTTCCTTCCTTAAACATTTTAAGATGCTTTTCGGGATTTTCGCTGAGCCCCGAAAAAATTTCCTCATACATATTTGCAACGCGTTTTGGCGTTTCCTGAAGGCCCTCTCTGTCGGGGTCCTCACCTATTGCTATAAGGATTTCACGAAATGCATTTTCAATTCTTTGTTTATCCATATTATCATTCCTCTTTAAACACTATACAAAGATAATTGTTTTCATCAATCGTATAGTATTCTATTTCATAGGTACTAAGATTTCTTCCGCTTTGATTTACGGAAGAAGTTATGTAACCGAAAAAGTTTCTGTTATCAGATATCTCTTTCACTGCGGTGTTAAAATCAGCCGTTTTCTCGAAGACAAATTCTGCTCGATTGCATCCTGAACTTAGCAATTCTGCAGTTTGTGAAATATGCTCATTAAATCCGTCGAAGCTCTGAATATATGATTTTTCAACGACATAATAGTTCATTTGCATTGATGTGCAGTTATTATTTTCCGGTTGAATATTTAAATGTGTTTTTCTGATATAATTGTCGTCTGCATTGAAATAAAAATAAACAATTTCATCGTTCTGTCCCGAATCGTTCCAGGTTGCATCGAGATGATAATTCATTCCGTCAATATTGACGATATTCCACATATGAGGTTCGGCTTTACCGTTTGAAACAGCATCACCGACAGCAAGATAATTCTTGATACCTGCCGCATCAAGAAGGAGCTGCATCGCTCTTGAATATCCTTCACAAATCGCTTTTCCGTCAAGCAGCGAGCTGAATGCAGTATCGCCGTATCTTCCTAATGTTGATTCATCATATGTTGTTCTGTTGCACAGGGTATCATGAATAAAAAGCTCTTTCTCATATTCGGAAGCATCAGTATCAATTAGAGATATGATTTTGTTAACCTCGTTTTGCATGGCGATGCCGATTGTTTCAGCTTCATCCTGCGAAAATCTGTACAGCGGTTCAAAAGTCACCGTGTTCTTATTAACGATATATTTATAATTATTATCAACCCAGAATATATGAGGATTATCGTATAAAACAGCAACGAAAACGTTATTGATATCCTCCTCGGCAATTTCCATAGAAAAATCCGGTTCAAACGAGCTAAAAGAGGAATACATTATTCTGTATGCTTTCTTAAGTTCTTCGCTCAGATGGTTGAAATAATAATATGTGTTGGACTCAATAAGAGAATTAAGCTCTTCAGATTCCTCAACTGTCGGAGCAGAAAGATATACAGCCGCCTTTTCCTTAACCGAATCAATAATATCAGAAAAAGGAGAAAAAGCAAGCAGTAAGGCTATGAAAAGTAATACAACAGATATAAAAGGCTTTTTCTTCATATCACTCACCGTACGGTATCGGGACAAACCTGTCATCTGCCTTACAATAGATTTCAAGCTGAGACAGAGCATTTGAATAATCGATTACAGAAATGTCGGTTTCGGATAAGTTGACAAGTTGCTTAAAAAGTTTATCTGATTTTTCAACATATTTCTCATCGAGAACCGATATGGCAATATCACACAGAACCTGTTCCTTAAGTTTATCGTCGCAGGAGATCAAATAATTCACCGTTTTTTCTCCCGAGAGCATTTGTGAACCCGATGATAGCTCAATGTCAAATATATCGGATTTGTAGTTGACGTTTTCCTTCACATTTATTTTTATTCCGTCAAACTTTGAGAGAAATGTCTTTAAATCAGAGGTACTTATAACAACGTATTTATCAATTTCAGTATTAAAAACACCGTTTATAAACGATTTAAGACCATTAACGGATGATTTTGCATAAACCGAGTTAATACTGACATAAGAATCGCCTTGCTGAAGCTGTGAATCACCGTCTTTATATCTTATCTTAAATGTGCCGTTGTCAAAATCGACAAAAGTACAGAAGATAAAATCAACACGCTCATTTTCATCAGTTATTATAAACATTATGTCGGACCTGCCATTGAGATCATTCACGGAGTAAGCCCTGCTCGGAATCTCATCATCTTTCTCAGTATTATTTTCCGAAGTTGATGACTCTACAAGATTATCCAGGTCAAAATCTATAGAATGCATAAACATAAAAACAGAAAAAACACCTAATATGACAACAAAAACGGCAAAAGCCGTAATAAAACTTTTGGTTTTACTGTTCAATTTGTTTTTACTTGAAAAAATATTTTTATCTCTCATTATTACACCATTAAAACATATTTTATTTAGTATATCATGTTTTTCACATATTAACAATAAGAAAACGACTTATATAATAATATTTTGAGTTGAAAAACAGAAAAAAATCCCGTAATACCCTTAAGTATTGCGGGATAATGTCATAACCTTATAATCAAAAATTATTCCGTGAATTCATATTTATTATCATTTATATCAAAGCCTTTTGTACTGTCGCTTGCTTTAAATAAAACCGTAATAGTCTGAAGGATGAGTTTGACATCAAGCCAAAGACTGTATTTTTCAATATACATGAGGTCAAGAACCAACTTATCCTTTGGTGAAGTATTGTATTTACCTACAATCTGAGCGTAACCCGTCAAACCGCCTTTAACCTTGAGTCTGTATGAGAACTCAGGCAGTTCCGCAGTATATTTATCAACATTTTCGACCATTTCGGGACGAGGTCCGACAACACTCATATCGCCCTTGAGAATATTGAAAAACTGCGGCAACTCATCAATACGGAATTTTCGGAGATATCTTCCGATTTTTGTAATACGCTCATCATCAGAGCTTGCAGAACGGTTGATAGAATCAGTCTCTTTCATCGTTCTGAATTTATATACATTAAAAAGCTTTCCACCCTTTGTTGCCCTTGTCTGACGGAAAAAAATCTTTCCGCCGTCCTCCGCCTTGATAAGAAGTGCAACAGCAAGCATTACGGGAGTTGTAATTATTATGCCTATCAGTGAAATCACAATATCCATTATTCTCTTTATAAGACGCTGTTCAAAGGTAAGGTCGCGAATAACCGCAGATACCATAGGCTTATCATCGAGAAGAATTGATTTTGCACCTATCATTACAACATCATTCATTTCAAAGCTTGAATACACATTCTTATTGCTTGCGTAACAATATTCGGTATAGAGAACCTTTTGTTTTGTCGGCACGTCATAAATGAAAACCGTGTCACAGGAGTTCATAATATCATATACATTCGGTGATGTGAAATGAATCATATCAGTTACATTATACTGCTTTTTATATCTCTCAATTTTCGGCATAATATTATTAAGAGCAAATTCCGAGCTTGTAATAACGCAACATCTTTCCGGTTTGTTAATAGCAAAATAAACAAAATGTCCGAAATAAGTGAACAGAACAATCAGCGCAAACTGAATTGCCATAACAAGAAGCAATAAATCTGGCGATTCATACACAAAATGATCATTATTATTTTCATTGACATTCATAATGCAAAGCTCAAGATGGGTAACCAAATCAGTTGCAAATGTAGCCAACGACAATGAAGTTATAATGGGTTTGCTTTTTGTTCTGCCGATTGAATATCCGCCGTAAATTGAAACGAGGGATATTTCAAGAACACAGAATGTAACAAATGTAACACCCGTTGTTCTTGACAAATGTATAAGCCAGGAATATTCGGTACTGAAAATGAGGAAAAATGTTCCGGTAAGTAACGAATACATTAAAGTTTTTATTAAAAATATTATTGTTCTCTGGGCTTTTTGCAATGCTTTCATAACAAGCCTCCGAAGATATTAACTTACGGTAATTTTACTTAATAGTATATAATTTGTCAACAAAATCATTTAAAATGTAATAAAAGTGTCATTTTTGCCTTTTAAAGATTTTATTAATAAAATTCATATCAAGTTGTGAAAGAACAATGCCGATAAAAATAAGAACACAGCCGAGATATCCCTTGCCCGTCATAATCTCATTCAATATAATAGCTCCGCCGATTGCACTGAATACGGACTCTGTGGAAAATACAATCGATGCAAATGTCGGATCGGCATTCTTTTGTCCGAGAATCTGACAGGTATATGCAACACCCACTGACATAATACCTCCGTACAGTATAGGAATACCTGCGCTTTTTACCGCAGAAAACGAAATATCTTCAAAAATAAGAGCACAAATAATACTGAAGATACCGCAAACAAAAAACTGCATCATACTAAATCTCAAAGGACTGATGCTGTTGACATATTTATCGACTACAAGAATATGTCCTGCCCAGAAAAATGCACCGATAATCAGTACGATATCACCGAGTCCGAATGATGCATCACCGTCGGTTATACAAAGAAAGAACAAGCCTGCCAGAGCGAAAATTGCACCGACAAAAGTTAAAGGACTTGTTTTTTTACCCATAACAAATCTGATTAAAGGAACCAGAACGATATAAAGCCCCGTTAAAAATCCCGCCTTACCCGCACTTTGCGTTATTTCAACACCGTATTGCTGCAAGGTTGAGGCAATAAAAAGAATTGTTCCTGCAAGAAAACTCGGAAAAATTGCTTTTGAAAATGATCTGTTTTTATTGCGGTCAAAAATCAAAATTACGGGAATGAGAGAACAGGCGCCGAGAAGAAAACGGATACCGTTGAAGGTAAAAGCACCAACATATTCAGCACCGACTCTCTGCGCTACAAATGCGAAACCCCATATTATAGCCGTTAAAAAAAGTAATGATGTAGATTTAATTTTTGACTTCATATGTATTATCCTCAAATTACAAGCCACGGTTTCCCGTGGCTTAAATGTTATATAGCTTTGCCTGAATTAAATTTATTTATCTTTTTTGAAGTAAGCACTGACGGTTTTCTCGTTTCATCACGAATAATTTCCGGCATACCGTTCCCGGTGACACACTCTGCAGTGATTATCACCTTCGAAATTGTGTGGTCAGAAGGAACCTCATACATAAGATTCATCAGTACATTTTCCATAATTCCGCGGAGTCCTCTTGCACCTGTTTTCTTCTCAAGAGTTTTCTCAGCGATCGCAGTAAGAGCCTCGGATGTGAATTCAAGCTCAACACCATCCATACTGAAAAGAGATTTAAACTGCTTTAAAAGAGCATTTTTAGGCTCTGAAAGAATTCTTATCAGGTCATCTTTTGAAAGCTGTTTAAGAGCGGTTATAACAGGAACTCTGCCGACAAGTTCCGGAATAAGACCAAACTTTACCAGATCCTGAGCAATAACCTTGGAATAAACATCTTCATCCTGGAATTCCTTTTTATTCTTGATTTCGGCACCGAAACCGAGACCGGAATTACCTGCTCTTTTTTCCACGATTTTTTCAATTCCGTCAAATGCACCGCCGCAGATAAAAAGAATGTTTGAAGTATCAATCTGGATAAATTCCTGCTGAGGATGTTTTCTTCCGCCCTGTGGTGGAACATTTGATACAGTTCCTTCAAGAATCTTAAGAAGTGCCTGCTGAACGCCCTCACCGCTTACATCTCTTGTTATGGAAGGATTTTCACTTTTTCTTGCAATCTTATCAATCTCGTCCACATAAATTATACCGCATTGAGCCTTTTCAATATCGAAATCAGCCGCCTGAATAAGACGAAGCAGAATGTTCTCAACATCTTCGCCCACATAACCTGCTTCAGTAAGAGTAGTTGCATCTGCAATGGCAAAAGGGACATCAATAATTCTGGCAAGAGTCTGAGCAAGAACGGTTTTACCAACACCTGTAGGGCCCAAAAGAACCACATTGCTCTTCTGGATTTCAACACCGTTATCAGAACCGTTATAAATTCTTTTATAGTGATTGTAAACCGCTACACTTAATGCTTTTTTAGCTTCATCCTGACCTACAACATATTCGTCGAGAGCCGCTTTAATCTCCTGCGGTTTAGGAAGGACTTTTTCTTCAAGCTTGACTCTTTTGGCGGGACGGTTGCTATTCGTATTACCGTTTTCATCGATAATTCCCATACACAACTCAATACATTCATCACAGATATAAACCCCGGGACCCGCAATAAGCTTATCTACCTGTTCCTGAGTCTTTCCGCAAAAAGAGCATCTTACGGTTCTTTCTTTATCATTTTCTCTGGCCATAAGTCAGCTCCTTATCTTTTATAGAAAACCTTATCAACAAGACCGTAATCCATTGCTTCCTGTGCGGAAAGCCAATTATCACGTTCTGTGTCAACTGCAATCTGTTCAATGGGTTTTCCTGTATTTTCAGCAAGAATTTTATTGAGCTTTTCGCGTGTTCTGAGAATATGCTCAGCGGCAATTTTGATATCAGTAGCCTGACCCTGAGCTCCGCCCAAGGGCTGATGAATCATAATTTCGCTGTTGGGAAGGGCAAATCTCTTGCCCTTTGCACCGGAAGAAAGAAGAAATGCGCCCATACTTGCCGCCATACCCATACAAATTGTAGATACATCACATTTAATGTACTGCATTGTATCATAAATTGCAAGTCCTGCGGAAACCGATCCGCCCGGGCTGTTAATATAAAGGCTAATATCTTTTTCGCTATCCTGTCCCTCAAGATAAAGCAACTGTGCAACAACCAATGATGCAGTTGCATCGTTTACCTCATCAGACAAAACGATAATTCTGTCATTTAAAAGTCTTGAAAAAATATCGTACTGTCTTTCCCCTCTGTTTGTCTGTTCAACAACATATGGTACAAGTGCCATAATATATAACCTCCGTTTTTATATTATTGAAAAGTATTAAAGAATTGTCCTACAGATTATTGGACAATTCTTCAACACTTAAACATTTATTTTATTATTCAGCATCTTCAGCCTTTTTGGCTGTTTTCTTTGCTGCAGGCTTTTTTGACGGTTTTTCGGCATCGTCAACCTTTTTCTTGGTTGCTGATTTCTTTGCAGAAGCTTTTTCGTCAGCATCCTTCTTTTCGGCAGCCTTCTTTGTTGCTTTTTCTTCAGTTACATTTGCGCTGTCTTTAACGAGGTCAATAGCCTTCTTTGACTTGATATCGCCTGCGAGAGTTTCTGAAGGAATTGCCTTCTTGATTGACTCAACATCCATATTATATGACTTAGCAAGGTTATCATATTCTGTATTGATTTCTTCTTCAGTTGCCTCAATACCTTCTGCCTTAACGATTGCCTCGATTGCAAGGTTGAGCTTAACCTGTGCTTCAGCGTTTTCCTTATAACCGTCTCTGAATGCAGCCATTTCCATACCTGTATATGAAAGGTATGTATTAAGATCAAGGCCCTGTGACTGAAGTCTGTAATTGAAGTTGTTTACGATATTATCAATTTCTTCCTCAATCATTACTGAAGGAATGTCAACTTCGATTCCTTTGACAACCTCTTCAAGAAGGTCGTTGACAACCTTATTGTCAGCATCTGCCTTCTTTGCATCCTCAAGCTGAGCCTTTACACTCTTCTTGAGTTCATCAAGAGTATCGAACTCGCTTACATCCTTAGCAAATTCATCGTCAAGAGCAGGAAGCTCCTTAACCTTGATTTCGTGAAGCTTAATCTTGAAAACAGCATCCTTTGATGCGAGATTTTCCTGGTATTCGGCCGGGAATGTAACATTTACATCAAATTCCTCACCTATTTTATGACCGATAATCTGGTCTTCAAAGCCGGGGATAAATGAACCGCTACCGATAACGAGATCATATTTTTCAGCCTTGCCACCTTCAAAAGCAACACCGTCAACAAAGCCTTCAAAGTCGATAACTGCCGTATCATTCTTCTTAACTGCTCTGTCATCAACACTTATCATTCTTGAATTCTGCTCCTGCATTTTAGCAAGTTCAGCCTTAACTTCATCAGCAGTTACTTTGCAAGCAGGCTTTGTAGCCTTAAGACCCTTATACTCACCGAGTTTAACTTCAGGCTTAACTGCAACCTTGAGTTTTAAAAGGACACCGTCTTTTCCGATTTCCGGAACCTCAAGATCATAGGGTGAACCGACAACGTCAAGCTTTGACTCAATAATTGCTTCGCTTACAGCTTCAGGATAAACAAGTTCAAGTGCATCCTCATAGAAAACACCCTCACCATATAACTTTTCGATAAAAGCTCTTGGTGCTTTACCCTTTCTGAAGCCTTTGATTACGATATCTTTTCTCTGCTTGAGATATGCTTTCTGAACAGCAGCCTCAAACTTTTCACCGTCGATGCCGATTTCAAGCTCAAAGACATTCTTTTCTACATTGTTTGTTGACTTTAACATTAAATATTCCTCCTGAATATCATTGTTTACTGCATTTGTTTTGCCGCAATATTCACGATATTATATCACATAAAAAACATAATTACAATATTTTCCTAAATTTTTTATTTTAAATTATCGAAAAATAATACTAAAATCAATAAAATGCGTCACGGATTGATAAACAGCGGACAAAAGTTAAGATAGTCTGCCGAAACAAGCCTGAATTCCGTTCCGGATTTTATTCCGTTAAATGCACTGTTGATTGCACCACCGTGAAGATGCCCATAATAACATCTGGAGATACTATTTGTATTTAAAACATTAAGTATCGGCTCACATTCACGCATCTTGCTCACAGGCGGATAATGCAGAAAAACGACAGTTTCTCCGCCGAGCTTTTTCGCCTCGTCTATTGAGCGCTGAAGCCTTGCACATTCACGCGCCATAACCTTATCAACATTTTCTTTTTCTGCATCGAAGAACCATCCGCGTGTTCCCGCAACGGATATATCACCTATTCTGTATGCGTTATTATGGAGGAATTTTATGGTGTCAAAATTATTTTCAACACAGAAATTTTCCATTTTAGTAACAGTGTTCCACCAATAGTCGTGATTGCCTTTTGAAATAATTTTTGTTCCGTTAAGCCTGTTTATAAAATCAAAGTCCGCCTTTACCTCATCAAGACTCATTGCCCAGGAGATGTCGCCATTGATTATAACCGTATCCTCAGGGGCGACAAGATGCTGCCAATTTTTTTCTGTTCTGCCGACATAATCATCCCAGCCCTTGAAAATGTTCATAGGCTTATCGACAGAAAATGAAAGATGTATATCACCTATTGCGTAAACTGACATATGACAAATTCTCCTGTGAATAAATAATCGGAAACCTCAAAAAATAATTTTGAAAGGAGGATAATCGAAATGAATAAAAATAATAATATTACCTGCGACGCTTGTCATTGCACATACAATGACGGTCATATGAACTGCACGGCACAGGAAATCAAGGTAGGCACACATAATGCCTGCTGTTGTGATGATACAAGATGTGCAACATTCAAAATGAAAACCGAAACTAACAAGTAAAATCGGCGCAATAAACAATAAAGCGGAAACCCGTTTTTTCTGCAGGTTTCCGCAAATTTCATGTAATCAGATACCTAACATATCGAAAACAACCTGTTTCATCTCTTCTTTTTTGGCTACGCGAGTAAAGCGCGGTGCTTTTCCCTTAAGTGTTGCAAGCTGTTGCGGAACAGGTTCGTCTGATTTTGCAAAAAGCTCATCAACCATATCGAATTCATTATCCGCATCGACATTTTCTGTTATCGCTGAAAGAACGCTTGCAGAGAATTTATACGGGTTAGCAGTTGAAGCAATAACAGCAGGTGTTTTATCGCCTGTTCTCTCAACATAATCGTCATAAACCTTAACGGCAACTGCTGTATGAGTATCGCAGAGATATTTCTTTTCATCAAACACCTTACCGATTGTGGCCTTTGTCTCAGCATCGTCACAGCAACCTGCGGCAAAAAGCTCTTTAACCTTATTTGCAACATCTGCAGATACGGTATATTTTCCTTCAGAATTGAGCGAAGACATCCACTCTGCAACCTGCTCATCATTCTCTCCGCACAAGTGGAAGAGAAGTCTTTCAAGGTTACTTGAAATAAGTATATCCATAGACGGAGAGGTTGTGCAATAAAACGCTCTGTTTTTATCATAGGTACCGCTTGTGAGGAAATCGGTAAGAACATTATTCGCATTTGAAGCACAGATAAGTGTTTTTACGGGAACACCCATTCTCTTTGCATAATATGCCGCAAGGATATTTCCGAAATTACCTGTGGGAACAACGACATTCATTTCTTCGCCGTTTTTGAGTTCGCCGTTACCTATCATATCGCAATATGCCGATACATAATAAACGATCTGCGGAACAAGACGGCCCCAGTTAATTGAGTTTGCGGATGAGAAAGCAAGACCGTTCTCCTTGAATTTCTTTTCAATATCCTTATCCGTAAAAATCTTTTTAACGCCTGACTGAGCATCGTCAAAATTACCCTCTATAGCACAGACGCTTACATTTGAACCCTCTTGAGTTGTCATCTGGAGTTTCTGCATAGGACTTACGCCGTCAACAGGATAGAAAACGAGTATCTTTGTATTGGGAACATCCTTAAAGCCCTCGAGAGCGGCTTTACCCGTATCGCCCGATGTGGCAACGAGAATAACGATTTCGGTATCCTTAACTGTTTTGCCTGCAGATACGGTAAGGAGATACGGAAGAAGCTGAAGTGCCATATCCTTAAATGCGCAGGTAGGTCCTCTCCAAAGTTCCAAAACATTAGCTGTTTCCGACAATTTATACAAAGGAGCAACCTTTTCCGAACTGAATTTCCCTGCCTTATAAGCACCCTCAACGCACATTGAAAGCTCTTCCTCAGTAAAATCAGTAAGATAAAGCTTCAATACTTCTTTTGCTCTTTCTATGTAAGACATAGGAACAAGCTTTTCAATAAATTCCGGTGAAATTGAAGGAATTTCGGTAGGAACAAAAAGTCCACCCTCTGATGAGATTCCTTTTGCAATCGCTTCAGCCGCTGTTACGCGAACCGATTTATCTCTTGTACTTGTATAAAACATAGTAACACATCCTTTTCGTGTGGTATTTTATCATATAAACAACCGTTTTTCAACAGTATTTTTATTTTGCATAATAATCAAAAGCATTGCGAATATGATTGATTTTATCAGGCGCATCGCCTTTAAAATACACTTCGATAATATCATACCTCGGCTGTTTTTCCGAAGAATACTTTTTAAGGTAAAGCTGTGATGTTGCAATTATTTTGTTTCTTTTGGCGGTATCGACAGCATCGGCAGGAGCATACATCATATTTTCACTTCTTGTTTTAACTTCGACAAAGCATATATACTTTTTATCCTCTGCTATAATGTCAATTTCACCTAGTCTGGAATTATAATGTGCAGAAGCTATTATGTATCCGTGTTTACGAAGATACCGAGCCGCAATTATTTCGCCGTAACGTCCCAACAAATGACTGTCCATTACTTTTCACCGTAGAATTTTTTAAGAAATGTCATTCTGTGCAACGGAGACGGGCCGAATTCCCCAATCATTTCATAATGAAGCTTTGTACCGTATCCTTTATGCTTTTCAAACTGATATTGCGGATATTTTTCTGCCTGCTCGAGCATATATCTGTCACGACTTACCTTTGCAATAATTGACGCGGCAGCAACGGACATGCTTTTTGCGTCGCCTTTAATAATTGTTTCTTCAGCAACAAAGGGAATTTTCGGATACTGATTTCCGTCAATCAAGGCGTAATCGGGCTTAATTTTTAATCCCTCAACAGCTCTGTGCATTGCAAGAAAGGTAGCATTAAGAATATTTATTTCATCAATTTCCTTTTCCGTTGCAATTCCTATTGAGTAATCCGATGCTTTTTCACAGATAATGTCAAAAAGCTGTTCTCGCTTCTTTTCGCTTAGTTTTTTAGAATCGTTAAGTCCTTCGATTTCAAGGCCGACGGGCAAAATTACCGCAGCGGCATAAACCGGACCTGCAAGCGGACCTCTGCCTGCCTCGTCTATTCCGCAAACAGTTTTATAACCTGCTTTAAAAGCTTTTTCTTCAAAAAAATAATCCATATTTTACTCCGGTTTTTCAAGAGATATTGTTCCGAGCCTGCCTGCACGGTATTCGTCCAGGAGCATAACTGAGGCTCTTTCATAATCAATCTCGCCGCCCTTAATCATCATACCGCGTTTTTTACCTATCATTTCAAGAACTTCCCATGCCTCTTTATCTTCAAATCCCGAAATTTTATATCTTTCGACGAGTCTGTCGGGATAATCGGTTTTCATTATTTCCAGAAATCTGACAGCAAGAGTTTCAATATCGAGAATTTCATCCTTAACCGAGCCGATAAACGCCAATTTGTCGCCGACCCTGGGATCATCGAATTTAGGCCACAGAACACCGGGTGTATCGAGAAGCTCTATACCGTTACCGATATTGAACCACTGATTATTTCTGGTTACTCCAGCCTTATCGGCAACCTTAGCCTTAGCAGCACCTGCCATTCTGTTTATAAACGATGATTTGCCCGTATTCGGAATTCCCACAACCATAATCCTGAGTGATTTCCCGGGCATTCTCCTGTCTTCGTTTTTCTTTATAACATCCTTAAGGACTTCACGGACAGATGAAATATATATGTTAAGACCTTTTCCGCTTCTGCAATCGACGGGAATGGCCTTAACTCCTTTTTTTCTGTAATATTCAACCCAGCGATCCGTTGTACTTTTATCAGCAAGATCGCATTTATTGAGCAGAACTATTCTCGGCTTGCCGTTAATAAGTTCTTCCAGCTCGGGATTAGAACTGCTGTCAGGTATTCTTGCGTCAATTATTTCTGTTACGCCGTCAACCGAGGAAAGACTTTCTTTAATCAGTCTCCTTGTTTTTGCCATATGGCCCGGAAACCATTGAACAATCTGTTTCTGTGTATCAGCCATTTTGCAACTCCTTGAAGTCACTGTTAAACAGTGATTTATCACCTAATCTGTAAACGACCTTACCAATTACATATCGTTCGTCAATCATACCTATTGAAGCCTCTCTGCTGTCGGCAGACCAATTTCGGTTATCTCCCATAACGAAAAGCTTACCCTCAGGCACCTTATATGTTTTTGTCATAGTCAAAAGAAGCTCCATATCCTCTTTTATGTAAGGTTCTTCAAGAATTTCACCGTCAATTATAACCTTATTTGTAGCCGGGTCAAATGAAACCGTCTGACCGCCGACGGCAATAACTCTTTTAATAAGTGTTTTTCCGTATCCGTTAGGCTGTGAGGTTACAATTACGTCCCCGTATTCAATATCCGGTGTAATTGAAGTTATAATCAACTGATCACCGTGGAAAAGAGTATTTTCCATTGACTCTCCCGATACGGTTGATATCTTAAAGAACAAGGTAAAAATTACCCCGACTGCTAAAATTGAAGATACAACGATTGATGCAATTTCATATACTGAGCTTTCTTTTTTATTTTCGTTTACAATTATTTCGTTCACCGAATCATTCTGTGTATTATTGAACATTATTAATCTCCCAATCACCGAAAGGATACAAGCGTGCATTTGCAACGCCGAGTATGTATCTCTCATCTATAAGTCCTACGCTGTCAAAACGGCTGTCAAGCGAATCGTTTCTGTTATCGCCCATAACAAAGACATAGCCTTCAGGAATTGTAACAGGTCCGTTGAAATCGCCACGTCGGTTTGTAGGCTCTAAAATATATGGTTCGTTGATAACATCACCGTTTACTCTGACCTTGCCGAGAGTAAAATCAATATCAAGCGTGTCTCCTCCGACAGCGATAACTCTTTTAATAAGCGGTTCATTACTGCCGTTAGGCTGTGTTATGACAACTATATCTCCTTTTTCATAGGATTTATTGACAGAACTTATTGTCAGCCAGTCGCCGCTTTGAAGTGTAGGGTTCATTGAATCACCCACAACACCTACTACTCTGAATATAAACACAAATACGAGGAGTATGAGAATTACGGCAAAAACAAGAGAATCGAGCCATTCATATATGATATGCCATACTGTTTTTTTCGGTTTTGCTTTTTCCGTTTGTTCTGCCTGCGAAAAGCTTAAAACATAGTCTTCTGTTTTCCTCATAAAATCACCTTCTTATTTTACTTCCTTAGCAATATCGCACAATCTTTTTAATCTGTGGTTGACTCCCGAACGTGAAATCGGTGTGCTTAAATTTTCACAAAGCTCACGAAGTGACATATCCGGATTTTCAAGTCTGAGCTCTGCAATCTCTCTGAGATCGGCATTGAGGAAGGATAATCCGACAGTATTTTTGATATGCATTATCGCATCAACCTGTTTTGAAGCCGCATCAATTGTTTTATCAAGGTTTGCACTTTCAAAATTCAGCTTTCTGTTGACATTATTACGGACGTCCTTATACATCTTGACCCCCATTATTTCAAGGGAAGAATTAAAAGCACCCATAGCAGTCAGCAAATCCTCAATTGACTCACTGTCCTTAAAATAAATGACGTGATTGGAATTACGCGTTATAATTTTCGACTTGACATTCAGCTCGTCGCGGTCATCTATAAACCTTCTTAAATCCTTACTCAGATTCAGATACGGAACAACAAATTCAAGATGATAGTTCTTATTCGGATCATTCACCGTACCGCAAGTCAGGAATGCTCCCTTGAGAAATGCCGCCTTACAGCACTCATCCGCAATATTGCCCCAATTCAATCTTGAGGTTCCTTTCCTTTTGTCGTAACCGAATGTTTCAATAACCTTTTGTCTATCCTCTTTTTTGGTGACCTCAACCTTTATTTTCCCCGAATCTGACTTAACCATTCTCGGAGTCACTTTGCACACCTGCTCCATCATTTCACAGTACGCTTCGGCAACCTTACAATGTTCGGTCAGAAGAAACATATCGTAATAAGAAAAGCCTCTTGAAAAGAGCATCATACCGTAAGCAAAGGCGTGACGACAGCACGGATTTTCTATCTCTGAGCATAATATTTCATTTTTTACATCTGATGAAAAAGACATTTTGTAAATTCCTTATCTGTTTATGTCTCTGTGAGACACAGAAACACTGTAGCCCTTGTCCTTTATTGCATTATAAACGATTTCGGCAAATACTACCGATCTGTGTTTACCGCCCGTGCAGCCAACAGAAATTGTAAGCTGACTTTTCCCCTCACTTAGATATAACGGGATGAGATATGTAATAAGGTCAACCAGTTTCGGCTCAAGCCCCTTTGCCTCGTCAAAGCTCATAACATATTCACGAACCGGCTTATCCAATCCTGTTTTATGTTTGAGTTCGGGGATATAAAAGGGATTCGGTAAGCAACGCACATCAAAAACCAGATCAGAATCCTTGGGTGCTCCGTATTTGAAGCCGAACGACATAACAGTTATCTTCATTGTTCCCGAAATGTCGTCAGCAAACAATTTTGCAACACGTTCCTTTAACTGTGCTGTTGTGAGGAACGATGTATCTATCACAAAATCTGCAGCATCACGAGCGCGCTTCAGCATTTCACGCTCTTTGACGATTATTTCCTGAAGTGAAGTAGTTTCATTGAAGTTTGATAAAGGGTGTTTTCTTCTTGTCTCCTGATATCTGTGCAAAATAACATCGTTATCCGCGTCAAGAAACATCACCCTGTATTCACAATTCATTTTGTTCAACTCATCAAGTGCCGCAAACAAATGAGAGAAGGAGTCGCCGAGTCTTACATCTGCAACAATGGCAACCTTTTCTCTGACTTCTGCCGAATCCTTGAGAATCTGAACGAATGTAGGTATAAGTATTGGTGTCATATTATCAACACAGAAAAATCCGATATCCTCCAATGAATCCATAACTCTTGATTTTCCTGCGCCTGACATACCGGTAACAATTACAAGCTGCATCTGTATATCTCCTTTATCCGCCTATAATTTTAACTTCTGTTTCAAGCGTTACTCCGAATTTTTCTTTAACGGTTCTCTGCACATCATTTATAACGGCGATAACATCATCCGAGGTTGCGCCGCCCTTATTTATAACGAAGCCTGCGTGCTTTTCGCTCACCTTTGCTCCGCCAACGGTATAACCCTTAAGACCGCTTTCCTGAATAAGTGTTCCCGCAAAATATCCGACAGGTCTTTTGAAGGTACTGCCTGCACTCGGATATTCCAACGGCTGTTTATCTTTTCTTTTCTGAAGGTTTTCATCCATAAGAGCTTTTATATCATTAGCATCAGCTTTTTTAAGCTTGAGAATTGCAGAAGTAATAACAAAGCCATTATCCGAATAAGCACTGTGACGGTATGAAAGGTCAAGCGCCTGCTTTGTAAGAGTTCCCTTATTACCGTTTACATCGATGTGATCAACGGAATAAAGAACATCCTTCATCTCTCCGCCGTATGCTCCCGCATTCATATATACCGCACCGCCGAGCGTTCCCGGAATACCGTAAGCAAATTCCAATCCGGAAAGGGAATTTTCAAGAGCAAACATACATATTGATTTGAGTCCTGCTCCTGCTTCGCAATATATCGTTGTATCGTCAAGCAATTTGATTTTCGACATCGGATTACCCAGTTTAATTACAACACCGTCAATACCGTTATCGGTTACAAGCAGATTTGATCCGTTTCCCATAACGAAAGGAGTTATGCTTTTTTCGCCACAAAAGTCAAGAATATCTTTAAGAGTGTCCGCTGAGTCGGGAATAATCAGCAATTTTGCATTTCCGCCGCATCTGAAGCTTGTGTATTTACTCATAGGTGCATTTTCTATAACCTCTGCACCTTTTTTTTCAGCAAATAATGCAATGTCCTTATACACTGAATCTCCCTCTTTCTGTTTAATCAATAATTTTGCCAGATATCAATTTCCTGTGCCTTCGGCTCATAGCCGTCATCCATACCCAAATGATGAAGAAGCTCACGAGCAGCATTATAGCCCATTTTTTTCTGTCTGTTATTCATTGCGGCACATTCAATGATAACGGCAAGATTTCGTCCCGGTTTGACAGGAACAACCGTCAACGGTATTTTTACATCCATTATGGTTATGTATTCATTATCAAGTCCCATTCGGTCATATACCTTTGAGCTGTCCCAGGGTTCAAGCTGAATAACCATATTTATTTTTTCTGTTAATTTAACGGCACCCATACCGAAAATACGACGTGCATTTATAATTCCTATTCCTCGAAGCTCGATAAAATGACGGATATTATCCGGTGCAGAGCCGACAAGTGTTTTTGCAGATGCCTTTCTGATTTCAACAGCATCATCGGCAATAAGACGGTGACCTCTTTTTATAAGTTCGATTGCAGTTTCACTTTTTCCGACACCGCTGTCACCTACTATAAGCACACCCTCACCGTAAACCTCAACAAGAACTCCGTGGCGGGTAATACGCGGTGCCAGAGCAGTTCCGAGAAAGTAAATAAGAGTTGACATGCTTGCTGATGTTGCCTCAGCTGTTCTGATAACGGGAACACGATATTTTTCAGCATATTCAACCATTCCGTCAAGCGGCTCCATGCTTCTTGTTATAATAACAACCGACGGCTGTTTACTGAAAAGTCTTTCCATACATTCAAGTTGCTGTTCCTTACTGAAGGACTTGACAAACTCAAACTCGGAAAAGCCGAGATACTGCACACGGGCAGGATCAAAATATTTATCATTACCCGCAAGCAACAAACCGGGTCTGTTCACTTCCTGGGACGTGATAGAAATTTCTGATGCGTCACAGGGTAAATATATTGTTTCAAAGCCGAATTCATTTATAATTTTTTCTAAGGTGACAGAATATTTAGATGCCAAAACGCATATCTCCCCTTTATAAAAACATATTTAAGTTATTATATAACATTCTGTTTGATTTTCCAATAGTTTTTTATAATTTTTTATTTCCAATTTGTAAAAAACATTTTTAATATATTTTTCAGTATTCACTTATCGGATAATGAAAAGTGACCGGTAAAACCGAACCCGACAGGATATTTCCCGTCGGGTTCTTTAATTTTACGAAATAATGTTATTTCATATTTTCTTCGTATGACTTAATCATCTTTTTAACCATCTGACCGCCAACAGAACCTGCCTGCTTAGAAGTGAGGTCACCGTTGTAGCCCTGCTTAAGATTTACGCCTACTTCTGAAGCAGCCTCCATCTTGAAGCGGTTAAGAGCTTCACGAGCTTCAGGTACTACGTTCTTACTGTTTCTTGACATTCCAATACACCCCTTATCAAAATAATCTTTTATATCAATTGCGTTTGCAATAGTAGTTTTAGTCTTTTATCATTTAATATTATTGAAAATTTTTGCTAATTCGACATATAATCTCTCAGCGATCGGAACTCGTATCCTTGTCTGTGAGCCTCATCAATTATATCAGCCAATGCGTTTGCATTATCAGGTGAAACGGAATGTAACAGTATTACCGCACCCGGATGCAGCCTTGAAATGACCGTATCAAAAGCATATTTCTCGCCTTTCTGATTATCGATATTCCAATCAGCATACGCCAACGACCAGAACACACTTGTATATCCCAATGAATCCACGGTTTTCAGCGCTGTATCTGTATATTCTCCCTTAGGAAATCTGAAATATGGCTCGCTGTAATTGAAATTATCTTCAAGATAGTTTTTCATACCCTCAATTTCTTCTGTCATCTTTCCTACGCTGATCTCTGCAAAAGAAGGATGTGTCACCGAATGATTACCTACGATATGGCCTTCATCAATCATTCTTCCTATAAGATCGGGATTTTCCTTAACCTGCGGCAACGTGCAGAAAAAAGCAGCGTTTACATTTTTCTCTTTTAAAACATCAAGAATTTTCGATGTGTATCCGTTTTCATAGCCGCAGTCGAAGGTCAGATACAAAACCTTTTCCTTTGATTTTGTGTCAAGACAAAACGCATTGAAATTGTTTTTATCGAAATAACTTTGTGCGTTTATTGAAATTTCGTGAGCTTTTCCGTTTTTTGCGACGCCGTAGCTGTGAGACTTTTTCTCCTCCGACATATTGGTTTCTCCCATTGGCTCAGGTGTAACCGAGGTTTCAGGCGACTCCTCTTTCTTCCTTTCCGTTGTGGATATATCCGAAATCGGCTCATAATCGGGTGTCATAAGCGCCGCACAGGACGGCATCAGGCAAACACTGAGCAGTAACAATACCGCTGTAATATAAGGTTTCGTTTTCATACCTTACTTCATCATCTTATTCACATTCTCAACCACATCGCTGACGGTATTCATTGCCTTTTTAGCAGTCTTTTTCATTTTTTTCTTTGTGTTTTTGTCTGCCATCGTGTTTGTTAATGCCATTGCAGCTGTACCTGCGAGCATACCTGCACCGACCGCCTTCGCAACCTTTTTATTATCCATTTTTCTTCCTCCTTCTTTTTTATTTGCTCAAATTTCTATGAGCAATAATATTTTTTGAAGGAAAGCTAAAAAAATTATCAAATTGTATTTTAAAATATTTCTAAAAATGTTATACTTTTATTCGGAAATTTTTTTAAATCAAGGTGATGGATATGACATTGAATATTGTAATGGTTGAACCTGAAATTCCGCAAAACACGGGTAATGTTGCGAGAACCTGTGCCGCAACAGGTGCCAGGCTGCATCTGGTCGGCAAAATGGGATTCACTCCCGATGATAAAAAGCTTAAAAGAGCAGGACTTGATTACTGGTATTTGCTTGATATTACATATTATGACACTATGGAAGAGTTTTTTGAAAAAAACAAAGGCGGCAACTTTTTCTATTTTTCAACAAAAGCACAAAAAAGACACTCTGATATAAAATACCCCGATAATACATATCTCGTATTTGGCAAAGAAACTGCAGGGCTGCCTGAAAAACTGCTTTTTGAGAATGCGGACAGATGTGTGAGAATTCCTATGATTGACGAAGCGAGAAGCCTTAATCTGTCAAATGCGGTTGCCATAGGTGTATATGAAACATTGAGGCAGTGGGATTATCCTCAGTTGCTTGAAAGCGGAGAGCTGAGAAACTATAACTGGGCTGATCAGCAGTAAAATCAATATATGACGAAAACAGCGCTATGTTCATAGGAACACAACGCTGTTTTATTTTATTCACTTAACGGAAATACAAGAATAATTTTGAACAAGTCGCCGTCAATCTTAATATCCAGCTTGCCTTTTTGCAATTCGGTAAGGGACTTTGCTATTGAAAGTCCGAGTCCGCTTCCTTCCGTATTTCTTGAACTGTCACCACGCACAAAGCGTTCCATAAGCTCGTCACCCGAGATATTGAGTGCCTCTTTTGAAATATTGCGGAAGCTGATTTCAGCAATTTTGTTCTTACGGGTTACATCAATATAAACTCTCGTATCGTGCTGAGCATATTTTGCAATATTATTGAGAATATTATCCAGCACTCGCCAGATATGACGGTTATCAGCCATCACAATCAACATATCATCGGGTTTATTCAGAACTATCTGCAGATTATTTTTTCGGAAGCGTTCCTCGTATTCACCGAGTGCCTGCGAAAGCAAAATGCCCAGTTCAAGCTGTGTAAGGTTCACACTCAGATTTCCAGTTGATGCTTTTGAAGCTTCGAGCAAATCGTCAATCAGCTTTTTAAGTCTTGCGGATTGTCGTGACAGCACATCAATATATTCTTTCGCGGTTTCGTTTTCAATTTTTTCCTTTTCAAGCAAATCTACATAGTTGATAATGGATGTCAACGGTGTTTTTATATCGTGGGAAACATTAGTTATGAGTTCTGTTTTAAACCGTTCGGATTTCATCCTCTCCTCAACTGCTTTTGCAATTCCGTTATTTATATTATTAATATTTTCCGCGTGTTCTTTGATATCAAAAAACATATATTTTGTATTGATTTTCTTATAGATATTTCCTTTTGCTATTTCTTCTGTTCCGATTTTAATATCTTTAAGAAGAATTGCCACAAAGATTACAGCAATACTCAAGACTATATTGACAAAAAACCAAAAAGGAAAACCGGTGTCGAAGGAAATAATAAATACAGGTATTTCCAAAAAGCTGATAACGATAACAGTTATAATCGTTTTCCATATAAAAGGAATTTTGTGCAAAACTCTGTTTGTGAAGCTAAAGCCTTTTTTGAAGAATTTAACTGCACCTTTCCAAATCAGTTTTAAGAGATTAAAAAGGAAATTGAGCACTACGAAGATCAGCGTTGACCTTATATATGTGCGTGTTTTAAGTCGGACAGCTGTAGTCATTGAAAGAATTATCAGGAGTATAAAATCAATCACAAAACCGAAAACGCAAAGACCGGCTACAAACGGAACAACAACGCTCATTGATGGGAAATAATGTGCCGAGAATTCATCAAATAACCATATTACAGCTGCTCCGAGCAATATTGTCAAGCCAATATAAGCAACAGACATAATGTCAACAGGGAAACGGTCAAAGCGGGAGATATAAATTTCTTCAACACCATCCTTGTGACCCGATGCACACATTAAGAAAATGAACATTACGGCGGAAAGGATTAAAGAAATTACCGAAGTAATTGTCAGGCTTGTTTTATGCTCTGCAATATAATCGAATAATTCAGAACAATAATAAAAATTATCTTTTGCTGTCATTTCTTCTTTAAGATAAATATTGATTGAATAGCTTTTTTCTTCGTAATATTTATCCGTATTTTTAACCGAATTTGTATCAACAGCAGTTGCATTTTCACCGTAATCCGTAGAATACGTCAACGAGTTTTCCTCATAAATCAGTTCAGAATCTCTGTATTCTTCTTTCAGAAATGAAAAAGTGACTTCATCATAAATACAAATATCGCCTTCGGTACCGTCCAAATCAGAATAAATCACTTTTCCCTCAGCATCATAAATTTCATATAAGACATTTTCAGACTTATAAATATTGTAATTCTCAAAGGGTATATCTTCAAGCTCGGCATAATTTCTCAAATCCGATCTTATCATCACTGCAGGATACTGCAACATACTCTGTAAAATATTTTCTTTACCTTCCTTTTGTTCAATCCCTGATGTAAATGCGCCTGCACTTATTCCGAAAACGAGACACACGACTGACAACAACAAAGAAGTCAAAAAGACCGCAAAGAGAACGACGGCAATACATTTAATCGTAAAATTACTTTTCATTTTCATTATTTGACACCTCTTTCCACCTTATACCCCTGACCCCATACAACCTTTAAATAGCGGGGCTCGGCAGGGTTGATTTCAATTTTTTCGCGAAGGTGTCTTATATGTACTGCAACTGTGCTTTCTGCGCCGTAGGGATTGTCCTTCCATACCTTCAGATAGATTTCTTTCGGAGAAAAGACTTTACCTGCATTTTGCATCAAAAAATACAGTATTTCATATTCTTTCGGTGTGAGCGATACTTTTTCGCCGTCAACAGTTACTGTTTTTGTAGAGTCGTCAAGTTCTAATGTACCAATAACTATTGACTGCTCATTTGCCTTGCCGCCACCAAGCATCATATATCGGCGAAGTTGCGACTTGACTCTTGCCATAACCTCAACAGGATTAAAAGGCTTTGTAATATAATCATCTGCACCGACATTAAGCCCTAAAATTTTGTCGGTATCTTCACTTTTTGCCGTCAAAAGAATAACTGGAATATTGGTAATTTCACGAATTTTCACCATTGCAGTTATACCGTCTGAAACAGGCATCATAATGTCAAGAAGTGCCAAATGGATATCTTCCGTTTTTACCTTTTCAACGGCTTCGTTACCGTTGTAGGCAAGAATTGTGTTATACCCCTCCGATTTAAGATAAATATCAAGCGCATTGACTATATCTTTTTCATCGTCACAAACAAGAATATTATACATACTTTCAACCTCCGAGAAAATTGTACCAAAAATGATTTTAAGAAAAAATCAGTTAAATTATTAAGAATTCATTAAGAAAAACATACAGCGGAGCAAAAGCCCCGCTGTAACGTATTCAAAGAATATCAACTTTTAATGATGCGTCGTTGTATTTATAGAATTTACGATCCTCAAGGGCCCAGAGGCGATTTGTGAATTCACCCTTTTCTATGTTGCTAACGGCATCCATAATCTCATAAATTCTTGCATCCATCAAGTCGAGCTGAGAGAGAAGCTCAGCCTCAAGGAACAACGGACGGACAGCAGCACCGAATTCCGGTTCGCCGTGATGTGAAAGAATCATATGCTGTAAAAGCATCGACTTTTCACTGTCAATTCCGAGCTTTTTGCCCGCTTCTTTTACCATCATTGCGCCCATAACAAGATGCCCTATCAGATTTCCTTCTACGGTATATCCCGAAGCAATTCCGGTATCCTTGACATTAAACTCCTCAGTTTTGGCTATATCGTGAAGAATTGCACCCGAAACAAGAAGCTCACGGTTCACAAACGGATAAACCTGACAAATACTCTCACACAGCTTTACAATGGAAGCAGTATGCATTAATAAGCCCGATCGGATTGCGTGATGAAGTCTGAATGCGGCAGGAAAATAAAGAATCCGCTCCTTATTCTCT
Source organism: uncultured Clostridia bacterium (assembly GCA_937920235.1). GTDB lineage: Bacteria > Bacillota > Clostridia > Oscillospirales > Acutalibacteraceae > Fimenecus. The sequence goes on along the minus strand of CALGUK010000033.1, from coordinate 40,765 downwards.
TCAAACAAATACAGAACGATTTTTTTCAGGTCATCATCCTTAAAGCCTGTGACGGTTTTCACAAGATAATCATACATTTCTGTTCCGGAATAATCTGCAGATTTGACATAATCCGAAACGTCAACTCCGTCGCCCGATGTCACAGGACGAATTCTTTCAATTCGCAGCTGATCGCGTCCGTTATACTGCGAAATATTTCCTCTTACCTTTACGAAGTCATCCGGCTCATATTTTCCGTGGGAGGTTTCATTATAATCCCATAATTTTGCAAAGATTTCGCCCTCTTTGTCTGAAAGGACAATATCCAGATACGGATTCCCGTTTTTTGCCGTCTTTTTATCACACTGCTTAACAACGGCATATCCTTCGACAAGTCCGTTGTTTCCGATTTCCTTAAAATTCATAATTTTTCACAACACAAAAATGTGTATAACCCTTTCATATAAATACAATTAGATTATACACAATCTGACGGAATATTTCAACAGCAAAATTAACCGAAAAGCATTGTATCGGTATTTATTTCTGCAATAAAAACCGAGCAGATCAAAAGCGTTGTCAAAACAATTGAAATTACTGATAAAAGATAATATTTAAGGATTTTTGTGAGCTCACTCATTTGTTTAATACTCCTCCATAAATCTGCACAATGATTCCGAAAAAAGCTCTGCACCGTAAACAGCCTCAGCCAGTGTATTTGCATCTGTTCCGATTTCCACCGATATTGCACACGGCATTAGATGCATATTATATTTTCTGCCGCAGAACATCAGCGGTCGTAATAATCCGTCAAAATCATCTGATATTTTTTTCTGTAACTGAGTTGCAAAGGCAAGATTTTTCTGCCAGTTAGGAAAATCCGCCACGTTTCCGTCCTCACATCCGCTGATAAGCATTACCTGTGCCGCTTTTCTTCCGTTTATCTCCTTAACCGTTTTAATCTTGGAGCCGTCCTTCTGATATATTGCATCTCTGTGTATATCAAGGACAATCTGTATTGACGGATTATCCTTAAGTATTTTGCTTATCGAATCACAGGAGCGCTCGTATGCACCGTTGTACTCTTCATCATAAACCGTTTTATCGTGAATTGTTTTAAAACCGTTTTCTTCGAGCACCGAACAGACAGCCTCGCCCACTCTTATCATATTTTCAGCCGCATCATCGTTTCTTGATGCTCTGTCATCAGAATAAAAACCTCTGTCAAGAAGCTCGTAGGATTCAGAAGTATGAGTATGATAAATAAGTACCGAAGGTTTGCTTTTGTCAATGTCCGCATATACGCGACGGCTGAGATATTCGGAAATGTCAATATCGTGTGACAGAGTTGTATTGCGCACATAGACTCCGTCATATTCCGATGTGGCATTTTGTTTGCTGTAGTCCTTCTCCGTGATATTACCCGCGGGAACAGAATCCGAATATTTTTCTTCCGCCTCCTTCATCAGCTTATCAATATCCTCAGGCACGGAATATATTGTTGACGAAGACACATATTCTGAAATCTCGCCATCCGATAGTGCCTGTTTCCCCGAAATAATACCGATTTCCATATCATAATTATCAGCAATTTCATTCGGATTAGAAATATAATATCCCGTCTTAATAAGCTTCTCAATCGAATTCTCAGGCCCGCCCAGCATCAAGGTGACAGTCAGAACAAAGGGAATTATTGAAATAAAAATAAACTCCGTCACTCTGTCAAGCCTGTTTGTCCTTTTTCTCATCTGATCATCTCATTCCGCATATATTCATATAAGATTATGCGAAAAATAATATTATTATGATAAGGCTAAAATCATATCGGGAGTGAGATCGGGCTGCAGAGCACAATTAATACACATTGAGAGAAGTCCGGCAGCACGATTGACAATATTGTCAATCTCTTTTGGAGTTACGAACATATTCGTATCACCTTCAAACTCAATAACCGTTGGTACACCAATTGAAATAACGGGTATTCCGAGTGTCTTTTCATCAATGCTTTTTCTGTAATTCCCCACACCTGAACCGGGAGTAATGCCCGTATCGGAAATCTGTACGGTTTTGCCGAGATTTTCTTTTTTACTTGTGGCAAGGGCATCTACAATTACAACTGCATCAGGTCTGACAAACGAGGCTATTCCCGAAATATACTCCGATGTTTCTATTCCGGTCTGACCGAGAACTCCGGTTGATATTGCTGAAACAGGGTTAAGATGCGGCAAATTATATTTGAGTCCCGTAATACTTTCAAAATGTCTTGTTGAGAAAATCTTATTTGCACACAAAGGTCCGAGAGCATCAGGGGTAATTTTCTCGTTTCCAAGTCCTGCGACAAGAAATGTTTCTGAATTCCGGGGTAAAAGAGTCTTTATTATTCCCTTGATAACCTCAAACCGTTCGTCAAGCAGTTCGCTTTCGTGAGAGAATTCGGGAAGACTTACGGTAAAATAACTGCCCTTAGGCTTTGCTGTCTTTTTTTCAGCTTCTTCTGTTGCAATTATTATTTTTGTAATCTCTATTTCACCTATTTTTCTTGTCTCTGTTTTAACTCCGTTCTGTTCGTCGAGAGATAATGAATCTCTCAGCTCCGAGGCGATATCTGTTCTTATATTCATTTAATTCACCTTTTTTATTTTCGTATTAAAAATTTAAAAAAATTACTTGATTTTTATTTTATTTCGTGGTAACATATGTATCTGTAAATACGAAGGAGGTGTAACGAATATGCCAAACATCAAATCAGCTAAAAAGCGTGTTCTCGTTAACAAGACAAAGGCTCAGCGTAACAAGTCAACAAATTCTGCTCTCAAAACAGCTATCAAAAAAGCAAATGTTGCTATTGAAACAAATGCTGCTGACAAAAACGAGCTTGTAAAGGTTGCTGTTAAGAAAATCGATCAGGCTGCTGCTAAAGGTCTTCTTCATAAGAATAATGCAGCTCGTAAAAAGTCTGCCCTCGTTACAAAGCTTAACAAAGCTTAAGGCTAATTTTTAATTACGCAGTTCTTTGCCGTTGACGAAAGTCTACGGCATTTTTCTTTTTATAAATATACATTGACATTTTGCTTATAATTATATATAATATATTTAATAAATTTCTTGGAGGTTACTCACTATGAAAAAGACATTAAAGGTTATTGCCGTTATTGTAGGTATTGCCGCTGTTGCAGTTGCTGCATATATTCTTATTAAAAAGTATGTTGACAGCAAAAAAGTCGTAATCGGAAACGATGCTGAAAACTATGTTTCCTGCTCATTCTGCGACGATAGTTTTGTTTCTGAAACCGTTGCGTGAGATAAATAAACTCTGTCAGGACTGTTCTTATGAGCAGTCCTTTTATTTTTGCTTTATTTTGATTTCGGTTTTGTTATAAATGAAACTACGAGTCCGCAAACTATTGCTACCGTTATACCTACTGATGCAGATGAAAGAGGTCCTGTCAGTATTCCGAGAGCACCATTCTGACGAATAGCCTCCTTTGTGCCTTGTGCAAGAGTATTTCCGAAACCGGTCAGCGGCACGGTGGCTCCTGCTCCCGCCCACTCAACCAACGGCTGATAAATTCCCAATCCGCCAAGAATAACACCGATTACTACAAATGATACCAGTATTCTTGCGGGTGTGAGCTTTGTGCAATCGATCAGAAGCTGTCCTACAACGCATATTAAACCGCCGATAATGAAAGCTTTTAAAAAATCCATAAAATTTCCTCCCCGCAATATTATGTGGGGAAAATTTTTTATTATACAAAAATGCATTTGGTAAAACAAAAAATCCGAACACTTTTCCGTTTGGAAACCATGTTCGGATTTATAATGTTTGGTGCCGGTGACCGGGGTCGAACCGGTACGGTATCGCTACCACTGGATTTTGAGTCCAGCACGTCTGCCAATTCCATCACACCGGCAATTATGTGACCTTGATATTATATGAAATTAAGTAAAAAATGTCAATAGCCAACTCTGATATTTTAAAAAATTCCTTTCCATTTGTTTGAATTTCTGTATGAAAAGAAGTCATCTCCATGTCCTATAATAATGTGGTCGCAAAGACGAAGACCAACATTTTCAAGGATATTTGATACCGAAATCGTCACATCAGTATCATTTCGCGACGGTGCGGTTACGCCTGACGGATGATTGTGAACGAGAATTATGTTGGTTGCCTTATTTCTTAATGCAATTTCTATTATTTTCCTTGAATCGACACTCGTTTTGCTGACATTTCCCTCGCTAATGAGATCAAAGCTTAACATTTTACAGGTTGAATCAAGAGAAAGAAGATACAGTCTTTCAACAGTAAGCCCCTTAAAAAACTTAGATACATATGCAGCGACAAGCTTGCTTGAATTAAGCATCACTTCATCATTGTTAAGTTTGTCCAGCTCATACCTCTGAAAAAGCTCCGGCATAAGTTTTATAAGAGTTGCGGTTCGCTCACCTATCCCCTTCACTTTACACAGTTCCTCAAACGGTGCGTCAAAAACTGCAGAAAGAGAACCGAATCTGTTTATCAGGGCATGTGCTTCTTCATTGGTATCTTTGACAGGTATTGAATAAAAAAGCAACAATTCAAGAATATTATGTTCCTGGAACTTCTCGAGTCCTTCGTCAAGAAAACGTGTACGGAGGCGTTCTCGGTGCCCCTGATGAACATTCTCGGGTGCTTTTTTCGAGGGCTTATCAACTGTTTTGAAAACATTACCCTCTAACGAATATGACACACCCTTACTGTATTCATATATATCACGTCTTTTCCCCATCTTATTTAAACACCCTTCTGACTGATTTTCTCCATTTGAAAATGTAAATTGATACCAGACGTGTCAGTAAAACATCGTACATAACAAAAAGCACATTACCCGCTGCCAGTAAAAGCGGTAATGCAAATTTTCCAAAAGAGGCAATATCATCAAACGAAAGCATAAACAGCTTGGTCATTACAAAATAATATACGAGCATTGCCAAATTGAAAGCTAAGAATTTTACTATCCGACAAAGCATTTTTTTAAGATGCTTTTCAAACACAGCCTTAATTATGGGATAATATCCGAAAAAAACGGCATACAAAACTGCAGCCTCCTTGTCTCCGAGAAGAAGCAACGACAAGAGAGCAACAGCAATATATTCAACAAACGCAAATCCGTAGCCAAACTCGACGACGAGCATCATAAGAAATGCACCGGCAATCATGGGAATCGCATAAATAAAGCTTGTAGTCATTCCTGCTACGAGCATAAGTATCAGGGAAACCGCCGCAGTAACACCGCCGAGGGCAACCCTGAAAGTGAGATTTTTTCTTTTATTCATATCAGCAACACGGGATCAGATCCCCACCGCAACACTCACAGCAACAGTCCGCACACAAAAGTCCCGAACAGATATCACAAACATCATGATTGCTTGTATGAGTTGTTGTTCTGTAGCCTCCGCGTGCATTATTATTAAGCGAATTAAATGCGGCTGAATACTCACGATTTGAAGGGTCCATTGAACAGGCTGTCTGATAACATTGGTATGCTTCATTTAACCAGCCACGTCGATGATGAATAACACCCTTAAGATAATGCCACTCTGCATTTCTGATCTGACCCGGAACACCATTCAGAATAGTTTCCGCATCATCTATTCTGCCCGAATTTATGCACTGACGAACATCTGAAAACTGTGAATAGCTGCCGTTATAATTATTATTTTGCTGTTTATTGCCCGACGAACCGGTATTATATGATGCAGTACCTCTTAACTCGTTAAGAATTGTGTCATATGCTGAGTTAAGCTCATTCATTCTTGCTTCTTTTTCTGAATCGGAAAAATCGGAATTGGTAATTTCACCTGCGATTCTTCTGTAAGCATCCATTATATCCTTTTCGGTAGCGTTTCTGCTGACACCGAGGAAATCGTATGGATTACTCATTATCGCCACCTCCGTACTTGTTTGAAATTCTTTCAAGCTGATAATTTATCCCGTCATATATAACATTTTCGATTATAGGTGAAAAATTATTAAACTGCTGTTTTTTATATATTTCGGCAAGTGCGCCTGCTGACAAATTGACAGATATTTTCGCTTCCTTAATAAAATCGGAAGAATTTAAAAACGGATTAAAAGTGCTGTTCTCTTTATCTTTTTCATAATCATCAAAAGCATCGAGAAAATATACCGTTCTGCCCAGCTGATATCCAAACTGTTTTGACAATTCAGCCTGCTCTCCGCATTCACCGTAATAAAAAAGCTCGGAAAGAATCTGTGCGGTAGGATGCGCGGCTTTGTCGGGAGAAGCGTTATCCTTTTCCAGTTCAAACTGCTGTGCCATACCCTTTTCTACCGAATTAAAAATGTCGGGATATTTCTTTTTTGCCTTCTTGTTTATATGAGCAAAATACGGATAAAGAAAATACGACAGAATTTTCTTAACCCCGCGGCTGTCACGGATATTGTCTTTGAGCTTAAAATAAGCAAGGATCACCGTAACTGCGGCTGAAACCTTATAAATATCGGATTCACAGGTTATTTTCATACATTTTTTGCACGGATTAAACGAACATTGTGACTTGCTGATACTGATATTATCTTTTGCAAGTCCCGATTTATACATTACATAAAAGGCACCGTCATAGCTTAAGATAAATCTTGAGAGGAAGCCATATTCCTTTCCGAGTTCCTTACAAAGAGTACAGTAAACTCCCTTGTATACCTCATATTCTTTAATTTTAAGTTCAGGCTTATAAGCAGTAACATATCCGAACATAAATTACTTTGTTATTCCTTTCAACACGGTACGGGCAACATAAGGCTTATTCATCGTATAAATATGAATACCGCTTACGCCGTTATAAAGTAAATCATTAATCTGTGTAATTGCGAAATCAAGTCCGGCTTTTTCCAAATCCTGCGGCTTGTCTTTATATTTTTCAAGAAAAACCAAAACTTCCTTCGGGAGCTTTGTTCCCGAAAGAGAAATAATTCTGTCAATTTGCTTAATATTAGTAATCGGCATTATTCCCGCAAATATCGGCACAAAAATGTCCTTTTTACGTACCTTATCGACAAATCTGTAAAAGGCTTCATTATCATAAAAAAGCTGTGTTATAAGAAAATCAACACCGCAGTCAACCTTAATTTTAAGGTGGTCAACATCTTTTTCTATGCTGTCACATTCGGTATGGCACTCCGGGTAGCATGCACCGCCAATATCAAAATATCCGAACTCCTTGATTTTTGACACCAAATCAGATGCATATTTATAATATTCACCTTCAGGTCTGACAAAATCCTTAGGAATATCACCGCGCATGGCAAGGATGTTATCAATATTATTTTCTTTAAGGGTATTGAGAATGCTGTCAATTTTATCTTTCGGTGTTGATGCACAGGTTAAATGTGCAAGTGCAGTTGTATCAAGACGATTTTTAATTAGGGATGCAATTTTAGTTGTATATTGACTTGTACCTCCGCCTGCGCCGTATGTAACACTCATAAAATCGGGGTTAAATGCCGCAAGCTCGCGGACAGACCATTCAATGCTGTCAAAAGCAGAGTCGGTTTTAGGAGGGAAAACCTCAAAAGAAACCAACTGATCTTTAACCATAAGTTTTTCAGTAATTCTCATTCTCTTTCACCTAAAATATAATATCATATCTTATAAATTTTGGCAATACAGTGATTATTTATTTACATATTATTTACAAATAAATTCGGCGGAGTCACGCTCCGCCTTACTGTGTTTAATTAAAAAATTTTGATGCATTTATAATTTCTTCATTGGTTACCGTGCCCGTCGGAATTGCGTTTACTGCTTTTTCTGCTTCGGCAGTTAAGTCGGTATATGGCGCATTGAGCTTCCCGTTTATATATTCTGCAAAGCTTTCACCGCTGAATATTGCATTTTGCACTCTCTTATTACCGTATTTATCGAAGAAAGTTCCGTTTTCATAATATTTGGAAGTTTCAACGTTGTTTTTATATTCGCCATCATATTGCGGTATTCCAAGTTTCAAAATCGCATAATAGTTTGCATCTGTTTCCTTTGCAGTTGTAAATATTTGTTTATTATTCTCCTCTGCATACATTTTAAGTACAAATGCAGTTTCTGTTGAAGCTTTACCGCTGATTACGATTTTGTCAGGCTCAAGTAAAGCATCGAAATCGGTAATTTGCATCTGCTCCTCAAGAACACCAAAACGACCACCTTTACAAAGAATACCGTTGTTGACCGGTAATGCTCTTGTAACTGTTGAACCGATATAACGATAATCAATATCGCAAAGATTAGAACAGTTTGTACAAATGCTGATTTTCGAGTTTTCTTTAACAGGAACACTCTTTGTAAATGAAGTCTTTTCACGCAATGCACCTGTCGGGCAAAGTGCAACACATTGGCCGCAAGCGATACAAGAGGTTTCATTCAACGGCTTGGAGAGTTCGGACTCAACAAGAGTGTTAAATCCACGGTTTATAAGACCAATCGCAGACTTACCCATCACCTCTTCACAGACTCTTACACAAAGTCCGCAAAGAACACATTTATCCGTATTTCTGCTGATAAGGTCATTTGCGTTTTCCTGGTTTCTGTTGTGTTTTTCTCCTGCAAATCTTGACGGTTTTACATCATAATCATTTGCATAAGAGATAAGCTTACATTCAAAGTAATCGTGACAACCGCATTCAAGACAACGATTTGCCTCTTTTTTAGCCATTTCCTCAGTAAAGCCGAAGTTTACCTCATTAAAATTTGTTTTTCTGTCAGCAGGTGTCATATGATGCATCTTTGCTCTTGCTGATTTTTCAAATCCTGAGTAGTCAACGGATTTACTGTCACGCTCAACAAAATACGGTTTTTTATAGCCTACTGTTTCACCGTTTAAGTATCTGTCAATGACGACTGATGCTTTTTGTGCCTCACCTATTGCTGCAATTGCAATATCAGCTCCCTTATTCGTGGCATCACCTACTGCGAACACACCGTCAACCGATGTTGTAAAACGGCTTTCATCCGAATAAATTGTGTTTTTACGAGTCGTTTCAAGTAATTCAAATCCATTGAGATTCGGATACTGACCGATTGCCATAATAACTGAATCAAGTGCAATTTCTTCGGTTTCACCCTCGATGGCGACAGGTCTTCTTCGGCCGCTTTCGTCCGGCTCACCCAATTCCATTTTTTGAAGGGTAACACCGTTAAGCTTTCCGTTTTCGCCGGTAAACTCAATAGGATTTGTCAGATATTTATAAATTACGCCCTCTTCCTCCGATTCAAGAATTTCCTGAGGATCGGCAGGCATTTCATCTTTTGTACGGCGATATATTACATAAACATTTTCCGCTCCGAGACGTACAGCGGTACGGCAGGCATCCATTGCGGTATTACCGCCTCCGCATACTGCAACATTTTTTCCGATTTGGGGTTTGTTGCCGAGAGCAACCTCGCGAAGAAAATCAATACCGCCCCAAACACCTTCTAAATCTTCGCCCTGTACCCGCATTTTACTGCTGTTCCAAGCGCCAATTGCAATAAGAGAAGCATCAAAATCCTTTTTAATGTCTTCAAGAGTAACATCCTTGCCGATATTCACATTATTTCTGAACACGACACCCATATCCTCAATAAGTTTAATTTCTTTATCAAGAACAGCTTTCGGAAGACGGTATTCGGGGATACCGTAACGAAGCATACCGCCCATTTTTTCCATCTGTTCAAAAACAGTTACGCTGTGACCTTTTCTTCGCAAGAAATATGCGGCGGTAAGCCCTGCAGGACCGCCACCGATAATTGCAATCTTTTTTTCGGTATCGGCTTCAATTTCGGGAATATATGTATCGCCAGATAAATCAATATCGGCTACAAAGCTTTTAAGATATGCTATTGAAATTGGCTCATCAACATACTGTCTGCGGCATTTTTTCTCGCATGGGTGCGGACAAATTCTGCCGATTGAAGCAGGCAGAGGAAGTTTTTCTTTTATAAGCTTAACTGCTTCCTTATATTCACCGTTTGCAATAAGACCCACATATCCCTGGCAATCCGTATTTGCGGGACATGCCTTACTGCATGGTGCTACACAGTCTCCCGTATGGTCAGAGAGCAAAAGCTCAAGTGCAACCTTACGTGATGCTCTTACTCTGTCTGTCTGAGTATGAACCACCATACCTTCGGATACTTTGGCGGAGCAGGCTCTGAGCAATTTCGGAACTCCCTCAACCTCAACGGTGCAAAGACCGCAGGCACCGTAAAGTTCAACTCTGCCGTCGTAACACAGATTTGGAATTTTAATCCCGTTCTGTGAAGCTGCATTGAGTATTGTCATACCCTCATTTGCTTGTATTTTTTTGCCGTCGATTGTTAATGTAATACTCAATTATTTCACCTCCACAGCGTTAAATTTACATACTGTTTTACAATTACCGCATTTTATACATTTATCGGCATCAATTGCATGCGGATTTTTCACCGAACCGCTGATAGCATTTACGGGACATTTTTTTGAGCACAGCGTACAACCGCGACACAAATCCGGATTAATTTCATAGCTAAGAAGATTTTTGCATTCATGCGCCGCACATTTTTTATCTTTAATATGCTCAATATATTCACTTCTGAAGTATTTAAGTGTGGTAAGCACAGGATTGGGAGCAGTTTGTCCGAGACCACACAATGCACCGTCCTTAATTGCAAGACAAAGCTCCTCCAATAACTCAACATCTTCATCCTTGCCGATACCTTCTGTAATTCTTGTGAGTATTTCAAGCATACGTTTTGTTCCGAGACGACAATGGACACATTTACCGCAGGACTCTTTTGCGGTAAAATCAAGAAAGAAACGTGCCATTTCAACCATACAGGTGCTGTCATCCATAACAACCATACCGCCTGAACCCATTATAGCTCCCGTAGCTGAAAGTGCTTTGTAATCGATTACCGTGTCAAGAAGCTCCGCAGGTATACATCCGCCCGACGGACCTCCCATCTGGACCGCTTTAAAATTCTTACCGTTTTTAATGCCGCCGCCTATGTCAAAAATAACATCGCGAAGTGTTTTACCCATGGGAATTTCAACAAGTCCACCTCGTTTAATCTTACCCGTAAGGGCAAATACCTTTGTTCCCTTACTGTTTTCTGTTCCCATTGACGAAAAGGCTTTTCCGCCATTGTTTATTATCCAGCTGACGTTTGCAAAAGTCTCAACGTTGTTTATATTTGAAGGCTTGTGCCAATATCCCGATTGAGCGGGAAACGGAGGCTTAAGTCTCGGCATACCTCGTGAGCCCTCGAGAGATTCGATAAGTGCTGTTTCCTCACCGCACACAAATGCTCCTGCACCTGCTTTAATACGGAAGTCACAGGAAAATTCGGTTCCCATAATGTTTTTACCGATAAAGCCTTTGGATTTTGCCTGATCAATTGCATTCTGAAGTCTTTTTATTGCAAGAGGATATTCTGCACGGACATATACGATGGCCTCACTTGCACCGATGGCATAAGCGCCGATAAGCATACCCTCAATAAGATTATGAGGGTCACTCTCAATAACAGCTCTGTCCATAAATGCACCCGGGTCACCTTCGTCAGCATTACAGATAAGATATTTCTTTTCACTCTGTGACTGACGAGCTGCATTCCACTTAAACCAGGTCGGGAAGCCTGCACCGCCACGGCCTGCAAGACCGGAAATTTTTATTTCTTCAATCACTTCTTCGGGTGTCATTTTCGTCAGAGCTTTTTCAAGTGCTTTATATCCGTCATCACTTGTATAGTCTTCAATAATTTCCGGATTGATTACGCCGCAATGACGGAGTGCAATTCTGGTCTGTTTTTCCAAAAATTGCTTGTCGTCGTCAGAAATTTCAAATTCGGAAGCTAATGACAAATCATTACTATTAACCGCAGAAGCAATTTTTTCTGCCGCTTCACCGTTGACCCTTACAAATCTGTGAAGTCCGTCATCACCGTATACATCTACGATAGGCTCGAGATAGCACATACCTATACAGCCCGTTACGGTAAGCAGGTTTTCATTATGATTAAGGAGCGAATCGAGAGTTTCATAAACACTGCGAGCACCTGCGGCAATACCGCAACTGCCTTGACCAACTGCAATTTTCATTACTCTTCCTCCTCTGCCTGCTTTTGTATTTGCTTGAGTATTAATACTGCTTTTTCAGGTGTAAGTGAACCGTATGTATCGTCATTTATCATCATCACGGGAGAAAGACTGCAGCATCCGAGACAAGCGACATTTTTAAGTGTAAAAAGGCCGTCCGACGTTGTTTCACCGTCTTTTATACCGAGATACTCGTTGATTACATTCTCAATCTGCAATGAGCCGTTAACGTGACACGCTGTTCCCTGGCAAAGCATAATAAGATATTTACCGACAGGCTCAAGTCTGAACTGCGAATAAAAAGTTGCAACACCCATTATTTTAGTTACCTTAATTCCCGTTCTCTGTGAAATATGTAAAATGACATCAACAGGCAGATAACCGTATATCTCCTGAGCATTCTGCAAAATCGTTATAAGGCTTCCCGGAACCGTTGCATACTTTTGCAAGCAAGATTCCAGAAGTGAAAAATCACTTTTATTTGAACATTCACAACTCATATTATACCTCCGAACAAAACTATCCGATATTACATTAAATATATTATATATAATAATACAAACAGCATAGTTTTTCAAATAGAAAATTTATGCATTTATGCACAAAAAATTATCGACTTTAACCATAAATAAGTATATAATATAAGCATAAACTATTTTCTGACAAACAGGAGGTCTTGTTTTGAAAAAATATTTATACGAAATGCACCTGCATACACACGAGACAAGCAACTGCGCCAACATTGCCGGAAAGGTAGCTGTTGAAGAATATATAAATGCCGGATATGACGGAATTGTTGTAACAGATCACCTCAGTCCGTCAACATATATGAAATACGGCAGAGAACTGCTTCCGTGGAAGAAAAAAATTGATTTCTTTTTGAGAGGCTATAAAACTGTCAAAAAGGCTTCTGCAGGCAGAATAAATGTGCTTCTGGGTATGGAGCTTCGTTTCAGGACAAGCGAGGGCGACAATGATTACCTTGTTTACGGAATTAATGAGGATTTTCTTTACGCTCATCCCGACCTGCTTGAAATGAATATCAGAAATTTTTATTCGCTTGCAAAGGAAAACGGTTTTTTGGTTTTTCAGGCACATCCGTTCAGAATCGGTATGAAGGTTACAAATCCGAAGTATCTTGACGGTGTTGAAATTTTCAACGGTAATCCGCGTCACAACTCAAGTAACGATATTGCAGAAATGTGGGCAAAAAAATATGACCTTTTGGCCACATCAGGTTCGGATTATCATGAGCTTGAGGATTTAGGCTCCGGAGGAATATGGTTTAACAAAGAAATTAAAGACAATAAGACATTGGTTGAAGAACTAATTAAAAGAGATTATGAAATCAAAAAGCTCTGCGATTAAGCAGAGCCTTTTTTATGCTTCTATTTTAGAGAAAATATACATTTCCCGGGCGTCAGTTTCCGTAACATCAATTACAGTTAAAGTACAAGAGGGAATCATATCGTCAGGATGTGATGCGTTATAACCACTTACACTACTTAACTGATAATATCTTCCATTATAGAAATGGCACATATTATTACTATGAACATGTCCTATTGAAATAAGTGAGATATACTCATTATTTTCTGTCATATCATCAAAAAGCTTATTTTCTTTTATATTGTCAAGTTCATATATATAAGCTGATGGGAAGCCCTCATATGCTTCTCCATTTTCAAAAGCAGTCTTAAAATCCGGAGTATTCATATGGAAGAATACACTTGTTTTTACTTTTCTTTCATTTATGCCGTCAAGTAACCAATTAATTTGATTTTCTTTTATATAATCATATTTGCCTATTGCTTTTATTGTTCTTGCGTTAGAGTCCATAACAACAAGAGAATGAGCTAACTCACCTTTATATTCCAAATCAACAAAAAACTGCATATCTCCGTCAATATTTTCCTCGTTACCGCAAACGAAGTTTTTATATTGCATTAAAAAAGCAATTATATCCTCATTATCCCCGTCAAATTCACCGTCATTATTTCCCGGAATCAAAGTCCAAGGAATATTATAACTGTCAACAAGGTCTGCAAACTTTTTTATTGCACCGTATTTATCATAATCGGAATTGAGATTGAATCCGTCAACTATGTCACCGTTTGCGGCAATAAAATCGCAAGGTGTTTTATCGAGAATTGTTTTCAAATCGGACAAAGTAGCCATATCCTTTTCACAAGTACCGTTATAAAAATGGGTATCGTTAATTTTCAGAACAGAAAACTCACCGTCATCGCCTACATCATAAGTTATTTGCGGCTGATTATAGATTTCATTGTAACTGTGAGTGAGGTCGTCGAGTCTATTGAAATTAAATCTATATAATATGTAGCCACCAAATGAGCCTCCGCAAACAAGCACGGTTGCAAGAAGTATAGCAATTATTTTAAAAGTTTTTTTGTTCATAATTGTCTCCTGTTTTGATTTAAAAAGCGGCGGGAGCATCCTCCCGCCACACCACAATTTATTTATTTTTAAGTTCTACTGCCTGTTTACATTTTGCAACGATGTTTGCAGCATCAAGTCCAAATTCGTGAAGGAGCTGTACTGCGGGGCCTGATTTACCGAATGTATCTTCGACACCGACACGAAGAACCGGAACAGGAACTGTTTCGCAAACTACCTCAGCAACCGCTGAACCGAGACCGCCGATTACATTGTGTTCTTCTGCAGTAACGATTACACCTGTTTTCTTTGCAGATTCAATTACAAGTTCACGGTCTATAGGCTTGATCGTTGCCATATTGACTACTCTTGCGGAAATACCCTCTGATTTGAGAGTTTCATAAGCCATAAGCGCTTCATTAACCATAAGTCCCGTTGCGATAATAGTAACATCTGTACCGTCTTTAAGCACGTTGCCCTTACCGATCTCAAACTTATAATTTTCATCAAATACTCTCGGAACGGCAAGACGACCGAATCGCATATATACGGGACCGTCGTGTTCTGCGGCTGCAAGAACACAGAGTCTTGCTTCAACATCATCGGCAGGATTAAGAATTACCATACCGGGAATCGTTCTCATAAGACCGATATCTTCACAACACTGATGGCTGGCACCGTCTTCGCCGACGGAGATACCAGCATGTGTTGCACCGATTTTGACATTAAGATGAGGATAGCCGATTGAGTTTCTTACCTGTTCAAATGCACGACCCGCAGCAAACATTGCAAAAGACGATGCGAATACTGTATAACCGGATGCTGCAAGTCCTGCGGCGATACCCATCATATTGCCTTCTGCAATACCGCAATCAATAAATTTTTCGGGATGCTCTTTTTTAAACATTCCTGTTTTTGTTGCAGCAGCAAGGTCTGCATCAAGAACAAGGATTTTTGCGTCTGTATTACCTAACTCAACAAGTGCTTTACCGTAAGCGTCTCTTGTTGCTGTTTTGATTACTTCACTCATATTGCTGCCTCCAATTCGTTAAGCTTTGCAGTAAGTTCCGCTACTGCAGTGTTATAAAGGTCTTCATTCGGTGCCGCACCGTGCCAATTAACTGCATTTTCCATATAGGAAACACCTTTACCCTTTACTGTTTTTGCAATAATCGCTGTCGGTTTCCCTTTGCAGTTCTTTGCGTTTTCAAAAGCAGCCTCGATCTCATCAAGGTTATTACCGTCGATTTCTATTGTATTAAATCCGAAAGCGGTAAATTTTTCGGGAATAGGATACGGTGAGTTAACTTCTTCGACAGTACCGTCAATCTGAAGATTATTGTTATCAACGATCACAACAAGGTTATCAAGCTTTTTTGCATTAGCAAACATAGCTGCTTCCCATACCTGACCTTCTTCGATTTCACCGTCACCGAGAACGGTATAAACTCTTGTATCCTTTTTATCAAGCTTTGCGGCAAGAGCCATACCTACTGCCGCAGAAACACCTTGGCCTAGTGAACCTGTGCTCATATCAACACCGGGAACCGATTTCATACTCGGATGTCCCTGTAAATATGAATCTGATTTACGGAGAGTTTTGATATCATCCGTCGGGAAGAATCCTTTGAGAGCAAGTGTTGCATAAAGTGCAGGAGCGGCATGACCCTTTGACAGAACAAAACGGTCTCTGTCCTCCCACTTGGGATTTGAAGGATCAACATTCATCTCAACATTGTAAAGATACGCCATAAGCTCCGCAATTGAAAGAGATCCTCCCGGATGTCCGGCTTTTGCATTAAAAATACCTTCAAGAATCAACATTCTCTCTTTAACGGCAAATAATTCCAATTCGTGTTTGAGTGAGTTGTTCATATTTATTCCTCCTTATAATCGTCCATAATATATTCAAGCAAGTCCGCAACAGCACCCCTGTTACAATGACAGGCATGAAATTTTGCAATTTCATGCATTGCCTTAGGAGCTTGTCCGCAACAAGCAGGAAGGCCTACCGTTTTAAGCATATCGTAGTCGTTGAAATAATCTCCGATTGCCGCAGTATGTTTTTGTTCGATATTATACATTTCTGCAATTTTCATCAATGCCGAGCCCTTATGTACACCTTCATTAAGCATTTCAAAAGAAGATATGGAGCTTGACATAAAATTCGCTCTTGTCTCGGTAAGCGATTCCACATATTTTCTTATTCTTTTTATAAGATCTGGCATGCCGAGGAAAATAACCTTACCCCAATTTTCTCTCGGAATTTCGTCGGGATGCCTGCAATTCTTGTAATGGAGCTTATCTGCTCTTACCATTACGCGAGCAAAAATTTTTGAATTCAGTGTATATATCATTTTATCGGTCAGAATTTCAATTTCTACCAAAGGGAATCTCCTGTATATCTCAAAAACAAGTTCCACGGCGTAATCGTTGATCGGATTAAAATGAAGCATTTTTTCCTGTGAATAATCATACACTCCTGCTCCGTTCAAAACAACGGCGGGAGTACCTGAAATAGGTAATCTTTCATAATGCTTTCGCATTGACTGGACATTTCTGCCGGAAGCGAGTGTAAAATGACCGTTACAATCATTGACGAAGCGACAAATTGCTTCATAATTGCGTTTAGGCAGCTGTCTGAATTTATTGTTAAGCGTTCCGTCAATATCGGAAACGACAAGCCAATTTGATAAATCTTTATTTTCCATTCTGAACACCTCCGCAGGTGGATTAGAGTTTATTTAAAAAGTCCTTAAAATAATCGGGTAAATCGGAGGTAAACTCAAGATATTCACCGCTTATCGGGTGGACAAAGCCTATTTTTATTGCATGGAGACACTGTCCGTTAAGGAAAGCGCTTTTTTTATCATTACCGTATACGAAATCGCCTGCAACCGGATGCCCTGAATGAGCCATATGAACGCGAATCTGATGTGTTCTGCCGGTTTCAAGTCTGAGACAGATATGCGAATACCCCGGATACTCTTCAATTACGGAATAATGCGTTACCGCATTTTTTGAATTCAATTGTGTCACGCACATCTTTTTACGGTCCTTGGGGTTTCTGCCTATAGGAGCATTGATCGTTCCCGTAGGTTCTTTAAGGTGTCCGACAATAACAGCATTATATTCACGGGTAAAGCTGTGCTCTTTAATTTGCTCTGCCAGCCCAATATGTGCCTTATCATTTTTTGCAACAATAAGCAAACCGCTTGTATCCTTATCTATTCTATGCACAATTCCCGGGCGCAGAACTCCGTTTATTCCCGAAAGAGAATCCTTGCAGTGAAAAAGCAACGCGTTTACGAGTGTTCCGCTGTAATTACCGGGTGCGGGATGGACAACCATTCCCCTCGGCTTGTTGACAACAAGTAAATCGTTATCCTCATAAACAATATCAAGCGGAATATTTTCGGGTTGAGCATCAAGAGGTTTCAGCTCGCTCGGCAAGAGGCGGACTTCATCATCAACTCTGATCTTATATTTTTTATTAACCGCTTGTCCGTTAACGAGGACTTTACTGTTTTCGATAAGTTTCTGTATCGCATTGCGTGATGAATCTTCCAGGAGAACGGAGAGAAATTTATCTATTCTTTCTCCCTCATACTCCTGCGAAACTTCTATTAGGATTTCATTCATTTTATTTATCCTTTTGTTTTCTGCCCGATTTACAAATATCGTATAACATCCAGATTATAAGAAAAATCGCACTGCACGTAACAAGTATATCCGCAAAATTGAAAACCGCAAAATCAACAAAAATCGGTTCAATATAGTCGATAACATAACCGCGGAAAACACGGTCGATAAGATTTCCGAGTCCTCCCGCAATAATCAGGGAATAACAAACATATTCCACATCGGGCTTTTTCTTTTTGGTTAACAGATATACAAGTCCGACGACAATAACAACAAATGTAACCATTGACAAAATTGAGGTTTTACCCTCAAACGAACCAAAAGCAGCCCCCGTATTTTCGACATATCGCAATCGGATAACGCCGTCTATTAAGGTGAAGCTGCCAATCGGTACGAGATGTTTAATTACAAGTAATTTTACAATCTGGTCTGCCGCTACAAGGACAGCTATAGATATAACCGTAATTACCTGAAGCATTAAAATACCTCTTATTTTTTATTTTTTCTTAAAAAAGTTACGGAAAGACATGGACTGCGAATCATCGCCGTCATCATCTTCATCTTCGGAATCAACCACTTCAAAATTTTCAAACAATGTCTGAGCCGGTGCGTCATCTTCCTCATCGTCTGCAAAGTCTATTTTACTGAGATCGATTTTAAAAGGTTTCTTTTCTTCCTTAACTGCGGAGTCAGGCTCCTGAACCTCCTGTATCACAGCAGGCTCTTCAACCTCTGTCTGCTCAGGCTCATCATCCTCGATAACGACCTGAGGCTCTTCAATAACCACAATATCGTCGTCCTCAACCGCGACATCTTCGTGAAGCTCCTCAACCGTTTCTTCAACCGGCTCAGCCTTTTCTTCTGCGGCTTTTTCTTCCGCATCAAGCTGTTCGTCAACGATTTCGGGAAGCTTATTTATAAGATTGATGTGGTCTTTATACATTGCAACAAGTTTTGACTTAAATTCAGAGGCTTCCTTCTGAACCATCTCATAAACAAGGCTTTCGTGAGTAACCTTGCGGTTTATATTTCCGAGAATTTCACTTGCCTGGGCATTAGCCTCCTTAACTACCTTCTCAGCCTCTGCCTTTGCACTTGAAATAAGGGCATCGGATTCTCTTTTTGCGTTTGAGAGCATCAGATCGGACTCATTTTTCGCATTTTTTTCCAATGCAGCAGCATCTGCGGCTGCCTCTGCACGAAGTCTGTCTGTTTCTCCTTTTACTGATGCGACCTCATTTGCCGCGGTTTCCTTTGCCTCTGCAACAATTCTGTCAGCCAGCTTTTGTGCATTCAGGAGGGCCATTTTAAGACTTTCTTCATCAGCACGGTATTCTTCAACCTTTTTTGCAAGAATACTGATTTTTTTGATGAGGTCCGTATTCTCCTTAAACATCTGTTCATAGGAAGCTGAAACCTCGCTCATAAAGCTGTCAACATCATCTGAACGGTATGAACCGCGTCCTGTAGTCTGAAAAGATTTTTCTCTGATTTTATCAGGTGTAAGCATTTATATCCTTCCCATTCTGCCGTATGGCCATACTAATTTTCTAAATTTTATGAATCTGATCAGAAAAACATTCCGTTATTCTCAAGCTCATCAAGTAAATCACCCATAACATCAACATTATAAGGAGTGATGATGAATGTGCTGTTTGCAACACGCTTGATCTGACCGTTATTTGCATATGCTACGCCTGTAAGGAAATCTATAAGACGACGGGCAACATCCTTGCTGACTGATTCAAGGTTAAGTACAACTGTTCTTTTTTCATTGAGATTATCGGCAATACCGCGAACCTCTTCAAATTTTTCCGGCTTTGCAAGAACAACCTGAAGCTGTGCCGTTGTATGAATATTGACAACCTTATCCTCGGGGTTACGGGGTGCTCTGCGCTGCTGTCTTGCAGCTCTGTCATCCTGTTCGTCAAAATTATCTGAATTTATGAAAGCACCTGTATCAACATCATCGTCCGGATAGTATCCGTCCTCATCCACATTAACAATATTTTTGATTTTGTCTAAAAAGCTCATTTTGTAATTCCTCCGTTAATATATTCTCGGACCAAAAATTGAAGATCCGATTCTTACAAGATTTGCTCCGCATAAAATTGCCTGTTCATAGTCTCCCGACATACCCATCGACAAAATATTCATACATATATTATCTATCTTTTTTGCCTTTATGTCAACATAGATATTGAACATATTTTCAAAAAATTTACATAATTGCGAATTATTTTCACATATCGGAGGTACTGTCATTAGTCCTTTAACACGAATTTCATCAAGTTCCGAAATTGCATATACGTTTTCGTAAAATTCCGTAAGCGAAAAACCGCTCTTACTCTCCTCACCGCCGACATTTATTTCAAGAAGCACATCGGTTACAACGCCTTTTTTTGCAGATTGCTTTGCTATCTCCTTTGCAATTTTCAAGGAGTCAACAGATTGAATCATATCAACCTCGCCCACAATTTGTCCTGCCTTATTCGTCTGCAAATGGCCTATAAGATGCTTATTTACACCTTCAAGATGCAAATCCGGTTTTTTTCTGAGAAGCTCCTGGACTCTGTTCTCACCTATAAGTGTGACACCGTAATCAAGGGCATAATTTATAAATACGGGATCGACGGTTTTAGTGACAGCCATAAGCTGAACATCCTCGGGTGAGCGACCGCTTTTCAAAGCCGCTTCGGCAATTTTATTGTTTATGACATCAAGGTTATACTCTATATCGGATTTACGCTTTTCAAGATACGACTTTTCCGTCATACAGATCTACTCCTTCCGTAATTATCGAATCATACTGCTGAACATATGCCGAATCAGCAACACTTTCTATAATTGAATAATCCTCATAGGATTCAATGATGTTTATTTTCTTGAACTGAATTATATTTCCTCGCTGAACATAAACTCCTTTTTCTCCGTCAACTTCACGGATAGCCAGGTTATTGATTCTTATTCCGTTATAATCGTCAACAATAATTTCTATTTCGTGTATTCTGAGGTTTGCTATATCCCTGTTCATAAGGTTACATTTAAGTATAAGCGCAACCTGTTCGCCTTCTTTTTCACCTTTTTCAAGTACAGTGCAGGTCAGAGTACCGACTGCAGTATTGGGAACATTAACCTTGACGGTTTTTCCCGATTCAATATTACCCGAATCGTTATAAGGAATATTGCACACAATATACCAATCGAATTCATCGACAAGCTTTCCCATAACATCGGCAGGAGTTTGCTGTTTTTCCGAGGAGATAAGATTATTTATGGCTTGGCAGTCAAGAGACAGCACATCCTCATAATTCACAGCATTTTCAAACCCGTCAACCGAGCCGATATAATATCCGGAGTTCGGAGAAGAAACAGACTGATACTCCACATTACCCTGATTTATGGATACCAGCTCTGCTTGAAGCTCTGCAAGCTTTGCATCAACGGAGAGCTCTTTGCCGACAGCAAGCTGGCGTGCCGTAATAGCATCTCTGAGGTCAGTGAGAGTGTCATCAAAGTCACTCCCTATTTCATTGCGCGATGCGGAAATAAACGAGATACATGCATCGTCAATAAGTTTACTGTATGAAGACGGTGCGTTTGTACCGATACCCACACGGTTTTTAAGCTGATTGTAGTAATTTATTTCTTTCTGCAATTCGTTAATTCTGACATATGCCGCGGCACTTTCGGAATTAGGGAATACAACGGCAACGTTATCACCGCTCGCAACTCGTTTTCCGTCTTCTGCCGTTGAAACCACGGTTCCGCCGGAATTTGTTGCGGTTATATATGTTTCGTCACGGATTATAAAGGCTTCTGTTTTTATAGTGCTTTGGATATCGCGATTTACGGCAATTTCCGTTTTGTACGGCACGGAGTTCATCTGAACAACCTGATATATGAAATATGCAATAATACACACACCTACAAGGGAATAAATTATATATTTAATACTGTTTTTATCTGTTTTTAAATTCATATATTATTTCCCTCCGAAAAATTAATAACAAGGTCAAATACGAAGTCATACATTTCTTCTTCCGATTCAAAATCATCGGGATATATCCAGTTTATTTCCTTGTTTTTTCTGAACCAGGTCAGTTGCCTTTTGGCATAATGTCTTGTTTCAAGTTTAAGCTTCTCGATACAGTGTTCAAGAGAGTCCTCGCCCTTGAAATACGGTGAAAGCTCTTTATATCCGATTGCCTGACAAGCGGTTTTATCCTGAGGAATGTTGTAAAACTCTTCGGCTTCCTCCAGAAGACCGTTCTGAAGCATTAAATCAACACGTCGATTTATTCTGTCATAAAGAATTTTTCTGTCACGGTAATTTATACCGATATAAAGCACATCATATGGTGATTCTTCCGAGCGTGACAGTTTCTTTTGCTCCGTTAAGGTTTTCCCCGTAGCCTCATAAACTTCAAGGGCGCGAATTATTCTGCTTTTGTCGTTAAGATGAAGTCTCGATGCAGTTTCAGAATCGATTTCACCGAGACGGTTAAGCATAAATTCTGCTCCTTTTTCATCAAAAAGTGCAGTTAACTCTTCACGGATTTTACCGCTGTCACCTTCCTTTGAAAACTGAATATTCTGAAGAAGTGAATCAATATAAAGTCCTGTTCCGCCTGCAACAACGGGTATGTCACCTGCATCGCTGATTCTTTTTATACATTCACCTGCAAGCTGAACATATTCAGCAACGCTGAATTTTTTGTCGATTGGCTGAAACCCGATTAAATGATGCGGAATCCCATGCATTTCGCTTTCACTCGGCTTTGCGGTTGCAATATTCATTTTTTCATATATCTGCATTGAGTCCGCTGATACAACTTGTCCGCCGAAACGCTTTGCAATTTCAATTGACAAAGATGTTTTACCCGAAGCGGTAGGACCTACAACTGCAATAACGGGATTTTTTTTCATCGTTATACCCTGCCAAACTGTTTTTCCAATTCGTATTTGGATATTTCAATCATTACCGGTCTGCCGTGAGGACAGAACCGCACATCATTATCGTTTACAACCTGTTTTGCAAGTGCCATAAGCTCTGAATCAGAATTATTGTCGCCTGCCTTGATAGCACTTCTGCACGCTACATTGTGATAAATCCAATCAAGATGCTCATTTGAAATATCGCGACGGTTTTTAATGAGATATCCTGCAATTTCACTGATTAAAGGTGATATCTCACAGTTGTCAAGCTCCATAGGACAACCGCTGACAATAACTGTTCCGTCGCCGAAATCCCTTATATCAAAGCCCGTTTCCGATACGGTATCAAGATTTTCCAGAATTGCATTATATTCTTCCTTGCTCAAGGCTACGGCAACGGGAGCGAGCAATATCTGACTGCCCGAGCTGTGATTACGGGATTTGAGTTTATTAAAGATGATCCTCTCATGTGCGGCGTGCTTATCAATAACACAGAGCTTGCCGTTAAGCTCAATGAGTATATATGTTTTATACACTTCACCTATAAGGCGAAGTGTGTTTTCTTCTTTCTCAGAAAAAGTCTCTTTTACAGTTTGAGCTTCGGGCATTATCGCAGATTTTGAAACGGGAAATTCAATATTGAACGGATCCTCGTCAAAATCAGAAGTATAACCTGCTTCAACATCGCTAACCTCAAGTTTTTCAGACAACGGATTAAGAATTTTCTCGGTAAAAGCTATATGCTCCTGAACCGATGTCTGTCTGAACTCCTGCTGAGGTTTTGCAAAAAGCTCATTAAGTATCGGCTTTTTTTCGGGAAGAGAAGCCTGTCTGAGAGAAGTATTTTCACTCAATACTGATTTGACAGCATGATAAACCGCATCAAAAATCGCCTTTTCATCAGAAAAACGAACTTCAATTTTTGAGGGGTGTACATTAACATCAACAAGCGTTGGCGGCAACTCAATAAACAGTACTCCACCGGGGAATTTACCCACCATAACGCTATTTTTATATGCATTTTCAAAAGCGGCCATAACGGTTGTGTTTTTAACACTTCTTCCGTTCACAAAGAAATATTGCATACCGCGTGAACCACGGCAGTTGAATGGCGGTGTTACAAGACCGCTGACGGACACATTACCAACAGTTCCATCTACACTTAAAAGGCCATTTGCAAAGTCTTTACCGAATGCAGAGAAGCACACATTTTGCAAATTGCCGTCACCGTTAGTTGTAAACACCTGTTTACCGTCACGGATAAAGCGAATACTGATTTCAGGGTGTGAAAGTGCAAGCTTTTCAACCGCAGATGCAACATAATTACCCTCGCTGACATCCTTTTTCAAGAATTTCATTCGGGCCGGAGTGTTATAAAAGAGTTCACGGACAATCATAGTTGTTCCTACTGCACAGCCTGCATCAGAGAAATCGGTTATAATTCCACCCTCAATAGTGAGCGATGTGCCCATTTCTTCGGTTGCGGTTTTTGTAATCATATTAACCTTTGAGACCGCCGCGATTGAGGGCAAAGCTTCGCCACGGAAACCGAGAGTGAGAATTGCATTCAAATCCTCAGCATTCTTGATTTTGCTTGTTGCGTGGCTTACAAATGCAGTTTTAACATCTTCACGGTCGATACCACAGCCGTCATCAGTAACACGAATGTATGAAATCCCACCGTGTTGAATTTCAACTGTTATGGAGGCAGCACCGGCATCAACGGCATTTTCCATAAGCTCTTTCACAACGGATGCAGGGCGTTCAACCACCTCACCTGCCGCGATTAAATCTGCCATATGCTTTGGGAGTTTATTAATTTTTGCCATTGATGTCACCTCTTATAAATGCAGAATGTAAAGTGCAAAATGCAGAATTGAGTGTTATTTAGTATATTTACGAATTTATATCGTCTAAACTATAAATATATTTGAAACTTATAATACTGTCTGATTTTGACTGTTGTCCTTCTAATTCTTCTTTTAATGAATTTTCTTCATCAATAATAAAATATATAGTTTCACAACCATTTTCTACTGCTTTAGGCATAAAATAATTTGCAACCCATTGAGTATCTTCAGGAATATTTTCAAAACCATTACGAGTATCAGCAACATAATCACAAGAATACTGTTTAATAATTTCTAATGCACACTCTAATGGTTTTCTATAATCATCCTTACAACAAAACTTTTTCCAAGTCACAAATACTACATTGTATTGTTCATTATAAACAACATCACAATATTCAGATAAATACATATTCTTATCTCCCGATGTTTAATAAGTTGACGGTTTCCAAGCAAAAGGTAATAAGTCTTTTGCCTTGACTTTTATAAGTTTACCATTTTCATCATTTACGATTACCTTTATATCAGGGCAATAGGAAAGCAACATTTGTCTGCAATTACCACAAGGTGAAATAACACCATTCAAGTGCTTTTCGTGAACAGCTACGATTGTATCAAAATCTCTTTCTCCTGCTGAAATAGCAATTCCCATTGTGATATATTCGGCACAAGAACCATGTAAGCCATCACAATTGACACCTTTATAAATATTGCCGTTTTTGCATAAAATTGCACAACCGACAGTATGATTATAAATACCGTCATCAAAATTGTCTTTCAATACTTCTAAGCCAATTTCAATTAGTTTTTTATCTGTATTGTTTAATTTGTATCTTTTCATTCACATTCCCCATATATGCAGGCATGGAAGCCTGCCACTACGCATGTTTTGTGATGCAGGCATGGAAGCCTGCCACTACGCGTGTTTTGTAATGCAGGCATGGAAGCCTACCACTACGCGTAGTTTAGTTCTTTGCTTTGTCGATAAGTTCGTATAGAAGTCCCATTGCTTCGATTGGGCTCAGAGTATTTATGTCGATTGTGCGGAGTCTGTCCATAATGTATTCTCTTGAATTTGATTCAAAGGACATCTGAATTTCCGGTTCTTTTTCTTCCTGGATGTCCGCAACCATTTTAGGTTTCATTAAATCGTTATCTTCGAGAGTTTTAAGAATTGCTTTTGCTCGTTTGATCACATTGTCAGGCACACCTGCAAGTTTTGCAACCTCGATACCGTAGCTTCCGTCGGCACCGCCACGGACAATTCGGCGTAAGAATGTAATATCGTCACCACGTTTTTTAACTGCAATATTGTAGTTTTTTACGCCGTCAACCGTATTTTCAAGTTCGGACAATTCGTGATAATGCGTTGCGAAAAGTGTTTTTGCACCGATTTTCTTTTTATCGGCAATATACTCAACAACGGAGCGAGCAATACTCATACCGTCAAAGGTTGAAGTTCCGCGACCGATTTCGTCGAGAATTATAAGACTGTTTTTTGTTGCATATTTAAGAATTTCGGCAACCTCGTTCATTTCGACCATAAAGGTTGACTGACCCGATGCCAAATCATCGGATGCACCGACACGGGTAAAAATGCTGTCAACAATACCTATATCCGCTGATTTTGCAGGGACAAAGCAACCCATTTGTGCCATAATCGTAATAATTGCAATCTGTCGCATATAAGTTGACTTACCTGCCATATTGGGTCCTGTTATAACAGCCATTCGGTTATCGTCACAGTCAAGGACTGTATCGTTAGGCACAAAAAGTGTTTTTTTCTGCAAAGCTTCAACAACCGGATGTCTGCCCTCGGAAATTCTTATGATTCCTCTGTCATTTATATCGGGTCTCGTATAATTATTTTTAACGGAGACAGCGGCAAATGAACAGAGAACATCGAGAAGTGCAATTGCATGAGCTGTACGCTGAGTTCTTAGATACTCCCCTGCGATCTTTTTGCGGATAGAATTGAAAATTTCGTATTCAAGCCCCACAATACGCTCCTGTGCTCCGAGAACTCTTGTTTCGAGATTTTTAAGTTCTTCAGTAATATATCTTTCGCAATTTGATAAGGTCTGCTTTCTTATGTAATTTTCGGGGACAAGCTCTTTATATGTATTAAGTACTTCGAAGTAATATCCGAAAACCTTATTGTAACCGATGCGGAGTTTTTTAATACCCGTCTTTTCCTGCTCATCGGCTTCAAGCTTGGCAAGAACGCTTTTACCTCCGTTGACTATATCACGAAGTTCATCAAGCTCTTTATTGAAGCCGTCCTTAATCATTCCGCCCTCGCGAACGGAAAAAGGCGCATCCTCTTTAACGGCGACATCTATGAGACTGCATACATCCTCCAGGACATCAATCTCATTATATATATATCGAAGCAGAATACATCCCGAATTTTTAAGATTTGACTTGATTTCCGGAAGCTTTTCGAGTGTGGTTTTAAGGGAGAGAAGCTCTTTTGCATTTGCGGTGTTATATACGACTCTCGTCATAAGACGCTCCATATCATAAACGCCTGCAAGAAGATCTGATTCATTTTCACGAAGCTCGGTATTTTTATACAGCTCGTCAACCGCATTAAGTCTTTTTGAAATCTCGGCACAATCGTATAAAGGACGCTCGACAAAAGAACGCAGCATACGTTTGCCCATGGCTGTTTTTGTTTTATCCAGCACCCAGAGAAGCGATCCCTTGCGGTCTCTGTCCCTCATGGTTTCTAAAAGTTCAAGATTACGGATTGCGGAAATGCCAAGACTCATAAGCTTTGCGTCAGTATAAAAATTGACATCTCTGATATTCTCAAGATCTCTCTTTTGCGTTGCGCGGAGATATGATAATGCTGCACCGAGAGCACATACAGCGGTATTACGCTGATTAAGTGCAATAGAGGATAACTCGTTTATCCTGAAATGCTCTTTACATATTTTTTCGGCATTTACAAGCTCAAACTCTTCAATCAATAACTCAACAGACGCTTCAAGCTTTTTGGAAATAAAGTCCTTTAAGGCATTAAACGAGACAACCTCTTTGCTGAGAATAATCTCAGTCGGGTTATAGCGTCCCATCTCATTAATTACACGTTGTTCCACATTTTCTGAAAACTCCGTTAAATTGACCTCGCCTGTTGAAATATCGATAAAACAGATTCCGACCTTGCCGTCAGATGCACAGACAGAAGCAAGATAATTATTTTTTGACTCATCAAGCATTGAACTCTCGATAACAGTACCTGGAGTGATTACACGGATTACATCGCGTTTTACAATTCCCTTTGCCGTTGCGGGATCCTCCATCTGTTCGCAGATAGCAACCTTATATCCGCGTGACACCAGTTTGGCGATATATCCGTCTGCACTATGGAATGGTACACCACACATTGGAGCACGTTCTTCTTCACCGCAGTCTCTGCCCGTTAAAACAAGCTCAAGCTCTTTTGATGCAACCCTGGCATCGTCAAAAAACATCTCATAGAAATCGCCAAGACGGAACATCAATATGGTGTCTTCATAATTCTTTTTTATTTCAAAATACTGCTGCATCATAGGTGAAAGTGCCATATTTTTTTCCTTCTCAGTTAATAGATTTTTTGCTTATTGCAGGTCATTAGAGATGCTCTGCAATAAGCATAGTGAATGCCTATTGATTTTGTGATGTAAATATACACGAGTAAATTTTTGTCAGATTGTTTCAAAAGCAAAGATAATACTTTGTGTATTATCAAGTATTTGGAGGCAAAAAAGACGTAAAATTCACCGTGTAGATTTGCATCGAAACAGGTCAATAGGTATTCACAAAATAATTAATGGTTGCAGCCCTCGTCGCCGCAATCACAATGACATCCTGAGCAATCTCCGCCGCACTGATGTGCCTTGGGATCGCATGTATCCGGATCGTCGCCGTTTACGCACATTGCAAGGATACCGGTAAGGTAGTTCATAAGCTCGTCAATTTCCTGTCTTGCCTTTTCATAAGCCTGCATATTGGGATTCATCATAATTTCGGTATATACACCGCGGAATTCCTCATCGTATGCCTTCATTTTATCTTCGTTAGGCTCTTCCTTTGATGCTTCGTGCTGATATGAAACCTGGATAAGCTGAATTTTACCCATAAGTTCATTGAGGGCAGTATCCTTTTCATTGGCTTCAATTGCCTTTTGCATTGCAAGATATCTTTCATCCTGCTGAATTGCTTTTCCGAGCTCTCTTGTAAGTTTTTCAAGTGACATTGTTTTGTACTCCTTTATTTTAACATATTTTTGACTTGATTTATACTAACTCGCCTCTGACGAGCCAATTTAACGGCTCCGTTACTTTTACATAACAGAATTTGCCGATTAAATCTTCATTATGTGACGGGAACTCAATAATAACGTTGCCGTCAGTACGACCTGCTAAATAGCCTTCAAGTGTTTTGCTTTTTCCCTCACAAAGCACGCGATAGGTTTTACCCTTCATATCCGCGCTGTGTGTAGCTGCGATTTCTTCCTGCAGGTCGCAAAGCTCCTTGAACCATTTATTCTTTTCTTCATAAGGCACCGGGTCAAGCATTGAAGCGGCTTTTGTACCTTTTCTCGATGAGAAAATAAATGTGAATAACGATGTGTAACCGACCTCTTTCACAAGTGACAGAGTATCACGAAATTCTTCATACGTTTCACCCGGAAAGCCGACAATTATATCACTTGTAAGCGAAAGACCTTCAATTTTTTCTTTTGCATAGTTTATAAGCTCAAGGTAATGCTCGCGGGTATATCTGCGGTTCATCTCTTTAAGAATTCTGTTATTTCCCGACTGAACAGGAAGATGAATATGCTTTGATGCTTTTTCACACTCGGCAATCGTATCGATAAGCTCTTTTGTGCAGTCCTTGGGGTGAGAAGTCATAAAGCGGATTGTGAAATCGCCCTCAAGCTCATTGATTTCTCTTATAAGCTTTGAAAAATTTATATCCTCGTCAAGTCCTTTACCGTATGAATTGACATTCTGACCGAGAAGTGTAATATCCTTATAGCCTTCTGCGATAATCTGTTTTGCCTCAGCGATAATATCGGCTGATTTTCGGCTTCGTTCTCTGCCTCTGACATAAGGGACAACACAGTATGTGCAGAAGTTGTCACATCCGTACATAATGGGCAACCAGGCCTTTGCCGAGTTATCTCGAAGTGCGGGGATACCCTCGGCAACCTCGTTAGTCTCCGTCATATCTGCGAAAAATCTTTTTCCTCTCATAAGATAATTTTCAAAAATTTCAGGCACTCTGTACTGATTATGTGTTCCGAAAACAATGTCGACAAAGGGATAGCTTCTGAACAGCTTTTCACGGATATGCTCCTGCTGCATCATGCAGCCGCACAATGCAATGATAAGTTCCGGATTTTTCTGTTTCAATTTTTTTATTGCACCGATATTTCCGAAAACACGGTCCTCGGCATGTTCACGAATTGCACAGGTATTATAGAGAATGAGGTCGGCATTTTCTCTGTCCTCAGTCATCGTATATCCCATAAGAGAGAGAAGTCCTTTTATTCTTTCACTGTCGGCAACATTCCCCTGACAGCCGTATGTGTGAACAAAGGCTTTCGGAGTTTTTCCGTGACGAATCAAAAGCATCTCGGCAACACGGTCTGCTGTTTTCTTTTGTGCTTCAATTTGTTCGCTGGATACAAAGTTTGTCAATATTATACTTCCTTAGTGTAAACTGAATGTAAAAATGAAAGGACATCGTTATAGACAATGTCACAATCTGTTTCATTGAGAATTTCGTGACGCATACCGGGATAAAGAATAGTTGTGGGCTCAATGCCTGCGGCAACAAGGCTGTCAGCAACGGCGAGAACACCTTTGCCGTTCATACCGACCGGGTCATTAGCACCTGAAATAACCATTACGGGTAATTCCTTGGGGATTCTGTATGCCCAATCAGAATCACAGGCCTCACGCATAAGATTGTAAATATCACGGTAGCCCGCCAATGTATATGTAAATCCGCAAAGCTCGTCGTTTGAATAGTTGAGTCTGTTCTCGGCATTTTCCGAAAGCCAGGCAAGAGGATTGTCCTTATCGGATCCCATCATTGAGAAACCTTTATTCATAATTTCTGCCATCTTGTCAACTCGTCTTGTATGACCGTATTTGTTGACAAGCATATCGATAAGATCGACACCTGCATTGATGATATCGGGCATATCACCCGTTCCGCAGAGAATGAGACCGTCGAGCTCATAGCCGAAATGTACGGCATAAACTCTTGAGCAGAAAGAACCCATAGAATGTCCGAAAAGGAAATACGGAAGGCCCGGATTTCTTTTTTTCATAATTTTAGTGAGAATGTGCATATCATCAACGAGACGTTTATCGCCGTTTTCAGCACCCATATAGCCTATCTGAGAACGCTCTGTAATACTCTTACCGTGACCAAGGTGATCATTGCCGCAGACAACAAAGCCGTTATGTGCAAGGAACTGTGCAAACGCGTCATAACGTGCAATATGCTCTGCCATACCGTGAGTAAGCTGAACAATACCGATTGGAGTAAGTTCATCATCTTCCCAGATGAGAGTTCTGATCTTATTTATTCCGTCAGATGAATTAAAATAAGCCTCTTTTTTTACCAATGCCATAACAATTTCCTCCTTAATTCGGACTCCGTCCGTCATATATGCAGACTTCTGCATATTAATGGTTTTATTATACTACAAATTGATTATTTTGTCATTAAAAATATTGAATTTTTTAAAATTTTTATATTTTGTAGATATTGTCATTATTAAAATTTATAAAAGGTATTTTTTATTCAAATTGATTATACAAAATACAGAATAACCGCAATTCCGAGTGTTTTTTCGCTTTTTTTCTGACACAAACTCATCTTTATGAAATTTGCAAAATAAATCAGGGTATGATATTATTATCAAAACAAAATCAAGGAGTGAAAACACACTATGACATATGAACAGATTGTCAAAAAAGTAAAATCCAAATTCAGCAAGGCTGATGCTTCAGGTATTGACGGTATTGTTGCTTTGCAGATCAATCTTGAAGGAAAAAAGGTTGACGGTATTTTCTATATCGAGGTAAAGGATCACAATGTGAATGTTGAGCCTTATGAATACTATGACAGAAATGCAATTGTTACAGTTAATCCGACAAACCTTACAAAGATTATTGACGGAAAACTCGATCCGATTGATGCCTGCGGAAGCGGTAAGCTGAATATAGACGGAGATGCCGATGCTGTTATCACCGTTTTGAATCTCTTAAATAAATAAGCAAAAAGGAACAAACGCGAAAATCCTCGGTTTGTTCCTTTTTTTATTTACTGATCAATAATGCAAAGTACCGCAATCGCATAGGGGATTAAGCTTAAAAATCTTGCAGAAAAATCTCACAATTTTCCAGACAAATCCTTTAACACCTTTTTTATGACACATATGTTCACATTCTTCAATAGGATCCGTTGTATTGATTTTTATTCTTCCGTCGCCTGCAGGGTTGCCGTATTTTTCTGCTGTTATTCTTTTTCCCAATACCTCTTCAAAATACATTAACAGCATATCGGAATCACACGGAAGTCCTTGCTGTGATATGACCTTAGCACCGTCAAGCATTGTCAAACCGTCTCCGCCCTGAGTGAGCACATAGGTGCTTCCTGCCAATGTATAGGTTTTTCAAGATCAATCGGCACTCCGCCTATTTTAATATTCCTTACCCGTCTGTCAAGGGTGTCGTTGATTTTAACGAAATTTCCCCAAGCATCTTTTATTACGGGACTTTCTTTCCACGCATCAACCTCAAAGGTTACACCTGAGACCTGGAAAAATCCTCCCGAGAGCTGCGGATACTCACAAACACCGTGTTCAAGTACATCGGCAATCTGCTGTCCCGTAGCCTCAATTACACACATTTCGTTATTCCAGGGATTTACATTCATAACGTCGATTCTCGCTACCGAGCCTGCCTCGATTTCAGATCGGACTCCGCCTCCGTTACATATTGCTACATCGGCGCCCGTTACATAACGGTATGCATCGGCTACAAAATCACCCATATTTGTCTCTGATTTTCTTACAAGCCAGTTTCCTGTTTCGTCGTATGCAATGAGCTTCACCTCAGAAACTCCCACCGGGTCATACAGATATGCAATCTGTTCGTTATATCCGTCAACAATGTTTTTCACACGATCATATTCGTTTTTTGCTTCGTCCGACATAGAAGCGACATCCACCTCTGCCGTTTCTATAAGTTCCGTCTTAATGCCGTTTTCGGATATAGTGAGTTTTCCGAAATACTCGAATTTTGTTTGTGTAGAAGAAAGAATTACTTCCTCATTATCCTTGTTTTTATAGGTATCTCCTTCTATTTTTTCGTGCGAATGTGCATCTATAAATGCGTCAATACCGTTAGTATTTGCTATGATGTCTGTGGACTTCCAATTTTCCGATATACCGAGGATACCAAGATGACCGACGGCGATTACAACATCCGCACCCTGTTCAATTGCTTCGTCAACACTGTCTTGCACGCTCTGATAAAGCACACCGTCCTGCATATCAAACGTCGGAAAGCCGTATATAAAACTCCCGTTTTCATCCTTAAAATATTCGGGGGTTGACTTGGTAACGGATTCGGGGGTTGTGATACCCACAAAAGCAATCTTGAGTCCGTTAACATCCTTTATTCCGAAAGGCTCAAGCACCGGTAACAGCGTTCGCAGATCTGTAAAATTAGCACTTATATATTCATATTCCGCTTTATTCTCCGCAATATCAAGAAAAACTTCCATTCCGTAATCGAACTCATGATTTCCGGGCACGGCATAATCATAGCCTACAGCATTCATAAGATCAATAACTGCTTCGCCGTTTGTCAGGCTGCCTATAACCTCACCCTGAATTGCATCTCCCGCATCGACGGTAATAACCGTGTTCCCTTCACTTTCAAGCTGTGTCTTATACGCCGCA
This sequence comes from uncultured Clostridia bacterium, assembly GCA_937920235.1. Lineage (GTDB taxonomy): Bacteria > Bacillota > Clostridia > Oscillospirales > Acutalibacteraceae > Fimenecus. The sequence continues at coordinate 6,874 of CALGUK010000033.1, read as the reverse complement.
AGAACGGCATAGTCATCGATGGCACAATATGAACGTCATTTGTATAAAGAACGACTACGTCACCTTCAGATAATCCGAAAACCGATACGGGTAAAACAGAAAATCCCATTATGACAGCTAACAGTAATGATATAACTTTTTTAATTTTCATCGGTATTACCTTCTTTCATTCAAAAATAATCACAGCTATATTTTACAAAACATCATAAAATTATGTCAATCATTCTGAAGAAAAACCTTGTTTTTACTATGTAAAAATTTTCTTCATCATTTTATGTAAAATGTATATATACAGATTTTCATATGATAATTTCATTTTAACTTTTGTTTATTTTTTATACTTTACATTTTACTTTTTTATGATATAATGTCCGTGATAAAATTACTCTTTACAGCGAGATGATTATTATGTCAAAACCTATTTCTGCTATTATTGTCGGTGCAGGTCACAGAGCGCTTATATATGCTGAACTTGCAAAAACAAATCCGGAACTTATGAAGATAGTCGGTGTAGCCGACCCTAATCCCGTAAGACGAAAAATGTGTATGGAAAAATTCGGATTCTCTGAGGATATGTGCTTTGAAAGTGCACAGGAATTGGCCAAAAAAGGTAGACTTGCAGATACGGTTATTAACGGCACTATGGATCATCAGCATCTTGAAACCGCCATTCCCCTTTTGGATGCCGGATATGATATGTTGCTTGAAAAACCGTTTGCTCCCAACGAGGAAGAAATGCGTGAAATTGTTGAGTGTGCACGCAAAAACAACTCAAAGGTTATGATTTGTCACGTTCTTCGCTATACTCCGTTCTATTACGGAATAAAAGAGCGGATCGTAAAGGGTGAAATCGGTGATATTATCAATATTCAGACACTTGAACACGTAAGTTATCATCACCTTTCCACATCGTATATACGAGGCAAATGGGCAAACAGTAAGGAATGTCATACATCAATGCTTCTCGCAAAATGTTGTCACGACATTGACATTATGATGTGGCTCATGAGTGAGACAAAACCGACACAGATTGCAAGCTTCGGCGGAAAATACCAGTTCAAGCCTGAAAACGCACCCGAAAATGCAGGAACAAGATGTCTTGTGGACTGTCCCCTTGTTGACAAGTGCAGATATTCTGCAAAACGACTTTATATTGATCAACCGGAACGCTGGGCATTTTATATCTGGGACAAGCTTGAGCATATTCCCAATCCGACTATAGAAGATAAAATAAATCTTCTCAAGGGCGACTCGCCTTACGGAAGATGCATTTATAAATGCGATAATGATGTAGTTGATCATCAATCGGTAATGGTAAATTTTGAAAGCGGTGCTACCGGCACACACAATCTGGTCGGAGGCAACTCAACATCACTCCGCAGAATACATATTACGGGTACTAAAGGTGAGATTTACGGTAACTTTGAGGAATCAAAGTTCTATGTTTCAAAAATTCACCCTACAACTACTGACGAAAAAATCGTTGAAGAAGTTGACCTTAAAGTTACAGGCGATATGGTTGGCGCTTACGGTGGTCACGGTGGTGGTGACGAACGACTTGCTGCTGACTTTGTATCTTTTGTGCGTGGTGAAAAACCTAGCCTTGCTTGTACTTCAATTTTTGATTCTGTTGCAGGTCATTTATGCGTGTACCTTGCTGATAAATCAAGAGAAAACGGTGGTATGCCACAGGAAATAATTTTATAAATAGGTAAAAAATTAAGGCAGTCATTGACTGCCTTTTTTATGTATTTCTTATTTTTCTTCATTAAAATTACTCTCGGCAAGTTCTTTTAACTGATTAAGATTTGCTTCATCAGAACACGAAATAATTATACACTGTTTATATTTTGTAGTTATCTTATAAAGATATTTTTTAGAAAAATTAAAATTCAAAATCCTTTGAGATACCGGTATTTCTTCTCGTTCAACTGGAGAAATACCAGTTATATTTTTAATATTAACAACTTTATTCAAATAACGAGGTGCGAAACGAATTTTTATATGGTCGTCAAAAACTGCGATTTCATTATTAATTAATGATAAAAATGAAATAACGGAAAGAAACAAATAATACACTATGGAAAATATCAACTGGAATAAGTCGTAAGTTCCTGCATAAACAAAGACATCTTTAAAAATAAAGCTCTCTGCATAGCGCTTATAGAATAATTCATATAACGATATTCCATTAAATAAATTTACAAAAACTGAATACAAAAGAACACCTGCAAAGAATAAAGAAACAAGAAATACCGATACTTGAAATGTTTTAAATAAAGGCGAACGATATAATTTTATGCTGAACTGTTTTTTCATTGCACATTATCCCCTTTGCTAAAAATATTACCAAGCATTGTTTTATCTATCTCGAAACTAATATATCGTCAAGTTATTTGTTTGTCAATAAAAATGGCGAGAGCAAGCCCTCGCCATACATTATATTATTTATTTTGTGCCAAAGATTCTGTCGCCTGCGTCACCGAGACCCGGAACAATATATTTATGCTCGTTGAGTTTTTCATCAAGTGCTGCACAGTAAATATCAACGTCAGGGTGAGCATCAGCAAGTGCCTGCATTCCTTCAGGTGCTGCGATAATGCCCATAAATTTGATTGATTTGGGATTATACTGCTTGATCTGTGAAATCGCGTCAATTGCCGAACCGCCTGTTGCAAGCATCGGGTCGAGAACAATTACTTCACGCTCTTCGATATCTGACGGCAATTTGCAATAATACGGGACGGGAAGTGCTGTTTCGGGATCACGATACATACCGATATGTCCGACCTTTGCAGACGGAACAAGTGAAAGAACACCGTCAAGCATACCTGTTCCTGCTCTGAGAATCGGAACGAAAGCAAGTGTTTTACCTGAAATAACCTTTGTTTTTGCCATAGCAACCGGTGTTTCAACCTCAACCTCTGCAAGAGGAAGGTCACGGGTTGCCTCATAGCACATAAGTGTTGCAATTTCAGAAACAAGAGCTCTGAATTCTTTTGAACCGGTATTTTTATCTCTCAAAAGAGTAAGCTTGTGCTGAATAAGCGGATGGTTTGTAATTGTAATATTAGCCATTTTAAAATCCCCCAGAAAAATTACTGAAAATATTATATACCTATATTTGACAATTTACAAGATTTTTTATGAATTTTCTATTTCTGCGATCTGATCAATTCTTCTCTGATGTCTGCCGCCCTCAAATTCCGTATTAAGAAAAACATCAACAAGTTCAAGAGCAAGACCGACGCCTACAACTCTGCCGCCCATACAAAGAGCGTTTGCATCGTTGTGCATTCTTGTGAGCTTTGCACTGAAGTAGTCGGAGCAACAAGCGGCACGGATACCCTTCACTTTGTTTGCCGCCATTGAGATACCGATACCGGTTCCGCAGCAAAGAATTGCCTTTTCACACTCACCGCTTACAACTTTTTCACAGGTTGCTTTTGCAATGGGAGCATAATCAATTGACTCTGCAGAATAAGTACCGCAATCGATATACTCTACTCCGTTTTCGTCGAGATGCTTTTTTATTGCTTCTTTCAATTCAAATCCGCCGTGATCGGCACCTAAAGCTATCATAATAAATTCTCCTTATTTCAATTTCTTTTTATTATTCAATTCTCTTTCTGCCTGAGGCAATCTCAGATAAAAAGGAATAAGATCGGTTGACTTTACGGTTTGTGCACCGTTGAGTATATGTTTTTCGGCAAGTCTTGCTATTGAAGAAGCGTGGATATAACGGATATTTTCCTTTGCAACCTCACATTCAAGGATAATTGAGCAGAGCTTATCATAACATAATACTGCGCCGTCACCGATGAACACAACTTTTTTATTATATTTTTTTAATTCCGTACCAAGCTCATCAATCAGCACTGCCTTATCCTCGCACAGTCGTTCTCCCTTATAAAAAAGTGCTGTATAGACCTGATTACAACGTGCGTCCATTACGGCACATACAACAGCATCCTCATTTGTCAACGGCTCTGCAATAGCCTCAAGGGTTGAAACCGCATAACATTCTTTACCTACCGCATCAGCCATCCCCTTGACAGAAGCTATTCCTATGCGAATACCCGTAAATGAACCGGGACCAAAGGTGACCGCAAACAAATCGATATCTTTGACCGCTAATCCGGACTCGCATAAGGATTCGTTAACCATAGGCATAAGCGTCTGGCTGTGAGTCAGACCGTTATTGATAAACTTTTCAGACATAATTTTACCGTTGTCGGTTATCGAGACCGAAGCTGTAACAGATGATGAGTCTATTGACATTATTTTCATATAATTTTGCCTCCGTCAACAGTGATTATGCGCTGATTATCATTTTCTCCTCTTTGAAAAGTGACGCGAACGGTGTTTTCGGGAAGAGCGTTCTCGATATTCTCACTCCATTCAACCGCAAGAATACCTCCTGCCTCATAATAATCAAAAAAACCGCTTGAATAAAGATCGTCCCAACTCTCAACACGATACATATCAAAATGATACAGAGGAGGGTTTCCGCCGTAGTCGTTAACAATGGCGAAAGTAGGACTGCTCACCTCTTCACTGACGCAAAGAGCATGTGCCATTCCTCGTGTAAAGGCGGTTTTTCCCATACCGAGACCGCCAAAAAAGGCAACAACAGTTCCGCCTTTGAGAGTTTTCGCAAGTTTTTTACCTAATTCAATTGTTTCTTCCGTACTGTTTGAAATAAACTTTTGCATAATTACACCAGACATAAAATTATCTTAATTATTTTAACAAAGATAATTATATTTGTCAATTTGTATAAACTGACAAGAAGGATACTGAAATATCCGAGTTTATGAAGTAAACATACAAGTTTTCCTGCAAATTTTTCAAATATTTGCATTAAATTACATAAAAAATGAATTTAATTACAATGCTTTTGTCATATTTACTAAATTGAAGGGTTAATTTATGACTATATTTTTCAATATTGATAATTGAAAAACCAGTATAATTTATGATATTATTTTTTACATTAGACAAGGGGGTCTATTACTATGAACAGTTATATCGAAAAAATTCTTAAAAGAGTAGAAGAACGTGACGGCGACAAAACTGAATTTTTACAGTGTGTACGCGAAGTTTACGGTTCTCTTGAAAAGGTTATTGATGCACATCCCGAGTATGAAAAATATGATATTCTCGGCAGAATGGCTGAGCCGGACAGAACGGTTCGTTTCAGAATTGCTTGGGTTGATGATAACGGACAGACACAAGTTAACCGCGGTTGGCGTGTTCAGTTCAACTCAGCTATCGGTCCATATAAAGGCGGTCTTCGTTTTCACCCCAGTGTAAATGCAAGTATCGTATATTTCCTCGGATTTGAGCAGACTTTCAAAAACTCACTCACAGGTCTTCCTATGGGCGGTGCAAAGGGCGGTTCAGACTTTAACCCGGTCGGAAAAAGCGATGCTGAAATTATGAGATTCTGCCAGGCATTTATGACAGAGCTTCAGCGTCACATTGGTGACAGCATCGACGTTCCTGCAGGTGATATTGGTGTAGGAGGCCGTGAAATCGGTTATCTTTTCGGTCAGTACAAGAGAATTGTCGGTGCTTTTGAAAACGGTGTTCTTACAGGTAAAGGCATCACATACGGCGGTTCACTTGTCCGTCCTGAAGCAACAGGTTACGGTGCAATATACTATACAAACGAAGTTCTTGCCCACGAAGGCGAAAACATTAAAGGCAAGACATTTGCTGTTTCAGGTTTCGGTAATGTTGCCTGGGGTGCAATCAAAAAGATTGCCGAGCTCGGCGGTATTCCTCTTACTCTCAGCGGTCCTGACGGATACGTTTATGATAAAGACGGTATCGTAACAGAAGAAAAAATAAATTATCTCCTTGAGATGCGCGCATCAGGCCGTGACAGAGCTCAGGACTATGCGGATAAATTCGGTGCTGAATTCTTCCCGGGACAGAAGCCATGGGGCATTAAGGTTGACGTTGCTCTCCCCTGTGCTACCCAGAATGAGGTTACTCTTGAGGAAGCAAAGAAAATTGTTGCAAACGGCACAAATTTCTATATTGAAGTTGCAAATATGCCTACTACAGCAGAAGCTGTTGAATATTTCATTAAGAACGGTGTTATTGTTGCTCCTTCAAAGGCTGTTAATGCCGGCGGTGTTTGCGTATCAGGTCTTGAAATGAGCCAGAACAGTCAGAGACTTGCCTGGACAGCAGAAAAGGTTGACGATATGCTTAAGAATGCAATGAAGAACATATATGAAATCTCAGTTGATGCCGCAGAACGCTACGGTATGGGATATGACCTTATTGCAGGTGCTAACATTGCAGGCTTTGAAAAGGTTGCGGAAGCAATGGTAGCTCAGGGTGTTTATTAATAAATAACATCACAGATAAAACCCTCGTACGATTGTACGAGGGTTGTTTTTATGCTCAAATATTCAATAAGTTTATTCCGAGGATTAAATTAAATGAGAATAATTGAATTAGAATTCTGTATATGATACTCTCACATTGGAAAATGCTAACCACAGTTTCTTACAAAAATATCATACTGTCTTACTCCTAATTGATTTTACACAATTATAAAATTATCTGTATAAAAGTCAACAAAAAAAACCTTCAATTGAAGGTCTTTCATTATGTACCCTGAAAACTGAACAAAGGGGAAGTGAAAAATTATCTGAGAAACTGTATAACATAGAGACCAAGTTTTAATGGTCAAGCCCTCGACCTATTAGTACTGCCAAGCTGAACACGTCACCGTGCTTACACCTGCAGCCTATCAACCTCATAGTCCATAAGGGGTCTTACTAGCTTATGCTATGGGAAATCTTATCTTGGAGATGGCTTCACGCTTAGATGCTTTCAGCGTTTATCCAAACCG
>CALGUK010000032.1 GCA_937920235.1 uncultured Clostridia bacterium | reverse complement strand
AATTATGTTGCAAAAGACGGTTCTCAGCTGATTCTGTTGTAATTATGCTGTAACAAATAAAAATCAAAATAAAAGCAAACAAGCCCGTTGACTCATTGTCAGTGGGCTTGTTTGCTTTTATTCGGTTATCATACATTCGGTAACTTTTCCGTCAGGCATAAGTCTGACAGTTTTGATTTCCTGCGGTTTCCAGCTCATTGAGAATTTTGTGTTAAGAGCGGTGAAATCAACCGTAGCATCGGTTGCGGTGCCGTTTGTTTCAACAATACGCATGATGATACCGTTGCCGTTTTCTGCAGACTTGATTGAAGTGACAACAATATTTTCTTTATCAACGTCAAGTGCAGAATAAATCTGAGGTAGATTTCCGCCGTGGTGTGTTTCCTGATGTGTCTGAAGCGGATTGTTAAGAACTTCCGATGCTTTGAATAGTTCGGAATTGACCTTCTGAATATGAGGAACGATTTCATAGGTAAATTCCTGCTCGCCCTTATCAAGAAATTCCATTTCACCGTCACGCATATGCTGACCGAAGTGGTCAAGGTATGCACAGCTTCGTGCAATCATCATACGCAGATCATTACCGATTGAACAGAAACTGTATTTGCCTGTGTTCAGAAGTCCGAGACCCTTACCAGTTTCATCGCATATATCGCACCATGCGTGTGAAGGCTCTTCCTGACCGTTTGCATCCTTTTCAATAAAGCCATAAGGCATGGAATATGTGACGGTTGAATTGTTTACATCCGCTTTGAACGAAAGCTTGACGGATTTATACTGCTCATCAAGCTCAAGAACTGTTCTGACTGTAAGCTTATCGCTATCGTCATAAAGCGAGTAGTATCTTGTCAGTACGGAATTGCCGTATTTTACAACGGATTTGACGGTTACCCTGACAGGACCGTTTTCAACAATCTCAAGAGTACCTTCGCCAAACTGACCTATATCAATATTATAATCAAAAACTCTGTGTCCCCATGTATCGTTGGCAAAATCGTCGCAAACAACTGCTCTGCCAAGCAGACCTTCGGCAAATTCGGTGTTGCTTTCTTTTAATATACAAGAAGAAACTGCACCTGTTTCTTTATCAAAAACAAATCTGACCTTACTGTTTTCAAGGCTGTTTTCTGTTGCAGTAAGATGTGACTCGAAGGATTTTTCATCGTTGTTTTCTTTGTGATAAAGATAATATACAGCGTAACCGTAAGCAGGAACATCTGCTTCAAAAATGCACTTGTAAAGATGCTCACCGTCGGTATATGAAGCACGCACAAGCTGGAACGGGACTTCATTACCCTTTGAATCAAGAACCTTTGAAATGTACTGCGAACCGAACTGCGCAATAGATTTAACAGCAAAAGAATGAGGGTTAAACACAACCATTGGTGAGCCTTCGCCCTCTTTATACCACAATCTGCCTCTCATTTCAGAATCGTCAGCGTCAAGAAAATCGGTAGTCTTGATTCTCCAAGTTATACGCTGTGCAGCAAAGGTGTTTACATCAAGAGCTGTTTCACGAGCGTAACCGTAAGAATTTTCTGCATCAAAATATGCTTCTTTTACTGAACAACCAGCAAGGATATCGTGGAACTGATTGAACATAACCCGTTCCCATGCGGCTTCAATCTGCTTGTTATGCAAAGCAGAACCCGTCATTATATTAGCAAGAACATCCAGTTTTTCAGCCGTTACAAGCTCTGTTTCTGCCCTGCGGTTGATGTTTTTAATTCTGCTGTTTGCGCTGTAGCAACCGCTTGCGTGGTGCTGCAAATCCTCGTTTACAAGCGGCATTTCAGTGCCCTGTGCTTCTTCAAAATAAGTATCGGGGGTGGAATATTTGAAATCACCGTTACAGATAAGCTTTTCAGCGTTTTTAAGGTGCTCCTTTGAAGGTCCGCCACCGTGATTACCGACACCGAAAAGCACCATCATCGGCTGATTTTTGTTGTAATAGTGGTCAACAAGGCGCTGCTCGTGAACATCTCCGCCGTATCCGTCAGGAACACGGAAAGCATTGATAACGCTTCCGTCAGGGCTTTGCCAATAATGCAGATCATCAAACGGAAGATTAGGTTTTTCTGTACGGTTGTCAGGTCGCTGATAAATGTAATTGTCTATTCCTGATTTTTTCAGCAGCTGAGGCAACATACCGTTATGTCCGAATGAGTCAACATTGTATCCCGTTTTTACGATGAATCCGAAATTCTCTTTGAAAAACTTTTGTGAATAGAGCATGTGACGGCAGAATGCCTCACCCGACGGAATGTTGCAATCGGGTTGCACCCACATACCGCCAACAATTGCCCATCTGCCTTCTTTTACTCTTTGCTTTATTTCTTCGAACATTTCAGGCTCGTTGAGTTTTATCCATTTATAGTAGCTTGCACATGCACTTGTGAATGTGTAATCGGGAAATTCGTTCATTCTGTCAAGTGCGGAGCGAAAAGTGGATTTAACAAGCGACAGTCCTTCAGGGACACGCCATTGCCAGACGGGGTCAAGGTGAGCGTTTGCAATGAGGTGGAACTTTTTCTTCATCTTTCAATCTCCTTTTTATGAATTCATTTTTATTTTGAGAAAAAATGTTTTTCAAGAGATGCACACAGATAGTGATAAACAGGCAAGTGATATTCCTGCACTTCATAAGTTTCGCAGCTCGGAACATTTATTGTAACATCGCACAGCTCCATCAATTTGCTTGGCTTTTCACCTGTCAAAGCAACGGTCTTTACGCCAAGTGATTTTGCAACGGTCAGGGCATTGATTATATTTGCAGAATTCCCTGAAGTTGAAATACCTATAACAAGATCATTTTTGCATGCGTATCCATATACAAGCTGTGCATACATCATCTCAGGATCTGCATCATTAACATAAGCGGAGAGCACGGATATCTGGCTTGGTAAAGATATTGCCGGTAAAGCTCCTTGCAAACCTTTGCGGAGTTCTTCCGGTATGCGTTCATCGGAAACAGGTCGCTTCAAATGAAAACCTTTCATGAGTTCGCCTACAATATGTTCACAATCTGCCGCACTGCCCCCGTTGCCGCATATAAGTATCTTTCCGCCTTGTTCGTATGTTTTTATCATAAGTTCAAGAGTATTTTTAATTTTACTCTCGCAGGACTTAAGAGCAGGATAGCGTACCATTAGCTTTTCCATTCATATTTCTCCTTTTATTCCGCAAACCGCTACACACAAAGCAGCAACATCTCCAAGTGATTCACCAAGCTCTGCAGGAACTATTTTGCAAACATTGCGCGATTGAGGAAGAGTTTCTTTTGCAATAACCTTTTCCATTTCTGCTCGTAATAATTCTTCGCTGCGTTGAAATATGCTTCCAAGAATTATCTTTTCGGGGTTGAGTATATCAATCAGCACTGAAAGACCTCGACCTAACATATGTGCACACTGCTTGTATACTTCCAATGCACTTTCATCGCCTAATATAGCGATATCAGCGATAGATTTGGCTGTTATTTCATCACCCGAAAAACTTACGGGATGGCCCATTTGTTGGTTTTCTTTTGCAATGGTTTTTCCTATTTGAGCTATACCGCCGCCGGAACAGAATCCTTCAAATGAACCTGCTTTTCCGTAACCGACCGGTCCATAATCAGAAAGCCTTATATGACCTACTTCGCCTGCCATATCACAAGCACCGGTGTACAGTTTGCCATTCAAGATGAGTCCCGCACCAAGACCCGTGCCAAAAGTAAGAAATATCATATTCTGTGTCCCTCTTCCTGCTCCGAATTTCCATTCTGCAAGACTGCATGCATCTGCATCATTTCTTAAAAAGACAGGAACATTGAATTCGTTTTTTAGCACATCTACTATTTTAATATTATCCCATCCGGGAAGATTAGGCGGTGATTTTATTATTCCGTTTTTAGAGTCCAACGGGCCTCCGCAACTTATACCTATAGCATCACATTTGCCCATTGTTTTTGCAATTTTGATTATCTTATCAATAGTGTTTTTGCAATCCTTTGTTGGGATTTTTTCCTTTTGTATAACTTCACCCGCATCATTGCCCGAAACCACTGCGCATTTGGTTCCGCCAATGTCGATACCAATAAATTTAATAACTGACACCTCCTGTCTAATACGTTCCATTGATTATGGTTTTATTATACTTTGCATGTCAGAATCCTGCATTGTCTTTTTTTGCCTTTGTATTGATTTTTATTATCAGACAAGTTAAAATAGAGCAAAAGGAAGTGGGCTTATGCAGAAATATACAAAGAGCAGATTTATAGAAAACGGCTACCTCAGTGCAACCAAAAAGCAAGAAAACACTTTTATAGAAACGCATTTTCACGATTTTTATGAGCTGGAGTTTATTGTTTCGGGCAACGGTACATATACGGTTGACGGAACCGAATATGAAATAGAACCGGGCAATTTGTTTTTCTTGACTCCGCTTGACTTTCACTATGTGGATATCAAGGATGCCGAACTTTATAATGTTATGTTCTCGGGCGATATCTGCAATCAGACTTTTCTGCAGAGCCTCACAAAAAACTCGCCGGTGTTTCTGAAAGTAAGCGGAGAAACCAAACTTTGCTTTGAAGTTTTGCTTAACGAACTCTGCAACAATATAAATGATAAGGATTTTTCCGAAATGTTGCTCAACGCCATTATTGCAAAACTTAAAAAGGAAACTTCAGATGACGAACCAATCAGGGAACTTTCCGCAATAAACAAAGCGGAGTTATATGTTCTCAACAATTTCAGAAATGAGCTTAAACTTGAAGATGTTGCCAACGAGGTTGCACTTGCACCCACATATTTTTCACGGCTATTCAAGGCAGAAAAAGGAATAAACTTCAAAGTTTATCTGAACAATATGCGCTTTGAATATGCAAAAAAACTGCTTGAGAACACAGACATGAGCGTGCTGCAGATATGCACGGAATGCGGATTCAACGACTATCCGAATTTCATAAGACGTTTTAAACAACACACAGGATATTACCCTGTTCAATACAGAGAGTTGTTTGGATAAAACTAAT
>CALGUK010000031.1 GCA_937920235.1 uncultured Clostridia bacterium | reverse complement strand
TGGTGGACGTTAACGGACTTGAACCGCTGACCCTTCGCACGTCAAGCGAATGCTCTACCAACTGAGCTAAACGTCCCTTTGCGAAGGTATTTTATCATAATATACTTTGTTTTGTCAAGGAGAATTCCTTTCTTTTATATAAAAACATCGCACAAAAGCATCATTATAACTCCGGATATTCCTCCGATTGAAGAAAAGCCTATTGTCCAACCGTTAACAGGTAAGTCAACAGCTATATATTGTCCCAGAAGATTGACAGCAAACAGACAACATATTCCTTGAAGTGCTGATGAGAGAAAGTTAATAACAAATTTCTTGCTTTTTATCATTGTTATAATCACTACTGATATGTAAATAACAGAAATTGTAGCAAATAAAAATTTAATTCCGTTCATAATATGATTCTCCGTTGTTGATTTCTGTTTAATTTTTATGATTAAAAAACCATATGTATGAATATAATTGAACAAATAATGAACTAATGAGGGGATTGTATGGTAAATACCGAAATTGCTTTTGAACAGTATTGTACTTACTTTGAAAAGAATATTATATTGTTTGAAACGCGACTTTCTGATGGCAGTTGTGAAGTCAGATGTTCAATAAGCGAATGTATGAACAGTGAGGAGGGCTGTAAAAACAAATTGACAAGACTATTGACCGATAAATAAAAAATATGTATAATAAATATAATATAATTTAAGCGGTGATTTTATGTATAAAATTGTTGATTCGGTTTACGATATCATCGCATTCTCTAACGGTATCATTTACACACAAAAAACAGTTCTTGATAACGGAGCTGTCAAAGTAAATTTTTTCGGATATGATATAAAAAGAATGCAAAATACTCCCGTTACCAAAAGTGTTTATCTTCTTAATAAGTTTGGTGCGGAATATAAAAAAATAGCTGAGCAGTTAGGCGATTACGTTTCCTGTGACGCTGAGGTTATGCCCAATAAACATACAGTCGTTGTATACGACAGCGGCGAAACAGGGATTTTCTCTCCCGACGGAGATATGGTCTGGTCAAGCGATCTGAATTATCAGGGTTGTCCAATAAACGGTGTAGCAATTGACGGAACGCAGATATGGAGTGTTATTCCGGATAAAAACTGTGTTGTAAGCTATTCTGTTCCCCACAAAAAATTCAATATGCGAATAGGTTCACAGGATTCAACTTCTTTTTTACATCCTGTTTCAATATCAAAATATGATGATGATCTGTTTGTCTGTAATCTGGGCTCACGAAAGGTGAGAAAAATCAACCTTAAGGATTACTCTGTGAATGATTTCAGAATTTTTGACGAGCCTGTTTTTAAATATCTCAGATCCTGCGGTAAAGAAATTATCGTTCTTGAGTCAGGAGTTTATGTTCTTTGAATATCCGATTTGGGCAGTCTTTCAAAAATTGATAGACTGCCTTTAATATGAATTTTCAGTATTTTACAGTTGACTGTGAATGTAATTTAATATAAAATAATATCAGAAAATATAAAGGAGATAATAAAATGAGTGAAGAATATAATCCCGATCTTGTTTCAGTAGTAGATGAGAATGGTGTTGAGCATATTTTTGAAGAGCTTGACAGAATTGAAACTGATACCGCAAGATATGTAGCCCTGCTTCCTGTTTATGATGATGCAGAAGAAATTATTGACGATGACGGAGAATTGATTATACTTAAGGTTTGTGAAGAGGATGGCGAAACTTATCTCGAACCTATTGACGATGATGATGAATTCAATGAAATCGGAAAAATTTTTGAAGAAAGATTGTCAGAATTATTCTCTTTCGAAGAGGAATAATTTATCTTTCATTTAATAAAATAGTATTACCCTGCGAAGCCCGATAACTGCGGACGATATTAACCCAACACACTATTAAAGGGAGCTTGTACTCGATTCATTGGGAGCAGACCTCCCGTCATTTGACGGATGAAGGGAGCACAGATATGAACGGAGAGCACCCACCTGCTTTGAATGCAGGTTAGTATTCACCGCAACCGACTTTGCGGGGCCTCTAATTATATAATTCTAATATAATCAATTAAAGGCGATATCAGTATCGTCTTTTTTTATGTATAATTTTTCCTGTATAGGTCAACACTCTGTCTGTCAGGAGTGATATTATGAAAAAAACAATGATTAAAATTGAAGCTTCACTTTTAGCCGCTTTTATATTGTGCTGTTTATTGAACATTACATCTTTTTCAAAGCAATGTGACGGTATAAGAGAGAAAATTTTGAGAATGCATGTGATTGCAAACTCGGACAGTGAAGAAGATCAACAATTGAAACTGAAAGTACGTGATGCTGTTTTATCAAAAGGAAAAGAGCTTTTTGACGGTTCTGTTACAAGTTCTGATGCGGAGAGGAAGCTGTCACCGTATATAGATGAACTCGAAAGTACGGCGGAATCTGTTATAAAAAATAACGGATACGATTATGATGTAAAAATTATAATCGGTAAGGACTATTTTAAAACAAGAGTTTATGATAATTCTGTGACACTACCTGCCGGAGAATACACGGCTGTAAAAGTTATTATAGGTGACGGGGCAGGTAAAAACTGGTGGTGTGTGATGTTTCCTCCCATGTGCCTTCCTGCGTCCGATGAGAAATGTGAGCTGTCAGATGTATTAAATTCCGAGGAAAATGATGTTGTTAATAACGGCAGGAAATATAAAATTAAGTTTAAATTTGTAGAGATATATGAAGAGATAATTAAAAAAATTAAATAATACTTTACAAATATATTTTATATTTGGTAGAATATTACTTGTCGGATTTTGTTTGAATTTAAACGGAGGTTATATTATGCCATTAATTTTAGCTCACAGAGGTGCAAATAAAGTTGCTCCTCAGAATACAATTCCCGCTTTCCGTAGAGCAATTGAATTTATGTCAGACGGTCTTGAAACAGATGTTCATCTGTCTTCTGACGGAGAGATAGTTATTTGCCATAACTATACAATTGATGAAACTTCAAACGGAACAGGCAGAGTCGATGAAATGACACTTGATGAAATGAAAAAATTTGATTTCGGTTCATATTTCAGCGACGAATTTAAGGGGGTCACTTTACCGACACTTCATGAGCTGCTTGATCTTACCAAGTCTATGTCATTGATAAATATTGAAATCAAACCACCTAAAAAAGACTGTGATCTTGTGAAAAAAGTTGTTGAAACAGTTCATGAATACGGTATTGTAAATAATACAATTATTTCTTGCTTTGATCCTGAGTGCATTCGTCTTGTCAAAGAATATGATAAAAATATAAAAACAGGCTTTTTGTATGAGGATGATGACCTGGGCCGTGAAATCATGTCTTTTGGTGTGGCTGAATATTGCAGACAGCTAAATGCAAATGCCGCACATCCTCACAGAAAACTCATTTCAGAGCAGGAGATTATTGATCTTCATAATCTCGGAATGTCAGTAAATCCCTGGACGGTAAATAAGGATGAAGATATTTTACGTCTTACAAAATGGGGTTGTGATGCGTTAATTACTGATGTGCCTGATTATTGCAGACGCGTTTTGGAGGCAAAATATGGAAAAGTCTAAATACAGTATCATTCCTAAACCACAGAAATATATTGTAAATGAAGGTACATATACAGTAACTCAAGATACTGCAGTTCTATGCAATCCTGAATTTATAAAAGCCGGTAAATATCTTTCTGCATTTCTTAAAACCAGAAGTGATGCTAAAAACGGCGCAATAAAATTTAATAAGGATTCATCTATGCGCAGTGAAGCATACCGGCTTGTAATCTCGACGGATGAAATTACTGTTTCAGCTCCGGATGAAAACGGTGCATTTTATGGTGCGGTAACGCTTAAAACTATGCTTATGCAGTCTAAAAGCTCTGAAGGTGTCGCTGTTCTCAATTGTTGTAGTATATATGACTATCCGAAATTCTCATATCGTGGCGGTATGATGGATGAGGCAAGACATTTTTTCGGTAAGGATGCCGTTAAACAGACACTTGATAATATGGCTATGCTCAAGCTTAATAAATTCCATTGGCATTTGAGCGACGATCAGGGCTACAGAATTGAAAGTGAAGAGTTCCCCTTACTGAATGAAATCAGCAGCAGAAGAAAATATGAATTTTTGGGCGGTACTGAATTGCTCAGTAAAATTCCTGGTTTGGAAAAAGGCGGCAGTGAGTATTTTCATTATTACAAAAAGGATGATATCCGTGAGATAGTTGAATATGCAAGTAACTTGTGTATTGATATAGTTCCCGAAATAGACTTACCGGGACATACCGTAGCGATTCTTGCGGCTTATCCGCAGCTCTCATGTCTGAAAGGGGACTACGAGGTGTTCTGTGAGAACGGAATTACCAAAGATGTTCTTTGTGCAGGACAGGAAGAAACCTATATTTTTATTGAGAAGCTTTTAACCGAGGTATGTGATTTGTTTCCGTATAAGTATTTTCATATGGGTGGCGACGAAGCTTCAAAAGGCTATAAAATATGGGAAAAGGATTGCCCCGTATGTAAGGCTAAAATGAAAGAGCTCGGAGCAGACAGCGGTAAAGATTTGCAGGTCTATTTCAATAAACGTGTTAATGATATACTGAATAAGCTCGGTAAAAAAAGTATTGAGTGGAATGACGGCATCGGGGAAGGAACGTCTTCAGATATAGTCGGTCATTATTGGATATACAGAACACCAAGCTGGACAAAGAGAGAAAATAGTAAACGAAAATTTATTGTTTCTTCTTGCCCGACTTTATATTTTGATTATTCTTATGCTGTTTCCCCACTGAAAAAAGTTTACAACTACAATGTTGTTAAATCGGGATTTGTTAATGAAAATAACGTACTCGGCGTTGAGTTTGAATCCTGGGCTGAATGGATTGATACGTGGGATGTCTGGGAGTTTTCCGTATATCCGAGAATTTTTGCTTTTGCCGAAGGAGCATGGACTGAAGACAGGTATAAAAATTATAAGGATTTTTATAAGAGACTAAATTTCTACAAGGCATATATGAATTACAAGAGGATAAATTACTCAAGAATTGAAAAAAAGAAATTAGGACTCAGAAATCGTTCTGTTTTCCATCTTGGCAGTCGTGGGACAGAGTTTAAATATAATAATAAAATAAAAGACTTATAATAGGAGAAGGCAATGACAATTACACATTTATTATCCTTTTTTGCAGGTATAGGTTTATTCCTTTACGGAATAAGTGCAATGGGTGAGGGCCTTGAATATGCCGCCGGCTCAAAAATGAAAAAGATTCTGGGCACTCTTACAAAAAACCGATTTCTGGCTGTTTTGATGGGTACACTCGTTACTGCGCTCATACAAAGTTCGTCAGCAACTACCGTTATGGTTGTCGGTTTTGTAAATGCCGGACTTATGAATCTTGCTCAGGCAATCGGAGTTATTATGGGTGCCAATATTGGTACAACGGTTACAAGCGTACTTATTGCTTTGGATTTAAGCCTTATTGCTCCGATAGCTCTTTTTATCGGCGTCTTTGTAATGTTATTTGTAAAAAAAGACTTTATAAAGCATATAGCACAGACTATTGCCGGTTTTGGTATGCTCTTCTGGGGTCTTGATACAATGTCTGCTGCGATGGAACCTTTAAGAGATTCTGAAGTTTTTGTTTATTTTATGACAAATTTCAGTAATCCGTTTATGGGTATTTTGATAGGACTTGTAATTACCGCTGTTATTCAGAGCTCATCTGCGAGTATCGGTATTTTACAGGCTTTAGCGGTTCAGGGACTTGTTCCTATTGACTTTGCAGTTTATATTCTGCTCGGACAGAACATAGGCACTTGTGTTACAGCTCTTTTATCGTCTGCCGGAGCAAAGACTAATTCAAAACGAACGGCAGTAATGCATTTGCTTTTCAACATGATCGGTAGCATTTTTTTCCTTTTTATTACAGCATTTACGCCATATACAAAATTGCTTGCAGGTATAAGCGAAAACGTTTCTGTTCAGATTTCGGCTGCACATATTATTTTCAATGTTGTCAGTACAGTTATTCTTTTCCCGTTTGCAAATCTGCTGATTAAAGTTGCCTGTATTATTGTACCTGATAAAGATCCTGAAGATTCAAAACTTAAATTTAAATTTTATGATGAGCATCTTCTCACAACACCGCCTGTTGCTGTTGAGCAAATTGGTAAAGAAGTTGTTAGAATGGCTTATCTTGCTAGGGATAATTTCGACCGTGCCGCAAAATCGTTGATAAATAATGACATATCAAAATGCGAAAAAATTGTGTCTGTTGAAGAGGTAATCAATTTTCTCAATCACGGTATTACAAGAAATCTTGTTAAAATCAACGCTCTTGATCTTGATTATTCCGATGCAAAGTATATAGGAAGACTTTTTCACGTTATAAACGACATTGAGCGAATCGGTGACCATGCCGTAAATCTCAGCGAGGCAACGGTTGTACGCAGTAACGAAAAGCTTGCTATCTCTGATGATGCTGTTGCAGAACTTGAAAATATGAGAAAATGTGTTTCACAGTTGCTTGATTTGTCCATCTCTTGTTTTGAAAAGCAAGAATTAACGATTGAAGAAGCTAAAAAAATCGAAGCTCTTGAAACAATATCCGATAATCTTAAAGACCGATATCAGGATGCACATCTGCGCCGTCTTAACCATGAGCATTGTGAGACGCGTGCGGGTATGATGTTTGTTAATACTCTTATAGATTTTGAACGTGTTGGTGACCACGCAAAAAATATCGCTTTTGCTGTAAGAAAGAAGCCCGGCGAAAAAGTCGCTGCTGACGAAAACATTATCAACTCATTTTAATTATCGGATAACTCCAATTTATTTAAATAAGGTCAGATTATGAATAAATTTTTAAAGAAAATTATATCCTTAATCTTAGTTATGATTTTGCTTATACTATCTTGCTCCTGTTCGGTAGACTATGAAATTTCCAACCAGAAAAAATTCAGTATAACGGAAAATGCTGAGATAAACGGAGAGTATAAAAACAAATTCCCCTCGGATAATGCTTTTATTGAAGTAAATTTTACTGAAATTAAGGAATTTAACACCGTAATTATTGAAGAAAATGATTCTCATGTTTTAAACTTTTCGATTCAGATAAAAGACGATAGCGGTGAATATCGCACTGTTTATGAACAGGACAGAATCGGAGCCTTCAGATATTGTGATATCGGAAGATGTATGTCTGATTCTCTGAGAATTTGCTTCAATTCTGTTTCTGAGGATTATTATTCAATAAAAAATATTGATATACTCAATGTTGACAGGGTAAAGCGTGATTTCCGCGTGAATTCATACATAGTTTGTCCTACATTTTATTCTGAAAATTCAGTTGATATTGAAAGGACTCAAGTCGTTACGGACGCAATACTTTTCGGTGTTGCAAGATTTAATGAAAACGGTGAGGTGTTTTTACAGGGAGCAGAAATAAACGGTTCAAATGTAAGCGGGGAGGAAATTCTCAGTTATACAATTGAAAGCTTAAAGAAGGCGAATAGCAGCATTAAAATTTATTGTAATATACTGGGTCCGGATGGGTCTGATTCTGAAGATAAGGAAAAATTGCACAGTATTGCGTTCACGGACAATAAAGACGCTCTTTCAAAGAATATTATTGATTTATTGTCCGAATACGGATTTGACGGAATATTTTTTGACTATGAATATCCATATAAAAACAAGAGTCGTAAGGATTTTTCTGATTTTCTTGTACATCTTGATTCATTACTTGATACATATATTCTTGGTGCATCACTGTCAGAATGGTGTTGTGATCTTTCGGATATGGCAATAAAAGCTCTTGACCGTGTGGAAATAATGGCTTATGGCGATATGGAAACATATGAAGGTAGTCATGCAGAATTTTCATCAAAAGGTGGCATATTTGCAATTGAAAGTTTTATTAAACAAGGCTATGATTTGTCAAAGTGTGATTTAGGATTGCCTTTTTACGGACGAACACACGGCGGTGAAGAGGCTTGGCCGTCTTATGCTGCAATTGTAAATGATATCACAAGTCCTTTTGAAAATGCTGTAGACAGATCTTACATTAACGGCGGAATGTACTCAGAGGGAATATCTACAAGCTTCAACGGTGTTCAGATGATTAAAGATAAAACTTCATTTGCATTTGATTACGGCCTAGGGGGAGTTATGGTGTGGCATTATTCCTGTGATGTCCCGTATAACAGCGAATTATCTCTGTTCAGAGCAATTCATGACTCAATAAATCGATAAAGAGATTTTTAATTTTAGGCAAGTAATAACTTTCTTATAGTATGTAATCTATCATGACACTTTTACGCTTCTTGCGAAAAGTGTCATTTTCTTTATTAAAAAAGAGAGAGACAACTTCTTTACGAAGTGTCCCTCTCGACAGAGGTTGTTTTTTCAGTTGTTGAATTAACCAAAGTATCTCTTAAGAAGACCTTCGAATGCTTTACCGTGTCTAGCTTCATCACGAGCCATTTCGTGAACCGTATCGTGAATAGCGTCGAGACCTTGTTCTTTAGCGCGTTTTGCAAGATCAAATTTGCCTGCTGTTGCACCGTTTTCAGCATCAACTCTCATTTCAAGATTCTTTTTTGTGCTGTCTGTTACGACTTCACCGAGAAGTTCTGCAAATTTTGCGGCATGCTCAGCTTCTTCATAAGCTGCTTTTTCCCAGTAAAGACCGATTTCGGGATATCCTTCACGGTGTGCAACTCTTGCCATTGCAAGATACATACCAACTTCTGAACATTCACCTTCAAAGTTTGCTCTGAGATCCATGATGATATCTTCTGAAACACCCTTTGCAACACCTACAACGTGTTCTGCTGCCCAGGTTCTTTCATCTTCCTTAACCTCATTGAATTTGTCGGCAGGAACCTTGCACTGAGGGCATCTTTCAGGAGCTGAATCACCGAAGTGAACGTAACCACAAACTGAACATACAAATTTTTTCATATTTTTTTCCTCCAAAAATTAATTTTTTATATAACAGAACTTACATTTTCCGTAAGCCATTAAGCTGTATCCGGCAATTTTACCGATTATATCATCATTAAAAATGATAGTGTCATTATCGAAACACATAAGATCATATACTTTACCGCAACACAAACATTTGAAATGTGCGTGGGGAGAGACGTTTCCGTCAAAACGGTCGGTTGAACCGTCCTGAATTCTCAAAACCATACCGTTTTCTTCAAGTTGAGATAAATTTCGATAGAGAGTGCCGAGACTAAGATTAGGAATAATCTCACGAACAGATGTATACAACTCCATAGCAGTCGGGTGGTCGTGTCTTGAGCACAATTCATTAATAATTGCATCACGTTGCTTACTTTTTCTTTCTATCATAATTTTCTCACCTCACTAACAGTAATGATTACTGTTATTATATCATATAAAATTTGTTTGTCAATATATTTTGGTGAAAAAATGAAAAATTTTTTATTATTTTCTTTAGCAATCTGTTTAGTTGTTTTGCCTTCCTGCAACAAAGGGAAAAGCATTGTAGAAAACAACGAAATCGAACGAAATCATAAAATGATTGCAACATGGATAAATTATAATGAAATAAAAAATCTTATATCTGACTTAAAAACTGATTTTGAATTTGAACAAAGGGTTACGGAAAAAGTAAATACACTCAAAGAATACGGAATAAATACGATATTTTTGCAGGTCAGAGCATTTGACGACAGCTTTTATATTTCAGAGATTTCTCCGATAAGCAGATATTCAAAAAATGATTATAAAGAATTTGACGTATTGAATACTTTTATTCAAGTCTGTGCAAAAAGAGATGTTTCCGTACACGCCTGGATAAATCCTTACAGAATTTCAAATTCAAGTGATATACAGTCGATTCAGCAAGAAAGCATTGCCTATGAAATTATTACTTCGGACGAAAATGATGAACGAATTATAAAAACTGAGAATTGTTTATACTATAATCCTTCATATACAGATATACAAAGTTATATTTTATGCTGCATCAGAGAGATTTTGTTAAATTATAATGTTGACGGAATACACATTGACGATTATTTTTATCCGACAACCGATAAAAAAATTGATGAAGAAATATATGCTGAATATATTTCTCAAGGGGGTAAACTGTCGTTAGAGGACTTCAGAAGAATCAATATAAATTCGTTAGTCAGTTCTATATATTTTATCGTGAAAAACTATAATAAAGACTTAGTTTTTACGATTAGTCCTGCCGCTGACATTGAAAAAAATTACAACAATCTTTATGCGGATGTCGTATTATGGGCATCAGAGAACGGTTATGCTGATTATATTATTCCGCAACTGTATTACGGTTATTATAATGAAAATATGCCATTTGAAGAATTACTCGATGAATGGACCGGCTTAGAAAGCAAATACTGTAAAATAATTTCCGGTTTATCGCTATATAAGTGCGGAAAAGAAGATGTTTTTGCAGGAAAGGGAAAAAATGAATGGATAGAAAATAAGAAAATTATATATCAGCAAATGAACAGCTGTATTGAATACGGAACAAGCGGAATTGCTTTCTATTCAGCGTCCGTTCTTTATAATAATTCTGAAGATATATATTTTAACAAGATTACGGATATTGTAAATAATTGGAACAGCGCTGAAACTTGACGATTATCCTGTTTTTTGGTAAAATATAAGAAATCAGTTTAAGGAAGTGAAAAAATGAGAAAAAATGTTTTTAAAAGAATTATATCTGTTGTTCTTATAATTTCAATTCTGTTCTCATTTTCATTTGTTTTTTCAGCATATGCTGAATCTAAACAGGGATATATCACAAAGGATTCTATACGCGTTAGAAAGACTCCGACAGCCACTATTAATACCAATATTCTTCAATATAACGGAAGCAATATTCTCTTACATACAGGTCACGCTGTCACAATTCTTGAAACCGTCAACAGCATTGATGATACAAATAATCCTAAGTGGTGCAGAATTAAATTTTCATATAACGGTAAAAGCTTTGAGGGATATGTTGCTGCTCAATTTGTTGAGGAAAAGACAACAACCGAGCAGGGAGGTATTATGCCTCAGGGCGTTCCCGATATATATAAACCATATATTCAGGCTCTTGTGAACAAGCATCCTAACTGGAGTTTCGTCTTCTATGATACCGGCATTGAATGGTCAAGTCTTTTATCGGAAAATGCTCAGTGTTATGTCGGCAGAAGTCTTATCGATAAAACCTTGCCTTTGTCTTATCGCTCTACACAGACTGGGGCATATAATTGGAGAACTGATACATTTTATGTTCAGGACAGTAACAGATGGTATCAGGCTAATAAGGAGACAGTTTCTTATTTTCTTGATCCGAGAAACTTCTTAAACGAAAAAAATGTTTTTATGTTTGAGTCACTGTCATATAATGAGAAGTCTCATAATATTTCCGGTATTGAGACTATTCTTAAAAATACGTTTATGAGCAATGAGGAAATATCTAAAAATTCAAACGAAAAGGTTTCGTATGCAACCGCGTTTATGGATGCTGCAAAAGTTTCGGGAGCAAGTCCTTATCATCTTGCAATCAGATCTATTCAAGAGATCGGAACTAATGGCAGTGACTCTACCAGCGGTACATACGGCAACTATTCCGGATATTATAACTTCTATAATATTAATGCTTCTTCAGGATCTGATCCGGTTGCAAACGGACTAAAATATGCCAGCGGTCAAACTGCATCGTCTTCGGATAAAGCTAAATATGATTTACCCTGGGACAATCAGTACAAGGCTATTGTCGGAGGAGCAAAATGGATTGCTGACGGATACATAAATAATAATCAAGATACATTATATTATCAGAAGTTTAATGTTGTAAATAAGGTGTGGACACATCAGTATATGACAAATGTTATGGCACCGCAAACGGAATCGGAGAGAACTTATAGATCTTATTCCGATCTCGGAATTCTTGACATAGCATATGTATTTATAATTCCTTATTACAGAAATATGCCTTCATCAGCATGTAAACTTCCCGAGGCAAACAACTACAGTCCTAACAACTGGTTATCTTCACTGAGTATTGATGGCTATTCTCTTGATTTTGACGGCAGTGAAACGGGTGGCTACGTGCTTAAAGTTGAAAGTGATGTTTCCTCTGTAAATATATCTGCAAAAACAGTCAGTTCCAAAGCGACTGTTAGCGGAACCGGTAAAGTATCATTACAACCCGGAAGCAACACTGTTAAGGTTGTCGTTACGGCACAGAACGGTGACAAGCGAACATATACAATCGAAGTAATTCGGAATACAAATAATATTATACCGTTGGAAAGCATTTCATTAAACAAAACACAGATTTCAATGTTTAATGGAGATACACAAAAGCTTTCTGTATCATTTAATCCTTCAAATACAACAGACAGTAAAAATGTTGCTTGGTCATCATCCGATACCTCAGTTGCTACAGTAAAAGATGGTCAAATAACAGCGATAGGTAAGGGTACGGCAACAATTACCGCCAAGGTCGGAAGTCATTCGGCTTCGTGCAAGGTTACTGTTACAAACAATTTTGTGTTAGGTGATATTGATGCTGACGGTGTTGTTACATTGTCTGACGCAATGATGATATTCAAATATAAGAGCGGAGAAATAACTCTTTCAGGCACTTCTCTTAAAGCTGCCGATACAGATAAAAACAGCAGAGTTGAGCTTGCCGATGCTCTTAGAATATTTAAGTTTAAAAGCGGCGATATAAATACATTATAATTAAATGAGGCACAATCCGTTACGGAGAGTGCCTCTGTTTGTTTATTTATGTAATCCGATGTTTAAATGTGTTTATTTATAAAATTGCAGACGGAAGACCAATATAATTCCGGGTTTGCACAGGAATTTCTAGCGTGAGGAGAATTCGGGATTGTTACTTTTTCTTTATCACTTGCACAAGCTTCATAGACTTTGTCCATCATTTCATACGGTACAAATGTATCTTTATCACCGTGTAAAAATATTGTCGGTGTCTGCGATTTTCTCAACTGTTCAACAGATGAAGCTTGTTTAAAATCAAAGCCGGAATAAACACGGTTAATCGTATTTGCACTATATAAAGTTGGAAAAGTGTGCATTTTAAAGTTGTTTCTAATTTTATTATCAAAAATATCCCATACAGAGGTATATCCGCAGTCTGCAACAGCGACCTTGACGTTTTCGGGAAGCTTTTCGCCGGTAGTCATCATTGTAGTTGCAGCTCCCATTGAAACACCGTGAAGAATTATCTTTATATCAGGCTTATTCTCAACGATGAAATTAATCCAATCAATAATATCCAACCTGTCATACCAACCCATTGTGATTACATTTGCTTCGCTGTCTGCATGACCGTTAAGACTTGGCATAAGAACATTATATCCGAGCTCATGATATTTTTTTGCATATACACCCATTGAGCATGGATTTGAGGTGTAGCCGTGGATAACAATAACACAAACATTGCTTTCCTGTTCAGGGAAAATGTAATCTGCATGAAGGTTTTTATTAAAATACGATGATCTGATAATCAACGGCTCTTTTTTTACATTTGTAAACCATTCCTTGCCGACATTCATCATTTCATCTAATTTGACCTTTTGCTCATCTGCATTTTTTGAACCGCTTGCGACTTTAGCAACAACAGGATTTTTCAATCCCTGCCTTGTGAGCGTAACATAATAAAAGATATTACCTATCAATAAATATGAAGCTGCAGCGGCTGTACCTGCGATACTGATAGTTTTTATAAAGTTCTTTGTTGATTTTTTCATGTTTTTCCCTCCGTTTATTTATTTTACATCTAATTTATAATAAAGTCTATGATTTTTTTATATAATAGATAAATTTTTTAATAAGTGTTGTTTTATTTGATAAAATCTGTTAAAATATATAAAAATTCAGTTGACGATAAAAATATAATTATATTATTTTTCGTCGATTTAAAAGGAATGTTTTTATGTCAAATGATATTACAATTATGAAAACAGCATTATTCGGTGGCTTTAAGAAATCTGATGTTCTTGCTTTTATTGAGCACCTGCAATCGGAAACATCTGATGTAAAAATGTTGCTTGATTCAAAAAGAGAGGAAGCGTTGGAACTTCGTCAAAAAATTGATGAGCTTGAAGAAAAGCTTGAAGACCTCAATAAAGTTAATGAACAGCTTCAGATAAAAGACGATCAAATCCGCGAATTAACTGCAAAGCTTGATGCTGCCTTGACCGAGAATAAACAGAATAACGAAAAAATAGCCGAATATGAGGAAAAATCTGAAAAGCTAAGACGAGCAGAAAAACAAATCGGAGCAGCTTATATTGATGCACGCAGATATTCGGATGATTTGGTAGATAATGCAAAAGCAAAGGCAAAGGATATAGGTGCAATAGCATCACAGGATATAAAAAGAGAAGCTAACGAGATTGAAACATTATTAAAGGATGTTGATGCAATTTCAAGAAAGTTCAACACTTCAATCGAACAGCTTCATAAGGATGTCTATGCTCTGAGTTCAAAGCTTAATTCCTCTGCATCAAATCTTTTGAATTTACATACTGATTTATCTGAGCTTGAAGCACATAATTTTGAATATGAAACAGAGTCCGCGGATGTCACATATACGGTCAACGAAAGTGATTTTGTTTCTGTTTCATATGATGAGGAGTAAATTATGGCAGAGTTTTATCTGAATACATGTGATAATTGCCGTAAATTCCGTGAATTAAAAGCAGGTGACAGAGTTTATCTTTCAGGTGTTGTTTATACAGCGAGAGACGCAGCTCATAAAAGAATTGTCTCTTTATTGAATGATAATAAACCGCTACCGTTTGAACTTGACGAAAGTTATATCTACTATGCGGGTCCTACGCCTACACCTAGGGATATGGTTATCGGCAGTTGCGGTCCCACAACATCTTCGCGAATGGACAAATATTCACCTTTGCTGTTAGATAACGGACTAAAAGGTATGATCGGAAAAGGACCGAGAAATAAGAATGTTATCGATTCAATTGTAAAAAATAAAGCTGTTTATTTTTGTGCTGTCGGCGGTGCAGGTGCTCTTGCCTCAATGTGTATAAAATCTGCCGAAGTGATCGCATTCGATGATTTAGGTTGTGAATCTGTAAAAAAACTTGTATTTAACAAATTTCCTTTGATTGTCGGAATTGACAGCACCGGAAACAGCATTTTTGATTAGGAGAATATATAATGCATTCGCAAATCTGTGAGTTAAGAAATAAAATTATAAAAAAAGAATTTAAAAGAATGAATAATATGCAGTTAAAAGCGGTCTTATCGGTTGACGGACCGCTTTTAATTCTTGCAGGTGCAGG
>CALGUK010000030.1 GCA_937920235.1 uncultured Clostridia bacterium | reverse complement strand
AAAAGAAAAACATTGAAAAAGGCGCAGTTCATATTCAGTCCACCTTCAACAATACTATTGTTACCATAACTGACGTTCAGGGTAACGCAGTATCATGGGCAAGCGCAGGTGAAATGGGCTTCAGAGGCTCAAGAAAATCAACTCCTTTCGCTGCTCAGACAGCTGCCGAAACAGCAGCTAAGGTTGCGATTGACCACGGTATGAAAACTGTAGAAGTTTACGTTAAGGGACCGGGTTCAGGTCGTGAGGCTGCAATCCGTGCATTGCAGACAGTAGGTCTTGAAGTTACAATGATTAAAGACGTAACTCCGATTCCTCACAACGGCTGCCGTCCGCCCAAAAGAAGACGTGTATAATTGGAGGTACTAAATTATGGCAAGATATACCGGTGCGGTTTGTAAACTTTGCCGCCGTGAAGGAAAGAAGCTTTTCCTCAAGGGCGACCGTTGCTATACTGGTAAGTGTGCTATCGAGCGTCGTTCATACGCTCCCGGACAGCACGGCCAGAACCGCAAAAAGACTTCCGAATACGGCTTACAGCTTCGCGCAAAGCAGACTGCTAAGCGTTACTACGGTATTCAGGAAGGTCAGTTCCACAAATATTTCCTGATGGCAGAAAAGCGTCAGGGTGTTGCAGGTGAAAACCTTTTAAGAATTTGCGAAAGCCGTCTTGATAACGTTGTTTATCTTCTCGGATGGGCTTCATCCCGTGCAGAAGCAAGACAGCTTGTGATTCACGCTCATTTCCGTGTAAACGGTAAAAAGGTTGACGTTCCTTCATATCTTCTCAAGGTCGGCGACGTTGTATCTGTCAAGGATAACAGTAAAGACAGCGTTAAGATTAAAGAAGTACTTGAAGCAAACGCATCTCGTCCTGTTCCCGCATGGCTTGATAAGAATGCAGAAGATCTTTCAGCTAAGGTTGTTAAGCTTCCCGACAGAGAAGAAATCGCAGTTCCTGTTGAAGAGCATCTTATCGTCGAGTTCTATTCAAAATAATAGGCTTGAATTTACAATAACAATAGCGGAAAATATTTCTGTACTCAGTTAGGAGGGTTTTGAATGATAGGAATTGAGAAGCCCAGCATTGAAGCACTTGATTTGACAGCTGACGGAACTTATGGCAAATTTGTAGTTGAACCGCTTGAACGTGGTTACGGCACAACACTCGGCAACAGCCTTCGTCGAGTACTTTTGTCATCACTTCCCGGATATGCAATTACTTCGGTAAAAATTGACGGTGTTCTTCATGAATTCTCAACCATTGACGGTGTGAAAGAGGATGTAACGGAGATTGTTTTGAATTTGAAGGGGGTTATCCTTAAAATTCATGGCGACGGACCGAAAACAGTTTATATCGATGCAAGTGGCAAATGCGAAGTTACTGCCGGCGATATTCAGACTGATTCTGATGTTGAAATTCTTAATCCTGAGCATTTGATCGCAACTCTTGAAGAGGGCGGAGTTCTTAAAATGGAACTCACTTGCGATAAGGGCAGAGGATATGTTTCAGCAGAAAGAAACAAGCAGATTATGCAGCCTATCATCGGCGTAATCGCAATTGATTCAATTTATACACCCGTATTAAAGGTTAATTATACGGTTGAAAATACCCGTGTAGGTCAGATTACTGACTATGACAAGCTTTCGCTTGAAGCTTGGACAGACGGTACAATTTCAGCGCAGGAGGCCGTTTCTCTCGGCGCAAAAATCCTTACAGACCATCTTGATCTCTTTGTTGACCTTTCTGAGGAGGCAAGAGAAACAGAAACTATGATTGTCAAGAATGACGATACAAAGGGTAAACTTCTTGAAATGACAATTGAAGAACTTGACCTTTCAGTTCGTTCTTTCAACTGCCTCAAGCGTGCAGGCATCAACACGGTTGAAGATTTGACAAACAGAACAGAAGAAGATATGATGAGAGTCCGTAACCTCGGCAGAAAGTCTCTTGAAGAGGTTATCGCAAAGCTTGAATCTTTGAACTTCACATTGCGTAAGGACGACGAATAATAAAGGAGTGATTTTGAATGCCAGGAACAAGAAAACTCGGCAGAACAAGCGATCACCGCAAGGCTATGCTCAGAGGTATGGTAACATATCTTATCGAGAACGGTCAGATTGAAACAACTGTAACAAGAGCCAAAGAAGTTAAGGCTATGGCTGAAAAAATGATTACAATCGCTAAAGATAACAGCCTTCATTCAAAGAGACAGGTTTTCTCTTACATCACAAAAGAGTCTGTTGCTAAGAAATTGATTGAAGAAGTAGCTCCCAAGTATGCAGAAAAGAACGGCGGCTACACTCGTGTTATCAAGACCGGTCCAAGAAGAGGCGATGCTGCTGAAATGTGCATCATCGAACTCATCGCTGACTAATGCGGTAAGGCTTTAATAGACCAAAAAATAACACCTCGGAATTTTCCGGGGTGTTTTTTTATGCTTTTTGTTATTTGATGAATTTGCCCATAACCATAACTTTTTTGATGTTGATATCATCATCAAAAAGCAGGAGGTCAGCGTCATATCCCTCTTTTATGTATCCCTTGCAGTTATCAATTCGGATTACTCTTGCAGGAGTTGATGAAGCCATTTTTACAGCATCATATATCGGTACACCGACTTCTTTATACATATTATGCACGAGTACATCCGTTGTTGCGGCACTTCCTGCAAGACAGCTTCGATCGGCAAGCTTCATAACTTTGTCTTCATAGATAACCTCCAGACCGTTTTCCTGCATACATATCTCGCCTTCCTTAAGGTCGGATGCGGAAAATTCAAGTCCGTCTGTGATGAGATACATACCGTCAGCACCCTTGCATTTGTATATCAGCTTCAGCACACCTAAAGGTAAATGTCTTAAATCGGCAATGACCTGTACTGTATATCGGTCATCGGTGAGTCCGGCCTCAACTGCACCTGCAACACGGAAAATACCTCGTTTAAAGCAGCTTGTCGATGCATTATATATGTGTGTGAAATCAGAAAATCCGTGGTTGAGAGCTTCAATGGTTGTATCATAATCAGCTTTTGTGTGGGCGACGGAAACGACTATTCCTTTTTTCTTAAGCTTTTCTCCAAGCTTAAATGCACCATCAATCTCGGGAGCAACACCCATAATGCGTACCTTGTCCCAGCAATCAATAAGCGGATCAGGTTCATCGGTCAAGGGAGAAAGGATGTTTTCCTCACTCTGTGCACCTTTGTTTTCCGGATTGAGATAAGGCCCCTCAAAATGAACACCTAAAATATTAGAGTCAGTACATTTTTCTGAGGCTTTTTTTATGTATTCGGTCACCTCTGTCAGCTGTGCGACAGGGGCTGCAAGAGTTGTGGGGAGAATTGAGGTTGTGCCGTGCAATGCGTGTGCTTTTGCCATTTGGCAGAGCTTGTCGCTGTCACAGCACATCGCGGAAATTCTGCCGCCGCCGTGTACGTGTAAATCGATAAATCCGGGAGAAAGAAAGAGCCCTTCGCAATCTGTTACTTCGGCATCCTCACATTCGATTGTGTCGGCAATTTTTTCAATCTTACTTCCGTTTACGAGTACAGAAAGCTTTTTCACCTCGTTTTCAAGGATGACATTTGCATTTTTAAAGATAATCATATTATCACCTCATTTTGATACCGATACATATGTATCCGTTGTCGGTAATATCGACCACACCGTATTCATCACTTCTGATCGAACCGGGACAAAAAAGCTTAATTCCGTCGGTATTATCCTCCTGCTGAACGTGGGTATGGCCGTAGAGGACAAGATTGCACTTATTCCTTTTTGCAACAGATGTGATATACCCGAGACCGCTTTTTACATATTCGTAATGACCGTGGGATATGTAGATTCTGAGTCCGCCGGCTTCAAAAATAGTGTTTTTCGGATAATCACAATGAAAATCATTGTTTCCGCGTACACAATATACGGTTTTATCAGCAAGAAGAGGCCTGCACTTCTCAAAATCTGTATATCCGTCACCGAGAAAAACAACTGTTTCTGCCGTGGGTTGTGCTTCAATGGCTTTTTTTAATGAAAAGAAGTCACAGTGCGAGTCGGAAAGCACAAGTATTCTCAAGCATATCACCGCCTTTTTATGCATAATATGTATTGCATATATAATTATACAGTAAAACGGTGGTGGTTTCAATGTATAATAATAATTTTGATGAAATAATGGAAAAAATCCGAAACAGCGGAACAAACAGTGAGACAAGAGATTATCTGATAAACAGTCTGACTCCGGAACAGAACAAAAAGCTTACGGAGGTGCTAAGTGATAAAAAAACTCTTGAAAAACTGCTTTCGTCACAGCGCGCAAAGGATTTGATGAAAAAATTCACGGAGGGAAACAATGATTGACATTGAGAAGATGCTGTCCTCATTAAGCGATGAGGATATGGCGAAAATCCGAAGCATTGCGGAGTCTCTTACCGATAATAAAAGTCCCGAACAGAATAAAACACAGTCGGAAGCCCCGGTGATGCCGGAGTTTTCTCTTGACGGTGATACAATGAAAAAGATTATGGGGATTGCAGGCCGATTAAATAAAAGTGATTACCGCACAAGACTCATAGAGGATTTAAAGCCGATGCTCAGCGATGATAGAAAGCAAAAAGCGGATGAAGCCGTTAAATTTTTACAGCTTATGGAAGTTTTGCCGTTGCTCAGGGGGATGTTTTAACATGAACGGTTATTCGTATTCGGATATTCAGAATATGCAGCAGAAGGCTATGGAGAGAGTCCGTGAGATGAAAAGGACAGCGGACGAGGTCACAAAATCGGCACAGGAGGAGTTCAACCGCGGAAAAAGAGAGCAAGAACCGAAAAGAACAGAAACTGTTTCCGCACGAGTGACCAATATGCCACCGAATTTCCCTGAAAATATGTCTTATCCGACTTTTAAGGAGTTTTTTCAGCGTGAGCAGGAAAGTAGTCACGAACAGGAAAAACCTCCTGAACGGGAAAATAACACAAACCACGGCATTCTTCAAGGACTGTTTGCGGAACCGGACAAAGCGTTGCTGCTGGGACTTATAATGCTGCTCAAGAGTGAAGGTGCGGATGAGGCGCTTATAATGGCATTGACATACATCTTATCGTAAAATATCTGCTTATTTTTTTTCATTTATGAATGCTCTGAACAAGGGCAGACATGATGAGAAGAATTTTTTATAGCTTTCGCAGTAATCTCTGTCCTCCCTTGTGCGCTTACAACCGCCTGCACGGCATACGGGATAAAATCTGCATTTTTTACACTTTTCGGGAACGGCAAGACTTTCTCTTAAAAATTCAATAGCCTTTTCACAGTGGGCAAGGGTATCAAAGTTTTCTTTTTCGTCATTGATATTGCCGAGATACCATTCGTCAGTACAGTAGAAGTCGCAGGGATAAATATTTCCGTTACCCTCAGCGACAAACTGATGCATACAGTGACCGCACATACCGCACTGCTCTGTCTTGTTTCCGAGAAAAAGATGAACCACATTGTCAAACCAACGGACACTTGTGTATTGTCCGCGCACATAGTCCTTTACATAGTAATTGAAGCATTTCACAAGGAAATTGCCGTATTGCTCAGGAGTCATATACAACTCGCTCTCGCTTTTATCATCAAAAGGACGCAGACATGGGATGAATTGCAGATATCTGAAGCCTTTGCTGCGGAAAAATCGGTATATTTCGTCAATGTGGTCGGCACAGTACCCCGTGAGAACCGTCAGAATATTGAATTCCACATTGTGCTTTTTGAACTTTTCGGCGGCACTCAGGATACGGTAAAATGTATTTTCGCGGTTGGCATCAACGCGGAACTTGTTGTGCTCATAATTCCCGTCAAGACTCAATCCCACAAGGAAATTATTACGGCGGAAAAATTCGCACCATTCGTCATTGACAAGCGTACCGTTTGTCTGTGTGCTGAAATAAATCTGACTGTTGAGCTTGTTTGATGTCTTGACCTTTTCGACAAAGTGCTCAAAATAGGGGAGACCCGCCATTAACGGCTCACCACCCTGAAAAGCGAAAGCAACACTCTCACCGTCGGCAAAGCGGAGTGCCTTTTCAATGAGATTGTCAGCGGTCTCATTTGTCATAATACCGAAGGATGTCACCTCACGCAACTCGGTGACATTGTGGTAGAAGCAGTATTCGCATCGCATATTGCAAAGGCTCGATGCAGGTTTTATCATTATTGAAAGAGGCGGCATAGCTTTTCACTCCGTAATACAGATTAACTTTTTTAAAGTTGTTGAATTGTCCTAATTATATAATAAAACCCGTTGAAATGCAACTTTCAACGGGTTTATGTCTTTATGCTTTATTTGTAGTAATCGTAGTTGATGCCGCGGCGGTTTGATTTGAAGTCCTCCATAACTGCCGTCATTTTTTCATTAAGCTCTTCTGCGATTGTGGGATAAGTGCTTGTTCTGTTGTAATTTTCACCCTTATCATCAGAGAGAACATATAGCCAGTTCTTTCTTGTTTTGTCAAAGAATGCCGGATTATCATTTTGCATCTTGCGGAAATACTTGAAGGTGATGTAGTCGTTTTCCGTGAGCACGGGGTAGGTGTAATCCTTATATTCTTCGCGGCTCAGTACATCATCGGTTTCCATTGTGTACTGAATTGCCTTGAGCTTTTCACGCTTCATATGTAGAATGGGATGCTCTGCCGTATGAATTGCCGTGTCTGATTTGAGCACGGGAACCATTGAAACACCGTCAATTGTTCTGTCTGTAGGCAGATAGTTTGAAGTGCCGCCGTTACCGGTGATACCGCAAAGCTCAACGAGTGTGGGGAACAGGTCAACGAGTGTCGAACTCTGTTCGCGTGATGTTCCTGCTTCCCAAAGGCCGTTGTTATTGTTCCATTTTATCATAAACGGAACCTTCTGACCTGCTTCATACGCAAGGTACTTGCCGCCTCTGAGTTCTCCGGTTGAGCCCTCAAGTGCAGGACCGTTATCACTTGTGAACACAATAATTGTGTCGTCCATAACACCGAGCTCTTCAAGTGTGTTGAAAAGCTGACCGAGATAATAGTCAAACTCTGTTACACAGTCAACATATGTACCCATACCGCTTGTGCCGTCAAAGTCGTCACCTGCAAAAACAGGGCCGTGCGGCCACGGTGTTGCGTAATAAGCAAAGAAGGGTTCGTCAGAATTTGTAACCTTATCCGTAATCCAATCGTTGATTTCTTCGTGAATCCATTCACTTAACTTGCTCTGGTCTTTCTTTCCGTCAACAAACATTTCGTCAGTACCGTGAACGATTTCGTATTCACCGTTTTCCTCTGCAACGTGATAGAACGGAGTCATATCGTTAACGTGATGGCTGCCGTAGAAATAATCAAAGCCCTGATTCGTCGGCAGATATTCACCGTAATCGCCAAGATGCCATTTGCCGAATGCACCGGTGTTATAGCCTGCATTCCGGAAAACCTCAGCAATCGTTATCTCATCACCGAGCATACCGTCAGTATTATTACCCATTTCAATTGAATTGAAAATTCTGGTTTGCGCAAACGGTGAGAGCGTATCTACGGTAGGATAAATTACGTTGTCGGCATATCCTCTGAAAGGATAACGACCTGTCATAAGGCTGAATCGTGCAGGTGAACAAACGGAATAGCTTGAATAGAAGTTGTCAAAAACAACACCGTCTTCACCGATGCTGTCGATGTTGGGAGTGTCATAGATGGCACCGTTGAGAGAGATGTCTCCCCAGCCGAGATCGTCCATCATAATAAAAAGTACGTTGGGCTTGCCCTCGGTTACCTTGTCAACTTTGTCAAGATAATCGTCGTGACCCTCCCAAAGTCTGTCAACATTAGGCTTTGAGCGAAGGTTCATTGTGAGAACATAAAATACCGTTGTTCCGGCAAGAAGAATACTGAGTATGCCGGTTACCGCAACCTTTGTTTCTTTTTTGGCAAATTCTTTTTTGCCGACCGCGAAAAGTGCAACAAAGGCGATTATGCAGGGGAGAATAATTAAAAGGTTGCCGCCGAGACGGACAAGAAAATTATAATTATCTGCACCTGAGAAAAGCGGATGTTCAGCAGAACTCCAGCCTGCTTTACCTGATGTGAACGCACCGAAGCCTGCGTCAGCACCCCAGATGGCATAGTAGAGAACAATTCCGAGAGCAGAAGCGGCATAACCGATAAAATTCCACAGATAGAGCTTTTTAAGAATGAAAACTCCAAGAATTGTTACCGCTGCCATAATGCACATATATGCAACATTGATAACGGCAAGAATGTTAAGGCGCATAATGTTAAGAGCAAGTGCCAGCACAATGCCGATTACCATAAGCAGTATGGGAAACACTTTTTTGGAATTATCATAAACAATTTCTTTTTTCATAAGGCATCCTCCTCAATTAAAGTATATTTTACATTATACACCAAATCTGTTCAATGTTCAATATGATAAAATAAAAAAAGGCAGCCGTTTTTTGCGGACTGCCCATGTTTTAGTCATTATGCTTTTTTGATTCTGCAAGAATAAGGTTATACACTTTGTCGTGAAGCTGTTTTACATCCTCACGGTTCATTTCGGATGTCTCAATGGGATCAAAAAAGGTTACGCTGACCTTTTGAGGAGTGATGATAAAATTATTACCTTCAAGGACCTTGAAAACATTGTGAAGATATACGGGAACAACCGTAACACCCGTTTTCTGAACAATTTTGAATGCACCGTTCATAAAAACATCGGGAGTGTTTGAAAAACTGCGTTTTCCCTCGGGAAACACAACCATAGAAAGACCGTTTTTGATGTTTTCGGCTGTTTTCTTAAGGCCTCTCATACTGTCTCTCGGATTGTCCTGGTCAATGGGTACGCATTTGATAATGTGGCTTATCTGCTCAATAGCGAAAAAATTGTTGAGAGATTTTCGCATGAGAAAGCCGATGTTTTTGTCCCTGAGTACGTGCAGAAGCAGAGGAATATCAGCATAACTTTGGTGGTTCGGGGTAAAAAGCACGGTTTTATCGGCAGGCACCTTTTCAAGACCGTTTACTTCGATTTTCATTCCTGCCGCTTTTACGGCAAAGGTGGCCCACTTTTTTACTGCGCGGAATCCGAAAGCATCAGCTTTTTCTTGCTTGCCTTTTTTTTCAAGTAATTTGTGATATGCAATTTTCGGCTCCATAATGGTAAAAAGCTGACCGAAAATTTTTGTGACTGCAGTTGCAGCAAATACTTTTTCCTTGAAACTTGCCATTTTTACCCCTCTAAATAATCAATGTATTCTTCAAAGCACATACCCAACTCGTTTATGCGCTTTGCGTGTTCAATACCGACGTATCTGAAATGCCAAGGCTCATACATAATGCCCGTAACATCAACCTTCTCCTTCGGATATCTGAGAATAAATCCGTAATCCTCAGCGTTTTCCGTCAGCCATCTGAACTGAGCTGAGTTTTCAAATGATTCGGATAAGGTAAAATTGCCGCGCTGGAGTATGTCAAAGCCGAGACCCGTGTTGTGCTCGCTTGTGCCGGAGAATGTACGGGAAAAATTAGCTTTTTCTATTGCCTGCGCTTCGGAATAGCCCTGATTGATATATGAGTTTACCGAGCGTGTGAAAAGCTTATCCTGAAGATAAATGCTTCTGTATGCGGATACGAGCTGAAGCGGAACTCCTGCCTTTTCTGCGGCGGCAAACATATCCTTAAGCGGCTGATACGCTGCGCGGTCAACGGCTTTTACGGAATTGTGCTCTTCACAGTTAAGATACATTGCGTCAACACTCTGCCCGTTTGACCAATAAACAAGATCCCACTTGAAATCCACCGGGAGCTCGTACTGTCTGTTGAGTAGCATAAGCGTTCTGCCGTGCTTGAATATGTCTGCAGGCACGGCGTCGGGTGAACGGTATTTTACCGTGTCATAAAACGAACCTGTCAGCGCAGATGAACCCGTCTGGCTGTTGTTTACTGACGGAGTGACGGTATTAGAAGGCTCTGCGGGGGCGGTACTGCCCTGATCGGACTTGGGTTCCTCAGAGGATGACGGCTCTTTTTCTTCGTTCACGGAAGGAGACTCGTTTTCATCGTCATTTTTAGGGTCGGAAACAGAATTTTGCAAATCTGTACGGCTGTAGTCGGGAATATTATCATCCTTCCCGTCGAGAGCAACCGAAATTCCTGCGATAATCAGTGCGGCGACCGCAATGCAGGTTATAATAACGGCTATATTCTGATTAAGCTTTTTTGATTTAGCTTTTTTTCTCTTTTTTGAGGACAAACTGATGACCTCCTTTTTATTTATAAATAATTATAGCACAAAACTCCGATTAAAACAATACTTAAATCAACAGAATGCGGAGAAGCAACAGTTTTTATATAGGTTGCATATTACTGTTGACTTTTTTCGGTTTTTGTTGTAAAGTAGTATGGTAAATGTTTAACTTTTGAAAGGAGTTAAAGAAAATGGCAAAAAAACAGTTCACAGTTGAAGAATACAAAGCAAAAACTGAGAAAAGCGCAGAAAAAGGCAAAAAGTTCTCAAAGGTATTTCTCAGCACAATCGCTGTATTGCTTTCTTTGGTTATAGTGTATAGTGCAGTTTCAATTGCATTTACATATATGGCTAAGGCAGGACAGACAACGGTTGTTTCAGGCACGGTTAACAACAGCACTTCAACTGACGGTAACAATGTAAACGGTGACTCAGCAGTTCCCGATGTTGACTCAGCAGTTCCCGGTGACGATGCAACAGTTCCGGGTGACGATGCAACAACCCCCGGCGATGCAACTCAGGGTGATGATGCAAACGCTCCTTCTCAGGGTGCTTCAGACGAGAAGCAGGAAATCCTTGATATGTATAAAAAGGGCGTAGCCGCTGCAAGAACAAAGTCAAAGTCAGTTATCCGCGTTAAAGACGGAGCTATCAACTATAAGGGTATTGTTGAGGCAGGCGGACTTTCAAGTGCAGCATCAACTCTTATGGGTATGTTTATGGCTAAGGACGAGGCTTCTATCAAGGTTAAGAACGAAGCTTGGGACAAGACAAAGCTTCCCGATGCAAATGCTCTCACACTTAACGGTGTCCAGAAAATCACTCGCCAAGAAAAGGGCAACGCTTATGTTATCACTGTTGTTGCAAAGAATGCTACAAACCCCAAGGCAAACGCTGACGGTGTAGGTTCTGTTGCAGGTGTTATTGAAGAAAGCCAGATCACAGGCGCTATCGGTGCAGTTCCCGGTCTTTCACTTTCAAACATCAATATTGCTTATGAAAACGTAACTGCTGTTGCTACAATTGATAAGGCAACAGGCAACCTCACAGCATTGAATATCAATGCTCCCTGCGTTCTCGGTCTCGATGCAAAGCTTGCATTCGTCACAATGAACGGCGCAAAGGTTGGTATTCAGGTTATTACCGAATACGCAGTTACATACTGATTTCAGTATATAAATCAAAGGACCTGATTCTGTGAGTCAGGTCCTTTTTTGTGTCGTTTGGCTTTTTCGTACAAAATAAAGACGTTTTCTGAAATTGGTGTCGGCGGAGAGATAAAAGCCGAAATCCGAAGCTATTCTTCAGTCTGTTTACCTAAAAAGGATGCGGCAACGGAAACAAGCTTGATTTCTGTCCTACTCGGCATTGTCCCGTCAGTACCCATCATCAGAATAACCGATCCGGCAACATCACCGCCGCCTATAATGGGAAACGCAACTGACGCCTCGGCAGGCTTGTCGTTTATGGGATAAAGTGCTTTTGTTTCCGGAGAAGCTGCATAATTTTCACGGTTTTCCATAAGGTCCTCCAACTCTTGTGACACTCGCTTGTCCATAGCCTCTCTTTTCGGCATACCTGCAACGGCAATAACGTGGTCGCGATCGGTTATGATAACGGGCAGATTGGTGGCTCGGTTGAGAACATCGGTATATTGACTTGCAAATTCGGATAACTCACCGATGGGCGAATA
The DNA here is from genome assembly GCA_937920235.1 of uncultured Clostridia bacterium. Lineage (GTDB taxonomy): Bacteria > Bacillota > Clostridia > Oscillospirales > Acutalibacteraceae > Fimenecus. The sequence goes on along the minus strand of CALGUK010000030.1, from coordinate 30,571 downwards.
TTTTTTAAAAATCACCTCACCGTCGGAAGCGGTATAAATTTCTAACGGGTCTCCTTCACGGATTCGCATAGTCCTTCTAATCTCTTTCGGAATAACCACCCTTCCCAAATCATCTATGCGACGTACAATACCTGTTGCTTTCATATATACATTTCTCCTTAAATTACAAATTGTGATGTTAGTATTTGTCAGCAATGAAAAAATATACTGTAGAAATATCAGTTTATTCTCTTTTGAGAGAGTCGATGTGACATTTAGTGAATGTCATATCTTTTTGAATTATAACATATAATTTCTTTAATGACACTCACAAAATGTCGAATTGGAGAATAAAATATGTTTATAAACAAAACAAAAGACGGTCTTAACAATATCTGCGGAAAAAATATAGCTAAATATCGCGCCGGGATGCAAATATCACAAAGAGAACTTGCCGACCGTATGCAGCTTGTCGGTATTGATATTGACAAAAATGCTGTTCAACGTATAGAATGTGGCAAACGGTTTGTGACAGATATCGAGATCGTCGCTTTTGCAAAAGTGTTTAACATATCTTTTGCAGAGCTGTTAAATGAATAATAAACAAGCGAGGCGGACTGACCTCGCTTTTGCTGTAAAAAAAGAGGTATTCTGCTGAATACCTCTTATTTAATGTCGTTGATGTCATACGGTGTACGCTGATACACAAAATAATTGAGCCAATTCTGAAAGAGCAGACTGCCTGCACCGCGCCAGGTGAGCGGAGGAGTGAGACGTGTGTCGTTATTCGGGAAATAGTTATACGGTATTTTGATATCCAATCCCTTATGTAAATCTCTGAAATATTCGCGTGCAAGTGTGTCGCTGTCATATTCCGAGTGACCCGTGCAGTAGAAATTTCTGCAATCCATATCTGCCACAAGGTGAACTCCCGAAATTTCGGAATAAGAAAGGATCTGCAGGTCCTTGACCAGCGCAATATCCTCTTTTTTTGTTTCTGTATGTCTTGAATGAGGCACATAGAAAACGTCACTGAATCCGCGGAGCAAAGGATGGTACATATCAAGCGGCTTGTGCGGAAAAACTCCGAACATCTTTTCCGGAAGCTTGTATTTAGGGATACCGTAGTGATAATAAAGAGCCGCCTGGGCACCCCAGCAGATGTGGAACGATGAATAAACGTGACTCTTTGCCCAATCAAATATTTTACAAAGCTCCTCCCAATAGTCAACCTCTTCAAAAGGCAGCATCTCAACGGGAGCGCCCGTGACTATCATACCGTCAAATTTCTGATGCTTGATATCGTCAAAGGTTTTGTAGAATTTGAGCATATGCTCCTTGGAGGTGTTTTTGCTCTCGTGGGTAGCAACCTGCAAAAGCTCAACATCAACCTGCAAAGGCGAATTACTGAGAAGCCTTAAAATCTGAGTTTCCGTTTCGATTTTTGTGGGCATAAGGTTGAGAAGAATAATTTTCAGCGGACGAATATCCTGGATATTAGCTCTTTGCTCTGTCATAACGAAAATATTCTCTAATTCAAGATTATGCCTTGCCGGTAACTGATTGTCAATTTTAATAGGCATTTCGTCCACCCCTTTCTTCAATATGCAAGTAATTATTTTATCACAATATGGTTATAATGTCAAAGGGAAATACTGTGTTCAATATCCGTCCATTTGTGTTCTGCGAAATTACGGACTCGGATAATAACTTCGTTTTCATAAACCTCAACATACATTCCCATACCTTGTTGTTGAATATCGGCATCACCGTTTGTATTATCAGCACCAAATGCAGGAACATTTATGTATGTAATGTTGTCTTCATTCACATAAGAAACCTGATTATTGAAAAATCCCATGTGAAGATGTCCGGAGAAATAAAAGATTCTGTTTTTTGAATTTTTCATTATCTCGTGAAGCTTTTCGCTGTCTTTACCAATATGGCCGTCAGTCCAGACATTCTCCCAGGTGTGATTAAGAGGGTAATGATTCATAATAAAAACAGGTCTGTCATCATTCTCAAAAAGTTTCAGTTCACTTTCCAACCACTCAAGCTGTTCATCGGAAATATCCTCGTTGATACCTGCATCGGACTCAGATCCGAGAACAATGAAAACGCTTTTTCCGACACTGAATGTATAGTATAAGTTATCTCTGTCGGAAGATTTGAACTCGTTATCATAATCAAGAAAACGCTTTTTCAAATCGTCGTAATCACCGATATTATAATCGCTCGGACAAAGGTCGTGATTACCCGAAACAACACTGTAAAAACCCGAATAATATTTGTCAAGAATACCATAAAAGGCACTTAACTCAATGACTTGATTGTTCATCGTGTTGTCACCGAGGAAGATAAGGCTGTGATTTTTTTCTGCAGCATTTATATCACGGACAGCCTCACCGAAAAGTTCAAATTTATCCTTGTTGTTTCCCTCCATATGCACATCGGAAAGTATTGTGAATGTTGTCAGAACATCTTCTTTTGATGCGGTGTACGGAGCTGTTGATTCTGTAGGCGTGTAAATAAACAGTGTAAGTATAAGTACGAGCAGTTTATAAAACCATTTCATAATATCACCTATAATATTTCTGCCAAAATACTGTTTGATACTAAAAAGCCTTTCCGCGTCAGTGCCAAACCGTTTTCATTTTTTATCATATATCCGTTATCGATAAAAATCAGTGATTTATCATATATTTCTTTCGGGATTGAATGACCGAAACGCTCAAAAACCTTGTTTTCTTTTAAGCCCTCGACCAAACGGAGATTAAGCATAGCATACTCGGTGAAATCTCCGCCAACACCGTCATCAACAGGGGAGTTGCCGTTCATAAAACCGTCAAAATCACGGTCATAATAAAAACGTTTACCGTCTGAAAATGAATGTGCAGACGGTCCGAGACCTAAATATTCCTCGCAATGCCAATATTTGAGATTGTGACGGCTTTCAAAACCTCTTTTTGCAAAATTTGAGATTTCATATTGCATAATTCCTTGATTTTCAAGTGCTTCACACATCTGTAAATACAAATCCGCTGTCAAATCATCATCCGGGAAATTATACTTATCCCGATTTTTATGAAAATGTGTATTTTCTTCAAGCTTCAGCATATATGCGCTGATGTGCGGAACCCCGAGAGAAATACAAAAATCCAAGGTCTCATTCAGACTTTTTCCTGTCTGGTCCGGTATACCCAGCATAACGTCGAGAGTGATGTTTTCAAAGCCGACGGTCTGAGCTGATTTAACCGCATTTTCAACCTGATTTCTGTCAGAAAGTCTTCCTAAAATCCGTCTTTCACCGTCAACTGCTGATTGTAAACCCAGAGAAAGTCTGTTAACACCGCAGTCGTGCAAATTCTTGAAAAAGTCTTTGTTCAATCCGTGAGGATTACACTCAACGGTGATTTCCGCATTGTCTGTGAGAAACGGTTTGCAGGCGCTTACAAGAGTTTTGAGATTTTTTGCACCCAGGACCGACGGAGTGCCGCCACCAAAGTAAAGCGTATCAGCTTTACAATGCAAAGCGGAAAATTCATCGCGGATTTTGTTACTTAAAACTGAGGCGTATTCGTTTTTCAGACCGTCGTTACCCGAAAATGAGTAAAAATCACAGTACGGACATTTTGATTTGCAAAACGGAATGTGCAGATAAAGTCCTGTGTTTTTCATACTTTTATGTAGCTGATTGTATGACCGCAGGATTTGACATATTTAACAAGGTCTTGGAATTTTAAGAATACCGTTGCCGTGTTGTCGTTGGGGTGACAGCCGACAATATCTTCTCTTTTCAGATCCGCGTCAAAATAGATTTCAAGCTCCTTTTCGGTATCGTAAATAACTCCGAAAGGGGATACCGAGCCTTTTTCCACCTTTAAGTATCTGTTTAATCTCTCGTCAGATGCAAAACTCAGCTTTGTCGAGTCGATTTCCGCACGGATCAGCTGGAGATTTGCACGCTTGTCGCCGTGGAGAACAACGAGCATATTTCTTGTTCCCTTAACATCTCGGAGAACGAGATTTTTCGGAATGTGGCCGTTTTCGGTAAGGCGGTATTCCTCAATTTCTTCCATTGTGAACGCTGCGGGATGCTCAATCATTTTGTATTCGATTTTAAGCTCCGCAAGTTTTTCAAAAATTTCTTTATTCATCATCAAGCTTAAGCACAGCCATAAATGCCTCCTGCGGTACTTCAACTGTACCGAAGTGGCGCATACGCTTTTTACCTTCCTTTTGTTTTTCAAGCAATTTCTTTTTACGTGTGATGTCACCGCCGTAGCACTTTGCAAGAACATCTTTTCTCATAGCCTTGACGGTTTCTCGGGCGATAACCTTGCCGCCTATTGCCATCTGAATAGGTATTTCAAACATCTGACGCGGAATGTTATCCTTAAGTTTTTCGGCAATTCTGCGAGCCTTTGCATACGCTTTTTCGCTGTGTATCATAAATGAAAGTGCATCAATTATGTCGCCGTTGAGAAGTACATCGAGCTTGATGATGCTTGAACGCTGATAATCGCTCATCTCGTAGTCGAAGGATGCATAACCTCGTGTTCTCGATTTGAGAACATCAAAAAAGTCGTAGATGATTTCGTTCAGCGGCAGAATATAGTGCAAATCTACACGGTCAGAGGCAAGGTGAGTCGTATTGATATAAACACCGCGTCTGTCCTGACACAGATTCATTATAGCGCCGATATATTCCGGCGGAGCATAAATATGCGCCTGCACCGTCGGTTCTTCACAGTAATCTATAACTGCAGGGTCAGGGTAATGGCTCGGATTGTCTATCTCAATAACATCTCCGTTTGTAAGATGTACTTTATAAATAACACTCGGAATTGTTGTTACAAGGTCAAGGTTGTATTCACGTTCAAGTCTTTCCTGGATAATTTCAAGGTGCAGAAGTCCCAGAAATCCGCAACGGAAGCCGAAGCCGAGAGCACCTGATGTTTCGGGCTCAAAGGACAATGCAGCATCATTTAACTGTAATTTTTCCAAAGCTTCACGGAGGTTTTCATAATCGGCACCGTCGGCAGGGTAAACACCGCAGAATACCATCGGGTTGACCTTTCTGTATCCTGCAAGAGGTTCGTCTGCAGGATTTTCAGCGGTTGTGACCGTATCACCGACACGGGCATCGCTGACAGTTTTGATTGATGCGGTGATGTAACCGACCTCACCTGAGGCAAGCTCCTTTTGCGGTTCCATAGCGTTAGGGCGCATATAACCAACTTCAACAACGTTAAATTCGGCACCTGTAGCCATCATTCTCATTGTGTCACCGGGTTTGATTTTTCCGTCCATAATACGAACATAGACAATTACACCCTTGTAGCTGTCATAAACAGAGTCAAAAACAAGAGCACGAAGTGGCTTGTCGTCGTTGTTTTCGGGAGGTGGCACAAGTGAAACAATGCTTTCAAGAACAGCACCAACATTTTCGCCTGTTTTAGCTGAAACACGGGGAGCCTCGTCACAGGGAAGACCTATAACCTCTTCAACCTCGTTTGCAACTCTGTCGGGGTCAGCGGCAGGCAGGTCAATCTTGTTTATTACGGGCACTAACTCAAGGTCGTGGTCAAGAGCCAAATATGTATTTGCAAGTGTTTGCGCCTCAACACCCTGAGAGGCATCGATAATCAGCACCGCGCCCTCACAAGCGGCAAGCGAACGCGAAACCTCATAGTTAAAGTCCACGTGACCGGGAGTGTCAATGAGGTTTAATTCGTAAGTTTCACCGTTCTGTGCCTTGTAGTCCAGCTTGACTGCGTGTGCCTTGATGGTGATTCCGCGTTCACGCTCAAGGTCCATATTATCAAGCAACTGCTCAGTCATATCACGCTTTGCAACAGTTTCGGTAAGTTCCAGAAGCCTGTCTGCAAGAGTGGATTTACCGTGGTCGATATGAGCGATTATTGAAAAATTTCTGATATTTTCTTTTTTAGCCATATTTTACCTCGTAAAATAAAATTAAATATTATTTCTGAATCCTTCGCCGAGAATCTGCTTGGTCTGTGTGATGATCAGAAATGCGGATTCGTCAACGGATTTGATTTTTTTGATAAGCTTGTGCGTCTGGTTGTCATAACAGGCACATAAAAGAACATCTCTCTGCTTGTCCGAATATCCGCCGCGACCGTTCAGCACCGTAACTCCGCGGTCTGAGTCGTGAATTACGGCTTTGCGTATTTCATCACTTTTATCGCTGACTATCAACAGCATTGCTCCGCGGCTGAAGCCGTAAAGAAAGTAGTCAAGCACCTGTGCGCTGACGAAAATCACGATTGACGCATAGAGCACCGATTCAAAATTGCCGTAAACAAAACCGCCGGTCACGACAATTACCGCGTCAAAAATGAAGATGGATTTTCCGAGTGTTATGTGCGGATATTTAAGCTTTACAAGCTTAGCGATTATATCCACACCGCCGGTTGTTGCGTTGCGCATAAAGATAATTCCCAAAGAAAGTCCCGAAAGCACTCCGCCGAAAACCGACGAGAGCAGCAGGTCATTTTTATAAACAGGGAGAAATGCGCCCAGGTCAATGATAACGGATGAGATAAGAAGAACGAGAAAGGTGCGAAATACAAATCCGGTACCCAACTTCTTAAAAGCAATCAGGAGCAGGGGAATGTTCATTACAAATATTGCCGTGCCTATGGGAATTTCAAAAAGATAGTTCAGAATTGTGGCAATTCCCGTTATTCCGCCGTTAAGAATGTTATTGCGAGCAAGAAAACAGTTTATTCCGACCGAATAAACCCCACTTGCAAAAATGAATATGAGAATATCCTTGAATATTTCTGCTGCTTTTTTACGGTGCTTCTTCACCCTTGTCATCTCCGACACATCTGATGACCTCACCAAGCAGAAAATTAAGCCTTTCAACCTCGTCCTTCAGATAAAGATATCCGACAAGAGCCTCAAAGCCTGTAGCGTAGTGATAGTCACAACCGCTCTGGTTTTTGGGAGTGTGTGAGGTGTGAGCATTTCTGCCACGCTTAAAAACCTCTGTTTCCTTTTCTGTCAGAAGGTCGAGAATAGCGTGCATACCCTTGCTCTGCGCCTCGGCTTTTACCCAGCCTACCGAAAGCTTATGTAATTGTCCTACGGGACGGTTTGCCTCACTCACGAGCATCTCGCGGATGTAGAGTGAAAAAACAGCATCCCCCGTGAATGCAAGGGTGAGGGGACTGAGTGAGTCCGGGTTAAGTTCTTTGTTGTATAATCTCATAATTGCCTCTTACGGTACATAATCAAATTCAAGGTCGTAAATGCTCACGGTATCGCCCTCGTGAATACCCTTTTCAATAAGGGCATCTATAACACCGCGCTCCTGAATAACTCTTTGGAAATATTGGAGGGATTCGTAGTCGTCAAGATCTGTTTTGCACAAAATTCTGTATATCCATTCGGCCTCAACAATATAAACTCCGTCTTCAACCGTAACCGTAAATCCGTCATCACTCTTCTTTGCAATGACTTCTATCGGGATTTCTTCGCTCTCGTACTGCTTGACGGGAGGAAGTGTGTCAAGCTTTCTCGCAACAGCGTTTATAAGCTCCTGCGTATTATGCTTTATTGGTGCGACGATTTCAAAATATTCATATCCGCGGCTCTCGATATATTCTCTGAATTCCGCAAGCTGTTCATCGGTCGCCAGGTCGATTTTGTTACCTGCAACGATCTGAGGACATTTTGCAAGTTCGGGGTTGAATTTTTCAAGTTCGGCGTTTATGGCTTCAAAGTCCTCAATCGGATTTCTTCCCTCACTGCCGGCAACATCAACTATGTGAACAAGCATCCTGCATCTTTCAACGTGACGCAGAAATTCGTGTCCGAGACCTATACCCTCAGCTGCGCCCTCAATAAGACCGGGGATATCTGCCATAACAAAGCTCTTTTCCGGACCCATTGAAACAACTCCGAGAACAGGGGTGATGGTGGTGAAATGATAGTCGCCCACAATCGGCTTTGCCTCGCTCACAACCGAGATGAGAGAGGATTTACCCACGTTCGGAAAGCCTAAAAGACCGACATCGGCAATAAGCTTAAGCTCAAGACTTACCTCCCACTCTTCTCCGGGAGCGCCGTTTTTTGCAAATTTCGGAGTCTGACGCGTAGATGTCGCAAAGTGCGAGTTGCCCCAACCGCCTCTGCCGCCTTTTGCACCGATAAACTCGTCATCGGTTGACATATCAGCCATGATGACACCGCTTTCGACTTCGCGGATAACGGTTCCTCTGGGAACCTTGATAATCAGATCCTTACCCTTTTTGCCGCTGCGCTTACCACCACTGCCGTCAGCACCTGTCTCTGCCTTGTATTTTCTCTTGTAACGAAAATCAGCAAGGGTTGAGAGATTGTCATCAACCTGAAAAACTATATTGCCGCCTCTGCCGCCGTCTCCGCCGTCAGGACCGCCTGCATTGATATATTTTTCTCGGTGAAAGGCAACAGCACCGTTACCGCCGTCTCCCGCTTTGATTTTAATTTTTGCAATATCAACAAACATATTTTTACCTCAGAAGTAATATATATTAAAAAATAATCACTATCCCTTTTATTTTACACTATTTTTCAGAAATAATAAATAGGTAATTTGAAAATTATATATTAATTTTCATTGAACACACTGTCAGCCGAGAAAACAGAACCGTATTTAAAATTCGTTTAAAGAAATTTCGGATTTCGCTTATATATAAATAATTTTATTTTATATTTTATAACTCTTTTTATTACTTGGGTGTAAAATTTACCACACCCCCGGCTAAAATTTACACCCCTCCCCCCTAAAATTTACCACACCCCCGGCTAAAAATTACACCCCCTCCGGTGTAAAAAATAGCGCCCTTCTGAACTTCGGAACACCTTTCAAAAAGAATTTTATGAGCGAACAAAAGGGTGAAAAATAATAATATAATGTAAATTTTTGTAAAAATAGCGCAAAAATCTGCAAATCAGCATATATTGTATAAAATATATTGACAACCACTATATATTGTGATAAACTACAAATAAAGACAGAGCAAAAAGAAAATATTACAAAATTACAGTACGCAAAAACGGACTGAAAATATAAATATTTGCGAACATTTGTATTGACTTTTTGAGAAAAAGGTCTATAATATGACTTGTAAAGAACATTTGTTCCAATTTGTTCGGTATCGAACACAAGACTCGAAATAATCGGAGGTAGATTTTATGTCAACAACATTTGCAATCACAACATTAATAGAGTTAGCGGTAGCGATCCTTCTGGTTTACGGTTTTATGCACGAGGATAAGGTTATCGCCTTTGAACAGGCAGTTAAGAGAATTGTAATCGGCAATATTCGTCGAGCAATCCGTATCAGAAATCACAAAAAGGCTGTTTCTCGCGGCGAGCATTTAAGAGTTTACAGCTCACAAACCCAAACCACTCGAACAAACTCAACAGTAGCATAATTTTGATTTTGTTATTTTAATATCTTTTTCTTTCTTTTTACACCTATGCAAAAAGCACCCGAGTTTAACTCAGGTGTTTTTTCACATCGTAGGGGTCGGATGACCCGAAAAAAATAGGGGACGATGCCCACATCGTCCCGTTATTTATATCTTGCTGGATTATCTGTTCTTTCCAAAAGATAATCAATTGAAACATCAAAATAATCGGCAATTTTTATGAGAGTGGAGTAGTCAGCTTCACGGACGCCTGTTTCGTATCGACTGATAACGTTCTGATTTAACTGCAAATCTATAGCGAGTTTTAACTGCGAAATATTGCGCTTTTTACGCAATTCTCTTAATCTCATAAAATCACCTATCTCTTGACAAAATTATACCTTATCGGTATAATTAAAATATCCCGATTTGGTATATTTGAAGGAGACTATGTATGAAAAAGAGAAATATGTTTTTGATTTTGCTGTTGACGATTGCAATATTCACAGCAGTTACTGTGATTTGTGTAGCTGCAAGTGAAAGGAGAGAAGATAAATGCGAATTCGGAAACAGTATAATGAAACCGATGATACTTGACGGGACTCTTACTGCGTTTGGGGACTCTATTACCGCAGGATATACTTCTCCGAAGCTTGAGATTACAGAAAATTCATATATTAGAATATTTGCGGATAAGAACAATATGACGCTGAATAATTTTTCCGAGAGCAGTTCATGCTTAACTTATTCGGAGGAGCAGGAAACAACATCTGTATATGAAAAAGTAATATCTTTTTCAGACAGCACAGATGTAATTATTATTGCGGCCGGTATAAATGATTATTCAAGAGGACGGGAATTGGGAGATTTTCATGATACGGAACCGACGACCTTCTACGGAGCAATGAGATCTGTTTGTACCTTTTTGAAAGAAAATTATGCTGATGAAACAGTCATATTTATTACGCCGATTGAAACTACACGAAAGTTCAAAACCAGCATAGCATCTCTTAATGATTACAGAAGAGCGATATACGAGATTGCCACGGAATACGGTTTCAATGTTGTTGACGGCAGAGAAATGGGTTTTCCGTCTGAAGAATGTGCATACAGTGAACTCGTTATGAGTGACGGCATTCACCCGACACAAAAAGGACACGAGATATTTGCAAAGAATCTGTCCGGTGTCCTTTTATAAAACAGATACTTAATTATGGCCATTGTCGTTCTGAGTGAATGTGAAGAAGTCCCAAAAGACTTCTCGCAATAGCATATGTGATGTTTGCTTAATAAAGAGAGAGTTAACTATTATGTATATTTACAAAAAGCACCTGAAACCTACTGAGCTTCAGGTGCTTTTGCAATTGCCATATTATTCTGCTGTATATTCTCTCACTCTCAACGGAATATCAATTTCTTCGCAAAGCTTTTTACACGCTTCAATGTCTTCCTTGCTGATTACGTCAACTACTGTGAGTTTTGTTGGAATTCCGTATTCCTTACACTCTTTAGCAAATTTCAACATTGCATCGAATGATTTTTCGCCAAAGGATGGGCGAGTAACTTCATTGTATTTTTCTGCAGTAGGTGCGTTAAGACTGATTGAAACAGAATCAATAACATCACAGATTTCTTTTGCGGTTTCGCGTTTGTTGATTAAATCCGAAAGTCCGTTTGTATTAAGACGGATTTTAATGCCCTTACTTCTCAAATATTTACAAGTCTCAATTAAATTATTCAATGCACAGGTTGGTTCACCGTAACCGCAGATTGTAATTGAATTTTTGTATTTTGAAAAGTCAAAAGCATCTGTTTCTGATTTTATTTCATCAATTGACGGATTGTGCTCAAACCAAAGTGTAGTGGCTTCTCCGACGCTGTCACCGTTGTTGCGGATGCAGAAGGTGCATCTGCAGGGGCAGGCGTTTGTAATGTTGAGATAAGCCTGATTTCCGTAGGTATAAACTATATCAGCCATTTTTAAACTCCTTTTGAGATTTTAGATTTAAGATTTATTTTGTCTGTTGATTTTGCGAGAATAATGAATATAATTGCACTTGATACAGCCTGAATTGTGTTCCCGACCAGAGAAAGCGTTGCCGAGGCGACGGAATACAGAATACATTCCGCAATAAAGTAGCCGGCAACGGTTATAACGCCCGAAACAGCCGTCATCAGAACGGAACCTGTCGATAAAATTTTTCCGGTGCTGTTTTTTCTGCTGATAAGCGAAAAGGGCAGGGCAATGAGCGATTTTATTATTATCGTGGGTATCGTCCAGACGGCAAAACCCGAAACAATGTCGGCAAGCGCGCCGCCGAGAGCACCTGCGATAATTCCGTAAGGGAACGGCAACAGGCAGGCGGTAAGGTATATAATGCTGTCACCGAAATGAATATATCCTTCACCCAGCCCGGTTGAAAACTTTATTACACAGGTGGCAAGCAGTATGACGGCGGTAAAAATTGCCGTATATGATATTGTGAGAAGTGATTTATGCTTTTTCAATTGTAAGTTCCCCCAGATATTTCTGAAAATTTACACCGTGAGGCTCATAACTGAGCTTTGTCGGTGTGTTTTTTATTGAACGGTAAATAAATCCGGTGGCAAGCTCGACGGACTCCTTTACGGTTTTTCCTGCCGTTATTCCGCCACAGACAACACTCGAAAAAATATCGCCCGTACCCGAAAAGCTGCCGTTTAACAGAGGCATTTTTACAGTGCTGATACCGTTGCCTTCCGCAATGAGATTTGTGACTTCACCTTTACTTTTTATACCTGTTACAATAACCGTTTTTGTGGTTTCACCGAGAAGTGATTTTGCCATCCTGCAAATTTTATCGTTCACTCCGTCCCCGACGGTTTCACCGTAGTCTTCACCGCAGAGAATACACAGCTCGGTAAGATTAGGCGTTATGATGTTCGCTTTTTCGGTGAGCTTTTTCATTTTTCGGCACAACTCATTGCTGTAGGTGTCATAAAGCACACCGTCGTCAGCCATTACGGGATCGGTAAAAATAAGAGCATTTTTTCCGAAAGTATCAATAAAATCAAGAATAATATCGACTTGCTTGTCACTACCAAGATAGCCCGTCAAAACAGCATCAAATTGTGCGTTTTGATTTTTCCACACATCAATATACGGTGCTAAATGAGGGGTAAAATCAACAGAGTAAAAATTATCAAAACCCGTCTGGTTTGAAAGTATGGCAGTCGGTAACGGATTACATTCGTGTCCCATAACCGAAAGAATGGGCAGAGCAACAGAGAGCGAGCATTTCCCGAAGCCCGAAAGGTCGTTGATGACCGCGATTCTTTTCACTGATTTCACCTCTTGATTTTTGTCTCTTATAAGAATATAATATAACAAAAGTGTCATTAAATAAATGCACAAAAATAATAAATTTTAAGGGGACAGTTTTATGCCTGAAAAGACAAAGCTGTATATTCAGATTTACGATTACTACAAAAGCCTGATTGAAAACGGGAAGCTGGAGGAGGGTGCCAAGCTTCCGTCAATACGTCGGTGCGCGGAGGAGCGTGGAGTGAGCAAAACCACGGTTGAACAGGGATATATGTGTCTTTGCGATGACGGATACATTCTGCCCAGAAGTCAGAGCGGATACTATGTTTCAAAACGCGGAAATATTACGAAAAAAAACAGCACGAAGCCTTCTGCACATTACGGTGAAAATACGGTGTTGTATGATTTCGCATCTTCGGGTGTTGATGCCGAAAGCTTCAATATGGATATCTGGCGCAGATATCTTAAAAGTGCTCTGCGACAGACTCAGAGACTGCTTTTTTACGGCGATCCTCAAGGCGAATACGACCTGCGTTGCGAGATTGCAGAATATGCAAGGACAACGCGAAACTGCGTCTGCAACGAGGAGAATATTGTGATAGGAGCCGGGGTGCAGAGCTTGTTGAATATTCTTTGTCCGCTTATAAAAAGCAGAAAAACAGTGTGCTTTGATGACCTGTCATATCGTCAGGGCACTGCGATTTTCCGTGATTACGGTTTTAAAATCACAGACAGCAGAGAAATCGGGTCAATTATATATACTTCCCCGTCTTATGCATCGCGCTGGGGTGACACCATGACTGTTGCAGAACGCTTCGGGCTGACAGAATTTGCAAGAAAAAATAATAAGCTTATCATTGAAGACGACTATGGCAGCGAATTCAGATATTTTAACCGTCCTACACCGTCGCTTCAAGGGCTTGACGGCGGCGAAAATACCGTTTACATAAGCACATTTTCTAAAATGCTCCTACCTTCATTTCGTATCAGTTTTATGATTCTTCCCGACAGCCTTGCAAAAAAATACAAACAGAAAAAGCAGTTTTATAATCAGACGGTTTCCAAGACGGAACAGATAGCCCTGTGCAGCTATATCCGCGACGGACATCTTGCTTCGCAGATAAGAAAAACAAAAAAATTATATGTGCAGAAATCAAAAATTCTCAGTGATTTGCTGACAGAAGCCTTTGGTGACAGCGTAACCGTTCTCAAAACGGATTCACCGCTTTATCTGAGATGCAGATTTGCTTTTCCCGTTACAACTGAAAGATTTTGTGATAAGGCGCGTAAGGCGGGGATTCTTCTTATTCCTGCAGATACCGGAACAGATTTTCCGGATATTGCCATTTCTGTTGCGGCAGTAGGGCAGAAACAGCTTCCCGAGGCGGTGAAAATGCTGTACGATGTGGTGAGAAATAGTTAATAAACACAAAAGAGAATTGAAAAATATGTGCTAATCGCCAATAATGTGTATAAAGGTATAAAAAAATCAAAAAAATGATAGACTTTTTTGATTTAGTTTGTTATAATTTTAACGTGTACTGCTATGCTAAATGTGGTATTATAACAATAAACAAGGGTGGATTTTACTTCCGCCATAATCAACAAAGGAGGAAATTCCAAAATGCTCAAAAAATTAAGTTCCATTCCGTTTTCAGGAACACCGGAGCAAGAGGAACAGCTCAAGGCTGTCATTGAAGCAAATAAGGATGACAAGAGCATGCTTATGCACGTAATGCAGGAAGCTCAGGGTATCTATGGTTACCTTCCTTATGAGGTTCAGGTTATGATCGCCGAGGGTATGGATGTTCCGCTTGAAAAGGTTTACGGAGTATCAACTTTCTACGCACAGTTCTCTCTTTCTCCGAAGGGTCAGTACAACATTTCAGTTTGTCTCGGTACAGCCTGCTATGTTAAGGGTGCTCAGGATCTTGTTGACAAAATCACAGAACAGCTCGGTATCGGGCCTGATGAGTGTACTCCTGACGGTAAATTCTCTCTTGAGGCTTGCCGTTGTATCGGTGCTTGCGGTCTCGCTCCCGTTCTCACAGTCAATGATGAGGTTTACGGTAAGCTCGTAGGCGATGATATACCCGGTATCCTCGAAAAATATATGGCATAATGAGAGAATTATCTCTTAATATTTTAGACGTGGCTCAGAATTCAATTACCGCCGGTGCTTCTCTCATAACAATTGAAATTGAAGAGAATACAACCGACAAAACACTGCTTATCGGCATCTGCGATAACGGAAAGGGTATGGATGAGGAACAGGTGAAAAATGTTGTTGACCCGTTCTTTACAACCCGAACCACCAGAAAGGTCGGAATGGGAATACCCCTTTTCAAGATGGCGGCCGAGCAGACGGGCGGAAAATTTGAAATCAGCTCGCAACAGGGCGTCGGCACCGAGGTCCGTGCATATTTTAAAACGGACAGCGTGGATTTCACTCCCTTGGGAGATGTGGCTTCCACCGTGCAGATGCTGATCACAATGAATACGGACCGTGACTTTTTGTATAAGCATTCTGTCGACGGTAAGAAATTCGTTGCGGATACCCGCGAGATAAAGGCAATCCTGGGTGACGTTCCGCTTGATACCTATGAGGTGTCACAGTGGCTTACAGATTTTATTAAAGAAAACACGGAGGTGCTCTATAAATGAAAACTCTTGCAGAGCTTATGGCTATTAAAGAAGCAACAAAGCAGAGAATGACAGTTCGTGAAGATACAGGCGACGACGCAATCAGAATTGTTGTCGGCATGGCAACTTGCGGTATCGCAGCAGGTGCCCGTCCCGTACTTAATGCTTTTGTTGATGAGGTTGCTAAAAGAAACCTCAAGGGCGTTACAGTTTCACAAACAGGTTGTATCGGTATGTGCCAGTATGAGCCTATTGTTGAAGTAATTCAGCCCGGTAAAGAAAAAGTAACTTATGTTAAAATGACTGCTGACAAGGTGGCAAAGGTTGTCAACGACCATATCGTTAACGGCAATCCTGTTGTTGAATACACAGTCAGCGCAATCAAATAAGGAGGAAACATAATGTATCGTTCACATGTGCTTGTTTGCGGCGGTACCGGTTGTACCTCTTCAAACAGTGCAGCAATTATCGAGGCTCTCGAGACTCAGATTGCTGAAAAAGGTTTAAGCGAAGAAATCAAGGTTATCAAAACAGGTTGTTTCGGTCTTTGTGCTCTCGGCCCGATTATGATCGTATATCCCGAAGGAAGCTTCTACTCACAGGTTAAGGTTGAAGATATTCCCGAAATCGTTGAGGAGCACCTTCTCAAAGGTCGTATTGTTACAAGACTTCTCTATGATGAAACAGTAACATCTGATGAAATCAAGTCCCTTAATGACACTACTTTCTACGCAAAACAAGAGCGAGTTGCTCTTCGCAACTGCGGTGTTATTGATCCCGAAAATATCGATGAGTACATAGCATATGACGGTTATCAGGCTCTGGCTAAGTGCTTAACGGAATATAAGCCGGAAGATGTTATCAATGTAATTAAGGATTCCGGACTTCGCGGTCGTGGCGGCGGCGGATTCCCGACAGGTCTTAAATGGAGCTTCTGTGCCGCTAATGCTGCTGATCAGAAGTATGTTGTTTGTAATGCTGACGAAGGTGACCCGGGTGCATTTATGGACCGTTCGGTTCTTGAAGGCGATCCGCACTGCATCATTGAAGCTATGGCTATCTGCGGTTATGCGGTAGGTGCTACAGAAGGCTATGTCTATGTCCGTGCTGAGTATCCCATCGCAGTTAACAGACTTCAGATTGCTATTGACCAGGCTAAAGAATACGGTCTTCTCGGCAAAAACATTTTCGATTCAGGTTTTGATTTTGACCTTCATATCCGTCTCGGTGCAGGTGCATTCGTATGCGGTGAAGAGACAGCTCTTATGACTTCAATCGAAGGCAACCGCGGTGAGCCGAGACCCCGTCCTCCGTTCCCGGCAGTTAAAGGTCTTTTCGGCAAGCCTACAGTCGAAAACAACGTTGAAACATTTGCTAACATTCCTCAGATCATCCTCAAGGGTGCAGACTGGTTTGCATCAATGGGTACAGAAAAATCAAAGGGTACTAAAGTATTCGCTCTCGGTGGTAAGATTAACAACACAGGTCTTGTTGAAGTTCCTATGGGTACAACACTCCGTGAAGTTATTGAAGAAATCGGTGGCGGTATTCCAAACGGCAAAAAGTTCAAGGCTGCTCAGACAGGTGGTCCTTCAGGTGGTTGTATTCCAGCTTCTCTTATGGATACACCAATCGACTACGATAACCTTACAGCAATCGGTTGTATGATGGGTTCAGGCGGACTTATCGTAATGGACGAAGACAACTGTATGGTTGATATCGCCAAGTTCTTCCTCGACTTCACTGTTGATGAGTCCTGCGGTAAGTGCACACCTTGCCGTATCGGTACAAAGAGACTTCGTGAAAAGCTTGAGAAGATTACAGACGGTAAGGCAACTCTTAAGGATCTTGACGAGCTTGAAGAGCTTTGCTATTACATTAAAGAAAACTCACTTTGCGGTCTCGGTCAGACAGCTCCGAACCCCGTTCTTGCAACTCTTAAATTCTTCAGAGACGAGTATGTTGCACATATTGTTGATAAGACTTGTCCTGCAGGTGTTTGTAAGAAACTCGTTAAGTACGAAATTGTTGCTGATGCTTGTAAGGGATGTACTCTCTGTTCAAGAAAGTGTCCTGTCGGAGCTATCAGCGGTACAGTTAAGAATCCTCACGTTATCGACAGCAACAAGTGTATCAAGTGCGGCGTTTGTATGGATTCTTGTAAGTTCGGTGCAATTATTAAGAAGTAAGGAGAGTGCAAGATAATGGTAAATATTAAAATTAACAATAAACCTTATACAGTACCTAAGGGTAGCACAATCCTTGAAGCTGCTCGTTATGCAGGTATTGAAATCCCTACACTTTGCTACCTTAAAGACATTAATGAAATCGGCGCTTGCCGTATGTGTATGGTAGAAGTTAAGGGCGCAAGAAGTCTTGTAGCTGCTTGCGTATTCCCAGTTAATGAGGGAATGGAAATTTTCACAAATACTGAAAAAGTAAGACATTCAAGAAAAATGACTCTTGAACTTATCCTTTCAAATCACGATAGAAAATGTCTTTCTTGTGTACGCAGTGGAACTTGCGAACTTCAACAGCTTTGCAAAGAATTCGGCGTAGATATTGAAGACAGATTTGACGGTGAAATGGTTCGTTACAACTTCGACGATTCAGCAGCTCACATGGTAAGAGATAATAATAAGTGTATCCTTTGCCGTCGTTGTATCGCAGCATGTGATCAGCAGGGTATTTCAGTTATCGGTGCAAATGCCCGCGGTTTTGATACTCACGTCAGCTCAGCATTTGATAAGGACCTTGCAGATGTTTCATGTATTTCCTGCGGTCAGTGTATCGTAAACTGCCCGACAGGTGCTATCGTTGAAAAAGACGACACAGACAAGGTTCTTGCAGCAATCAATGACCCGAGCAAGTTCGTTATTGTTCAGACTGCTCCGTCAATCCGTGCAACACTCGGTGAAGCATTCGGTATGCACATCGGTACAAATGTTGAAGGCAAAATGGTTGCAGCTCTTCGCAGACTCGGTTTCGATAAGGTATTCGATACTGACTTTGCGGCTGACCTTACAATTATGGAAGAAGCTAACGAGCTCATCGAGAGAGTTCAGAACGGCGGAACACTTCCGATGATCACTTCCTGCTCACCCGGTTGGATTAAGTATTGTGAACACTACTATCCCGAGCAGATTCCTCACCTTTCAAGTTGTAAATCACCACAACAGATGTTCGGTGCAGTTATGAAGACATACTATGCCGAAAAGCTTGGTATGGACCCTAAAGATATGGTTGTTGTTGGTATTATGCCTTGTACAGCTAAGAAGTTTGAAACAAAGCGTGACGACCAGGCAGCTTCAGGTTATCCTGATGTTGATATTGCTCTTACAACAAGAGAACTTGCTCGTATGATTGAAAGCGCAGGTATCTTCTTCAAACACCTTCCTGATGAAGAATTTGACCAACCATTTGGCGAAAGCACAGGTGCATCAACAATCTTCGGTGCAACAGGCGGTGTTATGGAAGCAGCCCTCCGTACAGCAGTTGAAAAACTTACAGGTGAAACACTTGCAGATGTTGACTTCACAGCAGTTCGCGGTATGGACGGTGTTAAGGAAGCTGAATATGATGTTGCAGGCAAGAAAATTAAGGTTGCCGTAGCTTCAGGCACAAAGAATGCCAAGATTCTTATGGATCAGATCAAGAACGGTACAAGCGAATATCTCTTCATCGAGATTATGGGTTGTCCCGGCGGTTGTATCAACGGTGGCGGTCAGCCGATTCAACACGCTGTTGTTCGCAACTTCGTTGACCTCAAGGCTCGTCGTGCAGAAGCTCTCTATACAGCAGACAGAAACAATGCTGTAAGAAAATCTCACGAAAACGAGGCTATCAAGACTCTTTACACAGAGTATCTCGGTAAGCCCGGCAGCCATAAGGCTCACGAAATTCTTCACACATCTTATGTGGCAAGAAAAAAATATTGATTTTCTGAAATAAAATAAGGACGGGGAGTGCAGTTGGTTGCACTTCCCGTCTTGTCTTTTTTGTGTTTTTAGTGTATGATATAGAGAGAATAATGTCAAAAGAAAGGATTTCTGATGATTAAAAAGATTATTTCAATTTTGATTTCCGCTTCTCTCGTTTTTGGATTAGCGTCGTGCGTAAAAGAAAAAGAAGATGAAGGTGATTCTCCCTCGGTTCAAAATTCCGATGTGAATATGCAAGAGGACTTTACCAATTCAGAAAAAGATTATACTTCACCATCAGAAACGGTAACTCAGATTCCGACAGTTAAGGTAACAATCCCTGAGGGCTATACTCTTGTCCGCATCTCGTGGTTGTTAGAGGAAAAAGGTCTCTGCAAGTCAGAAGATTTTATTGATGCCTGCCAAAATTATAAAAATTGGCTCGATTTAACGCAGTATCCGTTTTTGAACGATTTGCAGAATGCACAGAATGTGTGTTTTGCCCTTGAAGGATATTTCTTGCCGCTAACTTATGATATTCCCGAAAATGCAACAGTTGAGGACATTGTAAAAATGCTTCTTAACGGCTCAAAACAATTTTTTAACGAGACGTTTATTGCGAATGTTCATAACAGCGGATTTACAGTTCATGAGATTTTAACACTTGCATCTCTTATCGAAAAAGAAGCAAAATTGCCCGAACAGAGAGAGATGATTTCTTCGGTTCTTCATAACAGACTTGATGCAGGTATGCAATTTCAATGTGACCCCACAGTGAAATATTGCACAGGTGTCATTCAGCTAATCTATCCCGAAAAAATTGATCATTATAAATATTATTACAATACCTATCGCTGCAAGGGACTTATGGCAGGGCCCATCTGCAATCCGGGTGTTAAGTCTATTGAGGCAGCACTTTATCCGGCAACAACGGATTATCTTTATTTTATAATCGGAATGGTTGAACCGTATGAGTCCAAATATTCTGAGACATTTGAAGAACATAATGCATATTGGCAGGCGAATAAAGATCGTCTGACAGGACAGTAAAACTTACCGTCAGGCGAATATAACTGAGGCACACTTCCTTAAGGAGTGTGCCTCGAGCTTTTTTATCGTAATAATGATGTGAATCCGTTTATGATTGAAAAGTAAATTTCACTGTCGTCGTACAGGTATGTGTCTGGTGCAAATGATTCGGCAAATAGTACGGGAATAAGGAAAAGTATAAGAACAAATGCAACATAAAGAACAACGCCGATAATAAATCCGATGATTGCCATTTTTCCGTATGCTTTTGCACTGGCGGGGGACTCTTTATAATTTATAAGATAAAGGATAAGGCCTACCAACGGAACAAAGAAACTGATAAGCTTCAGGAGTCCTGACGGCTTATCGTTTGCAGGTGAATATTGCGGATATGCCTGCGGAAACTGAAAACCGCATTTTACACAGATTACGGCTTTCGGGTCGCACTGATTTCCGCAACGGGAACAATATTTATACGGCGGATTTGCATATTGGTCATAATTGCCGTATGTATTCCGGTATGGAGGAGTGTTTTCATTTTTCTGCTGACCGTTATTCTCGACAATCAGATCTGCGCCGCAGGAGGGACATTTAATTAACATATCGTCATTATAGACAGAAGTACAGTTGGGACATTTTTTCATTATTTTCACCTCAGATTAGTATATTCATAATCTTTTGTACTCTTTCATTTTATCTTTATTTTCGACACTTGTCAACAGTAAATATTATCAAAAAAGGACCTGCCCTTTCGGGACAGGTCCAGTGTTTTATACGAAAACTAAGAATTAGTCTTCTTTGGGAGCATAGAGAGCCTGAAGGCGAGTAAGATGCTCATATCTTTCTTTTGCGGTTTCCTCAGCCTGAGTGAAGAGAACTTCTGCTCTTTCGGGGAATGCGCGTGAAAGTGATGAGTAACGTGCTTCGTTCATAATGAAGTCACGGTAGCTTGTCTTAGCTTCCTTGCTGTCGATTGTGAACGGATTCTTGCCCTGTGCCTTGAGTGCCGGGTTATAACGGAACATATTCCAGTAACCGCAGTCAACAGCCTTCTTCATCTCTGCCTGGCAGTTAACCATACCGCCCTTGATTGAATGCATTTCACAAGGAGCGTATGCAATGATGATTGAAGGACCGTGATATGCTTCAGCTTCAGTGATAGCCTTGATTGTCTGGTTGTTGTCAGCACCCATAGCGATCTGTGCAACATAAACATAACCGTAGCTCATTGCGATTTCAGCAAGACTCTTCTTAGCGATAGCCTTACCTGCAGCAGCAAACTGTGCAACCTGACCGATATTTGAAGCCTTAGAAGCCTGACCGCCTGTGTTTGAGTAAACCTCAGTATCAAATACCATAATGTTTACATCTTCACCACTTGCGAGAACATGGTCAACACCGCCGAAGCCGATATCGTATGCCCAACCGTCACCACCGAAGATCCAGATGGATTTCTTTGAAAGATACTCTTTGTTTTCAAGAATGTCCTTCTTCATATCGCAGTCGCAGTCAAAACCTTCAAGAGCAGCAACGAGAGCCTCTGTAGCAGCTGTGTTCTTGTCGCCGTCTTCAAGAGTTGCAAGATATTCGTTAGCAGCTTCAACAACATTTGCAGGTGTGTCGCAGTTGTCAAGAATTGCCTTAACGTCATCGATAAGACGGTTTCTGATTGCTTTCTGACCAAGGTACATACCGTAACCGTGTTCAGCGTTGTCTTCAAAGAGGGAGTTAGCCCAGGCAGGACCGTGACCGTCTTTGTTTACTGTGTAAGGTGATGTAGCAGCAGGACCACCCCAGATTGATGAACAGCCTGTTGCGTTTGAGATATACATTCTGTCACCGAAGAGCTGTGTGATAAGACGAGCATAAGCTGTTTCAGCACAACCTGCACATGAACCTGAGAACTCAAGAAGAGGAGTCTTGTACTGGCTGCCGATTACTGTATTGTCAGCAACATCTTCCTTAACTGTTACGTTTTCAACCATATAGTTGAATGCTTCCTGCTTGTAGTCCTGGCTCTCACGAGATACCATCTTAAGAGACTTTGTAGGACAAACTCCGATACAAACACCGCATCCCATACAGTCAAGAGGAGAAACAGCAAGTGAATACTTGTAAACACCCTTGCCTTTACCTGCCTTCTTGTCAACGATCTGTGCTGATTCGGGAGCGTTAGCAGCTTCTTCTTCAGTAAGAAGGTAAGGACGGATTGTTGCGTGAGGACAAACGTATGAACACTTATTACACTGTGCACAGGTTGAAGCTTCCCATTCAGGAACCATAACTGCAACACCGCGCTTCTCATAAGCTGAAGCGCCCTGCTCAAACTGACCGTCAACGTGATCCATAAATGTTGATACGGGGATTGAGTCACCGTCCATCTTGCCTACGGGGTGCATGATGTTGTCAACCATCTTAACGAGCTTCTCTGAACCCTTTGATGCGTCAGCAACGGCGTCATCAGCGGCATTAGCCCATTCAGCAGGAACATCAATCTTAACATATGCCGTAGCACCTGCATCGATTGCCTTTTCGTTCATTTCAACGATTTCTTTACCCTTCTTCATGAACTTCTGAGCTTTTTCCTTCATATAGCCGATAGCTTCTTCAACGGGAAGAACCTTAGCAAGAGAGAAGAAAGCAGACTGAAGAACAGTGTTTGTACGCTTGCCGAGACCGATCTGAGCGGCAAGGTCAATAGCGTTAACTGTGTAAAGCTGAATGTTGTTTTCAGCGATATATCTCTTTGTTTCAGCGTTGAGCTTGCTTGCGAGTTCGTCAGCATCCCACTGGCAGTTGATAAGGAATACACCACCTGGCTTAACGTCCTGAACCATCTTGAAGCCTTTTTCAACATAAGACGGGTTATGGCAAGCTACGAAGTCAGCCTTATTGATGTAGTATGGGCTCTTGATCGGGCTGTCACCGAAACGAAGGTGAGAAATTGTGATACCGCCTGTTTTCTTTGAGTCATACTGGAAGTAAGCCTGAACATATTTATCAGTGTGATCACCGATGATCTTGATAGAGTCTTTGTTTGCACCAACAGTACCGTCACCGCCGAGACCCCAGAACTTACATTCGATTGTGCCTTCAGCTGCTGTGTTGGGAGCAGGCTTCTCTGCAAGTGAAAGGTGAGTAACGTCGTCATTGATACCGAGAGTGAACTGACGAGCAGGAGTTTCTGCACTGAGATGCTCGTAAACAGCGAAAATGCTTGAAGGAGGTGTGTCCTTTGAACCGAGACCGTAACGGCCGCCGCAAACCTTAGCTGTTCTTCCCATCTCATTGAGAGCTGCGATTACATCGAGGAAGAGAGGCTCACCAATTGAACCGGGTTCCTTTGTTCTGTCAAGAACAGCGATCTTCTTAGCTGTTTCGGGGATAGCTTCGCAGAATGCTTTAGCAGAGAAAGGTCTGTAAAGGCGAACTTTAACAAGACCAACCTTTTCGCCCTTAGCTGTAAGGTAATCAATAACCTCTTCAGCAACGTCACAGATTGAACCCATAGCAACGATCACGCGATCTGCATCGGGAGCACCGTAGTAGTTGAAGAGCTTGTAATCAGTACCGAGCTTCTCATTAACCTTGTTCATATACTTCTCAACAATAGCGGGAGTTGCATCGTAATATGAGTTACAAGCTTCTCTGTGCTGGAAGAAGATATCACCGTTTTCGTGAGAACCGCGTGTTGCAGGTCTCTCGGGGTTAAGAGCGTGCTTTCTGAATGCCTTTACAGCATCCATATTTGTCATTTCTTTAAGGTCATCGTAATCCCAGACTTCAATTTTCTGGATTTCGTGAGATGTACGGAAACCGTCGAAGAAGTTGAGGAAGGGAACACGGCTTTCGATTGTTGCAAGATGAGCAACAGCGCCAAGGTCCATAACTTCCTGTGTATTTGTTTCAGCGAGCATAGCGAAGCCTGTCTGACGGCAAGCATAAACGTCTGAATGGTCACCGAAGATGTTAAGAGCATGAGAAGCAACACAACGAGCTGATACGTGGAAAACTGAAGGAAGGAGCTCGCCGGCAATCTTATACATATTGGGGATCATAAGAAGAAGACCCTGTGAAGCTGTATAAGTTGTTGTAAGAGCACCTGCTGCGAGTGAACCGTGAACAGTACCTGCTGCACCTGCTTCTGACTGCATTTCAGCAACTCTAACCTGTGTGCCGAAAATGTTCTTTCTTCCCTGTGCGGACCACTGATCAACATAGTCAGCCATAGGTGAAGATGGAGTGATTGGGTAGATACCGGCTACTTCTGTAAACGCATAAGATACGTGAGCAGCAGCAGTATTACCGTCCATAGTTAACTTTTTTCTAACTATGGGTGTCTTGTTTTCTGCCATTTTGTATTTCCTCCTTAATGGAATTAAATATTTAATAAGTATGCACATTCATACATTATAAATAATAACACTTTTGTTACGAAAAGTAAATAGATTTGATTTCAAAAAATGACGAAGTTTGATAAAAATTTAACCGGTTTTTGTATGATTTGGATGAACAGGAAGTAAATAATAAATTAACAAATATCTTCCGCACTTGACGAATGGTATATTTTGTTATACAATACATAATGATATTCTGTAGAATATCAAATTTATTTTTTATTAAGGAAGGTTATGTCGTATGGACACAGACCCGGGGAGTATTATTTTACAAATAGTAATCCTGTTTGCATTGATTTTTGTCAATGCATTCTTCGCAATGTCAGAAATGGCAGTGGTTACTCTCAACGATAATAAAATCGATAAAATGGCTGAGCAGGGTAACAAAAAAGCGAAGCAAATCAAAAAGCTCACCGAAAACACAAGCTCTTTTCTTTCCACTATCCAGATAGGTGTTACTCTGGCGGGATTTCTGACTTCGGCAACAGCCGCACAGTCCTTTGCCGTGATGCTTACCGATGCGATCGCAAAAACCCCCGTCGTAAACGTCATACCGTTGGGTGTTGTCAGCGGTTTTTCAACCGTTGTGATCACTCTTGTGATGTCATATTTTTCACTTGTTCTGGGTGAACTCGTACCCAAAAAGGTTGCAATGAGTAATCCCGAAAAAATGGCATTTATGGCTGCTCCCGTTCTGGTATTTGTGGCAAAGGTAACAAACCCTATTGTCAGATTCT
The DNA here is from genome assembly GCA_937920235.1 of uncultured Clostridia bacterium. Taxonomy (GTDB): domain Bacteria; phylum Bacillota; class Clostridia; order Oscillospirales; family Acutalibacteraceae; genus Fimenecus. Next base: position 5,130 of record CALGUK010000030.1, on the reverse strand, counting down.
TATCTTTTTCAACCAATGCGGTTCTCAGGCTTATGGGTATTGACCCTCGTGCTGATGAAGAAGTCGTTACCGAAGAGGAAATCCGTATGATGGTTGACGTGGGCGGAGAAAAAGGCGTTATTGAAGATACTCAGATTGAGATGATCAATAACATATTCGAGTTCGACGACATTGATGTTGCCGACATTATGACTCACCGTACCGATATGGTGTGTATTGATGGAAATGAACCGTTGACCGAGGCGGTAAAGCTGTCAATCGAAAACGGCTTTTCACGAATTCCCGTTTATGAGGAGGATCCGGACGATATTGTCGGTATCGTTTATATCAAGGACTTTCTTCAATATGTGGGCTCGGATCTCCCCAAAACAAAAACCGTCAAGGATATGATGCGCCCTGCATATTATGTTCCCGAGACCAAGCGTTGCGGTGAACTTTTCAAGGAAATGACGGAAAAGCGTATGCAGATGGCTGTTGTTGTGGATGAATACGGCGGAACTGCAGGTATTGTGACACTTGAAGATGTACTCGAGTCAATTGTGGGAAATATCCAGGATGAATATGACCAGGAGGACGAAGAAATCTCTATTATCGATGAGACCACTTTTGAGGTGGACGGCATTACCGATATTGAAGAGGTTGAGGAGCATACGGGTAAAAAATTCCCCGAAGGCGATTATGATACAATCGGAGGATATGTCATCAGTGTGCTCGGTTTCTTGCCGCAGGACGGCGAAATGAATGAGGTATTTTTTGAAAATGTAAAACTGACGGTTCTCAATGTCGAGGAGCGAAGAATAGGTAAGGTTAAGGTCGAAATCCTTCCGGAACAAAAAAAGGAAGAGGAGACTGAGGAACGAAGGTTCTTCAACCGAAAAGAAGAATAAATCCGATGCGGTAGGGCGGGGTACTTACCCCGCCCTTTATAATTTGCGGTGATATTATGCAAAAAGTAAATTATCAAAGACAACTTGATAAAATTATCGGTGGCTTAGGGGGGGAAGTGCCGTCACTTCTTCTCCATTCCTGCTGTGCTCCCTGCAGTAGCTATTGTATTGAATATCTTTCACGGTATTTCAGCATAACCGTGCTTTATTATAATCCGAATATTTATCCCGAGGCTGAGTATGAAAAGCGAAAATCGGAGCAAAAGCGACTTATCGGCGAGATGAAAACGAAATATCCCGTTAAAATGCTCGACTGTGATTTTGAGAGTGAAAGGTTTTACGAAACGGCAAGGGGACTTGAGGATTGCCGTGAGGGCGGTGAAAGATGCTTTGGGTGTTATCGTCTGCGGCTTGAAAAAACCGTAAGAGAAGCCAAAAACAACGGATTTGATTATTTCACCACAACGCTTACAATAAGCCCTTTGAAAAATGCACAGAAAATCAATGAAATCGGTCATGAGCTGTCAGAAGAATTCAATGTTGAATGGTTGCCGTCGGATTTCAAAAAAAAAGAAGGCTATAAGCGCTCAATAGAGCTGAGTAAAGTGCACAACCTTTACAGGCAGGATTATTGCGGATGCATTTTCTCGCAAAGGGACAAAAAAATTACGGACACCGTATAATTGCGATGTCCGTTTTTCTTATTCGTAAATATCGACCGCGCCTCTGCCTTCGGTTACCTTTGCAACATATGCTGCAACCTTTTTGTGTTCGGGGTGGACCTTGTAGCTTTCAAGCTCATCTGCATTTTCGACTTCGACAATCAGAAGTGCATCAAAATTTCTCTCACATTCCACTTGGTTTTTAAGGAATGTGAGTTTTTTAATATGTGAAATAAGTGGGGGAAGTGATTCGAGACCCTTTTTGACGATTTCAATGTTTTCGTCCTTGGTCTTACCCTCCGCGTCCTTGAATTTCCACATAACGATATGCTTTAACATAATAATCACCTTATATTGAATAAATTTCTTGCATTCCTATCGGTCAGGTCAAGTATTTCCTGTGCCGTACATCCCCTCAGCTCTGCAATCTTTTCAGCCGTGTGCGGAATGTATAGCGAATTACATCTCTTACCTCTGAACGGCACGGGAGTCATGTATGGAGCGTCGGTTTCGATAAGCAATCTGTCAGCGGGGATATATTTGGCAACCTCGCAGGGCTTTACCGCGTTTTTAAAGGTGACAGCACCGCCGAGACCGATATACATACCGAGTTTAATAATTTCCTTTGCCATTTCCACACTTCCCGAGAAACAGTGAAGAACACCATTGGGCTTGTGCTTTTTCAGAATGTTCAATGTATCCTCATGGGCTTCTCTGTCGTGAAAAATAATCGGCAGATCAAGCTCTTTTGCAAGCAGAATTTGCTTTTCAAGGAGAATTAACTGATTTTCACGGCTTTCTCTTTCGTAGTGATAATCAAGTCCGATTTCGCCTATGGCGACACATTTTCCGTCCTGTGCCAGCTTTCTTATTCTGTCCGTATCGCCGTCAATGTATTCGTCGTTGTTTAGCGGATGAAAGCCGACAGCCGAATATACAAAACCGTATTTGTGAGAAAGCTCAACTGCAAATTTCGATGTTTCAATGTTTACTCCGCAGCAAACAATGCCCGAGATGCCGTTTTCTTCAAAAGAACCGAGCAGTTCGGCACGGTCTGTGTCAAACTGCTCATCGTCGTAATGGGCATGTGAATCAAAAATGTTATAATACATTATCTTATTCTCGCTCCGTTAGGCATATCCTTGTCAACAAAGATAACCTTGGCATCCTCTTCCGTAATATCAGCCGCAAGAATCATTCCGCAGCTTTCAACTCCGCAGAGAACTGCAGGCTTGAGGTTGGCGACAACAATGACTTTTTTGCCGATAAGATCTTCGGGCTTGTACCATTTTGCGATACCGCTTGCAACTGTTCTGTCCGTACCCGTGCCGTCGTCAAGAGTGAGTTTGAGAAGTTTTTTTGCTTTTTTGATAGGCTCACAGTTTTTGACCTCTGCCACGCGGAGTTCAACTTTCATAAAATCGTCAAATCCGATTTCTGCAAGACCTTCAATTTTGGGTGCAGGAGCGTTTGCCTTCTCTTCAGCCTCTTTTTTTGCCTGAAGCTCGGCGATTAACTTTTCACCGTCAATTCTTGAGAAAAGAGGTGAGGCAGTACCGACTGTAATACCTGCCTTAAGTCCGCCCCACTCCTGAATGCTTTCATAGGTTGCGGGGAGAATATTCATCTGCTCAGCGATTTTGACTGCTGTTTCGGGCATAATCGGAGCGATGAGCGCAGAGAGAACGCGGATACCTTCAAGAAGATTGTAGAGAACAGTACCGAGTTTTTCCTTTTGTGCTTCGTCCTTGGCAAGTGCCCAGGGCATTGTCTCGTCAATATATTTGTTGCAGCGACGCGCAAAATTCATTACACATTCAACAGCATCACTCATCTTGTATTCCGAAATGTATTTGTCAAAGCCTGCAATAGCTTTCTTTGCTGACGCTCTTAAATCCTCATCAAATTCAGTAGCGCAAACAGGTTTCTGAATAATACCGCCAAAATACTTGTTCTGCATTGCAATTGTTCTGTTTACAAGATTTCCGAGAGTGTTTGCCAGGTCAGAGTTGAAGCGGTCAATCATAGCTTCGTAGGTGATTGAGCCGTCGTTGGCGTGAGGCATTTCCGAAAGAAGATAGTAACGAACCGCATCAACACCGAAAATCTTTGTAAGATCATCGGCATAAATCACATTTCCTCGTGATTTACTCATCTTGTCCTCGCCGAAAAGGAGCCAGGGATGACCGTAAACCTGCTTGGGTAACGGTTCGCCGAGAGCCATAAGCATAATCGGCCAGTAAATAGTGTGGAAACGGACAATATCCTTACCGATAATATGAACATCTGCCGGCCAGTATTTCTTGTAGCTCTCACTGCTGCCGTCCGGGTCATATCCGAGAGCTGTAATATAGTTTGAAAGAGCGTCAATCCAGACGTAAATTACGTGCTTGTCATCAAATGATACGGGAACTCCCCATTTGAACGAAGAACGGGAGACACAAAGATCCTGAAGTCCGGGCTTGATGAAGTTGTTGAGCATCTCTTTTTTTCGTGCTTCGGGATAAATGAAGTTTTCGTTGCTCTCAATAAATTCCTCAAGCTGCTTCTGATATTTTGAAAGACGAAGGAAATATGTTTCCTCCTTCTCCTTGTGAACTTCTCTGCCACAGTCGGGACATTTGCCGTCAACTAACTGGCTTTCGGTCCAGAAAGACTCGCAGGGAGTACAGTAGAGACCTTCGTATTCACTCTTGTAAATATCGCCCTGGTCATAGAGCTTTTTAAAGATTTTCTGAACAGTTTTTTCGTGATAATCGTCGGTAGTGCGAATGAAATGATCGTAGGTGGTGTTAAGAAGATCACAGATCTCCTTGATTTCTCCCGCAACCTTGTCAACATATTCCTTAGGGCTGACTCCCGATTGTTTAGCATATTCCTCAATTTTCTGACCGTGCTCGTCAGTTCCTGTCAGAAAGAAAACATCATAGCCCTGCATTCGCTTATACCTCGCAATAGCGTCGGTCAACACGATTTCATAGCTGTTGCCGATGTGAGGTTTGCGTGAAGTATACGCAATGGCTGTAGTGATGTAAAACTTTGGCTTTTCACACATAGAAAACGCCCCTTTCTGAAAAATTCTGCGAATAAAATATTTTTTCCGCATATATTATAGTATTATACTAAACCTTGCCAATATTTTCAAGGAGTTTACGATAATTTGTTTTTATGACATTTAATAGATTGATAAATTCTTATTTGTCGAATTAAATTTACTGCGTAGTGGCAGGTCTTCGCGCCTGCATTGTAGAGGCGAAACACGAATCCCCGTTTAAACTTGTACCGTAACTATTGGAACAGGTTATAGCCTCGTCTGCCGGCTTGGTCGGTGCTTCTGCTCCGCAGTGAATGGTCACTACAAGGTTATATCACCATATAAAAGAGTCAGACAACTTAAATTTGCAGAGCTGTTTTTACACAAATAAAACTGTTTTAAAAAATTTTTTCAAAAAAGTTGAAAAAAAGTGTTGACAAATTCGATTCAATGTGGTAAATTATACGAGCCGCTGAAAACAGCAGCAAAAACGTGGGAGCATAGCTCAGCTGGGAGAGCATCTGCCTTACAAGCAGAGGGTCACAGG
>CALGUK010000029.1 GCA_937920235.1 uncultured Clostridia bacterium | reverse complement strand
AATTGGCTGACAAGAAAGAAGAATTCTTCACCTTTACAACTGCCGCAAGAAAAGTGCTGACATTCGCGTAAGGTGGTGTAAATATGGCAATGAGAAAATACCACGATTTTAAAAGTGCTAAAGAGATTTACATAGAACGGGTTTTATATCACATTCATTACAAAAAAATGCACAAAAGAATTAAAGAAGAAATCGAAAATCACATGAACGATATGTATGAGGATTTCAAAGACGGTTTCAGCACCGAAATCGAAGTCACAAAAAAGGTTGTTGAAGAAATGGGCGACCCTGATGAGTTGGGGCTTGAATTGAAAGAAGCAAACAAAACAAAGCTGTTCATCGCAAGACTTTTAAAAGTTGCAATGGGATTAAGCATTTTTCCTCTCGCTCTTTTCGCTATTATTTTAATAGGAAATATTGGGGATGAAGTACGCACCTATTTTCACGCAACAGATATTGAAACAAAGGAAATGCAACTTGTTGAAAATTATAACGACGGTGAGCCAATACACCTTTTAGCCGAAGTTGAACACGACGGAATTGTTTACAGGTATTATCTGCCGGATAAAAGACCTGAAAATAATTTTATTCTTTTAAAAACACAATCAATTAAAGTATTCGGCATAAGTGTAAGGGATAAATTTGTAGAATACGGCAGGTCATCAGGTCCCGATGAGAACGAAATGCGGCTGAGCATCGGCAATTCTTTCGGCACAGACCACTTATGGATTCTTTATGGTGAAACAAAGCAGAAATATGTTAAGAGATATTATGAACCCATAGATGCAGGCAACGGATTAAAGCCTTATTGGGGTGATTTTATCACAGTACCGCAATATGGCACATACGAAAACCCCATAATAATATACGACCAAGCTCCCGAGGGCTATAAATGGAATTCATTTCAATCGTATGATGAAAATAAAGAGCCTGTTATTTATTCAGATGATGAAAACAGAAACAATACTTGGTCAGCTGAGGCTACATATTAAGAAAGAAAATCTGATTTAGTCAGCAAGGCGGTGAGAATATGAGAGAAATTAATGATTTTGATACGGAGAAAAAGATTTACATAGGCAAGGTTTTAAGGCATATACATTATAAAAAGCTTCACACAAGAATTTATGATGAAATTTCAAGTCATATGGATGATATGTATGAGGATTTCAGTGCAGGCTGTGATGATGAAATTGAGGTTACTAAAAAAATTCTTGAAGAAATGGGACATCCTCACTATTTAGGGTTAGAACTTAAAAAAGCTAATAAAGCAAAACTCTTACAAGTAAAAATAATTAAAACACTTTGTATCCTTTTATGTTTACCTGTCTTGTACTCTGTATGGATAATGGTTGTTCATATAGGAATGGAATTTGAAAACTATTTTTATGCTGACACAGCAGAAGAAGCAGAAGAATGGATTTTAGAAAACAGGACTGACGGTAAACCCATTGAATTATTTACAGAACTTGAACATGATGGGGTTGTTCACCGAATTTATGTACCCAAAGTTCAGAATAAGGAAAATTTTGAAATTTATCACATATACTCAATAGAATTCTTTGGTTTTAATATAAAGAACCGATTTGACCGTTCACACTGTTCTTATGGTCCAAACGACAATTACACAATGGCAAGTCTTGACCAACATCCAATACGCGATGAACTTATTATTTATTTTAACACACCAGATTATCGATATATAAAAGTGGAGTTCATACCGACGGAAGACGGTCTTGAAAGATATTGGAGTGATTTTATGGAAATACCACAAGATGCTACGGTTGATAATCCAAAATATTTTATTTTAGATTGTCCTGATGGTTATCGTTGGAGCAATTACGAAAGATTTGATGATAATAAAGAGCCTATTGATTATTATTGGAATGTTAAAAAATAAGTAGTTGACATTACATTAAAATAAGTATAAAATATATACGATATTTTAAAAGCGTTGAGAAAGAACGACGGATAATCTAAATTTACAGAGAGATTTCGGTTGGTGCGAGAAATCAATTTACTATCCTGAGACCACTTTCGAGTGTCGGTGAAAGCGTTGAGATTAAGCCGTACCGTATGACTGCGTTAAAGTCGTTTGAGTGGCAAAGTATAGGCTTTGCAATGCGGGTGGAACCGTGGAATGTTGTATTTAAAGCATTTCATCCTGTTTTTCAGGGTGAAGTGCTTTTTTATTTATGTATATAATGCAAAGGAGATATATTTATGATTAAGGTAACACTTAAAGGCGACGTAATTAAAGAATACGAAGCCGGTACTACTGTTGCAGAGATTGCCAAATCCATCGGTATGGGTTTATACAAATCTGCTTGCGGCGGTAAAATCAACGGAAATTACTGCGATTTAAGAACTGCAGTCAATGAAGACTGCGCTCTTGAAATCGTTACATTTGATGAAATTGAGGGTAAAAAGACTTTTTGGCACACTGCTTCTCACATTATGGCACAGGCTGTTAAGCGTCTTTTCCCCGACACAAAGCTTGCTATTGGCCCTGCGGTTGACAACGGCTTCTATTATGATTTTGATTCGGAGGTTTCATTTACCCCCGAAGTCCTTGAAAAGATTGAAGCGGAAATGAAAAAAATTGTTAAAGAGGATTTGCCTCTTGAAAAATTTGAACTCTCCCCTGCCGACGCACTCGCTATGATGGAAGAAAAAGGTGAAATCTACAAGGTTGAGCTTATCAATGAGCATGCTGACAAGGGTGAACCGATTTCATTCTACAAGCAAGGTGAATTCACAGAGCTTTGCGCAGGCCCTCACCTTATGTCAACAGGTGCCGTTAAGGCATTTAAGCTTACATCTTGCACAGGTGCTTACTGGAGAGGTAACGAAAAGAACAAGATGCTCCAGAGAGTTTATGCAACCGCATTCCCCAAGCAGTCAGCACTCGACGAACATTTAGCACAGCTTGAAGAAGCTAAAAAGCGTGACCACAACAAATTAGGTCGTGAGCTTGAGCTGTTCACAACAAGTGAGCTTATCGGTCAAGGACTTCCGATTATGCTCCCCAAGGGTGCAAGAATTATCCAGACACTTCAACGTTGGGTTGAAGATGAAGAACAAAAACGCGGTTGGTTGCTTACAAAGACACCGTTTATGGCGAAAAGTGACCTCTACAAAGTTTCAGGTCACTGGGATCACTACCGTGACGGTATGTTCGTACTTGGTGATGCAGACAAGGCAGAGGCAGAGGGCGACGAAATCTTTGCACTTCGTCCTATGACTTGTCCGTTCCAGTATCAGGCATATCTCAATCGTCCCCGTTCATACAGAGATTTGCCTCTTCGTTATAACGAAACATCAACTCTTTTCCGTAACGAAGCATCCGGTGAAATGCACGGACTTATCCGCGTACGTCAGTTCACAATTTCGGAAGGCCACTTAATGTGTACTCCCGAGCAGCTTGAAGAAGAATTCAAGGGTTGTCTTGAACTTGCAAATTATATGCTTCAGACACTCGGTCTTTACGAAGACGTTTCATTCCGTTTCTCACAGTGGGATCCGAACAACAAGGAAAAGTATATCGGAACACCAGAGCAGTGGGATGAGGCTCAGGGAATTATGGGCAAAATTCTTGACCACCTTGGAATCAAATACTCAATCGGTATTGATGAAGCTGCTTTCTACGGTCCTAAGCTTGATATCCAGATTAAAAACGTATTCGGTAAAGAGGACACACTCATTACAATCCAGGTTGACCAGCTTCTTGCCGAAAAATTCGGTATGGAATATACAGATAAAGACGGTACAAAGAAGAATCCGTATATTATTCACAGAACCTCAATCGGTTGTTATGAGCGCACACTTGCTCTTCTTATTGAAAAATATGCAGGTGCATTCCCGCTCTGGCTTGCTCCCGAACAGGTAAGAATTCTTCCTATCGCTGACCGTCATCACGACAAGGCTTTTGAAATCAAGAAAGAACTTGAAAAAATGGGTATGCGCGTAACCGTTGATGACAGAAGCGAAAAGACAGGATACAAAATCCGCGAATCACGTCTCCAGAAGCTTCCATATTGGGTTATTGTCGGTGACAAGGAAGTTGAGGACGGAACAGTTTCAGTAAGCAAGCGCGGTCAGGGTGACATAGGTTCAATGTCATTTGCAGATTTTGCTGAAATGCTTAAAACTGAAGTTGAAAACAAAGTCAGATAACGAGGGGTATAGTTTATGTCAAGTCCGCTTACCGTTACGGTAATTACCGATACACATTATTATTCTAAAAAGCTCGGCACATCGGGTGAGGCTTATGAAATCGCAAATAATAAAAGCGGTGTTCTGCTGGCTGAATCGAGAGAAATGCTTGAAGCGGCATTTGCTCAGATTGAAAAAGACATGAGAACGGATATAGTTCTTCTCACAGGCGATACGACGAGCAACGGTGACTATGATTCACATAAGGAATTCATTGAAATGCTCCGCGAACTCAAATCCAAGGGCAAGCGCGTTTATGTACTCACGGCTACCCACGATTATAAGTGGGACGGAATGACTCACAGGTATGGGGATGAGGAAAGAATCCCCATCCCCGCCGCAAAGCGTGAAGAGCTCTATGATATGTATAAGGAATTCGGTCCGGATGAGGCAATTGCCGTTCACGAGCAAAGCATGTCGTATATAATTCAGCTTGCAGACGGATACAGACTCTTTGCTCTCAACGACGATACAAATCTCAACGGCAAAAGCGGTTTTTCCGATGAGCTTTTCGAATGGATCAAGGTACAGATTGCCGATGCAAAGAAAAACAATCAGTTTATTGTTGCTATGACTCATCATCCGCTTATCGCTCCTTCTCCTATGTATGAAATCATCGGCAAAGGCGATATGATGGGAGATTATGAAATCCGCCGCGAGCAGCTTGCAGACATGGGTGTTCAGTTTATCCTTACAGGGCATACTCATGTTCACGACATTGACAAGCACATCAGTCCAAAAGGTAATTATCTATATGATATTTCCACGGCATCCACAATAGGATATCCCGCATCCATCAGAACGGTCGTTTTTGATGCAGAAAACAATGTTGTTACAACCACTACAGATCTTATTACCGAGGATGTCAATATAAACACCAACGGTAAAGATCTACAGACATATTTGGCAGACCACATGATAGGCATGATCAGAGATATTGTCAAAGCTGCGGGTGAAGATATTGATAAATTTGCCGATATGGCGACAGCTATCAGCATAAAGAAGAAAGTCAGCTATAAAATCGGTTGGATTTTAAAGCCGATTTTCAAATTCCTCAACAAGCTTAAAATAGGAACTGTCGGAAATTGGACACGTGCCGAAACGGGGCTTAAAAAAGAAGATTATGCAGATATTAAAGATAAGAGCGTAGTTGATTTTATTATTGATCTTGTTCTTAATCTTTACGGAGGTAAAAGTCTTTACACACCGAATGATAATGAATATAAAATTGCCATCGGACTCATAAATATCATTGATTCGGTTATCAGGGTATTGCATATTCCGTTGAAGAAATTGGTAAAGGTTTCCGACTCGGTACGCGGAATAATTGAACCGTTACTTTATAACTCCGGGATCCCCTCGTATGACGCTATTCTGCCGATTATGCCGGTTTATGAGGGAGACGAATCAGGACCTCAGCCCGAGCCTTCCGAAAAGATCGAAACCGTAAAGGAAAGCAAAAAGGGATTGCCGATTGTTATAATAGCGATAATTCTCATTGTTGCGCTGTTCATTCCGTTACTTTTACTTTTCCTGGCCGGCTTCATAATAAACCAAATAAAATACGGTAAACATATGAAATAATACTATTTATTTTGTCGCTCTGATTTTTTCGGAGCGACTTTTCTTTGTGCAAAAACACAAAATTTATAACCTTGTTTTTACTTTTTACACAAAAAAACGGTTATACCTGTTTATTTTTAAACAATTTTTCCTCTTCTTCTTGATTTTTCCGCTAAAATACTGTATAATCATATTATATATTGAGGGGAATATTCGCATTTTTTGATCTATTTTGGAGGTATTTAATTTTGAGCGGAGATTTACATTGCCATACACGATTGTCTGACGGCAGTCTCGGAATAGAAGATATTATAAATTTTGCTAAGAAAAAGGGTCTTGAAACAATAGCTATTACAGACCACGATTGTCTTGCGGGAACCGTAAGGGGTAAAATAATAGGAGCGCGTCACGGTGTTCAGGTTATTCCCGGAGTCGAATTATCTGCTACAGATGATGAAAATGACGTCAACGTGCACATTCTCTGTTATCTGCCCGACTCTCCCGATATACTTGAAGGTTTGTGCAAGCGCAATTCTCTTGCAAGAAAAAAGGCATCGCATTTTATGATGCTTCAGACTGCAAAGCGTTTTCCTGTTTCAACCGAATTTATTATAAAATGTGCTACAGGTTCAACAAATCTTTATAAAAAACATATAATGCAGGCACTTATTGAATGCGGATTTGCCGATTCATTTAACGGCGAGCTTTATAAAAAGCTTTTCACCAAGGAAAGTGCTGACAACATTCTTGTTGTTCCCAAATATGAAAGCGTAAAGGATGTTATTGAGGCAATTCACACCGCAGGCGGTATAGCCGTTCTTGCTCACCCGTATATCAGCAAGGTTGCGGATAAAATCCCGTATTACGCAGGGCTCGGCATTGACGGTGTTGAGGTCTTCCATCCCAGCGCTGACGATGAGAAGCAGGCCGCTCTCAAGAAGATTGCCGCAAAACATAAGCTTCTTATGACCGGCGGAAGTGATTTCCACGGACTTTATAATGAGCACAAGGTATCACTCGGCGATTACGTTACACCCGACGATTGCCTTCACGCTCTTCTTACATATAAGTCAAAACAGAAAAGACTTCAAAAGAAGTTAGCTCAACAGACAAACGAAGAATAAGCACAGCTTTAACTGATAAAAATAGGACAAGGAGGGTTAAGCAATGCACTTTGACGACAGTGATGTTAAAATCTTTACAGATAGTGACAATATAAAAGAAAATCTCCACGAAGTTTCTGTTATTGCCGAAATGACCAAGCACAGAAGCAACGGAAACATCTTAAAAGCCAAGCAGCTCGGAAAGCATCTTGCGGAGATTTTTGTTGATGAACCGAGCCTGCTGTCACAATTAGAAGGAGAAGTAGGAAAAATCAAGAGAGACGAAGATGATATGTATCAGATAAAGGTTCTTCTCGTTTTTACTGCTGAGTATTGCATTAACCGTCTGCTCCCTGCTACTCTTCTTTCAAACACGGCTGTAAACGCATTATACGACACGGTAATTAAAAAAGCTGCAGAGTTCTATGACAGACTTGACGATGCTGCTGAATACAGTTTTTACTATCTCGCAGTCAGAAAAGGCTTTGACATATCATCAAACATCGGTATATCCTTTGCGATGCTCTGCGGTGAAGGAAAAGACGAATATTACACACATCTCGGCAAAAGGCTTTTTGAGGTCGCTCAGCACGAAATCGAAAAGATTATTGACAGTTACCAATTTGTAAATTGACAAAAAATCCCCTCTGTTCAAGATAAACAGAGGGTTTTGTTATTTATATAAAGTTTTAAGAAGCTCGATTTCACAGGCATAACCGTCAAGCTCATTAGGAGTTTCAAGATAAAACGGTAAATTGCGTAAAGCAGGATGATTTATTATTCTGCAAAAGGCATCAAGACCTATGGATCCCTCCCCTATTTTCTCGTGACGGTCCTTATGGGATGCAAAAGGATTTTTACTGTCGTTAATATGGACAGCCTTCAAACGATTCAGTCCGATAACTTTATCAAACTGTGTCAGAACTCCGTCAAGGTCATTTACGATGTCATAACCGCCGTCGTAAACATGACAGGTATCAAGACATACTCCCATTTTTTCATCCAGTTCAACACGGTCGATAATCTCTCTCAATTCCTCAAATCTGCCGCCGACTTCACTGCCCTTGCCTGCCATAGTTTCAAGCAGAACGGTTGTGCTTTGCTCTTTACGAAGAATGGAATTAAGGAGTTCGGAAATAAGCTCAATCCCCTTTTCCGTGCCCTGCCCCACATGACTTCCCGGATGAAAATTATACATATTACCAGGTATATATTCCATACGGTTCAGGTCATCCAGCATTGTATTGTATGCAAATTCACGAACATACAGCTTTTCGGCACAAGCATTTAAGGTATAAGGAGCATGAGCAAGTATCCGGGCGAAGTTATTTTCCCTCATAAGCCCGATAAGTCTGTCGGCATCCTCTTTATCTATTGCCTTCGCACTTCCACCGCGAGGATTTCTTGTGAAAAACTGAAATGTATCGGCATTCAGGGACAAAGCCTGAATGCCCATATTATAAAAGCCTTTTGACGATGACAAATGGCAACCTATTTTTAACATAAATTACCTCCGTCCGAAATCACAGATTAAGTGCTGATGAAGCAACGGCAAAGTAAATAAGAAGCGTTACAGCGTCAACAATGGTTGAGATAAACGGACTTGACATTACAGCGGGGTCAAACCCTATTTTTTTTGCAATAACGGGGAGAATTGAGCCGACAACCTTGGCAAATACCACTGCGGCAATCATTGTAAGGCTGACAACCATTGCAACCTGCCAACCCACGTCATCGAAAATCATCAGCTTTGCAAAATTCACTACGGCAAGCACAACACCACAAACAAGTGCAATAAGGAACTCCTTGAGTACAACTCTCCATGTGTCCTTAAACTCAATTTCACCGAGTGAAAGTCCGCGGATAATTGTGGACGAGGACTGATTTCCGCAGTTTCCGCAAGTACCGGTCAGCATAGGTATAAAAGCAGTAAGTGCAACACAGGCGGTAAGCGTTCCCTCAAAATGAGTAATTATTTTTTCGGTAAATGTCGCCGAAACCATCAAGAGCATAAGCCACGGAATACGCTTTTTGAAGTTTTCCAAAACACTCATTTTAAGATACGGTTTATCTGTAGGCGTAATAGCAGCCATCAATTCCATATCCTCGGTTATTTCTTCCTGCATAACGTCGATAGCATCGTCAACCGTAATAATGCCGACCAGACGCTTTTCACCGTCAACAACCGGCAAAGCAAGAAGGTCATATTTGTCAAAGAGATCCGCGACAATCTCTTTATCCTCAGAAGTGTTTACAGAGATGACATTATCCTCCATAATATCTCTGATCTGAGCATTTTCATCGGCAAGAAGAAGATCCTTCGCAGTTACAACACCCTTGAGCTTTCTTTTACTGTCAGTAACATAACATGTGTATATGGTCTCTTTATCAACACCTGTGCGGCGAATTCTCATAAAAGCATCCGAAACGGTCATTGAGCGCTTTAAATCAACATACTCAATGGTCATAATACTTCCGGCGGAATCCTCGGGGTATTTCAATATCTCATTTATGCTTTTTCTGGTATCAGGATCAGTATGCTTTAAAATACGCTTAACAAGACTTGAAGGCATTTCCTCGATAAGATCAACGGCATCGTCAACATAAAGTTCATCGAGCACTTCACGAAGTTCAGAGTCACTGAATGCGCGGATAAGCTGTTCCTGGTATTCCGGCTCCATATTAACAAATACTTCGGCAGCAAGTTCTTTATTGAGTAATCGGTAAATCAGAGTCAGATCCCGTTCTTCAAGCTCCATAAAAAGCTCAGCTATATCCTGCTCATTCATTTCATCAAGAATTTCTTTGAGCTCTTTCCATTTTTTGTTATGCAATAATTCGGTTAAGATTTCATAGGTTTCCATTTTTCACAACTCCTTTTTTATATCAAAGATTTGTGAAACACGGCGAGTATTTAAAAATTGCGGAGCATTACCGCATAAATACTCGGAGGTTTCGCTGTCGTACTTCGGCACGTGTCCACAATTTTCACTCCTTCTTGATACAAAATAAAAAAACTGCATTTGCTCAAACGCAAAAATGCAGTCAATCCGTTCCTTGCATTTCGTTCAAGCTTTAGCTTCGCAGGGCGATGAAATTACATTAAGTCACACCTTAATACGATATGACCTGCTGACCTGCTGACAGTGTCTCCACCATTTCGCGGCAGTAATCCGTATCCCTGTGGTAGCCTTACCTACCGAATATGTCATATATATATTATTATCTTTCTTAAAGTTTTTGTCAAGACAAAATATTCATATTTTTACATAATTTCTGTCAATATTATTTATCAATGTTTTTCATGTTCATAATTTGTTAAAAATTTTATATTTTGAATTGAATTACCTCATCAAATATGTTAGAATGATAAGTAATTGACAAGGAGTGGTAAAAATGTCTTTTTTTAAAGAATTGAAATCCAAGATTTCTGATTTTGGGCTTTATTGGAACATTCCGATGCCCGGCAGATATATGACTTTTAAAGAAATATTCGCCTATGCAGGCGGCGGTATCGGTGCCTATTTCATAATTCAGTTGGGAAGCACGCTCATTGTCTCTACAACCAATATGATTGTCGGCGGCGCGATAGGAGTTGCACCGACGGATATATATATTCTATACATCATTTCTACGCTTGCAAACATCCCGCTTACTGCCGTACGAGCCACGATGATTGACAATACAAGGAATAAAGCAGGAAAATACCGTCCTTATCTTTTGTCAATGGGAATACCTACCGCACTCATAGCGCTTGCTTATGTCTGGTTCCCGTATGACCAGATGAAAGCAGCTATGCCGAATCCCTTTATGAACGGCTCCGATATAACCTGGGGATACATTGCTGTTTGCGGTGTTGTTCTCATATTCAATCTTCTGCTGCAGTTTTTCTTTAATTTTTTCAACGACGCATACACCAACCTTATTCATGTTTTATCACCTAACACACAGGAAAGAACTGATGTTCTGTCAATCAAGGCAGTTGTATATTCTCTCGCCCCGTCAATCATGAACATAGCACTGCCAATCGTTGCACAGTATGTTTCAGATAATGACCTTTACGACATAAAGGTATACAGAATTTCCTACCCCATTTTCGCTGTTTTCGGTATTATTCTCACCACATTTGTTTACGGAAATACAAAAGAAAAAATCGTTCAGGCAAAAACCCACGCAATTCAGATAAGCTTTATTGATGCGTTCAAGCAGGTTGCAAAAAACAAGTATTTTTGGATTATTGCGCTTGCAGGTTGGTTAGGATTTCTTGAGAGTGCATACGGCAGCGTTCTTGACTGGACATACTCCTACGCACATGCCTGTAGCGGCACCACAATGTCCATAATAAGAACAATTGTCAGCAATGCAGCCTTATGGGGAATGATCCTTGCTCCGTTCTGTATTCGTACCTGGGGTAAAAAGAAAGTCTTGCTCAGCGTTAATTTTATGAATGTTGTATGTATTCTCGCAATGCTTATCGACCCGATAAATATTTACTGGATAGCTGTCTGCGTTTATCTCAACTGGCTCTTTGGTGCATTTGAACAGATAACAACTCCTGCAATTCAGGCCGATATACGAGATTATCATCAATATGTTACGGGAGAAAGAGTTGACGGTATGTTTGCCACGGTTCAGACAATCGGAAACCTCGTTACGCTTGTAACCTCCTCCGTTCTTCCTATGGTTTATAAATCTTTCGGAATATATGAGGGTAACGGCTATGCAAAGCCTTACGATATCCTTGATATTACCACAGGTGAACCCGGTCTTCTGGAAAGAGTTTTATCTGCTCTTATTCTTATGGCAGGCGCAGGAGCATTTCTCAATATGGTTCCGTACTTTTTCTATGACCTTGACGAAAAAAGACAAAATTCCATTGTCCGAGTTCTCAAAATACGTGCGGTCTTTGAGGACTACGGAAACGGTATTATTGATGACGCAAAGCTTGTAGAAGGCATTGACATAATCAATAACGCAAAAAAATATATCAACGAACATCCGAAAACAGTTGATAAAAAATCATACAAGGCAATCAAGGACAGGGAAAAGCGCAAGCTTGCCAAGATTGAATACAAAAATGCGCTTATATACAACGAGGAAATTGATATGGCGAAATTTATTTTTGATGAGCTGAACAAATTTTCCTCTCAGTTATATTCAATTCAGATAAAGGCAAATGAAGCCGTGCTTAACGAAGGTCTCAAAGGACTCTTTGATGCAGATATCAATGAGATAAATGCAGAATTACATTCTGCCAAGGCACTGCCCAAGGAGACGGAAAGCGAAAAAGAGCTGAGAAAAGCACTCATTGATATTGCAAAGAAAAAGAAAGCTTCATACAAAGCAATCAAAAAATACTACCCAACTCTTGAAAGCTTTGTGCGCCCGGATTTTGATGTTCTTGAAAAGTACTTCAATAAGGAAGATGAATGTGACGAAAAGCTCAAAGCATTATATCTTAATCTTAAAGATGCTAAGAAAAACAAAAATTCCAGTTTAGTTGCAGATTTAAAAGATGAAATCAAAAAAATTGAGCTTGAAAAGAAAATCGTCCAGGCAGATTCCAAAGCAGAAATGGATAAGCACGCTCGCTTTAACAGAGCTGCAAAGCCGTATATTGATGCCGAAAAGCTTATTTCACAAAAGGAAAGCTATACTCACCTTGATGATATTTTGCTTCTCTATGATGAAGCAAAAACAAGATACGAGGCTAAACAGGAGGCCGAAATGGCAGATGCGCTAAGAAAACAGAAGGAAAAAGACGATATGACGGCAAGACTCAAAGCTGAAAAAGCGGCCGCTAAATCTGCAAAAAGGAACAAGTAACCCTGTAATTCGGTTTATGAGCGTTGTGTTAATTATGACACAGCGCTCTTTTTAATTTTATTATTAAAAAATCAAATAAATTCATAGGTAATTTTAACTATTTTAAACACCTGTATTTTGTTCACATTTTACAAATTTCTGTTTTTTGTGTTCATTTTTTGTTAAAATTTGATTTTATGATTGAACGCAAAGTAAAAATATGATATTATAATTAAGTATGTAAAACACTATTAAAGGAGTGCAAAAAATGAATTTAACTTCAAAAGTCAGAGACGGCGTTGACAAGGTTAAAACCTATTGGAAAACGCCACCAAAAGGCCGCTTTATGACCTTTAAAGAAATTGCATCATATTCGGGCGGCGGTATCGGTGCCTATATGCTCATCACTATGTCAAACGCTTGCTTGTTGTCAACAAACAACGTGCTTTTGTCAGGTGTTCTCGGTGTTGAGCCGATGGATATGTATGTTATGTACGTTATTGCTGTTCTTTGTAACGTATTTCTTACCGGTGTCCGTGCAAACATTATTGATAACACCCGTAATAAAGCCGGTAAATACCGTCCTTATATTGTAACGATGGCTATTCCGACCGCCATTATCTGTGTTACAATGGTTTGGTTCCCGTATGACAAATTCGGTGCATTATTCGGAAACGGATCTCTTTTCGGTCACGATGTTGCTTATATAGCAAAATGTGCTGTTATTATGGTTCTTAACCTGGCACTTCACTTCTTCTTCTATTTCTTCTATGATGCATATGAAAACCTCATTCACGTTCTTTCTCCCGAAACACAGGAGAGAGCTGACGTTGCTTCCGTAAAGAGTGTTGTTTACTCATTTGCTCCCACTATTGTAAACTTTGTAACTCCTCTTATTGCACAGCACGTATTTCATTCTAACCAGACAGATATCCGTGTTTACAGACTTGTTTATCCTATTCTTTCGGTTTTAGGTATCCTTCTCTGTATTATCGTTTATAAAGGTACAGTTGAAAAGATTGTTCAGGCAAGAACTCACGTTGTTCAGATCAAGCTCTTTGACGCTCTCCGTGCAGTTGCCAAGAACAAATATTTCTGGATCATTTCACTTGCAAGCTGGATCGGTTTCCTCGAAAGTGCATACTCCAACATCATGTACTGGCTTTACAACTACGGCGGTGCTTGTTCAGGTACTACATACAGCATTATTACTACAGTTTACGGTAACGCTTCTCTTTGGGGTATGCTTGCCGCTCCGTTCTGTATTCGCAAATGGGGTAAGAAATCTGTTCTTATCGTTACAAACCTCTTTAACATTGTATTTATCCTTGCAATGCTTCTCTTCACAGATGAGATTACTCATAACGTAACAATTCTTCTTGTTATGTCTTGCTTGTGGCTTAATGCTCTCGTAGGATCATTTGCAAGAATTCTCAACCCTGCTATTCAGGCAGATATCCGTGACTATCAGCAGTATGTTACAGGTGAAAGAATTGACGGTATGTTCTCAGCAGTTAATACAATCGGTACAGTTCTTGCTCTTGCCACATCATCTGTTCTCCCCTTCATTTATGAGAAAAATGGTATCACAAGTGAAAATGCCAAGGTCGTCACATCAAATCCCGAAATACTCAACCGTGTTCTCGGTGACGGCAAAACAACCGTAGGTCAGATTTTGGCCGACCAGCTTGCCAAAGGCCAGGATAACTATTCCAACGCTTACTCGGCACTTTATGATACCGATGTTCTTTTAAGTCTTATCAATGTTTTGATTATTGTTGCCGCTATCGGTGCCGCAATGAACGTTATTCCCTTCTTCTTCTATGACTTTAACGAAAGAAAGCAAAAATCAGTTGTTAAGGTTCTCAGAGTACGTGCTCTTTTCGAGGACTACGGCAACGGTATTAAAAACGATGCACAGCTTGTTCAGGGTATCGATATCATCCGTGAATCAAGAGCAATGGCTAACGAAGTTCCGAAAGCTGCAGATAAGAACAGCTATAAATCTGTTAAGGACAAAGAAGAACGTAAAGCTGCAAAGAACGCTTACAAAGAAGCACTGAAGTTCAACGAAGATATTGAAATTGCAAAGTTTGTATGCGACGAGCTTGATAAATTCTCAACCGACGTTTACAAATATCAGTATACTGTTCAGAAAGAGATTTACTCCGCAGGTCTTCAGGGTCTTAAGCTTATGACTGCTGACGAGCTCAGAACCGAGATGCTCAATGCAAAGGCTATGCCGATGACAACGGAATCAGAAAAAGAAATCCGTAAATTTGCTATAGAAATCGCAAGAAATAAGAAATCTTCATTCAAAGCTCTTAACAAATACTTTGTCAATGAAGAACTTGTTCAGCCCGATTTCACAAAACTTGAAGAACTCTTCGATGCTGAAGACGAATGTGATGCAAAGCTTAAACAGCTTTATCTTGATCTCAGAGATGCTAAAAAGATTAATGACTCTGCAAAAGTTAAGGCAATCAAGGCAGAAATCAAAGCTTATAAAGCAAAGAAAGAAGAAATTCACAAGACTTCAAAGATTGAAATGGATAGGCATGCTTACTTTGCACGTGCTGCAAAGCCATATCTTGATGCTGAAAAGCTTGTAAAGCAAGAAGAAAACTACAAGCACTTCGATGACATCGAAGAAATGTATGAAGAAGCAAAGATTCGTTATGAACAGGCTCTTGCTGACGAGGAAGCAAAAATTCTTCGTGAAAAAGAAGAGCAGGCAGCTCATGCAGCTAAAATAAAGGCTGAAAAAGCAGCAAAGAAAGCCGCAAAAAAGAATAAATAAGCACAGTAGTAATCTCTCAAATTGAATGTGAGATCGGCAAAACAAAAATGTGAGGCAGTACGGAAATTCCGTATTGCCTCTTTTTTGCAAAAAATATCCGGGATTTACAGTTCAATCCCGGATAGCATATTATAATATATTAATCTAAAAAGTCTCTGAGCTTTTTACTGCGACTCGGATGGCGGAGTTTCCTCAACGCTTTTGCCTCAATCTGACGAATACGTTCACGGGTAACATTGAACTCCTTACCTACTTCCTCAAGCGTTCTCGGATGTCCGTCTTCAAGTCCGAAACGAAGTGAAAGAACCTTTTCCTCTCTCGGAGTAAGAGTTTTCAGAACCTCAGCAAGCTGTTCTTTAAGAAGTGAAATTGATGCCGCATCAGCAGGAGAAAGTGCTTCATCGTCAGGAATAAAGTCACCGAGATGGCTATCCTCTTCTTCACCGATAGGAGTTTCAAGAGATACCGGCTCCTGAGCAAGACGGAGAATTTCACGAACCTTATCGGGAGACATATTAAGTTCTTCCGCAATTTCTTCTGCCGACGGATCGTGTCCGTTTTTATGGAGAAGCTGGCTGCTCGTCTTTTTAACCTTGTTTATTGTTTCAACCATATGAACGGGAATACGAATGGTTCTTGCCTGGTCAGCAATGGCTCTGGTAATTGCTTGTCTTATCCACCAAGTAGCGTATGTTGAAAATTTAAAGCCCTTTGTATAGTCAAATTTTTCAACTGCCTTGATAAGTCCCAGGTTACCCTCCTGGATAAGATCAAGAAACTGCATCCCTCTGCCTACATATCGTTTTGCAATACTTACAACAAGACGAAGGTTTGCCTCAGCCAGACGCTGTTTTGCTTTTGCATCACCGTCTGAAATTCTGATTGAAAGTTCTATTTCTTCCTCAGAAGTAAGAAGCGGTACTCGACCGATTTCTTTAAGGTAAACTCTGACGGGGTCATCCATAACAAGAGTTTTGCTGTCCCCTGCTCCGCCGTCATCGGTTTTTGCCATATCAGACTCGTCTGTGATTGCATCTCTTGCCATATCGCCAAGGTCATCAATGAGTTCGATATTATTTGTTTCAATGAGCTCATAAAGCTTATCAAGCTCTTCCATTTCAATGTCGAGTTCAACAATGGCATTATCAATTTCCTGAGTTGTAAGCTTACCGACAGCTTTACCTTTTTCAATAAGCGCCTTTAAAGCTGACTTTTTATCAATTGTTTCCATAATTTTCTCCTTCACTTCTAAAAAACTTCAGAAAATCCTCGTCACTTATGTCTTCCACATTGATATTTTTAAGAACTTTCTTATTTTTTTCATTCATAATAATATTTATACAATCAACACATTCTCCGAAGGTATTTTTCAGAGTATGTGCAATCGTCTGTATTTTTGCGACTGCGCTTATCTCATCATCATTCAGTTCACCGTATAAAAATGAGATTTCGGCGGATTTACCCTGACGGAGTCTGTCAGTAATCGCTTTGAAAATGCGCCCGTTAAAATCGGTGACAAAATCACCGCAGGAAATTTTCTCATCAATGCCATTCAGAAACTCCGGATTAGACATTATTAAGGCAATGAGCATTTCCTCCGCTTTTGCCGCTTTATAAAAGGTCTTTCTTTGAGAATTCAGCTTGTCCAGGATATCCTCATGTCGCTGAATCTCATTAAATTCCTTTTTCTGTTGAACAACAACGTTTCTTTTGGCTTGGCGCTTAGCTTCGCTGACAATAACCTCTTTTGAAACAGACAGTTCATCAGCAAGACGTGAAGCATAAATATCAAGCTCGATGGCACCTACCGAGGACAGAACCTTAACTGCTGCCTGAAGATACTGACGCTTACCGTCGTCGCTCGTAATATCAAATTTTGACTGTTCACGGAGCAAGGCAAATTCGATTTCATTGGCAGCACCGCTTATAATCGATTTCATTTTTTCGACTCCGTAATTCTTCAGAATCTCGTCCGGATCTTTTCCGCCGCTTAATCTGAGAATTTTTATTTTTGCAGTGGTTTTTGCGAAAATCTGCATTGCCCTTGCAGCCGCCTTCTGCCCTGCCTCATCTGCATCATAGCATATAAGAACCTCCGAGGCATAACGGGATAAAAGCTGAGCCTGTTCTGATGTCAAGGCTGTTCCGAGTCCCGCAACCGCATTGGTAAATCCTGCCTGATGAAGAGCAATAACATCCATATATCCTTCGCAAAGGATAAGGCTGTCCTTACCGCTTTTTTTTGCGAGATTCAACGCAAACACACCCTGACTTTTTTTATAAACGAGTGTATCGGATGTGTTCAAATATTTGGGCTTTGAGTCATCCATAACGCGTCCGCCGAAGGCAATGACGTTACCCTTAACATCAATTATCGGAAATATAACGCGGTTTCGGAAATTATCATACACGCTGTTCGGATTTTTTTGTGAGCGTCTTGACAGATTGGCATAAACAAGCTCGTCCCTTGTAAATCCTTTGCCCAGCATATAATTTGTAAGTGCAGAAAAGCTGTCCGGCGCAAAACCGAGACCAAATTTACGAATTGTATCATCGGAGAGACCGCGGTTTCGGAAATATCTGTATCCCACTGTTCCGTCATTGGTTTTAAGACAGTTATGGAAAAATTTTGCTGCTTCTCTGTTGGCTTCAAGCATACGTAGTTTTCTTTTATTAACAACGCTGTCGTATGAATTTTCCTCCGGCATAGTCATTCCGTTTTTTTCTGCGAGAAAACGCACAGCATCAATATAATCAAGATTTTCAATATTTTTTATAAAGGTTATTACATCTCCGCCGTTTCCGCATCCGAAGCAGTAATACGACTGTGTATCGGGATAAACAGTAAACGAAGCTGTTTTTTCGCCGTGAAACGGACACAGGCCCTTGCTGATTCTTCCTGCCCTCTTTAAATTCACATAGGAGGAAATCGTGGTTTCGATATCAGCACGGTTACGCAATTCAAATAAAAAATCATCAGGTAGTGCCAATATCATCCCTCCTCCGAACCAATATCAACCCAGGAATCCGGAATAAATATTTTTTTATATACCGCAAGAAGGTATCTGTCACTCATTCCTGCAATATAATCGCAGGCAGCACGGTGAACTCCCTCTTCCTCTATAATATAATGATATGTTTTGGGAATTCGTTCTGAATTGGATATAAAGTAGTCGTAAAGACGAAGTATAATATCAATCGCCTTGGTCTCCTCACCTTTACACACAGGGTTTGTATAGACCTTTTCAAACATAAATGAGTGAAGCTCGTCAAACGGTTGCTGAATCTCAGCTGAAAAAACGATATCATCACGGCTGTTTTCAACAACATCAAGCACCATTGTGTTTATGCGAGCACTTTTTGTAAATCCGAGAGCTTTTCTGACCTCTGACGGAATATCTTCTTCGCACATTACACCTGCACGGACGGCGTCATCGATATCGTGATTGATATATGCAATTTTATCGGCAAGCTTTACTATTCTACCCTCAAGAGTATCTGCCTCTTTGCCTCTTGTATGGCATACAATACCGTCACGCACTTCATATGTAAGATTGAGTCCCTTACCGTTTTTTTCGAGTTTTTCAACAACTCTGAGACTTTGGTCATAGTGCCTGAAGCCACCCGGGAAAACTGAATTGAGAGCTCTTTCGCCTGCATGACCGAAAGGAGTGTGACCGAGGTCGTGCCCCAGTGCTACAGCCTCGGTAAGATCGCCGTTAAGGGATAATCCGTTAGCAATGGTTCTTGCAATCTGCGACACCTCAAGCGTATGTGTTAAGCGAGTTCTGTAATGGTCTCCTTCAGGAGAGAGAAAAACCTGAGTTTTATGCTTTAATCTTCTGAAAGAGTTGGAATGTATAATTCTGTCTCTGTCCCTTTGAAAGTCAGTTCTCAGGGAGCATTTTTCTTCCGGATTTTCTCTGCCTCTTGACTGCGAGGACAAGCAGGCTTTATCTGACAAAATAAGTCTTTCATTATTTTCTATTTTCTCACGGACATTCATTATAAAGCCTCCTTTTTATACTAAAAATTACCCTTCTGATTATATATACGCAAAAAACAGCAAAAATCCTTTTTTTATTTTAAAAAAATTTTTAAAATTCGCAAAAATTTTCAGAAATAACGGATGTAAACAACCTTCCGTTGCTCATATCGGTGATTTTTGCATCAATGCTTCCGCGGTTTTCACTTTTAATACGGAAAATTACTTTAACATTATCGGTAAACACGGTGTCAAGAATCACCGTATCCTCATTCAAGAGAAAAGCGTTTAATTTTCCGTAAAATGTATAATCGCACTCAACAGAGAGGTCAACGCAATGCGCCATAGTGATTATTTTTGCACTGTCAACACCTATTTTAGCACTGTGAGAATATGCACGGACAAGTCCTCCGCCGCCGAGAAGAATACCGCCGAAATATCTTGTTACGACAACACAGACATCTTCAAGTCCTTCCTTTTCAAGAACATCTAAAACAGGCACACCTGCCGTTCCCTGTGGTTCACCGTCGTCAGAATAACGCTTTATTCCTCCGTCGCGAAGAATGTAGGCATAAACATTATGCGTAGCATCCCAATGCTTTGACTTTATTTCTGAAATAAACGAATTCGCCTCTTCAATCGTAGAAACAGGCTTTGCATAGCCGATAAACCTTGAGCGTTTGACAACATATTCATCCGAAGAATATTCCTTGACGGTTCTGTATTCTTTTTGCAAAAAATCACCTCGCTTATCTATAAAACAAAAGGTGGTACTTTTGGTACCACCATTATGTTTGAATTATTTTGAGAGATTGTAACGCTTGTTAAATCTGTCAACACGTCCGCCTGTATCAACAAGCTTCTGTTTACCTGTGAAGAATGGGTGGCAATTTGAGCAGATATCAACCTTTAAATCATCTTTAGTTGAACGAGTTTCAAATGTTGCACCGCAAGCACACTTAACTGTAACTGTTTTGTACTCAGGATGGATTCCCTGTTTCATGACAATTGTCACCTCTTTCAATCCTTAATTACATAGCCTAATAAGTTTATCACAAGATAATTCAAAAATCAAGTGTTTTTTTAAAGTTTTAAAGAAATTTCTTCGGATAAATGGAATGAATATAACGAAACCGTAACATTTTCAAGTCCGAAACATTCCTCCGCCGCCATTTTGTATATCTTCATCTGCTCTTTATATCTTTCACAAAGCTCTTCCGCAGAGGATACGCGATCGGTTTTGTAGTCAACTATTTCTCCGTTTTTTCCATTGACAATTAAACCGTCCATAACACCCTGAACGATAACGCTTTCATGTTCCGAATCAGAAAACGAACCGATAATTCTGGAAATAGGAAGCTCCATTGTAAATTCCTGCTCTCTGATAAATTTTTCAGAGCCGATTATTCTTGAATATAGTGCACTTGAAAAGAATTTTCTTACAGCGGTTCTGTTTATCGCCTCCGCCTCATGTGAAGTGAGCTTTCCGACATCTGTGAGACGTTGTATTTCGGCATCAAGATTTTCTCCTGATGCGGCAAAATCGCATATTTCCATAAATTTGTGATTTACTGTACCCCTTTGAGAAGGTGTCAACTCACCGGCACCGGCAAAAGCAGGGTTTTCTGCTGTGATGTAATCGAGCTGAATTTCTCTATCCATAGACGAAGCGGCATATTTGACGGAAATTCCCGAAAGCTCGGCATAAGGATATCTATATGATGCTTTTTCCTTAATAATCTCAAGCAAATCTTTATCGCTCTGATAATTTTTTGTTTTTTTATCTGTCTCTGCAACGGACAGATTTTTTTCAAAAATCCCAAAGTTAATATGTGTGCTTTTATAATTCTTAGGGCAATTAATCATGCCTGTAAAATTCATCGACGGATGATTCATCATTGCAAGGAGAATCCATTGCATAAAAGAGTTACACATCGACAGCGGCACGGAGCAGTCTGTAAAGCTGCCGTAATAGTCATAATACAGGTCGAGTATTTTCTTTTCAGTATTATTCAACGAGCCGACAAGGTAGAGCTTTTCCTCAGCTCTTGTCATTGCGACATAAAGCAATCTTATTAACTCGGCGGTGTTTTCGCGAGCTTCACACAGCTTTACGGAATTTAAAGGAAGCGTAGGAAAATCCTTATTAAGCTCATTTATAAGCCTCGGTATTCCGGGGCCTAAGTTTCGGTTAATTTTAACCTTGTTCCGTTCTTTTCCTGTAAAAGAATAACAACAATTGGCAAGGAAAACTATCGGGAACTCAAGTCCTTTGCTCTTGTGGATTGACATAATCCGTACAACATCATCATTTTCAGATATATCAGATGCACCCTCAAGATCATTATTATTGTTTCTTATTTTATCAAGATAACGTATAAATCCCGTCAAACCAGAACCGCCGTTTGCCTCATAATTTTCCGCATAATTTATAAGCCTTTCAAGATTCAGAATTCTCTTTTCTCCGTTATCCATTGCTCCTGCAATACTGTCGTATGAAGTTATTTCAAGCACACGACGTATAAGACTTCCCACGTCCATTGTGACTGATAATGCACGAAGAGAAGTCAATAAGTCAAGAAAATCCTTAACCTTTTTATCCGTACCGTATTGATTTTTTATGACAGAGTAAAAGCTTCCCTTACGCATTTTGCTGCGGTACACAGCGAGATCATCCTCCGTAAAAGGAAACATCGGAGACAACATAACGGAAACAAGAGGAATATCCTGCACGGGATTGTCAATAACCTTAAGCATAGAAAACATTGTTACTATCTCACGACTTTCAAAAAAGCCGCTTTTTTTCTGAAAATATGCAGGTATTCCCATTCCTATCAATTCTTTTGCGACAACAGCCGCCTGATCCTTAACAGCACGGAGCAAAATGCAGATATCACTGTATCTTACGGGATGCTCCTCACCTTTTTTGCCGATCAATTCTCCGGACTCTACAAGTTCCTTTATGATATTGCCGATATGATGTGCTTCAGCAACGAGATCCGTTTTTCGTGTAACATCTGTTTCAACAATGTGAACTGAAACATCGGCTTTATCAGAGGTATCATAATTTCCGCCGAAAACAAGCTGTTCTCCCTTTTTATAATCAATTCCGCATGACTTTTTAGTCATAAGAAAATCGAAAAAGAAGTTTATTCCTTCGACGATCCCATCACGGCTTCTGAAGTTTTTATCAAGATTTATTGTTGCCGGATAATTTTTTCCGTCGAAAACAGAAAAACTTTCTTTATAATTCATAAATATTTCCGGCATTGCCTGACGAAATCGGTAAATGCTCTGCTTAACATCACCGACCATAAACTTATTGGTATTATCCTTGGAAAGTACGGAAAACAATGTATCCTGTGCCTCGTTGGTGTCCTGGAACTCATCGATCAGAATTTCTTCAAAATTTTCTGACAGTTCATTTGCCAGAGGTGTTTTTTCATAACTGCCGTCTTCTTTGAAATCAATCAAAAGCTTCAGAGCAATATGGATAATATCCGAAAAATAGTATGTACCTTTTTCTTTTTTCCTGTTATCGAGCAATGTCATAAACTCAAGAATACATTTTTTCAGTACAAGAACGACAGGACGCAGATAACATATATCCTCATAAAATTCCTTCTCAGAGCAAACAATAACCGATTGTGCAAAAGAAAGATATTTTTTTATGCTGTCGCGACGCGCTTTCAGCTCTTCGTAGCAATCATCCTTCTCATCCTTGGGAATTCTCGGAAAATTGCTGAATTTGAGAAGATCAATATCGTTTCTTATTTCATCCCATTTTTCAGGAGAATGATATATTTTTTCCAGAACATCATCTACGGATGCGATTAACGGAGTAATATCATTATTTAATGCTCCGAAGAGACTTGTGCCCTCAGGTGCATCCTCAAGGATATCTGCCGCCTTGATTTTAACATATTCCAGAATCTCAGCAATGCGGTTAAGACAGAATTTTCCCCATTCGGTTTCGCACGGCAATTTATCATCAAAATATTCTGCAAAGCTTTTTTCTATCCATTGCACCGGATTCTGAGAAGCCATTGCAAAATCGTACATGGAAAGTATTGAAGAAATGAGGTTTTCATCATTTTTTCCGTTGGTAAAAAGAGAGAGAAAGGCTTCGGTTTCTTCCTGAGGAAGATTATACAAGTCCTCAAGAACCTGATTTATGACCTCCCTTTTCATAATGTTATGTTCAACCTCGGAAAGCATTTTGAAATCGGGAATTACACCTGCTTTATCAAAATTTTCCTTAACGAGTTTTCCGCAGAAGCTGTCCATGGTTGATATCCGCGCATTTGGCAGATACATTTTTTGCCTTTTGAGATATCTGTTAAGCGGTTGTTCCTGAATAAGCTCAGATAACCGTGCGGATATTCTCTCCTTCATCTCTGCCGCAGCGGCTTTTGTATATGTAACCACAAGGAGCTTTTCAACATCAACGGGGTTGGATTCATCAGTTATTATTTTAATGACACGCTCTACGAGAACAGCTGTTTTGCCCGAACCCGCCGCCGCAGATACCAGAACGGTACCTTTTCTTGCATCAATAGCCTGTTTCTGTGCTTCAGTCCATATTCTCGCCATCGCTGTCACTCCTTAACATCGAAATTGCATCGTCAAATGAGGGAACGGTGATTTCCCTTATCGGATCACTTTCCTCACGCTTACAGATGTCCTTATAACTGCACCAGGTACAGCCGTCCTCTATAGGAAGCGCCGAAATATATCCCCTTTGCAGCTCTTCCGCCATATTCTTTATAATTTTATCTACTCTGTTTTTCAGATTTGAAAGAGCCTGAATTGAAATAACATTTCCTTTTAACGCACCTGTTTTGTCCATATCAACGGGAATAAACATTCCTCCGCAACCGTCCTCCATCGCATTGACAACATCTATATTATTAAGAACCATACCGTGCATTCTCAGTTCACGGAGTGAAGCATCCTCAGCCTCTTTTACATCTGTTGTTCTTGTAATATTTTTCGATTTCGTTCTCGGGTTTTTCGCCTGAAAATACAGCACACCTGCAGGTGTTACATTTTTATAATAATCGCCACCGTTTTGCCAGATTGCAAAAAGATATATAAGCATCTGCATATTTAGTCCTGAAAAGACTTCTCCGAGCTTAAATTCTTTACCTCCCGTTTTATAATCAATTACGCGGACAAAGGTATTTTCGGCTGTTTCATAGGTATCCACACGGTCAACGCTTCCTACGATTTTTACGGTTCCGCCATTGTCGAGAGAAATTTCATACGGCTTTATCTGACCGTCATTGCTGATTTTCAATTCAAAATCAGCCGGAGTAAACCTGCAGTGCAAAAATTCCTCTATCAGATGCATAACCACCTTACAGGCACTTTTTCGCAACAAGTCAAGAGTACGGGCAAATGAAGAAGATTTGTTTTCCGAACCGCCCATATTTTCTTTTACATATTCATCAATTATCTCACTGAGCTTTTCCTCAACGGTATTTTCGCTCATTTTCACAAATTCGTGTTTTGGATTTTCCGATAAGAATTTTTCAAGAACATAGTGGATAAGCGTTCCCGAAAGAGCCGCATCAACCTCAGCCTCTTTACGCGGCTTTGCTTTAATTCCGTATTCGCAAAAATAGCTGAACGGACATTTATAGAATTTCTCAACCCGGGAGGCTGTCATATACATATTTTTGCCAAAAAATTCGGTAGCAAGTCCTGTATCAGATATAGCAAACTCCGTTTCAGATGCCTTGCGAAGTTTTTCGAGCTCGTTTTCACTGTTTTCCGATAAAAAGTATTCTTTGAGAGTCTCGCCAAGCACAGAACCGTTTACCGACTCTCCTGCCATAACCGAAAAGGCACTTTTGACACTCTCGATTCTGTCAACGGCGGTAAATTTATCTCTGACTGTGCATTTCGGGAAGATTCTCAGTACATCATTCACCAGCTCTGACGGAGTAAGTGAAGAAGAGTCGCTATCCACCGCCGAATAAGACAGATAAAGCTTATCAGTAGATAATGTAGCTGCATGATAAGCTATAAACATTTCGCTGACACTGTTATATTCAAGATTGCTGACAATGGGAAGTCCGTTATTTATAAGTTCACATCTTTGACTGTCATTAAATAGGACACCCGATGTTACTTCTCCTGGGAACACGCCCGTATTCAAGCCCATAAGAAATACAACTTTAGGTGCTGACGCACGTATGCGGTCTGCTCCGCCTATAACGACCTCATCAACACCGTTGGGAATGACTCCTATATCCTTTGAAGCTGTAAGAATATTGAAGAGCTCTGAATAACGCTCTGCTGAAATTTTGCTGTTTCCGAGAGCAGAATACAATCCGTCAAGTATTTCGGTGAGAAGCTTCCATATTCTGCCCTGTTCAGCTGCAAGCTCATTTTCTCCGTTTTCCAGAAGATTTGCAGCAAAGCTCTGTAAATTCTTATCAATTCCTGCATTACGGATAAACGCAAAAAGCTCTTTGGTGAAGGTGGCACCGTCCGAGTATTTTATCTTATTACGCAGTGCTGTCAACGGTCCTGCAACTCTTTCACGGAGAGAGTTTATATGTGAAAGTTTTTCTCTTGATAACTCGTCAAACTCCTCACCAAACCCCTCGGGGTTCTGTATCCACTCATTTCTCCAATCGGATGAACGGACTTTCCACATGAGGCAAAAATCCTCAAGAAGAGCAATTTCTTCAACCGTAAAGCCGTAAAGCTGTGTTTTGAGCAATCTGAGAACTGTCTCCGTCTCAAAGCCCTTTACAAGAATATCAAGAAGGCATTTCATAAACACAATTAAAGGCTGTGTATCAACAGGCTGACGGTTATCGTGAAAACAGTCTATATCATATTTTCTGAATGCTGATGCCAGGTCCTTGCGGTAATTTTCCTCGTTACGCACAATAACGGCGACATCACGGTAACGGAGTTTTTCGTTGCGTACAAGTCTTTTTATCTCTGATGCAACCATTTTGCACTCATCTGTTTTGGTTCTGCAAGGAATAACGGTTATTGCCGCTGCATTTTTATCATATATTTTTCCGTCAGACAAGAAAATATTTTCTTCAAGAAAATTAAGCTCATCCTTTTTATATTTTTTATTTGATTCAAGATACTTTTCAGATGCAACACTAATATTTATTTTATTGGCGATTGATTTCAGTTTTTTGATTTCAACTGCGGTATTATAAAACAGCTCGTATCTTCCGCTGTTTCGTGCCGTGTCACAGCAAAAAGTCACATACACATCATCAGCCTGACGCAAAATCTGCTCAATTATGTTATACTCCTGAGCCGAAAAGCCTGAAAAAGCATCAATGAAAACGGTTTTTCCTTTAAAATATTCGACATCCCAGAGAAGCTCGTACAGCATATCGAGAAAATCACTGCTGTCGATAAACTTATCGGACACAAGTGAATCGTAACAGTCAAAAATCAATGACAGCTCGGAAAGTTTGGAGGAAAAAGACGTATTTTTCACCTTTGATGATACCTCTGCGAGCTGTTGATTACTGATGGAACATTTTTTTATTTCACGGTGAAAATCAAGAAGCTCCCGGATAAGTGCAGGATATTTTTTATATCTGTTATAAATGCTGATTTCACCCTCCAAAGCCTCCACTGCCCGGCTCATCAGCACCGCACGGATTCCGTCATCTGCTGTTTTTTTGTCTGTTTTGCCGTATTGTGAAATGAGCTTTTCTGCAATACGAGAAAAACTCAATACTTCAACATTATTTATTTTTATATTTCCGAGAACGGATAGCATTCCCCTCTCGGTATCAAATGAAAACTGCTCCGGAACAATAATCACTGCTTTTCCCGGATTATTTTCGGCAATTTCAGCCGCCATTGAACGAATCATACGGGTCTTTCCGCTTCCCGTTCTACCGGTAATAATGTTGAGCAATCACTTCAGCCCCTTTTAAAGATTTTAGGGACAACATATCCCTTAAAACATCAGATAAGTTTATAAATTTTTGCACCGTGACAATTTACATCACATGCAAATGTGCTTTCGACCTCTGCAATGTCCTCTTTTTTCCACAAATCACGGAGAACATATTTACCGAAAACACCGTATTCTGATAAATCGACGGTTATATTTCTGTTTTCGGACGATACGTTAAATACCGCTATCAACGGCTTGCCGTCGGATGATTCAGCAGTCCAGATTACTATATTCTCATCACGGTACGCCTGTTTTCCGCCGTGTGAGTTCTGGTTGACATCTATAATCTCCTCATTGGTAATAAGAGAAAGAGTCCATTCATCGTTATTTCTTAATTCGCCGCCGAACATAAGCGGTGAACGGAATATCGACCATAGCGTCATAAGAGTAATCTGTTCATCTTTTGTGAACTGTGTATATCTGTCCTGCGGACCGTGGCAAGATCCGTTTCTGGAAATGTTACCCAAGGGAAGCATATCACAATCAGGCCAACATCCTTCCTTTACGTAAGGCGCCCATTTTTCGCACTTATCAAACATTTCGTACAGTTTGTCCCACCAATCCCAGAAATCGCCTGTCAGTCGCCACATATTTGCATATTCACAAAGATGATCGGCAACCGAGAGTTCAGCGGGACCGGGTGAAAGGCTTAGAACAATGTCTCTGCCTGTTTTGTCTATCGCCTTTCTTATCATTTCAACTTCATCGCGGGCAGAATAGGGATTATCCCACTTTCTGAACTCGGTAACACAGATATCATCAACCTTGACAAAGTCAATTCCCCACTCAGCATACATTTTAAATATAGAATCATAATATGCCTGCGCTCCGTCGCAGTTATACATACCGTACATATCGGTATTCCAGGGGCAGACTGAAAAATGGTGAGCGACCTGACGGGCTGCTTTGTCGCTGCCTTCTATTTTTGTATTCCGATGCACAGCCTGTCGAGGAATTCCTCGCATAATATGTATTCCGAATTTCAAGCCCATAGCGTGAATTTTATCGGCAATTACCTTAAATCCAACACCGTTTGCAGATGAGGGGAATCTGTTTTCTGCAGGAATAAGACGAGAAAACTCGTCCATACACAGTTCTGTAAAATTATTATAGTCATTATTTTTTGCCTTGGGCTCATACCACTGAATATCGCAGACAACATATTGCCATCCGTATGCCTTAAGATATTTTGCCATATATTCAGCATTACCTAAAAGCTGTTCCTCATTTACGGCCGCACCGTAACAGTCCCAACTGTTCCATCCCATTGGCGGAGTTTTTGCAAATCTGTTTTTATCCATGATAAATGCTCCTTATATTCAGTCAAGCACAATGCTCTTTCTTTTGCCGTTTTTGTTTTTAGGATATTCCCTTATTCTTAAAATATATTCACAGTTCATTATATCGCATACACCGTCCCGCTCGACTTCAATCCATCCCTCGTTATATGAACGGATTATACCCGTTACGGTATTTCCCGATGTGCAGGTATAAATAAGACATTCCTTGCCAATAAACTTGTTTATCAATTCGGTCATATGTGTATTTCCCTTTCTTTTACGAAGATGCCTGCGTATCACAAGAAGATTATTCTGCATTTTGCTGAAAAAAATGACAACTAAAACAACAACAAGAACAATCCAATGAGATTCCACAAGCTCACCTCCGAAATATGATACTTAATTTTAACATTTTATATGTCTTTTGTAAATAATGATGTGGGTAAAATAACGGACACAAATATTGATTTTATTGAGAAATATTTAAAATAAAGAGAAAAAAGATATTGACAAAGATGTACCTTTGTGCTAAAATAATCAAGCATTTGAAACGCGGGTGTAGTTCAATGGTAGAATCCCAGCCTTCCAAGCTGGTCGTGTGGGTTCG
>CALGUK010000028.1 GCA_937920235.1 uncultured Clostridia bacterium | reverse complement strand
GCGTGGAAGATGTTATGAACATCATCGAGATGGAACAGCCGGAGGGTGTTATTGCTACTCTGGGCGGTCAGACCGCTATCAATCTGGCAGAACCTCTCAGAGACCGTGGAGTGAATATCATAGGTACCGACTGTGATGCCATTGAGCGTGCCGAAAACCGTGATGCCTTTGAAAAACTGCTTATTTCTTTGAACATTCCGCAGCCGAAAGGACAGGCAGTAACCAGTATCGAGGCAGGCATCAAGGCGGCCGAGGAAATCGGTTACCCCGTACTTGTCCGTCCCAGCTTTGTGCTCGGTGGCAGAGCCATGCAGATTGTTGCCAAAGAAGAAGCAATGCGCAACTATCTTAAAACTGCCGTGGAAATTGATGAGGATAAGCCTGTTTTGGTGGATAAGTACATTCGTGGCAAAGAGGTTGAGGTAGATGCCATTTGCGACGGCAAGCGGGTGTTTGTCCCCGGCATTATGGAGCTTGTGGAGCGAACCGGCGTACATTCCGGTGACTCCATCAGCGTGTACCCGTCTTATAGCCTTTCGGATAAGGTGAAAAAGACCATTCTTGACTATACAGAAAAACTTGGACTTGGTATTGGTATCATCGGTCTGTTCAATATTCAGTTTATTGTAGATGAACATGATGATGTGTACATTATCGAAGTGAACCCACGTTCTTCGAGAACCGTTCCGTTCCTGTCAAAAGCCACAGGGTACAGCCTTGCGGATATTGCAACACGTTGTAACCTTGGTATGTCCTTGCAGGAACAGGGTATCTTCGATATCTATCCAAAAGAAAAGGAACGCTTTTATGTGAAAGCACCGGCATTCTCTTTCTCAAAACTTCGTGGTATGGATGCTTATCTCTCGCCCGAAATGAAGTCCACCGGTGAAGCTATAGGATATGACAAAAAACTGCATCGTGCGGCTTATAAGGCGATGGTGGCATCGGGGCTTACGCTTCGCAACTACGGAACGGTCATTGTCAGTGTTGCCGATGAAGATAAGGAGGAAACTTTGCCTCTTATTCGTCGATTCTACAATATGGGCTTTAATATTGAAGCCACGACGCTGACAGGCGAATTTCTGAAGGCTAACGGGATCCGAACACGTATCCGCCATAAGCCCAGTGAAGGTAGCGAAGAGGTTTTGGATTCTATCCGTGCCGGCTATGTAAGTTATGTAATCAACACACGTGCCATTCTTTCCGGTAAGCATTTTGGCGATGGCATCGCTATTCGCCAATGTGCGGCTCAGAATAATATTACGATGCTGACCTCGCTTGATACGGTGAGAATGCTTCTTGATGTATTGGAGGAAGTTACACTCGGTATCTCTACGATTGATGCAAAATGAGGTGAATCAAATGAAATTTACAAAAATGCACGGGCTTGGAAATGACTATTTGTATGTTTACGGTGAAGTCCCCGGTAATGCGGCAGAGTTATCAAAAAAACTTTCTGAGCGGCATCTGGGTGCCGGTTCAGACGGAATGATCTACATTTCGACGTCAAACATTGCCGATTTTAAGATGCGGATATTCAATGCGGATGGAAGTGAAGCCAAAATGTGTGGCAACGGTATTCGTTGTGTTGGCAAATATGTTTACGACAAGGGTTACACCGATAAAAAGTTTCTCAGCATTGAAACGTTATCGGGTGTTAAATATCTGACACTGCAGATCGTAGGAGGTAAAGTAAAAACCATAACGGTTGATATGGGACAAGCGGAAGCTGAAAAGGCTATGAATCTCACGGTCGATGGTGAAACAGTATCGCTTTTTCCCGTATCGGTCGGCAATCCCCATGCAGTCATTTTTGTAGATGATATTGAAAAAGCGCCGCTTACCAAACTTGGACCGATAATTGAGCATCACGAAGCCTTTCCTGACGGTGTGAATGTAGAATTTGTACAAGTGTTGGGAGCCGATAAACTTCGTATGCGGGTATGGGAACGTGGCAGCGGCGTAACGATGGCGTGCGGAACCGGTGCCTGTGCATCCGTAATGGCTGCGATTGCCGCAAAGCATTGTCATTATGATGAGACTGTTTCAGTAGTGCTTGACGGAGGAATACTGAAAATTAAAATTGCAGCGGATAACACCGTACAAATGACCGGCCCGGCAGAGACGATATATGAAGGAGAAACAGAGATATGCTAAAACCAAACACGAGATATAAGGAACTGAAAGACTCTTATTTATTCAACACAATTTATCGCAAAACAAACGAATATCTGGCAGCAAACCCCGATAAACAGGTTTTAAGAATGGGCGTTGGCGATGTATCCCTTCCTCTTTGTGATGCGGTCATAAAAGCTCTTCACAAGGCCGTTGACGATCAGGCAAAGGCCACAAGTTTTCACGGATATATGCCCGAGGTAGGCTCTGCTGAGCTGCGCTGTGCTATTGAAGAATATTATAAGAAAATGGGTACAACCATTGCAGCTAACGAGATTTTCGTTTCCAGTGGTGCCTGTGATGACCTCGGCGATATTCTGGAACTGTTTGATCGGGATAATTCCGTTATGGTAATCGAACCGGCATATCCCGAATACGTAGATACTAATATCCTTGCAGGAAGAAAGATTATTCATTTAGCTTCTGGTGAAGAAAATGGATTTTTGCCCGAACCGAGTGAAGCAGCGAAAGCGGATATTCTTTATATCTGCTCGCCGAATAATCCCACCGGTGCTGCTTTCAGCCGTAATCAGTTGCAGGCTTGGGTGGATTTTGCGGGTGAGATTGGTGCCGTTATCCTGTTTGATGCGGCGTATGAAATCTTTATTGAGGAAGAAAATGTTCCCCACAGTATTTATGAACTTGACGGCGCGGACAGATGCGCCATTGAAATTTGCTCACTCTCAAAAACAGCAGGTTTTACAGGAACGCGCCTCGGTTATACCGTTGTCCCTCGCAATCTTGTTTACGGGGGAATGAATCTGAATGAGATGTGGTCCCGCAACCGTGAGACCAGAACAAACGGTGTTTCCTATATCCTTCAAAAAGGTGCCTTGGCGGTATTTACGCCGGAAGGACAGCAGCAGATCCGCGATAATCTTCGTGTATATAAAGAAAACGCCTCCTGCTTTATGGAGGCGCTGGACGCTGCAGGCATTTGGTACACGGGCGGCAAGAACTCACCTTATATCTGGATGAAATGCCCCGACGGTATGAGCGGTTGGGAGTTCTTTGATTATCTGCTCAAAGAAATTCAAGTTGTAGGTA
>CALGUK010000027.1 GCA_937920235.1 uncultured Clostridia bacterium | reverse complement strand
TGAAATTCAAAATGCAGAATATTCTCTCACAAAATGAATGTGAAACCGAACAGGACATTGTTAATGCAAAGTCTTACTTTGAGAAAATGCGTAGGTTTGAAATTCCGAAGCTTGAAGCCGAGGAAAAGAGGATGGAAGCAGAAATTCAAAAGACACTTGTTCAGTATCAAGAAACCGAGAAGCAGGCTGATGAAGCAGACAAAAAAGAACTGAAAGCCGAGAGAATGAAAATTCGCCCCGAAAAAGATAAAGAAGCAATGCTGACAGCTGAAACAACTTACAACATCAGCGAATACGATTTTAACCGAAGTGTTGATACCGTTTCAAAGCTCATAGGTGAGCCGCCACCTAATTATCTTACCAAGGCTGAAATAGCAAGGCAGGAAGAATATGCCCGCTATGTTAAGCAGCAGGAAGAAAGACAGCGGCAAATTGAAGAACGGTGTAAAACCCGTAACAATCAAAATATTAAGAATAAAAATGAAAGGGGCCAATAAAATGGCTAACAAAAAGTTAAAAGCACCGGTAAATATCCCGGTAGAAAAAATTCATCCCTTTGAGGGACATCCGTATAAGGTCTTAGATAATGAAGAGATGAACACTCTTATTGAGAGTATTCAGCAGAAAGGTGTTATATCACCCATTGTCGTAAGACCTCTTGAAAATACAGAGGACGAATATGAAATAATCTCAGGTCATAGAAGACTCAGAGCATCAGTGAAGGCAGGGCTGGAAACAGTACCTGCTTTAATTTATGCCGTGAGCAGAGATGAAGCGGCAATTATGCTCGTTGACAGTAATCTGCACAGAGAGCATATTCTTCCGTCGGAGAAGGCGTTTGCTTACAAGCTGAAGCTTGAGGCTTTAAATCATCAGGGACAAAGAACAGATTTAACTTCGTCGCAAGTTGCGACAAAGTTCGACTCTGCAACTGAAATCGGCAATGTTACAGGTGAAAGCCGAGATAAAGTTTACAGATATATCCGTCTGACTTATCTCATTCCCGAACTGCTTGAAATGATGGACGAAGATAAAATCGCTTTCTCCGTCGGTGTTGAGCTTTCTTACCTTGATGACCAAATGCAGTATGATTTACTACGCATAATTGAAGAGCAGGAATGTACACCTTCATATTCTCAGGCGTGGCACATGCACAGAGATTTTAATGCAGGCACGCTTACTGCAGAAAGCATTGAAGATACGCTAACGGCAGAAAAGCCGAATCAGAAAGCTATGTTCAAGACACCTATGGAAAAATTGCAAAAGGTTGCTCCTAAGGTTAAGGATAAAGACTTTGAAGATTTCGTAATAAAGGCCTGTGAGCATTATTACAGATACCTTCAGCGACAGCGAAACAGGGATGCGAGGTGATGCGTATTGAAGTATATTGGAATTCTTAAAGCATATATCCGTTATCTTGATGATGACATCAGAGGTGAATATTCCTTCAAGGTTAAAGGTCACGAGGTAGTTGCTACCTTTGCAGAAAAGACTAACAATGACATTCTCCCTCGACTTCGTGAAATATTACTCGGTGATTCGCACATTCGACAAAGTGACGCCCCTGATATTAAACTAAAGAAAAATATCAAGGAGGCGGTTTAATGTCAAAGCGAGTGTGCTGTCTGTACCGAGTATCAACAGGTAAGCAGGTTGATTATGACAGCAATAATGAAGCAGATATTCCGATGCAGAGAAAGGCTTGTCATAAGTTTGCAAGTAAAATGGGTTGGGAGATTGTCTATGAAGAGCAAGAGGATGGTGTTTCCGGTCATAAGGTGCGAGCTGAAAACCGAGATAAAATTCAAATCATAAAAGACCTTGCCAGGAAGAAAAAATTTGATATTCTGCTAGTGTTTATGTTTGACCGCATCGGCAGAATTGCAGACGAAACACCTTTTGTTGTTGAATGGTTTGTCAAAAATGGTATTGAGGTTTGGAGCACACAAGAGGGCGAACAAAGATTTGATAATCATATTGACAAACTCTTAAACTATATCCGTTTCTGGCAGGCTGACGGTGAAAGTGAGAAAACATCAGTACGAACAAAAACAAGCCTTGGTCAGTTGGTTGAAGCTGGTCATTTCAAGGGCGGCGTTGCCGCCTTTGGATATGACCTTGTTAAAAGTGGCCGATTCAATAAAAGGAAACACGAGCTTTATGATTTAAAAGTTAATCCCGATGAAGCCGTTGTTGTGAAGATTATCTTTGATAAGTACACTACCGAGGGTTATGGTGCTCATAGAATTACTACTTGGCTTAACAACAACGGCTACCGAGCGAGAACTGGTAAAATGTGGCACGAGGCTACTATCAGAGGCATTCTCTGTAATCTCACTTATACGGGTGTGCTCCGTAGCGGTGATTCCCGTTCAGATGTTATACCCGAACTACAGATAATTCCGCCTGAACAGTTTGACAGAGCAAAAATGATTATGAAAGAGCGTTCAGACAGGAAGAAAGAAAATCCCACAGTTCCCCTTAACACAAAAGGTAAATCACTTATCTCCGGCAAGGTTTACTGTGGGCATTGCGGTTCAAGACTGAATCTGACAACAAGCAGAAGATACCGTAAAAGAAAAGACGGCTCTGTTGATACAACAAAACGCATCAGATACGCCTGCTACGGTAAAAGCAGAAAGCAGACGGAATGTAACGGTCAGTCAGGTTACACGCTGCACATTCTTGATGATTTGATTGATGAGATTGTCCGTGATATTTTCAGCAAGATGAAAGGTGTATCAAAATCTGATGTAATCAAGCTCCGTTATGCTGATGAACTTGAAGTGAGAAAATCAAGGCTGAACATGCTGAAAGCAGATTACAATAAAGAGTTTGAAAATCTCACTATACTGAAATCGGAAGTTATTAAGGCAATTAAGGGTGAAAGCTCTTTTTCGGCTGATACACTTTCGGAGCTGATTGCAGAATCTGAAAAAGAGTGCGGCAGGCTTTTTAACTTATGTGCAGATGCTGAAAAAGATGTTGCAGACGGTGAAAGTGTTCTCAAAAACTTATCCGACAACTTTGATGAACTGATTTCTTGGGCAGAGCTTTATGATGAAGCGAGTTTTGAAAAGAAAAAAATGATTGTTAATTGCTTAATTAAACGTGTTGAGGTTAGCAGAGGGTATAATCTGAAAGTTGAGCTTAATATTGACTTTGAGCAGTTTATGGTTGCTATTAATAAGGTGGCATAAAATCTTTTATGAAATGGCGACAGGTAGATAATTCTTTGGTACCATATTTTTTAGCTTTTCTTAAAAAGGTGTTGACAAATAGTTGAAATTCTTTTAGAATAAGAAGGAACAAATGTTCGATTAAATGTTTTGTATTCACAGGAGATGTTTTATTTGAAAAAAATCCTTTTGACCTCTACTGGTCTTGAAAATAAAATGGTAGCAGAAAAATTTATTGCCCTTGTACCAAAACCAGTAAAAGAACTCAAGATTTTATTTGTGCCGACAGCTTCAAGAACTGATGATGAAAAAGTATTCGTAAGGAAGTCATTAAACGAACTTTTATCCGTTGGTATTAACAAAGATAATATTGTTTGGTTTGATGCTGATGATGTATCAACATACTTTAATGATTCTGAATTTGATTGTATTTATGTTTGTGGTGGTAATGCATTTTATTTGCTAAAAAAACTAAAAGAAAACAATTATTTCTCTAGAATTAAAGAATTTGTAAATAAAGGTTTGTTTTATGTTGGTATAAGTGCAGGCAGTGTGATTGCAACTTCTGACATAAACTATATTCTTTGCATGGATGAAAATGACTGTAAACTAGATGATACAGCAGGTCTTTCATTCCTTTCATCAGCACTGATTCCACATTACAACGAAGAATTTTCTGATACTGTCAGTTTATTAATGAACAATGGTAAAGAAGTGGTTACGATAAGTGATAATCAAGCAGTTGTTATATTAGGTAAGAAAATTGAGAAAATCGGTTAATAGTAGCACGGTACTTGCGTTAACCCTTGAAATTGTGTATAAATGATTAATAAACATATCAGTTACAAAAGAACCAAGTAAAAAACCGAGGTCATAAAACCTCGGTTTTTTACTTGGTGGAGATAAGCGGGATCGAACCGCTGACCTCTTGAATGCCATTCAAGCGCTCTCCCAGCTGAGCTATACCCCCATGTATTAAATTTTTTCAACTGCTCAATGTGGGGTGCGTTTCTGAGTGCCTTGGGCTCCCAGCTGAGCTGCGCCCCCGTATTTGAAGGAAGAAGTAATAGTTAATAGTAAAGAAGTGAACATATTGTATCACATTTTTTTAAAGTTTTCAACTGTTTTGTTTTGGTGCTTATTTCCAACAATTTTTTAAATTTTTGTCATATATAACCAAAAAACTCTGAACGAGTGGAAAAGTGCGTTTTAATGTGTTAAAATATCATCATCCTGTAAAATTGACTTTAAAAGGTGATTTGTTTGGAATTTTTGACAAAGGATTATACATATATGTCTGCATCGGGACTGTGTGAAATATATGCACAGAGTGCCGCGCCGATTGATTACGGCTCAATAAAGGGAATTGTCCAGATTTCTCACGGAATGGCAGAGTATTCCAACAGATATGCCCGATTTGCGCTTGAACTCTGCAAGGCGGGGTATGCTGTATTCATAAGTGACCACATAGGGCACGGTTCTTCGGTGACCGATAAGGAGATGCTTGGATTTTTCGGCGAAAACGGTGAAGAAACCTTTGTTGAAGATTTGAAAACTCTGTCGGATATCGCAAAAAGTGAATATCCCGATCTGCCGTTTTTTATGTTCGGTCACGGTATGGGAAGTCTTATTGCTCGCAAATATACCGCAAAATACGCTTATCTTCTTGACGGTGCGGTTTACAGCGGAACAAGCGGAGAAAATCTTATGCTGGGAATCGGTATTCATCTTGCTAATACGCTGATAAAACAGAACGGTGAAATGTACCGATCCGACGTCCTTGACACAATGGCTTTCGGAGCATATAACAGAAAAACGAAGAAGAAAACCGAATATGATTGGGTTTCACGCGATGAAGCCGAGGTGGACAAGTTTATAGCCGATGAGCTCTGCGGATATAAATACACCGTAAGCGGAATGAAAGCGTTGTTTATGACTTTGCGACAGGTGTCCTCGCGCAGATGGTATAATATGGTTCCGTTATCCCTTCCCATTTTTCTCGTTTCAGGTTCAATGGACCCGATAGGGGATTACGGTAAGGGCGTTAATGAGGTGTGCAAAACCCTGAAAAAGACAGGGCACAGAAATGTGTCAATGAAGCTTTATGAGGGAGCACGACACGAAATTCTGAACGAGATAAATCGTGATGAGGTCTTTGCCGACATTATCGCCTGGCTTGACGAAAAATCGGAAAAAAACCGTAAGGAAATGAGTAAGACTGCTGAGGTGGAATCAATCGACGAAGTCCTTATTCCCGCAGAAGAAAAAACCGAATAAGAGGTATATAAATAACGGACAATGTAAGCTTACGCATTGTCCGTTTGGTTTTTATGTTAAGCTATAGTTTACAAGAGAATGTTCGCTTACTCGGATTGTACCGACAAATGATTTTTAATCAGAATTTTGCGCTTTTCAGTCTTTCATATTCCTCGTTGGTAATTTCAATTACACCGCCGTGCTTGTACCCGTAGGGGAAGCTGAACATATCGGGACAGCGTGTGAAATTCATATCACCGGGTTTTGACGAGATAAAGGGAACATATCCCATTTTTTCTCTTTCGCATCCGAAAAAATCAAAGAGAACACACCATCTGCCGTCGGGCAGGGTAAAGCTTGTGCCTGCTTCATATGAGCCGGGTTTGTCGATATTGCTCATATATTCTTCAAACTTTTCATCGTGCTTATACGGTCCGTAAAGGTTGTCGGAGGTAGCGTGCATATTCATTGACGGATTCTGAGCGTTTTTATAGAACATATGATATGTGCCGTCAATTTTGCGGATATGGGTATCGAGAATTTCATTGTCCTTAGTAAAAAACAGAGTCGGTTCTGAAAATGTTTCAAAATCCTTTGTAATAGAGCAGAAAATGGACATATGCTTGTAGTCATCCTCTGCAACAGTTGATCCCCAATGAATAAGATATTCTCCCGTATCCTTTTCATAATATACCTCGGGAGCCCACATACAGCCGAAATCGTCTCGTCCGAAATATACAAGCTTTTCCTCGCTGAAGTTCACAAGGTCGTCGGTTTTCCACATGCGCAGGCATTTGCTTCCGGTACGGTTAACCTCGGACCAGTTAACATTATAGTTTTCATCGAGTCTGTAAGCGATAGAAAGGTCGGTTGTGAGTATGATAAATCCACCCGATTCAAGCCGCACTATTTCAATGTCGCGACATCCCTTTTCACCTTTTTGTGCAGTCAGCACGGGATTGCTGCCGTTTACCGATTCCCAGTTAACACCGTCACGACTGATGCCGAAATAAACCTGTTCGCCGTCCGGTGTGACTTTTTCTTTAAAATGAACAAAGAGATATGCCATATCTGTTCCTCCGTATATCAGATTTATAAATACTACCATAATTTCCGATAAAAGTAAATAAATAAATGGAGATTATAGACATTTTTGACGAATTGTGTTAATATATTTGACGGTGATGACAAATG
Organism: uncultured Clostridia bacterium; assembly: GCA_937920235.1. GTDB lineage: Bacteria > Bacillota > Clostridia > Oscillospirales > Acutalibacteraceae > Fimenecus. The sequence continues at coordinate 41,516 of CALGUK010000027.1, read as the reverse complement.
AAAAGGAAACCGAATCCCGAAAAAAAGGTGACGGCAGAAAATTATGTAGGATATACGGCTATTGAAATAGCAAATAACTCGGCATTTTGTATTATGAGCTCGTATTTAGCCATATATTGTTCCGATATTCTGAAAATGCCCGGTGCTGTTATCAGTGCAGTAATGATTATTGCAAAAATATGGGACTGCATTGCCGACCCGATAGTCGGTTCAATAGTGCAAAGAAGAAAAGTGGGTAAAAAGGGTAAATACAGACCTCTTTTCCGCCTGGCGGGCTACCCTCTGGCACTCGTAACTATACTTATGTTCGTACAGATTTCCGATAATCTGACCTTCAATACGCTCTGGGTGGCAGTTCTTTATGTGCTGTACGGAACGCTTTATACGTTTGTATCAGTACCTTACGGTTCTCTTGCCAATATTATGACTCAGCGTGAAGAGGAAAGAAGCTCTCTTTCAATGTGCCGTTCAATCGGCGGCGGTATAGGTATTTATCCCACATTGTTTTTCCCTGTGCTTGTAATGACAGCCGGTGCCGACCAAAATCAGATGAACCCCGAATATATGACAATCGGAATGGCGATTGTGGGCTTTCTGATGTTCCTTGCATATACAGGAGGCTATAATTCGTTTACGGAGGAACCCGGTCTTGAAAAGGATATGAAGCTGGACATAGCTCAGCAGAAAACCTCATTGCTCGGTACATTTAAGAGGATCATAAAAAACAAGGCTTTTGTACTTATGTGCTGTGTAACCTGTCTTATGCTGGCTACTCAGATGTATATAAACACGGTTACAATATATCTGTTCAAGGACTATTTCTGTAACAGCGCGCTCAACACCGTTTTCACATTGCTTACATATGTTCCGATGATTCTCTTTATTCCTTTCTCAAATAAGCTGATCACAAAATTCGGAAAGAAAGAGACAAGCCTTGTCGGATTTGCAGTTTCAACGCTGGCGACATTTTTGATGTTTGCTCTGCCGATAGGTAAAGATGATGCGGGGCTCTTCATTGTGCTTTCCGTTATCAACAGCCTCGGCGTAGGCTTTGCGACGGTTCAGACATGGTCATTTGCGGCGGATATTATTGACTGTGATGAATGGGTAACGGGTGTCCGTGAAGAAGCGGCTGATTTTGCTTTCTTTACATTTATGAGAAAAATCGGACAGGCCATTGCATCTTTGGCACCGTGGATTGTCAGCCTTGCAGGCTACGACAGCGATAAAACCGGAGCAGGAATCTCTCAAAGCGACGAGGTGCTGAACGGAATGTATGACATCGCAACGCTTATTCCGTTTATATTAAGATTGGTTGTTCTCATATTGATGCTTGCTTATCCGCTTAATAAAAAGACGACGGATAAAATGCACAAGGAGCTTGCGGAACGAAGAAAAAACAAAACAGCATAAAATAGGGACTCAATATTATATTGAGTCCCTATTTTTATATGTTTAATGTAGCAAGTCCGCCTTCGGAGGTCTCTCGGTATGCTGCGTGAATATCAAGACCTGTTTTTCTCATTGTTTCGATTACATTGTCCAGCGAAATCTTTCTCGTTTCACTGAGGAAGCTTGCAAGATTAACTGCGTTTATCGCTCTCATAGCCGCAACAGCATTTCTCTCAATGCACGGGATCTGAACAAGACCGCAAATCGGGTCGCAGGTGAGACCGAGATGATGCTCAATTGCAATTTCGGCGGCATATTCGATTTTACCTCGCTTGAGTCCGAAAAGTTCACCGAGAGCAGCCGATGCCATAGCGCAGGCAGTACCGACCTCCGCCTGACATCCGCATTCCGCGCCGGAAATTGAAGCATTTGTCTTTATAAGATTACCTATAAGTCCGCCTGTTGCAAGTGCCTGCAAAATCTGTCTGTCGGTAAATCCGTGTTTTAACTGCATATAGTAGAGAACAGCGGGAAGTACACCCGAAGCACCGCAGGTGGGGGCGGTAACGATTCTTCCGCCCGAAGCGTTCTGCTCGCTGACGGCAAAGGCATAGGAACAGACTTCTCTGTTTTCCCTCGTTTCCGCACTCTCTCCGATATGCTCCATATTATAAAGGTATTTGGCTTTTTTCTGAACTTCAAGTCCGCCGGGTAGAACACCTTCATCCTCGATGCCGGTTTCGATGGCGTTCTTCATAGTTTTCCATACCTCAGCCAGATAATCCCAGATACATTCGCCCTCAACCTCGTCAACATATTGCCAGAGACGGTATTTTTTCTCTTTGCAATATGCCTTTATCTCGGCAAAGGTACTGAGGGCATAAACTATCGGTTCTTTTGCCGAGGAGCTTCCTTCAAACTCTATTCTGCCGCCACCGACGCTGAATACTCGGATAAAATCAATCTGCTCGCCGTTTTTGTATGCAAACAGCTCCATCGTGTTAGGATGTTCAATATCTGATTTGAGATAGTCAAATTCAACAGTACAGTGAACAGGAAAAAGAGTGCTTTCAATAACCGTATCCGTGCAGTGTCCTTTTCCGGTTTTTGCAAGAGAACCGTAGAGTATGGCTTTAAATCTGTCCGCATCGGGATTATTTTTTTTGAAGATAATGCAGGCTTTTTCGGGTCCCATTGTGTGTGAACTCGAAGGACCTCTGCCGATACGGTATAGTTGATTCAAAGATTCCATACCTTTTGTCATCTCGCGGCATGAGGCTTTGTGTTCATCCTCAAAAAAGCTTTCCATTGATACACCGAAGAGCTTTGACATTCTGTAAAATTCTTCGGCAGACGGCAATTTTTCACCCGACTCCCAAAGTGTGACGGTTTCTTCATCAGTATTCACACGCTCTGCAAAGGAGGAGCGTGTCATACCGGCTTTTTCGCGCAATTCGGTAATTTTTCCGGAATAAATATTTTTTATCATACTTTCACCTTAACTACAACCTTGCGACAGGTCAAAGGATTGTCAACCGCAACACCGGGACAGTGGAGATCATTCGGATAAAGCACCATAAAACTGTTTTTGAAAAGTGTGAGAGGCTCGGTATGACACTCATAGAACCATACGTCGTTCTCGGGTTTCGCTTCGGTCCCGGTTTTTTCTGCCGAAAACGGTGCAACACCTACAATTTCTTCGCCGTCAACCATAAATTGAATATCAATATATTTTTTATGAGCTTCCGAAACGGTTTTGTAAGGGTCTGTCTCATAGGATTGAACCATATAGAAAATATCGTCGCCCTCAAGCTCGTATCTTCCCAAGGGCATTTCGGAAAAATCGGTATCGGCAAGAAATTGCAGAGCTGTATAAACTCTGCCTAACCCCTTGTAGTTATTTATATTTTCCAAAGTGTCAAAAATCATTGAAATCACCTCATAAAATCAGTTTTCGATAAAGTCTATAAATTTATCGGCAAGAACTTCTCTCGAATACATCTTGCAGATTTCATCATAATTTGCACGGAGCTGTTCTTCGGTAACATCGCTGAATTTGTGGATTTTGTCGACAAGGTCGCTGTATGATGAATAGATACAACCGTCAATGTTGTTCAGAACCTCGCGGGATGCGATATTGTCGGCACAGTAGAGCATTTTACCGTTAAGTATCGCTTCGATATACGGCATGCCGAAGGAGTGGTTAAGAGTGAAATCCACAACAGCATCGTGCTTCTGCATTTCGAGCTTGGGATTTTTGGTTTCGCCACAGTATTTGATATAATCATCGAGCTCATTGTCATAAATATAATTGAGGAACTCGTTGACATAGCCACCGTTACCGTAAACGCTTATGCTTATATCGTTTATGTTGTTATCCTTAAGATAATGGGCAAAACCGAAGAGATTTTCCAAGTCGGGCTGTCTGTCAGGACTTATACGGATAAGATACATACCGCTGAAACCTTTTCCCTCTTCTTTTTCTTCAACTGTAATTTCATCACGGCTGACACTTCGGCTGATTTCAAGTGCGTTTCCGAGCACAAGACATTTTTCATAATTGTCATAGTCAAGATCACGTTTGTATGCCTGACGGCTTTCGTCGGTTACAAACACAACCTTGCCGAGCTTATCCTGAGAAATTTTTCTGAACGCTTCAGGGTAGAGGTCACAGACGACGCTTGAAGCACAGTGGAAGAAATAAATCTTGTTTTTAACATGGTCAGAAATATCCTTGTTCATGTATAAGTGCATAGACTCACGGGTAGATACAAGAGTCTTGGTTTTGATTGTTTTCAGCATATTTTCTAATGCCAGATTTGAATAAGGACGGAGATTTTTCTTTGAACAGTCATAATTAAGATTGCCGTAAAGACAGTTCCACTTGGGAATTGTGCGTTTGAGCAGCTCGGTCTTTGTTCTGCCGCCGTCGATATACAGAGGGGTAAGCTGCAGACCGTAAGGCATACTGTCATATCTCTTAAAGCCTTTAAGACAAATAAGCTGAACGAGATAGTTTTTCTCAAGCAGAGCTTCCGCAAGGGAACGTGTTGCAAAAACTGTTCCGCCTATGCCGTAAAAATTATATCCGAGGAAGGTGACTTTGTTTCTCTGTATCTCGGAAAATTCCTTATACATGCGGTCGATATGTTCGCCGTTTAAAATAAAGTCAAAATCGATGTTTTCGGGCAGACGGGAACGGAAAAACGGATTTATTCCGTATGTTTCGTTGACAATAGCATCAATGAGCTTTGCGGATTTGGAGTATGAGACCTCCTGAAGCTCATCAATTGTACAGTAAAGACTTCTGTTGGCAAGATATGTTTCAAGATCCGGTTGAAAAAGAAGAACGGGCTTTCCGAGTGCCGTAAAATCAAATCCGACAGATGAGTAGTCTGTTATAAGCACGTCGTTTCTTGCAAGCTCATCGAGGACATCCGTGCATGAAGCGTGTACGAATTTAATACGGTCCGTTTGGAGATTTTCTTTGAAATATGCAATTTTTTCCTCGTCGAAAAACTGATGAAGGCAAACAGTAAAAACGGATGAAGTGGATTCAAGATAAGCTGCAAGTTTTTCGTTGCAGAGAATTCTTTTCATCTGTAAAAGCAGAATTTCAGTTTTATAATTTTTGCCGAAATATTCTCGCCAGGTGGGGAACCACAGAATATTCTTGCCGTCGGTTTTCTGAGCCGAGTATTCAAGATGTCTCTTTACAAGCTCCTGATATCTTGGCGGATAGATGCCGTAATACATCTGATAATCGCGGAACTGATTGCTTTCCATAAAGGTTTCTTTGATAGATTTATTGTAGTAAACAAATCTGAACATATTGTTGTTATATGCATCACCTTTATACCCGATAGCCTTTATGCCGAGTGTACCGTGCTGAAGATATATAAGAGGTTTGGTGATAAGAAAATTAAGCTTTTTCCACAACAGCTTGTTAGGAAGAATGTCTTTGTAACTGAGTGTTACAAAGAACATGTCGGCTTTATAGTATAAATCAAAATGGTGCAGGCTGTTTTTCCAGACTACGAATTTTTTCTCTCTGTCCGAAAGCTTGGAATAAACCTTCATATTATCGTCATTTTTTGACATGATGAAGTATTTGTCAATGTCATCCTGTGAATTTAAGGCGCGTTTCCAGAAATAAAAGGAATTGTTGTTTGCAGTATTTCCGAGATTTTCACCGAAAAGCCAGATATAATTTTTATTCATTTAAAACAACCTCACTGTTTTTCAAATGTGGATTTGTGCGGCAGAGTCTTTTCAAATGCCTCAATAACAGCTTCTTTTTTTTCCTCAAAATTCTCTGTGGCATCGGTATCATTAATGCAGATCATCGCGTGCTTTTTTTCGACGATTTCTCTGCAGAGCGGGTTTATCATATCATCGTCAATATGATAGCATTGGGTGAATCTGTAATCCCTTGCCGCAAAATTTCCCTCTGCAAGCTGCCAATATTTCATAACCCATTGGTTGACATCACCTTTTTTACGGAATTTGTTAAGGCAGGTTTCGTCAAGGGTGTCATAAGCCTTTTCCCAGACCTTTACAAATGTGGATTTCAAAAAACAGGACGGAGTGTGGTGACAGAACATTCCCGGAAACCACGGCCAGGGCATAAGAAGTGCGGTTCGCATTACGTTTTTGAGTCCGTTACGCGGACTGAACCACTTTTTCCAGTCGCGTTTCATACATTGATGTTTGTTGAAATTATCGTTGATAACTTCAATATCAGCACCGTGAAAATGTCCGGCGCTGTCGTTTGCAAAGTAAATACAGTGAACGGCAGCAGTATCACAGGGAATTCCGTTGACAAAGAAATCCTCCGGCTTTACGGGTGCGTTGAGAAACATGTCGTCGTTGAAATAAACAAACTGCTCTGCAAGACCTTCAATTCTATGAAGATTTAATTCAATTGTGTGTGAACTGAAGGTTGGAAGATATTTTTCAGGGATATAATCCTTGTGATTTACAATATTAAGCTTCGGATTTGTTGTATCAAGCCAAGGTGGTAAATGTCCCCAGGTTACAAAATGGATTTTGTTGACCCACGGTGCGTAATTCTCAACGGCTCTGAACCAATAACGAAGATTGTCCCAATCGCGAAATCTGACATCGCTGTTGGCGGTTGTGATAACCGAACCGTCATATTTTGCTTTTTCCTTACGCCATTCCGGATCGGCACCGTCAACCCAGATAATGACAAAATCAATAGGTTTATTGTTTTTCATATCCATATCTTATTTCATAAACTCATCATATTTGGGAAGTACCTCTGCAGTTGTTCCGTACATTTTCATTTCTCCGTCGTGAATCCAGAGAACATTGTCGCAAAGGTTTTTGATAGTGTCGGAGCTGTGCGAAACAATGAGAACGGTTCTGTCCTCTTTTGAAATAAGCTCTTTCATCTTTGCATAACTCTTCTTTTTGAATTTGGCATCGCCGACACTGAGAACCTCGTCGATAAGCATAATGTCAGTTTCGAGAATGGCCGTAATTGCAAACGCAAGCTTTGAATACATGCCGCTTGAATATGATTTTACGGGACGGTCAATAAACTCGCCGAGCTCGGAAAAGTCGATGATTTCCTGCAGCTTTTCTTCAATGGCATCACGGGAGAAGCCTAAGAGCATACCCGAAAGGAAGATATTTTCACGACCTGAAAGTGCGTTCTGGAAACCGACACCTATTGAAAGAAGAGATATGGTGTTCCCGTGAAGGTCAATTTCACCCTCGTCGGGAGAAAAAATTCCCGCTATCGCACGCAAAAGAGTGGATTTACCGCTGCCGTTTTTGCCGACAATACCCAAAATCTGACCCTTGGGAACCTCAAAGGACAAGCCTTTGACGGCTTCAAAAAATTTTGTTTTTGAATATGTGGAACGAGATACCAACGCTCTGAAAAATGAAACCTTATTCATCATACGGTATCTGATTTTTACATTTTTTACTGAGATTGCAGTTTCGCTCATTTCCTGTTCCTCCTTATCAGATGACCTTAACGTATGTGTTTTCGTGCTTGTAAATAGTTCTGATGCCGATTGCGGAGATTATAATTGAAATTACCGCCCAGATTGCAAGCGAAAGATAGTGAGGCTCTCTGTTATAGAGCATTACGTTTCGCAGATCCGTCATAATCAGCGCTATGGGGTTGCAATGTATGAGTATGTTACCGATAAGCTCGCTCTTCGGCATAATTCTTGACTCTATTGAGTAGAAAATACCGGATACATAGAAGCCGAGCTGAAGCACAACCGTAAGAACATTCAGAAGGTCTTCAACAAAGACACCGAAGTGTGTGATGATAGTGGTAAATGCAAAGGTGACAAGGAAAAGGAGCATCCACAGGGGTATTGCCCAAAGCACCAACCATGTTACGGGAACTCGGTAGAATATCATAAAGACAACGGTGAGTGCGAATGAAACGAACATTTTAATTCCGAAAACAGTGCCTTTTTCAAGGATGAAAACAAATTTCGGGATATATACTTTTGTTACGATACTTTTTTTCTCCTGGACAAGCTTTACACCGGATTTGACTGTTTTGCTGAAAAATGTCCACGTGTTAAGTCCGATAAATACGAACACGGGAAAATACTGTTCGCGGCTTCCGAAGACGTAAACGGCAACAAAAGAATATACAAGCATATAAAGCAGCGGATCAAGAATCCACCACATCCAGCTTAAGAATGAGCCGGCAACCTCTGCTTTCATATCAGATTTTGCAGCATACAGTGTATAGCTTTTGAATTTCCTCAAGTCGTTTATAAATCGTTTCATAAAATTCTCACTTCCGTTTTTCAGATTTAATTACAGATACCATATTATACCACTATGAAACATCTTTTTCAAGCGTTGTAACTATATTGTAAACACATAAGACTTAAATAAAATCAAAAGAATGATCACGTGTTTGACAGCAAATGCTTTATGGTTTATAATCTTTTCGGACGGAGGTGTTTGAATTGGCTCCTTTTATCAGCATTATTATGCCGGTTTATAATGTAGAAAGATATATTGAAAACAGTATAAAAACAGTTCTCGGACAGACCTTCGGGGATTTTGAACTGATACTTGTTGATGACTGCTCGCCGGACAACAGCGGTAAAATCTGTGACAGGTTTGCTGAGACGGATAAGAGAATAAGGGTACTCCATCTTGAAAAAAACGGCGGTGTTGCAAAAGCCCGTAACCGTGCAATGCAGGAGGTCAACGGTAAATATCTCTGTTTTCTTGACAGCGACGATTATTTCGACAGCGATATGCTGCAGAGATTATACGAGTCCGTTGCGGAAAATCCTGCTCAGGCGGTAATTTTCGGACTTGTTGAGGAGTATTTAGATTCTGGCAGACTTGTCGGTACTAAAACCGTTGCTCCTCGAAATAAAATATTGAGGGACAGAAAGCAGCTCAGAGAGGAGCTTCTCTATCTTGAGGCGGATGACCTTTACGGATATCCCTGCAACAAGATGTACAGCGTTGAATATCTGAAAAAGTGCAAGGCTGTTTTCCCCGACATGAAATTCAACGAGGACATTATTTTCAATATTGACTTTTTTAATGATGCCGAGACCTGCAATACAATAGATTTTGCACCGTATCACTACATCAAGCATACCGGAAGCAAAACAGGGAGCTTCATTCCCACTTATTACGAGGATATAATGGTCAAGATTGACCGGCTGTATTCTCAGCTTGTATATTGGGGTATGGATAATCGTGAAAATCTTTGCTTTCTTGCGTCAAGATATACGCGATATCTGTTTTCGGCACTTGAGAGAAACTGTGACAAGAGAGCAGGTATGAGCCGTGAAGACAGAAGGGACTTTTTCCTTAATGTCGTCAGAAGTGACAGGTTCATGAAGCTGTCGCCCTATCTGAGCGGAACGGGAATTACGGGAATAATGGCCAAGGCCTTAAAAACAGAAAATGCGTTTCTCTGTCTTATGATTGCAGGCGTGATTTCTGCGGTCAAAAGATATCTCCCCGGTGTATTCAAAAAAATAAGCTGAAAAACCACCCGATTTTAGGCGTTGTACCCGAAAGGATACAACGCCTGGTTTATTTGCTTCGTGAGTTTTGTTGCAAATAAAACAGCCGAGTGTCTTTATGAACACTCGGCTAAATAAGAAGGTTTCTTGTTTAACAATATTTTTTTGTGATTTCAATCATCCGATCCATTTTTCGCTCGATATCGGCAACAAGCTCAAACTGTGTACGACAACGGACAAGATTGTGATCGGAATAGTCGGTTTTGAAATAAACATCACCGTTAAGATAGTCGGTGAGGAAGCGTATCCCGCATTCATAGGTCATTATTTTCGCACCGAACGGCAGAAGCTCTTTTTCAAGGTCTGTCAGCGCATCCTTCGCACTGCTGAGATATCCTCTGACGTAAGCCTCATAAAGAGGAATACTAAGACTTACCTTTGAAAGATCCTTTTCGTCCTCAGCCGCGGTATTTGCACCGAAGCGTATGCTGTCGCCGAAATCGTAAAGTGACAGACCGGGCATAACGGTGTCAAGGTCTATAATACAGATTCCCTTATTGCTTGTGTTGTCAAAAAGAATGTTGTTGAGCTTTGTATCGTTATGAGTAACTCTCAGGGGAAGCTTGCCCTCGTCAATCATATCAATGAGTATGTGCGTTTCTGCTTCACGGGCAAGGGCAAAATCGACCTCTGCCTTAACGCAGTCAAGACGTCCTGAACGGTTTTCCTCAACTGCCTTTTTCAGATCGTTGAAGCGTGAAGCCGTGTTGTGAAAATTTTCAATGGTTTCCGCAAGGGATGAACCGTCAAAATCAGCAAGAATTTTCTGAAAATCTCCGAATGCAATTCCCGCGTTTGCAAAAACCTCTTCACTGTCGATTGAATTGCAGGTATAAACATCGTCAACATATACATAAACTCGCCAACAGTTACGGTTACTGTCGAAATAATAGTATTTTCCGTCTTTGCAGGGACGGAATGTAAGCGTTCCGCGATTTGCCCACGGAATGTTCATTTCTCTGTTCTTTTTATTGATGTGGCTCGTAACCGCAACAATATTTTCCATAAGCTTATCGGGATTTTTAAAAACTTCAGTATTTATTTTCTGAAGTACATACTTTTCAGTATTGCCGTTTTTTTCAAAAATAAGTGTGTATGTGCTGTTAATGTGACCGTTGTTATTCTTCTCATACCCCGTATAAAGTCCTTCAAGAGAAAAAACGTCACAGATTTCTTCAACGTTGAATGGCACGTTAGACAAAATCAACACCTCAATATAATAAAAAATAAGCCGACCGATGCCGACACAAAAGAAATACCAAATTAATTATATTACTTTTGTCGAACCAAGTCAATATGCATTTTATATAAGATATGCGGCTCATTTTATTTAAAAAGACTATTTACATAAACACATTTTTAATGTAAAATATACTAAATATGGTAATTGTTATTATCAGATTACCGCGGAGGTGTTTGGTTATGGAACCGAAATATAAAAGAGTGCTCTTGAAGGTCAGCGGTGAAGTTCTTGCCGGCGAGAAAAAGCACGGATTTGATTTTGACACGGTAAACAGCGTTTGTGCAGCTGTTAAAAAAATGGCAGATCTCGGAACGGAGGTTGCAATTGTTGTCGGTGGCGGCAATTTCTGGAGAGGTCGTTCCAGCGGAGATATGGACAGAACGAGAGCAGACCATATAGGTATGCTTGCAACGGTTATGAACTCTTTGGCATTGGCTGATTCTCTCGAGCAGCTGGGAGTTATCGTCAGAGTCCAGACAGCAATAGAAATGAACAAGATTGCAGAGCCTTATATCAGCCACCGCGCAAAGAGACATCTTGAAAAGGGAAGAGTTGTTATTTTCGGTTGCGGTACAGGCAACCCGTTCTTCTCTACCGACACGGCGGCAGCGCTTCGTGCGGCTGAAATTGATGCCGATATTATCTTCAAGGCAACAAATGTTGACGGTGTTTATGACAAAGACCCGAATCGCTTTGACGATGCAATAAAATATGATGTGATCACCCATCAGGATATTCTCAGCAAGGGCCTTGCGGTTATGGACAGTACTGCAGCTTCACTTTGCAGAGACAATAAAATTCCGCTTCTCGTTTTCAATCTTCAGCAGCCTGAAAATATGGTTAAGGCAGTTATGGGCGAAACAGTGGGAACTCTTGTAGTAGATGAAAAATAATTCCCGTCGATGAGTAATTAGGAGGTTTTTATGAATACTGTATTTGACACAATGAAAGAAAAAATGAACAAGACCATAAATGCTCTTGAAAAGGAGTTCGCTTCTATGAGAGCAGGTAGAGCTACTCCTGCCGTGCTTGATAAAATTTCAGTCGATTATTACGGTGTGCCGACACCCATTCAGCAGATGGCGGCTGTTTCTGTAAACGAAGGCAGAATTCTTGTTATTCAGCCTTGGGACGTTTCTACTATCAACCCGATATCAAAGGCTATTCAGGCATCCGATATCGGAATTAACCCGATGAACGACGGAAAGGTTATCCGTCTCACGTTCCCGCCTCTTACCGAGGAACGCAGAAAAGTACTCTGCAAGGATGTCAGCAAGACCGCTGAGGAGTCAAAGGTTGCTATCCGTTCTATCCGCCGTGATGCAATGGATAAAATCAAGGCTATGAAAAAGAATAGCGAAATCACAGAGGATGATCAGAAAAACGCTGAAACCAAAATTCAGAAAATCACCGACGATTTCATCAAGGAAATCGATGTGATTGCAGATAAAAAAGAAAAAGAAATTATGGAGATATAATTCAGATTGCGGGCGGATAATTCCGCCCCGATTTGATTATTTTGGAGATTACCTATGGAAAAGAATATTCCCGAATTTACCGTTTTGCCGAAACATATAGGAGTTATTATGGACGGTAACGGCAGATGGGCAAAGCAGAGAAATCTTCCCAGATACAAAGGCCATATCGAGGGCGCAAAAACATTCCGTAAAATAGGTGAGTTTGCCGCTGAGCTCGGTATAAAATGTATGACCTTTTACGCTTTTTCAACTGAAAACTGGAAAAGACCGCAGGAAGAAGTCGATGCCATAATGCAACTTTTCAGAGAATATCTGAATGAAGCTGAGGAGCGTAAAGAGGAAAACCGAGAAAAAGGAATCTGTCTTCGTTTCATAGGCGACAGAAGAGGAATTCCGGAGGATATTCTGGCTCTTATGGAGCATATTGAAAATGAGAGCAGATATGAGACAAAAATAATTCTTAACCTTGCAATAAATTACGGCGGCCGTCACGAGATTACTCAGGGCGTTAAAAAAATTGCTCAGAGGGTTCTTGACGGTGAACTCTCTCCCGAGGATATAAACGAAGATACGCTTTCTGACAGTCTCTATACAAGCGGAATACCGGATCCCGATCTCATAATCAGGCCCAGCGGTGAATACAGGCTTTCAAATTTTCTTACATGGCAGTCGGCTTATTCGGAATTCTGGTTTTCCGATGTTTTGTGGCCCGATTTTACGGAGGATGATCTTTGCAAGGCACTTCAGGATTTTGAGAAGAGAAACCGACGCTTCGGTGGGGTATAATATAGTTGTGGAAAAAAAGAGAGAAAAGAGGATTGAAATGGCAAAAAGAATAGCATTCGGCCTGCTTTGGGCAGCAATAGGAATTTCTATGCTGGTTTTTATGCATACTTGGATTTTTCTGATTTTTGCAATGTTTTTGTGCTTTACGGCAACATATGAGCTGAACCGTACCTGCGGATTTAAAAATAAACCCGTAATGGTTCTGAGCCTTATGGTTTCAACAGTATTTCCGCTGTATTATGAGTACGGATATCTGCTCAGAGAAATCAGCACGGTAAATCTTAAAACGGAATATCTGGTAATCATATATGTTCTTTTGCTGTGCTTCCTTATGCTGCACAATCACGAAGAAACAAAGTTTTCGGATATTGCGTTTGTAGTTGTGTCCTCGTTGTTTGTTCCGTTCACGTTCACAAGATTTATGTATTTCAGGGACATTGCCGAGTATTATCCCGATAAAGGCTATACCAATGCTCACGGAATTTTCCTTATTCTCTTTATTCTTTTCTCTGCCTGCTTCACAGATACGTTTGCATATTTTGTCGGAAGCTTTCTCGGAAAGCACAAAATGTGTCCGAAAATAAGTCCTAAAAAGACGATTGAGGGTGCTGTCGGCGGTGTTCTCGGATGTATCCTTGCCAATGTGATATTGTATGCAGTTTACGATAATTTTATATTTGAAAATCCTGTTCACAATTATCTGCCGATTATAGTTGCCTCTGTAATAACATCGGTTGTCGGTATGTGCGGAGACCTTACTGCTTCACTTATCAAGCGTAATTACGGAATTAAGGATTTCGGAAATCTCATTCCGGGACACGGCGGAATGATGGACAGATTTGACAGTATTCTGTTTGTTACCGCGGCATTTTATGCGGTATTCAACATCTTCGAGGTGTCAATATAAATGACTGAAAATTTAAGTATTTTGGGCTCAACCGGTTCAATCGGTACGCAGAGCCTTGAGACAGCGAGAAAGTGCGGTTATTCTGTATCCGCGCTTTCGGCATATTCTAATGTGGATTTAATCGAGGAGCAGATCAGGGAGTTTAACCCGAAAATAGCCGCTATGGTTGACGAGAATGCGGCAAAGGAACTCAAAAACAGGGTGAGTGATCTGGATGTAAGGGTGCTTTCGGGTATTGAAGGCGTCTGCGAATGTGCAAGGGCGGAGCAGGCCGATACGGTCATAAACTCCGTTGTCGGTATGGCGGGACTCAAGCCGACTCTGTCTGCAATTGAAGCGAATAAAAAAATAGCTCTTGCCAATAAAGAGACTCTCGTTGCAGGCGGACTTCTTGTTACGACCGCGGCGAAGACAAAGAGCGTTGACATTCTTCCCGTCGATTCCGAACATTCGGCAATTTTTCAGTGCTTGCAGGGACAGCCGAAAAACCGAGCACTCAAAAAGATAATTCTCACCGCAAGCGGAGGTCCTTTCTTCGGCAAAACGATAGAAGAATTGAGCAAGGTTACGGTTGCGGACGCACTTAAGCATCCGAATTGGAGTATGGGACAAAAAATAACGATAGACTCGGCAACGATGATGAATAAGGGCCTTGAGCTTATAGAAGCGGTATGGCTTTTTGGTGTTCACCCTTCAAAAATAGAAATCGTTGTTCACAGAGAGAGTATAATTCACTCTGCGGTTGAGTATGATGATAATGCGGTAATAGCGCAGTTGGGACTTCCCGATATGAAAATACCGATTCAGTATGCGCTTACTTATCCCGAAAGAGTTGAATCTCTGACAGGCGAGCTCGATCTCACAAAGCTCGGAACACTTACCTTCTACAAGCCCGATTACGATACATTCAGATGTATGGATGTATGCCGCGAGGCAATCAGCAGAGGCGGTCTCTATCCAGCCTTTGCCAACTCGGCAAACGAGCAGGCAAATCTTATGTTCAGAAAAGGTGAAATAGGATTTTTGCAGATAGCTGAGCTTGTTGAAAAAGTAATGAACGATGCGCCGAAAACGGATTCCTACTCTGTGGAAGATGTTTATGAGGCGGATAATCTTGCAAGACAGTTGGTTATAAAATATGCCGGCAAGTGATTTTATTTTACGGAAAGCAGTGATTTTTTGGTAATCTGGTCAAAAATATGGCCGTTTTTGGTGGCAATATTATTTTTCGGACTTCTGATCTCGATTCACGAATTAGGTCATTTCACCTTTGCTAAGCTTTTTAAGGTCAAGGTCAATGAATTCGCGCTCGGAATGGGTCCGGCACTTTTCAAAAAGAAAAAAGGGGATACCACCTATGCTCTGCGTCTGCTTCCGATTGGCGGATATGTGAGTATGGAGGGTGAGGATGAGGAAAGTTCCGACGAAAATGCCTTTAACCGAAAAAAAGTATGGCAGAAGATTATCATTGTTGCCGCGGGAGCCATTATGAACCTGCTTCTCGGAGTTGTGATAGTTTCGGTGTGTCTCTCACTTGACGACCTGGTGGGAACAACGCAGATCCTTCAGTTTGAGGAAAATGCCGTAAGCCATCAGACAGGTCTTGAGCCGGGCGACGAAATTCTCGAAATAGACGGTCACAGAGTTTTCTCCGATATGGATATTTCTTTTCTTATGACGAGAAGCGATGACGGTATATTTGATATGACCGTGCGCCGTGACGGAGAAAAGGTTGAACTTGAAGGAGTAACCTTTGAGACAGAAAAGAAAGACGGATACACAATCATTACTTATGATTTTATTATTCTCGGCGAAGAACCCGGCTTTTTGAATGTCGTGTCAAATGCGTTCAGACAAAGCGCATCAATTGCAAGACTTGTCTGGCTGAGTCTTTTTGATCTGGTGACGGGTCAGTACGGACTGTCGGATTTGTCGGGACCGGTGGGGACGGTGAATATCCTTGCGGATGTGGCATCCTCTGCGGTTGAGAGCAAAGCAAATCTTGTTTCGGCACTTAATCTTATGGCTTTCATCTCAATCAACATCGGTATATTCAATCTTCTTCCGTTACCGGCACTTGACGGCGGCAGACTTTTCTTCCTTGTGATAGAGGGAATACGCAGAAAACCGATTAATCCCAAGTACGAGGGATATGTTCACGCGGCAGGACTTGCACTTTTGCTTCTCCTTATGGTTGCTGTAACCTTTAACGATATTGTTATGCTTATAAAAAATTAGGTGATTTAAAATGATTCAACGCAGAAAAAGTCGTGTCGTAACGGCGGGAAATGTTAAAATCGGCGGAGACAATCCTATTACAGTTCAGTCAATGCTCAATGTCATTGCCGAGGATGCTCAGGGCAATGTGAGACAAGCCGTTGAGCTCGAAAAAGCAGGATGTCAGATTATCCGTCTTACTGTCCCGAATAAAGAAGCTGTAAAAACTCTTTATGCCGTAAAAGAGGCCGTGAAAATTCCCGTTGTTGCAGATATTCATTTCGATTATCGATGTGCTTTGGAGAGTGTTGCGGCAGGTGTTGACAAAATCAGAATAAATCCCGGGAATATAGGCGATGATGAAAAGGTCAGAGCCGTTGCAGAAGCATGCAGACTCCACAATGTTCCGATCCGTATAGGTGTAAATTCCGGCTCTCTTGAAAAAAATCTTCTTGCAAAATACGGCTCTCCCACACCGGAGGCTATGGCTGAAAGTGCGATGTATCATATCAGCCTTCTTGAAAAATTTGATTTTAACGATATAGTTGTGTCAATTAAATCATCTGATGTTCAGAAAATGGTAAAGGCATACCGTCTTGTTGCCGATATGTGTGATTATCCCTTGCACCTTGGCGTGACTGAGGCAGGAACTCACAATATGGCTCTTGTGAAATCAAGTATCGGTATAGGCTCGCTTCTTCTTGACGGTATCGGCGACACAATCCGAGTTTCAATGACCGCTGACCCCGTTAACGAGGTTAAGGCAGGATATGACATTTTAAAGGCATCAGGTATAAAAACGGATTGCGCTCAGATAGTGTCGTGTCCGACCTGCGGACGTACAAAAATTGACCTTATAGGTCTTGCCGATAAGGTGGAAAAGGCATTGGCAAATTACAATAAACCGATTAAGGTAGCCGTAATGGGCTGTGTGGTAAACGGACCGGGCGAGGCCAAGGAAGCAGATATCGGTGTTGCGGGCGGTGACGGTTGCGGCGTTATATTCAAGCACGGTGAAGTCCTTAAAAAAGTGCCCGAAGAAGAAATTGTAGCTGAACTTTTAAAGGAAATAGAAAAAATATAACGGTGGATTACATATGGCAGTGGTAAAATCGCTTTTCGGTGAATTTTTTGACTGCACTCTCAATCCTGACATTGCTTATGCGGACATAACCGGATTTTTTGTGTCGCAGGAAAAGATGAGTGCAAGGCTCACCGTCAAGCCGTACAGAAAAATTGAAAAAGATAGAATTGAAGCTCTTGAAAGAACTCTTTCAAGGGCTGTCAATGTTAATATAAAAATTGTTTGTGATGAATCAAGAACGGGTTTTCTTACCGAATATATGGGACTTGTGGTTGATATTCTGAGAGACCGAATTATTGTGGCAAACGGGTATTTTAACAATGCGGAGTATGAGATATCGGGCAAGGAACTTAAAATCAATCTTAAAAAGGGCGGTAAGGATATTCTGACAGCCTCGGGCTGTGACAAAGAAATCGAAAAAATCATAAAAGGCATTTTCGGTGTTGAGTATTCGGCTGTGTTTTATCAGGAAGAGGCTTTTGACACGGAAAAAGCCGTTGACAGTATGCAGAAAAAAGCCGACGAGGAAATAAGAAGAGAAAAGAATCTTCCTGCTCCGTCAGTACCTCTGCAGCCGGGAGAGCCGAAGCCACACGTTATCAAAGAGGGCTTTCCGATTTATCTTGAAACGCAAAAGCCGATTTACGGCGGAAATGTGCGTACAAACAATCTTCAGAGATTATGTGACATAGGTATTGAAAGCGGTGCCGTTGCCGTTTGGGGTGAGGTTTTCAGCCTTGAGGTCAGAACAACCCGAGACGGTAAGAATAATATTATTAATTTTAATATTACGGATAAGACATATTCATATACGGTAAAGATTTTTGAAGCGTGTGAAAAGTCCAAGTCGTTCCTTGCATCGATTTCAGAGGGAATAACGGTGCTCGTTTACGGAAAGGTTACATACGATAAATATTCGGGTGAAAATATAATTTCAGCAACCTCAGTAAATACGGTAACTCCTATCAAAAAGCAGGATACGGCAGAGAAAAAAAGAGTTGAGCTTCATCTTCATACCAATATGTCGGATATGGACGGTATGACGGGTGCGGATAAGCTCGTCAAACGCGCGATTCAGTGGGGACATCCTGCCATTGCAATTACCGACCACGGAAACGCACAGGGTTACCCCGATGCGGTCAAGGGCAAGGGAAAAGACCCGATAAAGCTCATTTTCGGTGTTGAGGGATATCTTATTGATGATATCGGAAATCCCGAAACTCCGTGGGAAAAGCTTCCGCGTTATCACATTATCCTGCTTGTGAAGAATAAGGCTGGTCTTAAAAACCTTTATAAGCTTATTTCATTTTCACACACAACATATTTCCATACAAGACCGTGTATTCCGCGTTCAAAACTCAATGAACACCGAGACGGCATAATTCTCGGCTCTGCCTGTGAAGCGGGTGAGCTTATCAAGGCAATTCTTCTTGAAAAAAGTGATGAGGAACTCATAAAAATTGCCGAATACTATGATTATCTCGAAATTCAGCCGGACGGAAACAATATGTTTATGATCGCGTCTCACTCCGATCCCAATGCGAAAAATCCCGACAGAAATAAGGAATATAACCGAATCAAGACTCTTGAGGACATCCGTGATATAAACAGAAAGATAATTCATCTCGGAGATAAGCTCGGAAAGCTTGTCTGCGCTACGGGTGACGTTCATTTCATGGATCCAGAGGACGCGGCATTCCGTGCAATTCTTATGGCAGGAAAAGGCTTTGACGATGCAGACAACCAGGCACCGTTATACTTCAAAACCACGGATGAAATGCTTGATGAGTTTTCATATCTCGGAGAGGACACAGCCTATGAGGTCGTCGTTACAAATACAAATATAATCTCCGATATGATTGAGGAGATTACCCCCATTCCGCCCGGAACCTTCAACCCGACCATTCCGGGAGCAGAGCAGGAATTACGCGATATCTGTTGGGCAAAGGCAAAGGATTGGTACGGTGATCCCGTTCCGGAATATGTTGCCGAGCGACTTGAAATGGAGCTGGAGTCCATTATCAAGCACGGATTCGCCGTTCTTTATATCATTGCACAGAAGCTTGTGTGGGATTCAGAGGCTCACGGCTATCATGTAGGCTCTCGTGGTTCTGTTGGATCATCTTTTGTTGCTACAATGGCAGGCATTTCAGAGGTTAATCCTCTTGCAGCACACTACCGTTGTGCAAAATGTAAACATAGTGAATTCTTCTTGCATGGTGAATACGGTTCAGGCTTTGATATGCCACCAAAGAACTGCCCTCATTGTGATATTCCTATGATTCGTGACGGTCACGAAATTCCGTTCCAGACATTCTTAGGCTTCCATGGTGACAAAGCGCCTGATATCGACCTTAATTTCTCAGGTGATTATCAGGGTAAGGCTCACAGATATACTGAAGAGCTTTTCGGACGCGACCATGTGTTTAAGGCGGGTACAATAGCAACTGTTGCCGATAAAACGGCTTACGGCTATGTCAAAAAATACCTTGAGGAACGCGGAAAAGTCGTAACACGTGCTGAAGAAGATCGACTTACAAAAGGCTGCACAGGTATTAAGCGTACAACAGGTCAGCACCCTGGCGGCATGGTTGTTGTGCCTAACGAATTTGATGTTTACGATTTTACTGCAGTTCAATATCCTGCAAATGATACATCTTCAGATATGGAAACAACTCACTTCGACTTCCATTTCTTGCATGATACAATCTTGAAACTTGATATTCTTGGTCATGATGTGCCCACACTCTATAAGCATCTTGAAGATATGACAGGAATCAATGTTATGGATGTTGACGTTTGTGATCCTAAAATTGTAAGCCTTTGTACAAGTCCTGAGGCTTTGGGACTTATACCTGATGACATCGGCGTTGAAACAGGTACACTCTCAATTCCCGAAATGGGTACGGATTTCGTTCGCGGAATGCTCGTAGAGGCACAACCCAAGAAATTCTCTGACCTTTTACAGATTTCAGGACTTTCACACGGTACTGATGTTTGGCTTGGTAACGCACAGGAACTTATTAAAAATGGTACTTGCACAATTTCAGAGGTTATCGGTACTCGTGATGACATTATGACTTATCTTATTCATAAGGGACTTGATTCGGGACTTGCCTTTAATATAATGGAAAAAACCCGAAAGGGTATCGTTGCCAAGGTGGGATTTCCCGAGGGTGCGGAGGAAGCAATGCGTGCCTGCAATGTGCCTCAATGGTATATGGACTCCTGCCGTAAAATCAAGTATATGTTCCCGAAAGCTCATGCGGCGGCATATGTTATTGCGGCGCTTCGTCTCGGCTGGTATAAAATTTACAGACCGACCGAGTATTACACCGCATTTCTGACTGTTCGCGGCGGTGACCTCGATGCCGTAACCGTAGTGCAGGGCAGAGATGCCGTAAAACGAAAAATGGTTGAGCTTCACGGACCTCTCAATGCCGACCCTAAGGACAGAAAGCAGATGACTACCAAGGAGAAAGATCAGTTCACGGCTCTGCAGGTTGTCAACGAGATGATGGCGAGAGGTGTTGAACTTCTTCCGGTTGATATTTATAAATCCAGAGCAACAGAGTATTATGTGGAAGACGGAAAAATCAGAATGCCGTTCTCGGCACTTTCAGGTGTCGGTGAAAATGCCGCAAAGTCAATTGTGGCAGGCAGAGAAGAGTGCGGTGCAGATTTTGTGTCGGTTGACGATTTCCAGGCAAAAACGGGCGCATCAAGTGCCGTTGTATCTGCATTGAGAGAAATCGGTGCATTAGAAGGTATTCCCGAAACTGCACAAATCTCATTTTTCGGATTTTAATATATTTGTGAAATATGGCGCTTGACGAATACGCTTTATTATGGTAGCATATTAGCACGCTAAAGTGAAAAACTTAAAAAGGATATACTTATGAAGAATTATTCCAAAATTACTCCCGAAGGAACAAAAGATTATCTTGCTATGGAAAGCCGTGCAATTCGCTGTGTGGAAAAAAGACTGTCTTCTGTTTTTAAATCAAAGGGATATGAAAAGGTAATAACCCCAACAATTGAATTTTTTGACGTATTTAACCGCGAGAGCTCCGGATATAATCCTGAGGACCTCTACAGTCTGACCGATTCTTACGGAAGACTGTTGGTGCTCCGACCAGACTCAACCCTTCCGATAGCAAGACTTGTTTCAACACGTCTGCAAAATGCGCGACTGCCTCTCAGACTTTATTATAATCAGAACGTTTTTTTAAGACAGAAAAATCTGACGGGCAGAAGCGACGAGGCAACTCAGAGCGGTATTGAGCTTATGGGTATTTCCGGTCTCCGTGCTGATCTTGAGGTCATTACAACGGCTGTTGAGGCAATTGAGAGCTGTACCTCAGCGGATTTCAAGCTTGAGATAGGTCATGCGGGTTTTTTCAAGGAACTGTGTAAAAAGCTTAATGTTGATGATGAGACCGTGAGCGGGATTTATAACTGTGTTGAGAGCAGAAATTTTGTTTCACTCAACAATATTCTTGACAAAATCGGCAAGAGCGATGTTACTGACTGTATCCGCAGTCTTCCGAGATTTTTCGGAGGAATTGAAATCATTGAAAAAGCAAGGGAAATCGATCTGGGTGAAGACGGCAGAAAGAGTCTTGACTATCTTAAGGAATTGTATATACTTTTATGTGATGCGGGACTTTCAGATAAAATCGTCATCGATTTAAGTCTTGTTAACAGAACAAATTATTATACCGGTATCATTTTTAAGGGATATCTTCAGGGCAGCGGTGTTTCGGTGGTTTCCGGAGGACGCTATGATTCTCTCGGCGCGGAGTTCGGCAGAGAAATGCCGTCAACAGGCTTCGGTATCGAAACAGGTGTGTTGGCTTCGGTTATGCTCTCAAGAAATGAGATTGACGAGGAAAAGATTCCAGAAATCATTGTTTTCGGCGAAAAAGAAAATATAGTTAAGGCATTTGAATATTCCAAAAAACTCCGTGCAGACGGAATATATTGTGAAAACAGCACCTTTGAAACCCTTGAGGAGACAAAAGAGTATGCCGCTTCAAAGGGTATTCATAAGATTTGTACGGTTGGTGATTCGGTAAGGGAGGAAATGATATGAGAAAACTCAGAATAGCTCTTACCAAAGGCAGACTCGAGAAAAAAAGCGTTGAGCTTTTTGAAAAAATGGGTATTGATTGCGATGAACTGATAAATAAGGGCAGACGTCTTATACTCAATGCAGGCGATTATGAGGTCGTTCTTGCAAAGGCGGCGGACGTTATCACCTATGTTGAACACGGTGTGTGCGATATCGGTATTGTCGGTAAGGATACCATTGTTGAAAACGGAAAAAGCTTCTACGAGATGATGGATTTAAATCTCGGAAAATGTGATTTTGCACTTGCAACTCAAAAAGGTGTTGATTTCTATGACGGATTTAACACCAAACGCATTGCCACAAAATACCCCAACATTACAAAAGCATATTTTGAGGGCAAGGGAATGGACATAAAGATTATTAAAATCGAAGGCTCGGTCGAGCTTGCCCCATTGCTTAATCTTGCCGACGGCATTGTTGATATTGTCGAAACAGGAACTACTCTCAAGGAAAACGGACTTGAGGTGAAAGAGAAGATTATGCCTGTTTCCGCACGAGTTATTGTTAATATGGCAAGTATGAAGCTTCGACGTGAAGAAATAGACGGATTTCTTTCAGATATCGAAAAAGTAATTCCAAAGGATTGATAATATGATAAACACAGTTTTTGCAGACGGTAAGGCAGACGAAAGTCTCATTAAACAACTTAAAGAGCGTAGCGGCGAGGTTGACAAAAAGGTTACTCTTGCGGTTACCGACATTCTTGAAAATGTCAAGGTCAACGGTGACAAGGCAGTTTCAGAATACACAGTCAGGTTTGACGGAAAAGCACCCGAAAAAACCGAAATCAGTACGGAAGAAATCGATAAGGCAATCGAAAAATGTGATCCGTTTTTTGTAAAAGCCTTGGAGGAAGCGGCAGAAAATATCCGTGATTTTCACGTGCGACAGAAACAACAGAGCTGGCTTACAACAAAGGAAAACGGTGTTATTATGGGTCAGCGTGTGCGCGGACTTGAAAGGGTAGGTATCTATGTGCCGGGCGGTACTGCCGCATATCCCTCAAGTGTACTTATGAATGCAATTCCCGCAAAAATCGCAGGTGTTAAGGAGATTATAATGGTAACTCCTCCTGCAAAGGACGGAACTCCAAATCCCGATATTCTGGCGGCGGCAAAAATCGCAGGTGTTGACAGGGTATTCTTAATGGGCGGTGCTCAGGCGGTTGCGGCATTGGCATACGGTACCCTGACCGTTCCGAAGGTTGATAAAATCGTCGGCCCGGGTAACATTTTTGTTGCTACCGCGAAAAAACTTCTTTACGGCACGGTTGATATTGATATGGTTGCAGGTCCGAGTGAAATTTTAATTGTGGCTGACGAAACCGCAAATCCGAAATTTCTTGCGGCAGACCTTATGAGCCAGGCTGAACACGATGTTCTCGCTTCTGCAATCCTTATTACAACAAGTGAAAAAATCGCAGAAGAAACGAAGAAGGAGCTTGCAAGACAGTGTGCAACTCTTTCAAGAAAAGATATTATAGAGAAATCTCTCAGAGATTACAGCGCAATTATCATCTGTGACGGTATGGACAAGGCTGTTGACTTTGCAAATCGCCTTGCTCCCGAGCATCTTGAAATGTGTGTGGAAAATCCGATGGAATATATCGGCAGAATGGACAATGCGGGCAGTGTGTTCCTCGGCAATTATTCACCCGAGCCGTTGGGGGATTATTTTGCAGGCCCCAACCATGTTCTTCCCACAAGCGGAACGGCAAGATTTTTCTCACCGTTGTCAGTTGACAGCTTTATTAAAAAATCAAGCTTTATTTACTATACGGAAGACGCTCTTCGTGAGTGCAAGGATAAGGTTGTTTCTCTTGCGGAAACAGAGGGCTTAACAGCTCACGCAAATTCAATCAAAGTCAGATTTGAGGATTAAGTATGTTTCAACTCAATGAAAAAGTAAAAAAATTAACTCCGTATGAGCCGATAAGCGGTACTTATAAAATACGCCTTGACGCTAACGAGTCGTTTTTAACCGTTCCCGAAAATATCGAAAACGAAATGGTTGAGGCTTTTAAAAACAGTGCTCTGAACCGTTATCCCGACCCGATGGCAACAAAGCTCGTCAGCGGATTTTCAAAATATTTCGGTGTAAATCCCGAATGTGTAACCGCAGGCAACGGCTCCGATGAGATTATTTCGGTTATAATGAATGCCTTTTTGCAGAAGGGCGACAAGATTTTGACTCTTGAGCCGGATTTTTCAATGTACCATTTTTATGCAGAAATTGCAGAATGCGAAAGTGTCAGATATCAAAAGGGCGAAAGTCTTGATGTTAATATTGACGAGGTAATTGCTCTTGCAAATAAGGAAAAGGTACGAATTGTAATTTTTTCAAATCCCTGTAACCCGACATCAAGGATTATCACAAAAGACGACATAAGAAATCTCGTCAACAGCGTTGAGTCCCTTGTGGTTCTTGACGAAGCGTATATGGACTTTGCGGGGGATGAAAGTCTTTTAGGTGAATTTGAGGATTACGATAATCTTATAATTCTGAAAACCTGCTCAAAGGCATTGGGCAGTGCAGCATTAAGGTTAGGCTTTGCAGTTGCAAATAAAACATTGACAAATGTAATCCGTGCAGTAAAATCACCGTATAATGTAAATTCCGTTTCACAGGCATTGGGCGAGGTGATTTTTGCACATCCTGATTATATTGATGAATGTATTGAAAAGGTTGTGAAGTCAAGAAAAGCATTATATTCCGCACTTCTTGAAATCAAGAGTGAAAAAATAGAAAAGATTTATGAAACCAATACAAACTTTGTATTTATGAAGGTGAAAAATGCAAAGCAGGTATTCGAAAAAATGAGGGAAAACAGTATTATTATTCGTAATATGGGTGAGTTTTTGAGAATTACCGCAGGAACGGAATATGAAAACGAAAAAACGATTGAAGTCTTTAAAAATGTTTTGGAGGAAGTGTGATGAGAACTGCATCAATAAACAGAAAAACCAAAGAAACCGACATCGGCTTAACTCTCTGTCTTGAGGGAGGAGAAATCAGCATAAATACGGGTGTGGGATTTTTTGACCATATGCTCACCGCTTTTGCAGCTCATGCGGGCTATGGACTCAAGGTAACCTGTAAGGGTGATACCGAGGTTGATTGTCATCATACGGTTGAGGATATCGGAATCGTGCTCGGTCAGGCTTTTTTTGAGTGCTTAGGAGACAAGTCAAATCTTGTCCGTTACGGTAGCTTCTTTGTACCGATGGACGAAGCACTCGGATTTTGTGCCGTCGATATATGCAACCGCGCATATACCGTCTTTGAAGCAGACTTTCCTCAGGAAAGATGCGGAGATTTTGATGTTTGTATGTGTGTGGAATTTTTCCGTGCAGTTGCGGATAATGCAAAAATTACGCTCCATCTCCGTGCACCCTACGGCGACAATTCTCACCATATTGCCGAGGCGATATTCAAGGCATTCGGTCACGCAATGAGCATTGCAACAGAAAAAACGGATAAAACACTCTCTACAAAGGGGACTCTTTAATAAATGATTATATTTCCGGCAATAGACATTAAAGACAAAGAATGTGTCCGACTCTATAAAGGCGATTTTTCAACCGCCGGTAAGGTTGCGGACAGTTATGCGGAAACTGCCATGAATTTCAAAAAAGCGGGAGCCGAGTGGATACATATGGTTGACCTGAACGGTGCGCTTGACGGTGTCCGTATAAACAGTAAAATTTTCCTTGACGTCGCAAAAAACAGCGGACTCAGAGTTGAGGTCGGCGGCGGAATACGTACAATGAACGATGTGGATTTCTACATTCGAAACGGTATTGAAAGAGTAATAATCGGCTCAGCGGCTCTAAAAAATCCGCAGCTGGTAAAAGAAGCTTGTAAGGAGTTCGGAGACAGAATTGCCGTCGGGATTGATGCTAAAAATGAGATGGTGGCAACTGAGGGCTGGACGGAAAAAAGTGACACTCATTATATTGAGCTGGCAAAGAGAATGGAAGATTTTGGTGTAAAGTATATCATCTTTACAGATATCGACTGTGACGGTATGCTTTCCGGTCCGAATCTGGAACAGTTGGTTAAGCTTAACGATGCGGTTTCCTGTAACATCACCGCAAGCGGAGGAATTAAGGATTTAAACAATATAACCGTTTTGAAAAAGGCAGGAATGTACGGTGCAATCTGCGGAAGAAGTATTTACAGCGGCACCTTGAATCTGGCAGAGGCAATCAGGGAGGCGCAAAAATGAATCTCGATAAATACTTTTTAAAATCTGAGCTTATCCCTGCCGTAATTCAGGAGGAGAGCACGGGAGAAGTGCTTATGCTCGCCTATATGAATAAGGAATCGATGGCAAAAACGCTTGAAACGGGTTATACTTGGTTCTGGAGCCGTTCAAGGCAGGAACTCTGGAATAAGGGTGCAACATCGGGACATCTGCAAAAGGTTATTTCAATTCACGGCGACTGCGATGACGATACGCTGCTGGTAAAAGTTGAGCAGACAGGTCCCGCCTGTCATACGGGCAGCAAATCTTGTTTCTTTAAGGAGATTAAATAATATGAATGACACATTGGTAAATCTTTACGAAACCATACTTGAAAGAAGAGAAAACAAGCAAGAAGGATCGTATACTTGTTATCTTTTTGAAAAGGGACTTGACAAAATACTCAAAAAAGTCGGTGAGGAATGTTCCGAAACAATTATTGCCGCAAAAAACGGTAACAAGGAAGAAACCGTCGGCGAAATCAGCGATCTGATTTTTCATCTGTTTGTTATGATGGCAAATGAGGGAATTGCTGTCGAAGATGTTATGGCCGAGCTTGATAAGAGAAGTCAGAAAACAGGAAACCTCAAAAAGTTCCATACCGTTGACAAAAACACATAAATTAAATCAGTATCAATATCGTGACACTATATGTCCGTGATAAAATATATTGAATGAGAGGGTTATAATATGGAAATTTTATGGGCAATTCTCGGAATTTTAGGATTGTTTATAGTTGTAACGCTTGTCCGTGCCGCATTTTTTAAGGAGAAAAAGGCAACGACTGAAAAATTGGCGCCGGAAATGGTGGATATGGAGAAATACTGCCGTGACTTGAGCGATGCAATTAAAATAAAGACAATCTCAAATTATGACAGAGAGCTTGTTGACTGGAACGAGTTTGATAAGTTCCACGCATTTCTTGAGGAGCGTTTTCCGCTTGTTCACAGAAATATGACAAAAACTAAAATTGCTGACGCAAGCCTTGTCTACAAATGGGAAGGAACCGACCCGAGTCTTGACGGTATCGCACTGCTTGCCCATCAGGATGTTGTTCCGATTACCGCAGGTACCGAGCAGGATTGGGAGCACGAGCCGTTCAGCGGATATAATGACGGTGAGTTTATCTGGGGCAGAGGCGCTATGGATATGAAAAACCACCTCATTGCAGTTATGGAGTGTATGGAAGAGCTTCTCAATGAGGGTTACCGTCCGAAAAGAACGGTATATATCTGCTTGGGACACAACGAGGAGGTTGTTGCGGCTCCCGATAACGGTGCAAAGCAGATTGCCGCATATCTCAAGGAACAGGGAGTACATCTTGAGGCCGTGCTCGATGAGGGCGGTGCAATTCTTCCTGTTAAACTTGGCAAACTTCTCGATATTAACCTTACAGGTGTTGGCATTGCAGAAAAAGGTAGCGTGAATTATAAGGTCAGCGTTAATGCAAAAGGAGGACACTCTTCACAGCCGCCACAGCATACCGCAGTCGGCAAGTTGGCAGACGTTATTAAGGATATTGAAAATCATCAGTTCAAGGCAACAATGCCCGATTATCTTAAACAGCTTCTTAAAAGAGTCGGCAAAAATGCAGGATATCCGCTGAGGGTAGTGCTTGTAAATACTCCGATTTTACAGCCGTTGATTCTTGCAATTATGAAAAAAATACCTGCCGCCGCATCTCTTATTCGTACCTGTACGGCAGTAACAATGGCTGAGGGCAGTCCGCAGTTCAACGTGCTTCCGCAAAAGGCAAGTGTTACGGTGAATTTCCGTACAATGCCGGGAGTAACGATTAAGGATGTTGAAAAGCATATCCGCGACAGCGTAAGAAATAAAGAGATTGACGTTGAATTTCTTGTCGGCAAGGAGTCTTCACAGGTTTCTCCGACAGACTCAAAGGCTTTTTGTGCAATCAAAGAGCTTGCAGAAGCACAGAACAGCAAAAACCTTGTTACACCGTTCCTTGTAATGGGAGGAACAGACGCTTATAATTACGAGCCGGTTTGTGAAAACATTTACCGTTTTGCTCCGTTTGTGGCAGATACAAAGCTTCTTCTCTGTACTCACGGTACAAATGAGAGAATACCGATTGCCTGCTGTGAGGATGCAATTGCGTTTTTCAAGAGATATGTCAGAAAAATGACACAGGATTAAATTTACTGCGGGACAGGGAGCAATTCCTGTCCCGTTTTCTTGACAAAATTCTCCTCATATGCTTTAATTGACTTATGGGATATGAGAAACCCGAAAAAATTTTGAAAGGAAAATTATTATGAAAAAGACAGTTTCACTTGTTCTTGCGGTTGTAATGATGTTATCGGTTTTGGCTGTTGCGGTATCGGCAGGCGATACACCTGATCTTCCGAAAACAGATGCTCTTGTATATTCTGAGGTAATTTCCGAAGAGGCAAAAACCTGTAAAATCATAGGCGCAGCGGCAGGAACGGTCAATCTTGAAATACCTGAGGAAATAAACGGATATACGGTTGTTACCGTTGATAACCGGGCTTTTGATAAAAATCCCGAGCTGGAAACGGTTAAAATTCCGGACACCGTAACAACAATCGGTCAGTATGCTTTTACAAAAACAGCATTTTATAAGAACGATGCAAATTGGGAAAACGGTGCTCTTTACGCAGGAAAATTCCTTATTGCCGTCAAGACCGGTATCAGCGGTGAATTTACCGTGAAAACCGGCACATCCGTAATGGCAGATGCAGTTTTCAGAAATTGCAAGGAGCTTGAAAAGATTGTTCTTCCAGAGGGAATTAAAGCAATCAGTCTTCTCGCGTTCAGAGATTGCGAAAAGCTCGCAGAAGCAGTTCTGCCGACAACACTAAAAAACATCGGTGCTTATGCCTTTACCGGCTGTATCGCACTTAAATCCGTAGTTATCCCCGAAGGAACAGAGGAACTCGGCAAATATTCCTTCAACGGCTCGGGTGTTACCTCAGTTGAGATTCCGGCTTCGGTTAAGGTTATAGGCGATTACGCATTCTGCAACTGCGATGAGCTGGCACAAATCAGTGTGAATGAGGAGAATAAGAACTATTCTTCTTCGGAGGGTGTCCTTTATAATAAGGACAGGACAACACTCGTTTTAGTTCCCGGTGCAATTGATTATTCTGCAGTTAAAATTCCCGAAACCGTAACAAAAATCGGAAACGGTGCTTTTGAGGGTGCTCCATTTGATGAATTTAAAATTCCGGAAAATGTCACTTCTGTCGGTGAAGCGGCATTTTCAAACTGTGAAAATCTTGAGGCAGTTTTCATCCCCGAAAGCGTAACTGAAATCGGAGAAACCGCGTTCGTCGGTGCGGCAGAGGATTTTGTGATAGTTGCCGAAAAGGACAGTTTTGCTTATTCTTATGCGGAAAAGAACGGAGTTCTCCCTGAATTTGTTATGGGTGATATGACGGGAGAGGGTAAGGTTACATCTGTTGATGCCCGTCAGCTTCTTCAGCACGTGGCAATGCTCAGAGATTTGACTGAGGAGCAGGCAGAAAAAGCAGATATGAATAAAGACGGATCCGTTGATGTTGTTGATGCGCGCTGGGTGCTTCAGACGGCGGCAGGTCTGAGATAATTGAATATGCTGAAAGCAGACGGTAAGAGTACAAAACTTACCGTCTGTTTTAATATGGTGATTTTCTCGGTGAGCCGAATGAAAAAATCACTAAAAAATTCAGAAAATCAGCAGTAATATTTTACTCGGCAGTCTGTTGACAATTGAATAAATATCATTTATACTACACATGAATATGGTAAAATGGTGAAAAGTATGTTGATTAATTTTTCAGCACCCTGCTTGCTGGGACTTGAAGGCCTCGTGGCACAGGAATTGCGTGATATGGACGCCTTGAATGTTGAGGCAAAAAACGGCAGAGTCGATTTTGAGGGCGACGAAAGCATTCTTGCAAGGGCTAATATATGTTCACGTTACAGCGAGAGAATTCTTATCCGTATGGGCGAGTTCAGAGCAGTTACGTTTGAACAGCTTTTCCAAGGGGTAAAAAGCATCCCGTGGGAAGAGTGGATAGGCAAGATTGACGCTTTTCCCGTCAAGGGCTATTCTCTCAATTCAAAGCTTTTTTCAGTAAGTGACTGTCAGGCGATCACCAAAAAAGCGATTGTCGAGAGACTCAGGGAAAAATACGGTATTTCTTGGTTTGAAGAGACCGGACCTGCTCATCAGATTCAGTTTTCGATTATGAAGGATACAGTTACCGTTTTTATCGATTCTTCGGGAGCAGGACTTCACAAGCGCGGATACCGTCCTGTTGCCAATTCCGCCCCGATTAAAGAAACTCTTGCCGCCGCTATGGCCGAGCTTGCAAGACTCCGCCATTATCATACTCTCTATGATGTTTGCTGCGGTTCGGGAACAATTCTGATCGAGGGAGCAATGAAGGCGCTGAATATTGCGCCGGGACTCAAGCGTTCCTTTATTTCCGAAAGGTTTGAAAATATCGATTCCTCCTTCTGGCAGCAGGAGAGAATGAGAGCTGCGGATACTGTTATCCGTGATGCAGACTTTAAGGCATACGGCTCCGATATTGATTTCCGTGCACTCGAAATTGCCCGTGAAAATGCAAGACGTGCAGGAGTGGGAATGAAAATTGACCTTTCCAAAAGAGATTTAAAGGATTTTCAGCGTAAGAGTGAAAAGGGAACGGTTATTTGCAACCCGCCTTACGGTGAAAGAATGTTGGATATCAGAGCAAGCGAGGATATCTACAGAGCTATGGGCAGAATTTTCACCGCAGAGCGAGGCTGGGCTTATTATATTATCAGTCCCGATGAGGAGTTTGAGAAATGCTTCGGCAGAAAAGCGGACAAGCGTCGCAAGCTCTATAACGGTATGATAAAATGTCAGTTATATATGTATTATAAATAAGACAAAAATCAGGAGATTCATATGAAGCATATTTTTGTTGTCAATCCGGTTTCAGGAAAAGGAAAAAACGCAAAAAATTATATCCCCACAATCGAAAAGTATGTAAAAGAAAAAAATCTCGATGCTCAGATTTATGTGACAAATGCCAGCCGTGACGGCATGAGATTTGTTGAGGAAGCGGCGAAAACAGGTGAAAAAATCCGCTTTTATTCCTGTGGCGGCGACGGTACTTTGTATGAGATTGTCAACGGCTGTTATAAGTATTCCAATTGTGAGGTAGCAAATATTCCTCTCGGATCAGGTAATGATTTTTGCCGTCTTTTCGGCAGAAATACAAATATTGACGACCACGTTAACGGCGTCCCCGTAAAACTCGATCTTATTTATACAAACGGACAGATTGCCATTAACGAGTGCGCCATGGGTATCGATTCCGAGGTGTGTGCTGCCCAGGCGGATTTCAAAAAGATTCCTATGGTAAACGGCGAAATCGCATATACGCTTTCAGCAATAAAATGCTGTCTGACGGGTAAAATCAAAAATCACTTCAGAATTACAATTGATGATGATAAGGTGTACGATGATGATTTCCTCTTCTGCTATATAGGAAATTCCAGATGGTACGGCGGCGGATATATGGCTGCACCGGGAGCTATGCCCAACGACGGTCTTATTGACTGTGTTATGGTAAGATATCCTGAGGAAATTGCAAAAAAAGGACCGATTGGTCTTCTTCCCTTGCTCAGCAAATATAAAAAAGGCGAGCATCTTAACTGGGAATTTACAAAGCTTGTGCATTGTAAAAAAGTGAAAATCGAAAGTGTCAAGGATGCGGCTGTGAATGTTGACGGCGAATGTGAGTTCGTCAGAGAACGCGAATTTGAATTGCTTGAGGGCGCAATAACATTTATTGTTCCCCGCGGCTCTAAATTCCTCGATTTGATATAATAAAAGGCGGGGGCTTGCTCCCGCCGTTATTTTTGGTAAGGTAGAACGATATGTATAACTTTTTTGTGAAAGAGAATCAGAGACAAAATGACCGTTATTTTATCAGCGGAGCAGATTATAACCACATCCGTAATGTCCTTCGTATGACTTCGGGAGATAAATTTCTGGTAAGTGAAAACGGTGTCAGCAGCTTGTGTGAAATCGAAAAATTTGAAAATGATTTTGTAGTCGCAAGGGTTCTGGAAGAAAATTATAACAATACCGGGCTCCCCTTAAAAATTTATCTTTTTCAAGGACTTCCCAAGAGCGATAAGATGGAGATGATTATTCAGAAATCCGTTGAGCTCGGCGCGGAAAAGATTATTCCTGTAGAAATGAGTCGATGTGTTGTCCGCCTTGACGACAAAAAGAAAAAAAGCAAGGTTTCACGATGGCAGACAATTTCTGAAAGTGCGGCAAAGCAGAGTAAACGCAATTTCGTTCCCGAAATATCCGAGGTTCTTACATATAATCAAGCGATTGAAGCAGCAAAGAGCCTTGATGCTTTCCTTGTTCCGTATGAGAGTAAAAACGGAATGACAGATACAAAGGAGAGTCTTAAAAATCTGCATGCCGGGATGACGGTAGGAATACTGATAGGACCTGAGGGCGGATTTGAAAAAAGTGAAATAGAAAAAGCCGTGGAAAACGGCGGGAAAATCATTTCGCTCGGCAAGCGTATTCTCCGAACCGAAACGGCGGCTGTCTTATCGGTGGGAATGTGTATGCTGTATGCGGAAACCGAATTGAGTGACGGAGTATGAAACAGTTACCTGCAGAATTTAAAGAGAGAATGAAAAAACTTCTCGGCGACGAGTATGAGGCTTTTGAAAGGTCTTATGAGGAAAAACCCGTGAGAGCGTTCAGAGTCAATACAGAGAAAATCTCTGATGCGGATTTTGAAAAACTGAATATTTTTTCCGACGAGCGAATACCCTATGTCGAAAACGGCTTTTATTTTGATTTTGACGGCATAGGAAATCACCCTTATCATCATGCGGGTATGATTTATGTTCAGGAGCCTGCCGCAATGGTTCCTGTCGAGAGTGTATTTATCAATAAAAATTGGAGGGTTCTTGACCTCTGTGCCGCCCCGGGAGGAAAAAGCAGTCAGATAAGAAATAAGCTGGGTAAAAACGGTGTTCTTGTCGCAAATGAAATTGTGCCGTCAAGGTGTAAAATTCTTACGGGAAATATGGAACGTATGGGATTTACAAATGTTGTGACAACCTGCATGAGTCCGCAGAAGCTTGCCAAGGAGTTCCCGGAAAAATTCGATATGATCATGGTCGATGCTCCCTGCTCGGGTGAAGGAATGTTCCGCAAGGACGACACGGCGATAGATGAGTGGAGTCCCGAAAATGTCAGAATGTGTGCCGAGCGACAGGCGGAAATACTCGACTGTGCCGTGAAAATGCTCAAGGACTGCGGATACATTGTATATTCAACCTGCACTTTTTCCCTTGAGGAAAATGAAATGACGGTTGATGCTTTTCTTCAACGGCATCCCGAATTCGAACTTATCCCCGTCACAAAGGCGGTTGAGGAAAATACTGCCGACGGAATTTTCTTTGACGGATGTGAGTGCAAAAATATCCGATATACAAGACGCTGTTATCCCCACAGAACAAGGGGAGAGGGCCAGTTTGTCGCCGTAATGCAGAATATGTCGGCAAGTACCGAATATTTTAATGTCCGTATCGGAAACGAAAAAACTGATAAAACACTTAAACGGTTTCTTGATGACACACTTGTCTCATATAAAGAAGAAAATGTGCAGATGTATAATGGAAATCCCGTGTATTTTACTCCCGATTTTCCGATAAGAAAGGGTAGTGCCTTTTCCTGCGGTGTCACTATCGGAGAAATAAGAAAAAACTATGTTCAGCCACATCATCAGTTTTTTATGGCGATGGGCAAGGCTTTTAAGCGAAAAATCACGCTGACTGCGGAAAGTGATGAGATAAAAAAGTATCTTCACGGAGAAGAATTTGATACCGATTGCGAAAACGGTTGGGCGGCAGTGCTGGTTGACGGATGCACCGTCGGCGGAGTAAAGGTCTCAAACGGCAGAGCAAAAAATCATTATCCGAAAGGCCTCAGAACAAAATAAAACAGGGACGTCGCTTCCTGCCTGCATAAATAAAAAATCCAAGTCCTAAGACTTGGATTTTTTGGAGCTGCTAACCGGATTCGAACCGGTGACCTCGTCCTTACCAAGGACGTGCTCTACCGCCTGAGCCATAGCAGCATATTTAAATGCAAGAGATATTATACAGATGTTTACGCCGTTTGTCAAGAATAATTATAATAAGCTTTACGGGTAAAATGTGCTTGTCGGGTGCATCAAAGAGATTTATTGCGTTTAAAATCGAAAAAAATGTGCATAAAATTATGTATATACATAAAAACAATGAATAAAAATGCATTTGTATTGCTTTTTAATCCTAAAATTTGCATAAACGCTTGATTTTTATGAAAAAGGTGTATATAATTTATCTGTATTAAATTTACAAAGGAGTAGATTGAAAATGAAAAAATCAGTTAAAATTCTTTCAGTCGTTCTCGCTCTTGTTATTGTAATCGGTTGCTTTGCAGCTTGCGGCGGTAAAGAAGACGGTATCAAGATCGGTGTTCAGACAAATACAACAGGTGACATTTATGCATCAGGCGACTTTGGCGAAGATGCTGTTACTAAGTTCAGCAACGGTGCTCTTGCAGTTCAAGCTCTTAAAAACGGCAAGGTTGACTGCGTTATTATCGATAATGAGCCCGCAAAGTCTTATGTAGCTGCAAATACAGGTCTTAAAATTCTTGAGACTGAATATGCGGTTGAAGATTATGCTATCTGTTTCCAGAAAGGCAATACAGAACTCAGAGATGCTGTTAACGGCGCTCTTAATGAACTCATTGCTGACGGTTCCGTTAAGGCTATTGTTGACAAATACATAAACGGCACACCCGGGGATCTTGTTGCTGTTCCCGTAGAAGCAGAGGATACAGATAAGCCTGATCTTGTTATGGCTACAAACGCTGAATTCCCTCCTTATGAGTACGTTGACGGTGACAATTATTACGGTATCGACGTTGAAGTAGCAAAGATTATCGCTGACAAGCTTGGTTATGACCTTGTTATTGCAAACGTTGATTTCGACTCCATCATCCCCGGTGTTCAGACAGGTAAATACTCAATGGGTATGGCAGGTATGACAGTTACTGATGAAAGACTTGAAAGCGTTGACTTCTCTGACTCATACGCAACAGGTGTTCAGGCAGTTATCGTTTCGGAAAACAGCAAGATTCAGACTATTAAAGACCTTGATCCCTATCGTCTTCCGGAAGAATAATTTATAGTACTGTAGTTTCAATTCAGGGTGGAACAAATCCACCCTGTTTTTGTGGTTTATGAAAGGAGAGTGACCTATGTCAAATATTTTAAATTGGTTTGCAACTGTTTTCGCTCTGCTGAAAGAAGAAATATTGGCATTTATCGTGCGATTTAAAGAGGTTATGATTGACGGCGACAGATACCAATTTCTTATTGACGGTCTTAAAAATACCTTTGTAATCACTTTTGGCGCACTTGCAATAGGTATTGTAATAGGTATTATTGTTGCGGCTGTGCGTACTTCCTTTGACAAAAACAGAGAGTCAATGAAGCTGCGCGGCGGAATCGGATATTATTTGTTGTCGATCTTAAATGCGATTTGTAAGTTTTATCTTACCGTAACACGCGGTATTCCCGTTGTTGTTCAGTTGATGATTTCATATTTTGTCATCTTTGCATCAGCTGATGACGGCGTTCCTGTTGCAATTTTTGCATTCGGTTTAAATTCGGGTGCTTATGTTGCCGAGATTTTCCGAGCAGGCATTATGTCTGTGGATAACGGTCAGTTTGAGGCGGGCAGAAGTCTTGGTTTCAACTATTTCCAGACAATGAGATTTATAATAATTCCACAGATGTTCAAGGCAGTGCTCCCGACACTTTGCAATGAGTTTATTGCACTTCTTAAAGAAACCTCGGTTGCCGGTTATGTCGGTGTCATTGACCTCACAAAAGCAGGTAACACCATTGCGGGCAGAACATTTGAATATTTTATTCCACTTCTTTCGGTTGCCGTTATTTATCTGGTGTTAGTTGTTATTCTTACATATCTCGTAGGAAAACTTGAGAGGAGGCTGCGTAAGAGTGACAGATAATATGCTTATTAAAGTAGAAAATCTTAAAAAGCATTATACCGGCGGTACGGTTAAGGCTCTTGACGGCATCGACTGTGAAATCAAAAATGGCGAGGTTGTTGTTATCGTCGGACCGTCAGGTTCGGGAAAATCAACATTTCTCCGTTCACTGAATCTTCTTGAAATACCCACATCGGGACATATTTTATTTGACGGAGTTGACATCACAAATAAAAAGACGAATATCAATACTCACCGTCAGAGAATGGGCATGGTTTTCCAGCATTTCAACCTTTTCCCGAATATGAATGTACTTAACAATATGACAAAGGCACCGATAACTCTTCTCAAAAGGCCGAAAGCAGAGGCTGAAAAGCAGGCTCTTGAACTTCTTGACAGAGTCGGACTCAAAGACCGTGCTGATGCTTACCCGAGTCAGCTTTCCGGCGGTCAGAAACAGCGTGTTGCCATTGTCCGTGCTCTTTGCATGGAGCCCGAGGTAATGCTCTTTGATGAGCCGACATCCGCTCTCGATCCGGAAATGGTCGGTGAGGTTCTTGATGTTATGAAAAATCTCGCCCGTGAGGGAATGACTATGGTGGTTGTTACTCATGAAATGGGCTTTGCAAGAGAAGTGGGAACCCGAGTAATCTTTATGGATGAGGGAAAAATCATCGAGGAAGGCGCTCCTGATGAGTTCTTCGCAAATCCTAAAAATCCGAGACTTAAGGATTTTCTTTCAAAAGTTTTATAATGAATATTTTAATTTCACCTTGGTAAAATATTACCGAGGTGATTTTTTATGAACGATATGAATGCAGAAACAAAGGCATATTTTGAGGCACTTCCCGTATCAATCAGATCTGCAATTGTTGAATCGGGCGCTAAGTTCGAAACTGTTGAACAGCTTAAGGTGCTTGTGAAGGCATATACGGGACAGTAAGATGTCTTTCAAAAGCTAATACCGACAGGGATGATTTGCCGTCATCCCTGTTTTTTTGTAAATTTTGCTATACATATTATATATAGAGGAATTTTAGGCAAAAAAAACAATGCCGAGTTTTGTGTTTAAAATGGAAAAAAACACAAGATATTGTGCCGATTCTGATGGTTTGAAAAATTCTGCATTTTTAACAAAGTTTTTTTAAAAAAGTTATTGCATTTTAACAAACAATATGTTAAAATATCAAAGCACGCGTGGGAATGGGTGTATTATGCCCGTTTGCAAAAGTGTGCGATATGCGATGAAGCGGTAGGTGGCTGCACAACGATGCAGGGAATTACCGTGGAGTATGTCTGATTTTAAATCGGGCGACCAAATAATGCTTTCAAAACCTTAAAGCGTAACCCAACTGCGCTCTAACGGTACTTGCAGGGAGCATTCTGCGCTATTTTACGCCGTCCGAAAAATCAGAACCGATTTTTCGGTTTTAAAAATGGCAGGGTTGAAACACCCGGCTAAGTTGCAAGTAAAATAACGTGCCCAGAAATTTAGGAGGAAACCAAAATGGCAGCAACAAAAGGCAAGAAAATCAGAATCAGACTCAAGGGTTACGACCATGACCTTGTTGACAAGGCAGCAGAGAAGATCGTAGAAACAGCAAAGCGCACAGGCGCTCAGGTTTCAGGTCCTGTTCCGCTCCCGACAGAGAAAGAGGTTGTTACAATCCTTCGCGCTGTTCATAAGTACAAGGACAGCCGTGAGCAGTTTGAGCAGAGAACACACAAAAGGCTTATCGACATTTTAAGACCCTCAAACAAAACTGTTGAGGCTCTTACAAGTCTTGAGCTTCCTGCCGGTGTTGATATTGAGATTAAGCTTTAATCTTTTGTAAAACACTGAGCAAGGTCAAGTCGGTCAATACCGACCAATAACCAAAGGAGGAAATAAAAATGCAAAAAGGTCTTATCGGTAAAAAAATCGGTATGACACAGCTCTTCGATGAAAACGGCAAAGTAATTCCCGTTACAGTTGTTGAAGCTGGTCCCTGCACAGTAGTGCAGAAGAAAACTATCGAGAACGACGGTTATAACGCTGTTCAGGTAGGCTACGGCGACGTTAAGGTTACAAAAGTGAACAAGCCTATGGCAGGTCACTTTAAAAAAGCAGACGTTGCTCCCAAGAAGGTTCTTAAGGAATTCAGACTTGAGGACACAGAATCATTGAATGTAGGCGATGTTCTTAAGGCAGACATCTTCGCAGCAGGCGACAGAGTTGACGTTGTAGGAACAAGCAAGGGTAAAGGCACAGCAGGTGTTATTAAGCGTTGGAACTTCTCACGTCTTAAGGAATCACACGGTACAGGTCCTGTTCACCGTCACGGCGGTTCACTCGGCGTTATCGACCCGGCTCGTATCTTCAAAGGAAAGAAGATGGCAGGTCACCTCGGTGCTGAAAAAGTTACAGTTCAGAACCTTGACGTTGTTAAGGTAGACGCAGAAAACAATCTTATCGCTATCAAGGGCGCTATTCCGGGTCCTAAGAACGGTATCGTTGTTATTGCAGATTCAGTTAAATCTAAGTAAGAGAGGAGAGTTAAGTAATGGCTAAATTAGCAGTAGTAGATACAAAGGGCAAGAAAGTTTCTGATATCGAGCTCAATGACAGCATTTTTGCAATCGAGCCCAACATGTCAGCAATGCACCTTGTAGTAGTTAATTATCTGGCAAATCAGCGCCAGGGCACACAGTCAACTCTCACTCGTGCAGAGGTGTCTGGCGGCGGTAAAAAGCCTTGGAGACAGAAGGGAACAGGCAGAGCTCGTCAGGGTTCAACAAGATCTCCCCAGTGGACACACGGCGGTATCGCTTTAGGTCCGAAGCCACGTGCTTACGGATTCTCAATCAATAAGAAGGTAAGAAGACTCGCTATGAAGTCTGCTCTTTCTTCAAAGGTTGCTGCAGACGAGATGATCGTTCTCGATTCTCTCAATATGGATGCAATCAAAACAAAGGAAGTTGTTAAGGTTCTTGACGCTATCAAGGCAGGCAAAAAGACTCTCCTTGTTCTTCCGGAGAAAAATGACGTAGTTTATAAGAGCGCAAGAAATATTGCAGGTGTTAACACAACTCTTGTAAACACACTTAATGTTTATGACATTCTTAACTGCGACACAATCGTAGTTCTCAAGGATGCAGTAGCAAAAATTGAGGAGGTTTATGCATAATGAAACTTGCACAGGAAATTATCCTCGCTCCCGTTATTACTGAAGAGTCAATGATGGGTACTGCAGACAAAAAGTACACATTCAAGGTTGCTAAAGACGCAACAAAGGTTGACATCAAAAAGGCTGTTGAAACACTTTTCGGCGTTCAGGTTGAAAAGGTTAACACAATGAATGTTCGCGGTCAGCTCAGACGTTACGGCAGATTTGAAGGCTACAAGGCTTCTTGGAAAAAGGCTATCGTAACACTGACAGCAGATTCAAAGACAATTGAGTTCTTTGACGGAATGATGTAATGATTTTGAGGTCAGGCGGTAAGGTATGGAGTTTCGACATACTCCGCAAAGCTTCCTGACAGGCTATTGAGCCACTCCATATTAAAATTAACAAAGGAGATGAAAGAAATGTCGATTAAAGTCTATAAGCCGACTACAAACGCAAGACGTAATATGTCGGTTACAGATTATTCCGAGCTTTCAAAGGTTGCTCCCGAAAGAAGTCTTCTCACTTCTCTCAAAAAGCACGCAGGCCGTAACAGCTACGGAAGAATAACAGTTCGTCATCACGGTGGCGGAAACCGCAGAAAGTACCGTATTATCGACTTCAAGAGAGATAAGATGGGCGCTGCAACAGTATTAACACTTGAATATGATCCTAACCGTTCAGCTCACATTGCTCTCGTTCAGTACGAGGATGGAGAAAAGAGATACATTCTTGCTCCGGTCGGACTTAAGGTAGGCGATACAGTTTCAGCAGGTGCTGATGCTGATATCAAACCCGGTAACGCACTTCCTCTCGTAAACATTCCTACAGGTACGGTTGTTCACAACGTAGAGCTTTACCCCGGTAGAGGCGGTCAGCTTGCAAGAGCAGCAGGTAATGCAGCTCAGCTTATGGCTAAGGAAGGTGCATACGCACTTCTCAGACTTCCCTCAGGTGAACTTCGTAACGTTCCTGTAAACTGTATGGCAACAGTTGGTCAGGTTGGAAACACAGACCACGAAAATGTTAAAATCGGTAAAGCAGGACGTACACGTCACATGGGCATCAGACCTACAGTCCGCGGTTCTGTTATGAACCCGAACGATCACCCTCACGGTGGTGGTGAAGGCAAGTCACCTATCGGTCGTCCCGGTCCTTGCACACCTTGGGGCAAACCTGCTCTTGGTTACAAGACAAGAAACAAGAAGAAGAGTTCCGACAAGCTTATCGTAAAGCGTCGTAACGGTAAATAATCGGGAAAGGAGCTGTCATTAAATGAGTAGAAGTACTAAAAAAGGACCTTACGTTGAAGCAAGTCTTATGAAGAAGGTCGAAGCAATGAATGCCAATGGCGAGAAAATCGCTATCAAGACATGGAGCCGCAGCTCAACAATTTTCCCTGAATTTGTTGGTCATACCTTTGCGGTACATGATGGCAGAAAACATGTTCCTGTATATGTTACAGAGGATATGGTTGGTCACAAATTAGGCGAATTTGCACCTACAAGAACTTATAGAGGTCATGCAGGTTCAAAAACATCAAATAACGGTAAATAAGTCGAAAGGAGTGTATTGATCAATGGAAGCAACAGCAAAAGTTACTTTTGTGCGAATTGCACCTCGTAAGGTAAAGATCGTTCTTGACCTTATCAGAAACAAGCCTTGTGATGAAGCTATGGCGATTCTTAAATACACACCTAAGGCTGCGTGTGAACCGCTTTATAAACTTCTCAAGTCAGCAATGGCTAATGCAGAAA
>CALGUK010000026.1 GCA_937920235.1 uncultured Clostridia bacterium | reverse complement strand
CCTGTACCGTGGCCGTGCGCTGCTGAAACTTGGATTGGGTCGCCAAGTCCTAAATTATAGAACTCATAAAACTCTGCAGGCGGCTCGCCGACTGAATCGGCTTTATTTACGCAAAGTACGATGGGTTTATTGCTTTTTATCAGCATTGTTGCAACCTCTTCATCGGTAGCAACAACACCTGTTCTTACATCGGTAACAAAAATGATAACATCCGAACTGTCAATGGCCAGCTGTGCCTGACGGCGCATCTGTGAAAGGATAATATCGTCTGAATACGGCTCAATACCGCCCGTATCGATTAAAAGCATTTCACGACCGAGCCACTCGCAATCGCCATAAATTCTATCGCGAGTAACACCCGGTGTATCGTCAACAATTGAAAGACGCTTACCGATAAGCTTATTAAAAAGTGTACTTTTGCCGACATTCGGGCGACCTACAATCGCCACAACGGGTTTTGCCATTATTTCACCCCCAAAATATCTCTTAATACCTGACCGCCGTCTCCGTCGGTCAGTATTATTTTTGTTTTTAATTTCTCGCTCAGTTCCTCAACGGTCATATCGTCAAGGAATTTATTCTTATTTTCCGCACGATTTGTATAATCGCTTATCATAGACCCAGGAAGGAGAAGATAATCTCCGAGATCACAATCCTTTAACTGCTCAAAAAGATCGGTTCCCGTTATAAGTCCCGATACGGTTATGGTTTCACCGAAGAAATTATTGATAATTTTCTTAACACAAATCTCTGTTCCGAATTTTGCCTCTGCTTTTTTACAGAGCTCGTATAGGAAAGGATAAAAATCACTTCCCGTTGCCAGGGTTACCTTTTTATTTTTAGGTTTTTCATTACAGGTCTCAAGCTCGTCGAAAAACTCATCATAAAATGAACGGACAAGTCCCACACCGTTATCAAGCTGAGGATAACCGTCATAATATTCACGGTTAGGAAGCGATTTTTCTGCTTTAATGAAGAACTCATCTGCCGCATAACAAATACCCACACCGTATTTTTTACGGAATTTTTCCGAATACTCCTCAATTATCTCGATTACCTCTGAAGCGGTTTTCTTATTGTAAGGTTCAATATACTCCAAACCGTCGCGGTATTTTGTAAGTCCTACCGGAACAGCGGCAATGCTTTGAACCGACGGATACATTTCTGCCAATTCTTCAATACTTCTTCTCAGTTCATCACCGTCATTAATTCCCGGACACAGCACAAGCTGCGTATTCATTTTTATCCCTGCATCACACAACCTTCTGATTATTTTCAGGCTCTCACCTGCATTTTTATTTTTCATCATACGGACTCTGAGCTCGGGATTCATTGTATGAACGGAGATGTTCACAGGACTGATATGCATTTTTATGATCCTGTCAATTTCGTGCTCGGAAATATTAGTCAGCGTAATGTAATTGCCGAAAAGAAAAGACAAACGACTGTCATCATCCTTAAAATAAAGACTTTCCCTCAATCCATTTGGCAATTGGTCAATGAAGCAAAAAATACATTTGTTTTTACAATGCTGCTGTTTATCCATCAGATATGTG
The DNA here is from genome assembly GCA_937920235.1 of uncultured Clostridia bacterium. Taxonomy (GTDB): domain Bacteria; phylum Bacillota; class Clostridia; order Oscillospirales; family Acutalibacteraceae; genus Fimenecus. The sequence continues at coordinate 850 of CALGUK010000026.1, read as the reverse complement.
TCAAAAACAAGTCCGCAATCTGCCGTCCGTGATTTAAAAACTCTGAATCTTCCGTCAGCACATCTGAAAGTCATAGTGACATTCTCTTCTGCCATGTAAAAATCGTAATCAAGCACATCCATTATATCATTGCTGTTTATTTTGATCAGCTCATCACCTGCCGCAATACCCTTACGGGCACATAAGGAATCCGATCTGACCTTGCTGATTTTAACTGACATAAATTCACCAACTTTCTGAATGTTTTTAAGCAAGACTAAAAGGCGGAGAGAAATCGTTCTTTCCGCCTTCATTTGACTGAAGATAATTTGTAAGGAAATTAAGCCTCTTCTTTAAGTGCAACAACCTGTCTGCCTTTATACTGTCCGCATTCTGCACAAACTCTGTGAGGTCTCTTGTACTGACCGCAGTTAGGGCACTTTACAAGCTCAGGAGCTGTCATCTTCCATACATTTGAACGTCTCTTATCTCTTCTTGTTTTTGAAACTCTTCTCTTAGGTACTGCCATTTGTGGCACCTCCTTAATATCATGATATAATAATTAACTAATCTTCAAGCAGCTGTAATAATGCCGCCATTCGCGGATCAACATCTTTTTTGCAGTCGCAGGGACCGTTATTAAGATTTTTACCGCATTTTGAGCAAAGACCCTTACAATTTTCATTGCATAAAAATCTGAACGGCAACGAAAAGATAACATCTTCACAAACGAGTGAAGCTAAGTCAAGCTCATAATTCTCGACAACGATATAATCATCATTATCTTCATTAATAAGGTTGTTAGCAAGTAAATGCTCAATATTCACAGTAAATTTTTTCTTGAAGTTCTCGGCACAACGACTGCAAACCA
>CALGUK010000025.1 GCA_937920235.1 uncultured Clostridia bacterium | reverse complement strand
TAAAGGTGAAGAATTCTTCTTTCTTGTCAGCCAATTCCTTTCTGCCCTTGTCGGTGATGGTGTAATATCTGCGCTTGCGGGCAGAATCGGTTTCCTCAATATAAGATGAAATAAGCTTATCGTTTTCAAGTGCGTGCAAAACAGGGTAGAGCGAGCCCTCTTTAAGCTCAAAAACATTCTCACTCTTGCGTTTTAACTCCTTGATAATTTGATAACCGTACATATCCTGTGTTTCGATAAGAGATAACACCAATAAACTTGTATTACCGTGCATTAAATCGTTTTTTGCCATAGAAAATACCTCCTTAATAAATACCTATGTAACCTATGCATATATTACCATAGTATTGAAAAAATGTCAACATTTTCATATTAACAATTTATTTACAATTATTTCCTTGACATTTTTTAGAAGATAATGTATATTATTTAATAGAGTTAGCACTCTAATAACGAGAGTGCTAAACCGAACAAAAGGGGTGACACAATGCAGCTCAGCGAGAGAAAAGAAAAAATACTCGCCTCCGTCGTTGAATGGTATATTGCAACCGGCGAACCGGTCGGTTCAAAAACATTGCTTGAGTTTCTGCGTATTCCCGTGTCATCCGCAACTGTCCGAAACGAAATGGCAGAGCTCTCAAGATTGGGATTTCTTGAGCAACCTCATACGTCTGCAGGGCGCATCCCTTCTCAGATGGGCTACAGATATTATGTAGATAAGCTGATGAATCAATATGAATTGCCTTTAAATGAGAAAAGACTTATAGAGGCAAGACTTTCGGATGCAGGCGGTGAGCCGCAGCAGATACTTGAGCAAGCTGGTCAGGTTTTGGCTGAACTTACAAATTGCGCTGTTGTCTCAACAACCCCCTCTGACGATAATGCTGTAATCCGCAGAGTTGAGCTTGTCCCTCTCGGAACACATACTGCTATGATGGTTATGCTTTCATCGTCGGGGATTTTAAAAAGCAGAGTATGCAGAACTGACAGCGAGCTGACTCTTGAGCTGATAGAAACATTCTATAATATTGTTTCAAAACATTTTATCGGCAAATCTGCGAGTGAGGTAAGTATAGCGCTTATTCAGACGTTAGCACTTTCTCTCGGCGGTAAATCCCTTGCGATTTCACCATTGCTCGTTACTCTTTCCGATTTGGCACAGCTCACCGAGCAGACACAGCTCCTTTTAGAAGGTCAGTCAAATCTGCTGAATTATACTGATTATCCCAACGCGTATGAGTTGATGGAGTTTCTTCGTCGCGGAGAACCCCTTGCGAATCTTTTTTCGGGACATAAAGCGGAAAACGGCGCTAATGTCTTTATAGGTAAAGAAAATCTCTACCGTGAATTGCAGGATTCAAGTCTTATTTATTCGCATTACGCAATAAGCGGTAAGGACAGCGGCGCTCTGGGACTTATAGGTCCTACAAGAATAGATTATGCAAGGCTTATTCCGAGTCTGAAATATTTAACAGAAATAGTGGGCAAGATTATGTCCGATACATTGGAGGATTAATATGGCTAAAGAAAAGAAACAAGCAGAAGAGACAGTAGCAGAGGAAACAGAAGAAGTCGTTGAACTGACTCAGGAGGAAAAACTTACTCAGGAGCTTAACGAAACAAAGGATAAGCTTCTCAGGGTTATGGCGGAATATGATAATTTCCGTAAGCGCTCACAAAAAGAAAAGGAGCAGTCATACGGAGACACAAAGGCATCCACCATCGGAGAGTTCTTACCGGTTTACGATAACTTTATGAGAGCTATGAGTGCAGAAGCTACTGACCTCGACTCGTTCAGAAAAGGTATTGAAATGATTTTTAATCAGTACGGCGAAATCTTTAAGAAACTCGGTGTTGAGTCCTTCGGAGAAAAAGGGGAAGATTTTGATCCGAATATCCACAATGCAGTAATGCACGGCGAGGATGAAAATTTACCCGAAAACAGTATTTCGGAGGTGTTCTCAACAGGATACAAAATGGGTGACAGAGTAATCCGCCCGGCAATAGTCAAGGTAGTAAACTGAGAAATCAGTCAACAATATTATAAACAAACCTATTAGGAGGAATAAATTTATGGCAAAGGTAATCGGTATCGACTTAGGTACAACAAATTCATGCGTAGCTGTAATTGAAGGCGGTGAGCCTGTAGTTATTGCCAATGCAGAGGGTGCAAGAACAACTCCGTCAGTTGTAGCATTCTCAAAAACAGGAGAGAGAATGGTAGGTCAGGTTGCAAAGCGCCAGGCTATCACAAATCCGGACAGAACAATCGCTTCTATCAAAAGACATATGGGAAGCGACTATAAGGTAAACATTGACGGCAAGGACTATACTCCTCAGGAGATTTCCGCAATGACACTTCAGAAACTCAAGGCAGATGCTGAGGCATATCTCGGCTCTCCCGTTACTGAAGCAGTTATTACTGTTCCTGCATATTTCACAGACTCACAGCGTCAGGCAACAAAGGATGCAGGTAAAATAGCAGGTCTTGATGTTAAGAGAATTATCAACGAGCCGACAGCCGCAGCACTTGCTTACGGTATTGATAAGGAAGAAGATCAAAAGGTTATGGTTTATGACCTCGGCGGCGGTACGTTTGACGTTTCAATCATCGAAATGGGCGACGGTGTTCAGGAAGTCCTCGCAACAGCAGGTAATAACCGTCTCGGCGGTGATGATTTTGACCAGAAAATTATTGACTGGCTTGCAGATGAGTTTAAAAAGGAACAGGGTATTGACCTGCGTTCAGACAAAATGGCTATGCAGCGCCTTAAGGAAGCAGCAGAAAAAGCAAAGATTGAGCTTTCAGGTGTAACAACATCACAGATCAGCCTTCCGTTCATCACAGCAGATGCAACAGGCCCCAAACACCTTGAAACAACACTTACGAGAGCAAAGTTCAACGAAATGACAGCAGACCTTGTTGAAGCAACAATGGGTCCTGTTCGTCAGGCTCTTGCTGATTCAGGACTTCAGCCGTCACAGCTTAACAAAATTCTTATGGTCGGCGGTTCTTCAAGAATCCCCGCAGTTCAGGAAGCCGTTAAGAAATATACAGGTAAAGAACCATTTAAGGGAATCAACCCCGATGAATGTGTTGCAGTAGGTGCTGCAATTCAAGGCGGCGTTCTCGGCGGTGAGGTTGAAGGACTCCTTCTTCTTGACGTTACTCCTCTTTCACTCGGTATCGAAACAATGGGTGGAATAAACACAAGAATTATTGAGAGAAACACAACTATCCCTACAAAGAAGAGCCAGATTTTCTCAACCGCTGCCGATAATCAGACATCAGTTGAAGTTCACGTTCTTCAGGGTGAAAGAGAATTTGCAAGAGATAACAAGACTCTCGGTGTGTTCCACCTTGACGGAATTCTTCCTGCACGTCGCGGTGTTCCGCAGATTGAAGTTACATTTGACATCGACGCTAACGGTATTGTAAATGTATCCGCAAAGGACCTCGGCACAAATAAGGAACAGTCAATTTCAATTACATCTTCAACCAATATGTCAAAAGAAGATATTGAAAAGGCTGTTCAGGAAGCAGAAAAATTTGCTGAAGAGGACAAAAAACGTAAGGAAGCAGTTGATACAAGAAATGCTGCAGACCAGATGGTTTATCAGTGCGAAAAAATCCTTGCTGATGAGGGTGAAAAGCTTCCTGAGAATGATAAAGCAGATATCCAGTCTAAAATCGATGCATTGAAAGAAGCACTCAAGGGTGAGGATATCGAACTCATCAAGTCAAAGCAGGAAGAGCTTACTCAGTCATTCTATAAGATTTCCGAAGAGCTCTATAAACAGGCTCAGGCTGCTCAGGGCGGTGCAAATGCAGGTGCAGGTACCGATGCCGGTGCAGGTACTGCTCCCAACGGCGACGGCTATTATGATGCCGATTTCAAGGACGTTGAATAATTAACCACAATTACGGGCAGATCGAAAGGTCTGTCCGTGAAACCATATTATTTGGAGATACTTATGGCAGAAAAAAGAGACTATTATGAGGTTCTCGGTGTTGATAAATCCGCATCAGAGGACGAAATAAAAAAGGCATATCGAAAGGCTGCAAAAAAATATCATCCCGATCTTAACCCAAACAATAAAGAGGCTGAGGAAAAGTTCAAAGAGGCTAATGAAGCTTATGAGGTTCTTTCCGACAGCGAGAAAAAAGCGCGTTACGACCAGTTCGGACACGCAGGTGTTGATCCCAATTACGGTGCCGGTCAGGGTGGTTACGGCGGCGGATTCAGCGGAATGGATTTTGATTTGGGCGATATATTCGGCTCGATTTTCGGCAACGGATTCGGTGGCGGTTTCGGTGGCGGACGGTCAAATCCCAATGCACCGCAACGCGGCAGTGATACGCAGGCAAGTGTAACAATATCTTTTGAGGAGGCGGCAAAAGGCTGTTCCCGTTCAATAGATACAATGCGTATTGAAACCTGTGATGAATGTCACGGAAACGGTTGTCAGAGCGGTCATTCACCTAAGACCTGTCCCGAATGTAACGGTCGCGGTCAGGTAACAGTTCAGCAACGAACACCCTTCGGAGTGATTCAATCCTCAAAGCCTTGTTCACGCTGTAACGGCAGGGGAACGGTTATTGATAATCCCTGCAAAAAATGTAACGGTGCAGGTCGTGTCCGCAAGAGCGCAAAGCTTGATATCAATATTCCAGCAGGTGTTGATGACAGACAGATTCTCACGGTTCGCGGCCAGGGTAATAAGGGTGTTAACGGCGGACCGTCAGGTGATCTTAACATTGTTGTCAATGTCCGTCCTCATCCTATTTTTGAGCGTGACGGATACAATGTATGGTGCGATGTTCACCTTACCTTTATGCAGGTAACACTCGGTTGCACAATTCAGGTTCCGACTCTTGACGGAAAGGTTGAATATAATGTGCCTGCAGGCACTCAGCCCGGAGATGTTTTTAAGCTTCGTGGTCGCGGTATTCAAAGTCGCAGCGGTATGGGTAAGGGCGATCAGCTTGTTCGTATTATCGTTGATATTCCGAAAAAACTCACCGACAAGCAGAGAGAGCTTATTAAAGAACTTGCTCTCGAATTCGGTGCGGCTGACGGACTCGGTGAAGAGAAAAAAGGATTTTTCGGAAAGAAAAAGAAATAAAAAACGGATGTGTAATCCGCAATCACAAAAATAAAGAGAAGATTCTTTTGAATCTTCTCTTTTTTGATGTCATATTGTTTCTTATCCGTAATAATGGTGTTGTACATTTGCGTTTCCGTTTGAATTTATCGAGATCGTTGTGCCGCCCATCATACCTTCCTCATAATAGCATCCGTATCCGAGCTTCAATCCGTATGTAAGTCTTATACCGTCAACAAGCACAGACGCATTGTTAACGTGGTCGTGTCCGAAAATAATGTTCTTTGTACTTCCGAGCTCGTTCACAATGCTTAAAAATCCGTTATTTACGGGTGCTGTGCCGGGATTTTCGTGCATAAATCCATAGGCACTGTCAAAGTATTCTCCTATAAAACAGTCGTTTGTGACATCGTAGCTGTTGTGATATATCTCATCAATTTCATACGGCGGTATGTGGAATATAACAGTGCTTTCCACATTGGTTTTTGCTGTTTCGTTGGTTCCGTTCACAGCCCAGCGATACCATTCAATCTGGTCGCTGTGGAGATGGTCGTATCCGTCATCCTGTGTTCCGTCGGGCAAGGTATATTCCGCATCAGAATGTGTATCCATCATATAAAGAGTGTGGATAATTTTATCGTTTTCCGTGATATTTATGATGTAATTTCCGAAACCCATATTTTCGGGACCGAAACTGAACAGACAATTTTCCGCATTATAATACAGATATGCACACCAAAACTCACTGATACACCGTTCTCCGTCGTGATTACCCATAACAGGTGCCCAGGGAATACCGAATGACTCCATAAGTTCAACAAGCTTAATTTGGGTAACGGTGCCCCACGAGTTATCACCGGAAAGTGTGATAAGGTCCGGATTAAGATCGCTGACAAGATTTTTAATCATTTCTTCAGCGTGCTTTCCGTTTTCGCCGAAATACTCAAAATCGTGAAGCTGAACATCAGCAAGATTCAGTATGATGAAATCTTTATCGGGATCTTTCTTTAACTCAACAGCATAATCCGAAGTGTATTGTGTATCGGCACTCCAGCTGTCATAAAATGTGCTTTTGTTGAAAAGCGTGGAGAAAAAAGGATTGAGAATCTGAGGCACCAAAAGAATGTATGCCACAAGTGCTCTCACTATTGAATAAATTGTCATCGTATGCGCCTCCTTATTTATCTTTCCGATTTCAGTTTAACACAAATTATGTGGAGGTTGCAATAAAATTATTGCAGTAAATAAAAAAGAAAGCCTGATGAAATATCAGACTTTCCTGGCGCAGAAGGAGAGACTCG
>CALGUK010000024.1 GCA_937920235.1 uncultured Clostridia bacterium | reverse complement strand
TCCTCTGCATTTACAGGAGGATTCTTGTCAAGACCTTCCCACCAAACTGTATTGTCATCAAGATTGCGAGCAACGTTTGTGAAGATTGTGCCCTTCTTTGTTGAAGCAAGAGCATTGGGATTTGACTTAACGTTTGTACCCGGTGCAACACCGAAGAAGCCGTTTTCGGGGTTGATAGCATAGAGACGGCCATCCGGACCCTTTCTGATCCAGGAAATATCGTCACCTACACACCATACCTTATAGCCCTTAGCCTGATATCCCTCGGGAGGAATAAGCATAGCAAGGTTTGTCTTACCGCAAGCTGACGGGAAAGCAGCACAGATGTACTTAACCTCGCCCTTGGGATTCTGAATACCGAGAATAAGCATATGCTCAGCCTGCCAGCCTTCGTTCTTACCCTGATAAGAAGCGATACGGAGAGCAAAGCATTTTTTACCGAGAAGAACGTTTCCGCCGTAACCTGAGTTTACTGAAATAATTGTGTTATCCTCGGGGAACTGGCAAATCCATCTCTTTTCGGGATCGATATCACATTTACAGTGAAGACCACGTACCCAGTCGTTGCTCTCGTCACCGAAAGCGTCCATAACAGCCTTACCTGCACGAGTCATGATAAGCATATTGAGAACAACATAGATTGAGTCTGTAAGCTCAATACCTACTTTTGCAAGAGGTGAGCCGATAGGTCCCATTGAGTAAGGGATAACATACATTGTTCTGCCCTTGTAGCTGTCTTTTGCGATATCATAAAGCATTGCGTATGCTTTTTCAGGATCCATCCAATGATTTGTAGGACCTGCATCTTCTTCTTTCTTTGAGCAGATGAGAGTTCTGTCTTCAACACGGGCAACATCGTTAACAGCAGTTCTGTGATAATAGCAGTCAGGAAGAAGATCCTGATTAAGCTTTACCATTTCGCCTGTTGCGCAAGCCTCTGCACGAAGAGCTTCTGTCTGTTCTTCGCTGCCGTCAATCCAAACGATTTTATCCGGCTTAACGAGTTCAACCTGTTTGTCAATCCACTCAAGAATTGATTTGTTCTTTGTGAGTGCCATAATAGTTTACTCCTTTATATAAAATTCTTATTGATAACAAAATAAGTCAATTTCACCTATTTTGAATAATTATATACCAAATCCTGCAAATTTTCAATAGCCAAAATGTTAATAATTTATCAATTATATGTTACAGATTATACATATTGTCCATACTTTAATCCAAATGTATCAGACCGAATAATTTTTCTCAATATCTGCCGTCGCTTTACCGTTAAGATCCATATCGGCAACAGCACCTTTAAGAAATTCAAAATAGCTCTGCGCGCCTACCATTGCACCGTTATCGCCACAAAGTGACAAATCGGGCAGATAGAGCTTCCAACCCTTTTCTTCGGCAAGCTTTTCCATACGGGAACGAAGAACCGAGTTTGCCGACACTCCCCCTGCGAGCACAAGAGTTTTTTCATTATACATTTCCATAGCCTTCAGGGTGTTATCCGAAAGGGAGTCCACAACCGCTTTTATAAACGATGCGCCCATATCCGCAGGGTTTAATTCTTCACCCTTCTGAGCAGAATTATGAACGAGATTTATAACACTTGTTTTCAGTCCGGAAAAGCTGAAATCCAGAGGAGAACCGTCAACTCTCGGCTTCGGGAACTTATATTTTGTATTATCTCCGTTTTTCGCTGTTTTATCAAGATTTACACCGCCCGGATACGGAAGTCCTAAAGTTCTGGCGGCTTTATCCATTGCCTCTCCCGCCGCGTCGTCACGGGTTCGTCCCACAACCTCAAATTCGGTATAATCATTAACCTTGCAAAGAAGCGTATTACCTCCCGACACGACAAGGCACATAAACGGCGGCTTCAAATCCTTATGTGTTATATAATTTGCCGCTATATGTGAGCGCAGATGATGAACGGGAATCAACGGCTTTCCGCTTGCAAGGGCAAGCCCTTTTGCATAGTTTACACCGACAAGCAAAGCACCGATAAGTCCCGGAGCATAAGTGACACCGATTGCATCCACATCATCAAGAGTACAGTTTGCGTCGCTGAGGGCTTTCTCAACAACACGGGAAATGTTTTCGGTATGTAACCGTGACGCGATTTCGGGCACTACGCCGCCGAAAACCTTATGCTTTTCAATCTGTGTTGAAACCACATTCGACAGCACATTTCTGCCATCCTCCACCACTGCGGCGGCTGTTTCGTCACAGGAGCTTTCAATTGCTAAAATTTTCATAAACTTAACCTTCTAAATAATAAGTATAAAT
>CALGUK010000023.1 GCA_937920235.1 uncultured Clostridia bacterium | reverse complement strand
TACTTGTTCTTTTAATGGGTGTTCTTTCAAGTGGTCGTTATATGGTATCTGCAGCAGCTATTCATGTTGCCCGTTACTCTTTCTACATAGGTCCTGACCTTGCAACTCTCGCAACTGAAGCAGAAAGAATGGCGGCTATTGAAAGCAGTATTTCAACAGTTAAAACAGTATTCCAGATAAGCTCTATTATCGGGCTTTTCGGCGCAACACTCTTTATGCCGAAGCTTATGAAAAAGTTCGACTACAAGAAGCTTGTTATTGTAACTTGTCTTGCAGGCTTTGTAGCAAGTATCGTTACAACAATTGTTGGTTGGTTTACAATGAATCTTTATGCTTGTATTCCATTCATAATTATTTCTTGTATTCCTCTTGGTGTTATCAATACTGTTTCTCTTGCAATGATTGGCGACTGTCTTGACTATATGGAACTTAAAACAGGCTTCCGTGATAATGCTCTCGGTGCCGCCTGTCAGGGCTTTATCAATAAAATCGGTAACGCATTCGCAACATCAGGTATCGTTATAATGTATATGGTAATCGGTCTTGATCCTGCACAAATGCTTAGTTCAACATCAGTTGTATCTGCACTTGATATGCCACCTGAAATGAGATTTGCAATGTTCTCGCTTGTTTCAATCGTACCGGGTATCAGTATGCTCCTCTGTGCAATTCCTATGTTTTTCTATAAAATTGCAGGCAAAGAGAAGAAGGATATGATTTCGGCACTTCAGGCAAAGCGTGAAGCTGAGGGCTTGGTAGTAACAGAATAAATAAATTTATTAAGCCTGCATACAGTGTGTGGGCTTAATTTTGATTTCGGAGAAGATGATGAATAATTTTAAATTTTTGGTGCTTACAGACCCCCATTTTTTTGATACGGATTTAGGTTGCAGCGGACAGGATTATGATGATTTTATGCATTATGAGCAGAAATGCTTTGCCGAAACCGAGAGTATCAATAACGCTGTTTTTAAATATCTCGGTGATACCGACTGTGCCGATACGGTTCTTATTGTCGGTGATCTGACTCAGAACGGTGAACGAAAAAGTCACGAGAAATTCACCAAATTACTTTATGAATTAAAAAACAAGGGTAAAAAGATATATCTTATTACAGCCGACCACGATTGGAAGAGCAATCCGTTCGCCTTCGGTAAAAACGGAAGATATATGCCCGAGCCCACACCTAAAGAGGATTTAATTAAGCTCTATAACGATTTCGGCTTTGCTGATGCTATTGCTGTTGATGAAGAGCATCTTTCGTATGTGGCACAGTTAAGCGACGGTGTGCGGCTTCTTGCCATCAATGCCGATGTTAAAACGGGCGGTCAGTTCAGCCTGACCGAAAAGCAGGTCGAATGGATTAAAGAACAGACGAAAAAGGCTCGTGAAGATAATCAGACGATGTTCGCAATATGCCATTATCCTGTTTTGCCCATTCAACCCGTTTTCTCAATTATCAAATCCTCGCTTATGTATGACTATAAATCGGTTGCAACGCTCCTCGCCGATGAGGGAGTTCATCTGGTGTTTACAGGTCATATGCATAATCAGAGCGTCAATGAGTTTATAAGTGAAAAAGGAAATAAGCTGTTTGACGTTACCACAGGCTCGATAATTGCAGATCCGTCTTACATAAGACTTGTCACTTTAAATGAAAATTCAGCACAAATTGAGAGCATTGCAACTCCCGATTTTGATTATGATACAAAAGGTATGACCTGCAAGGAATATCTAACAAGCGTTTTTGATGCAATGATAAGAAATATCTTGTTAGACCTTCGTGATGATACGGTAAGAGCAATGAGAAAATTTCATATTAAAGAGAGTAAGGGGCTTGTTTTTGCACTTCGTATGGTAGGTAAGCTTCTTTGCTCGGTACGTCTCGGCACTCTTGCAAGGTTTTTGTTCATAAAATGTGATAAGAGCATCAGAAAAGTCAAACTGATTGATTATGCCACGGTTCTTGTAAGAAATGTTTTCAGAGGAAACCAGACTTATGTTGCAGGTACGGCAGAAGGCGATGTCTTTATTGCTTTTCTTGACAGGATAAAACCGGTCTTGAAGAAAATAAGCGTAAAGGACCCTTACGGTGAAAAAGCGGATATTGCTGAATTGCTTAAAAATACTGCAGGAAATTACGGATATGACGATTACAATACGGAAATAGAATGGTAAAAATAAATCTCCCCGTTTTTTCGGGGAGATTTTGTTATACAATTTAAATCGTAATTTCTGAAATTGCAATTTGCTTTGTAAGTATGTCGCTGTATTTTAATGTGTGTGTTACCGGTATACCCGTGCTGGTTTCTTCAATACGGAAAAGGTTTGAATATACTCCCGTGATTATTGCAGGGTCATTTTTTATTTCCGTTTTCGGATGTGAAATTGTAATACTGACATGAATTACCGTTTGTGCCTCATACAGCTTTTTTATTTCAAACTTAATATAGTCTATGGTGTTCATATTTTTTCTCCTGTTGACAAATCCGCCTAAAGCGAGTGCCTTAAGCGGATCGGTTTAATCAAAATACTCACTTACATCTGTTTTTGCACTGTATTGCTTTCTGACGCGTATCATGACGGAGCCGTTTTCAAGTTCCAGACGGTCAACAATCTGATATTTGGTTTTAGACTTTTCAAGAGATTCCTTGTATTGCTCAATTTCTGCGTTATTGTAAGTCAGTGCCTGATCTTTTGTGAACATCAGTTCGGGCTTTTGTGAGAACACCAATGTCTGAAGAATACATGCAGCCTGTACTCGCTTCATATCTACACCTCCTTTGGTATAACATTACGGCGTTGATGTTATCCCCATAATGCAGAGAGGTGATTTAGCGGTATTTCGCACCGTATTTGCCGTTACGGTATTGCTGAAATGCACTCTCGTGACAGCGCTTGCTGTATTTTTATTATATCATAATTTTAAAATTTTTGCATAAGTTTTTTTCGCGAAATTCGATAAAAACAGCGAAGTGTTATCGTGAAGATAACAGAAAACCCTATCTTATTTTTTTCCCTTTTTTTCTGTTGTATATTACGAAATATGCAACGGTTTGTGCAATAAATGTTACACCCCAGGAGATCGAATATGAGTGATACAGCCATTCAAGAGTGTGAAACTGAGGTATGCGGAAAATTGTATAAATCCATCCGATACGGATACCGCAAACACCAAGAATGGATATGATCATAGGTACAAAGGATACTCCCATACCGCGCAGTCCGCCTGTGGAAACATCCATAAGTCCCAAAAGGGAAAGAGGAATGAACAGACATCCCATTCGGATAAGTCCGTATTCAATTGCCTCCGGCGAATCAGTGATATAAATGGAGAGAAGCTCGGGACCCAGCATATACATTGCCGTAGATATTGTTAGACCTATTACGAGTACGCAACACATACAAATAAGCAGAACCTTTTTGGCTCTTCTGTACTGATTTGCACCGATATTCTGTCCGGTGAAGTTGAGCGCGGTCTGGTGGAAAGCGTTGAGGGTTACATAAACAAAGCCCTCAATATTGAGCGCGGCGGCATTACCGGACATTACAACCGATCCGAAGGAATTTATTGATGATTGTATAATTACGTTTGAAACTGAAAAAAGTGAACCCTGAATACCTGCAGGTAATCCGATTTTGATTATCTGGAGCAGCTCGTCCTTGTAAAATCTGAGTTGTGAGAAGTGAAGTCGGCAGGCATCCTGACGTTTAACAAGTGCAATTATTACCAAAACCGCAGAAACTCCCTGCGAGATAGTAGTGGCCAGTGCAACACCGGCAACATTAAGGTGAAACGCAGTAACAAAAACAATATTGAGTCCCACGTTGATTACACCTGCAATGCTTAAGAAAATCAGCGGGGATTTTGTGTCACCTGCGGCTCTGAGAACAGATGCGCAAAAATTGTAAATCATCATAAAAATGATTCCGCCGAAATATATTCGCATGTAAATGGTTGACAGAGGCAGAACGTCGTCAGGTGTGTCCATAAGGACTAAAAGCTGTTTTGAGAGAGTAACTCCGACAATCGTAAGGATAACACCGCCGGTCAGTGCAGTCGGGATTGCCGTATGAACAGCACGGTGAACCTTTTGAATGTTTTCCGCACCGAGTGCTTGAGCAACCGCTACACCCGTACCCACGGAAAGCCCGATAAAGAGGTTAACAATCAGATTGGTGATTGCGCCCGTTGCCCCGACAGCCGCAACGGATATACTGCCGCAGAAACGTCCTACTATAACCAGGTCAGCAGCATTGAAAAGAAGCTGCAGAAGTCCGGTGAGAATTATAGGTACGGTGTATGATATGATATTTCGGAACAGCGGTCCGTTGTTCATATCAATATTTCTTTTACTCATATAAATCGCCTTCCAAAAATACAACCCGAATCTAACATTTTGTTAAATTCGGGTTTTGGTCGAGATGACAGGATTCGAACCTGCGGCTTCCACGTCCCGAACGTGGCGCTCTACCAAACTGAGCCACATCTCGATAAAATTTATTATTATTTTATTTTCAACTAATTGCTTTAAAATGAGAGACGCGCCACTACGTGGCTTACGGCTAAAACATAGTCGTTCTGCCAAAACCTTCGTTTTGCATAACTCCTTGTTTTATCCCATTTCGCACTCCCTTTATCTGCCACCGGCAGCGGTCGTGCTCAATACTACCAAACTGAGCCACATCTCGATAAAATTTATTATTATTTTATTTTCAACTAATTGCTTTAAAATGAGAGACGCGCCACTACGTGGCTTACGGCTAAAACATAGTCGTTCTGCCGATATGCGCAAAGCATTGAATATCAAATGCTCAAATATTATAATATGTTTCTCACAATAAATCAAGAGTTTTTTTGATTTACTTGTAAAAAAATTAAAACATATAGCATGAAACACGGCTCAAACGGCAAAAAAGGGGGCACAGCACAAGCTGTACCCCTATATTATTATCTTATTCCGTAATGTTCAATTACATAATCCATATCCTTGTCGCCTCTGCCGGAAAGATTAATAAGGATTGAACCGTGTTCCATTTGCTGTGCAAGCTTCATACCGAATGCAACTGCGTGAGAACTCTCAATTGCAGGAATAATACCCTCAAGGCGTGAAAGCTTAAAGAATGCGTCAATTGTTTCCTCGTCGTCAATCACATCATACTTAACTCTGCCGATATCCTGTAAAAAAGCGTGCTCAGGGCCTGATGAGGGATAGTCAAGACCGCTTGCGACTGAATATACGGGAGCAGGATCGCCGTTTTCATCTTTAAGCATAATACTGTTGAATCCGTGCATAACTCCCTCAGTGCCGTATTTAAGGCTTGCTGCATGATCACCCATTTTAGGACCTCTGCCAAGAGGCTCAACACCGTAAATATCAACGGGATCATTCAAGAAGCCCGAGAAAAGTCCTGCTGCATTACTTCCGCCACCCACACATGCAACGATTGCGTTAGGAAGATGACCTGTCATTTCGATGAACTGTTCTCTTGCCTCAATGCCGACCACACTCTGGAAGTCACGCACCATCATAGGAAACGGATGAGGACCGAGAACCGAGCCGATGCAGTAAATACAATCCTTGTATTCTTTGCTGTATGCATCAAATGCTGCGTCAACAGCTTCTTTGAGAGTCTGGAGACCGTGAGTTACTTCAACCACATTTGCACCGAGAATTTTCATTCTTGCCACGTTGGGAGCCTGCTTTTTAATATCTACAGCGCCCATATAGATATCACACTCAAGACCGAAATATGCTGCCGCGGTGGCAAGAGCAACACCGTGCTGACCTGCACCTGTTTCTGCGATGATTTTTTTCTTTCCCATATATTTTGCAAGGAGAGCTTCACCCATACAGTGATTGAGCTTGTGTGCTCCGGAGTGATTTAAATCTTCACGCTTTGCATAGAGCTGAACCTTGCCGCCGAGTGAGTCAGAGAGTCTCTCAAGGTGTGTAACGGGAGTAGGTCTGCCCTGGAACTCTTTACGGATTCTGCGAAGCTCGGCAATAAATTTTCTTGACTGACAAATTGAGAAATACGCTTCGGTAATTTCGGCCATAGCATTTTTGAGTTTTTCATCAATATAAACTCCGCCGTATTTACCGAAATAACCGTTCTTATCAGGATAATTGTTAAAATAAGTTTCAAAATCAACATTGTTCAAAATCATAATTATATCTCCTTAGTATAAAAAATATGGTCTGCTTTTGCTGATTTCACCATCGTTTTGTAAGTATAAACATAAAATCACCTAAAAAAATAAAAATCCGTCCCAAAAATATGGGACAGACTGAAAAATCTGCGGTACCACCCAAATTCGCATCAAGGATGCGCGCTCACCGTGTACAAATATACACTCAGCACAGTAACGGTTGCCCTCCGTCGCACCTACATATCGGATTGCCCTCAAAAGTCCATTCATTGAAAATCTTATTGCCGTGTTCCCACCGCCGACGGCTCTCTGAAAACAAGAATAAACAACTACTACTCTTTCTCAACGGTTTTTTGGTTTGATATTAACTTTATATGCATTTTATCACCCCGAGGAAACAATGTCAATAGGAATTTTTTTGAAATCTGTAATTTTACATAAAATGATTTTTTCAACACATTTTAAAAAGAGGTTCATTATTGGGAAAATCACTTGATTTTATTGAAATTTTCCTATATATTGACAGTATGAAAGAAAAGGGGGCTCATTTATGAGAAAAATTATTAAGATATTACTGTCTTTGTCGCTCATAGTGCTGACACTTGTATTCGCCAATGTTGTTGCAAGTGCCGAAACCTTTGATGCTGATATGCAGTATCAGACGGAAAACATGGTTACATTGTATTCCAAAAAGGATTATAAAGGAAAAACAAAGGAGTACGGTGTGGGCGAATACGCTGAACTTGACATAAATTCCGACAGTATTTCAATTCCTCAGGAGTACGTTGTCTATGCATACACCAAAAAGAATTTCAAGGGACAGGAAATTATTCTGAATGAAAGTGAAAAATCATATCTTCGTTACGATTTCGGTAAGGGATTAACAAAAATTTTCAGAATTAAAAGTATGAAGGTTGCTCTTATAGAGAGTGATTCCGTTGATATTACAGATATTGATGATGCACAAAAGAATCAGATTATGACTGACTATGCCCCGAGAATACATATGGCACAGGGTGATCCGTATGAAGCAGTGTCAATGGATTGGACATTTGAACATTTTGACCGTGTATTTGATTCCGAGGGAAATTCCCGTCTTGTGATGAAAGAAACTATTGACGGTGCCTTTGATATCTGCGATACCTTCTACGGCGATCAGGAGTCTGCCGTTGCATACGCCTTCTGGGTGGAAAAAGACAACAACTATATTGACGTTGTTTATTTTATTTACTGCCCCTATGACAGCGGAAAGTTTATCTGGATTGTCAATCATAATGTAGGCGGACACCCGGGTGATTGGGAGCACTTTACATTGAGATTTCTCAAATATGAAGAAAACGGTAAAACATATTTAAGACCGGTAAAAACAGCCTTTGCAGCACATACTTTTGCAGAAATTGAGTCTTGGGAAGATCTTGAAATGTATGATGATACGCATCCAATCATCTATTGCGCAGCAGGTACTCACGGACTTTATCCTCATATCGGAACTTATGTATACATGAATTTCGTTGTTGTTAAACTTAAGGATGTCTGCTCAAAGGGACAGGAGTGGGACCTTTGGGAAAAAGGTAAGCTTGAAACATTTGAGCTTGTTCCGGAAGAAAGCTGCCGTGCCCTTGCAGGCTCCAAATGGGCATCCGCATTCAGCTATGATGTGGAAAATCCCGACAGCCTTGCAACGCTGTATTGGGGTAACGAGGCATCCTATCCTCCGTTTATGAACAGCGGACCGCAGGGACCACAGTTTAAGACGGAAATGACAAGTACTTCCAGTTTTAAATAAGATGCATTATATATTTTAAGTGAAGGTCATTTTGAGCACTTGCTCGGAATGACCTTTTTTATGCATTTATGTATGGTATTTAACGGCAAAATATGTTATACTACTTATAACTATGATTTTGGAGTTGCATTATGAAGATTTTAGCCATTGACGGTAACAGTATATTGAACCGTGCGTTTTACGGTATTCGAGCATTATCAACGAAGGACGGTCGTTTTACAAACGGCATTTACGGATTTCTTACAATACTTATGAAGCTTCGCGATGAGGTCAGGCCCGACGGTGTCGCCATAGCATTTGACCTTAAAGCACCGACCTTCCGCCATAAAATGTACGACGGGTACAAAGCAAACCGTCACGGCATGCCGCCCGAACTTGCACAGCAATTACCCGTGCTCAAAGAATTGCTTGTTGCACTGGGCTATAAAATCATATCGCTTGAGGGATACGAGGCAGATGATATTCTCGGTACAGTAGCCGAAATGTGTAAAAACGGTGACGAATGTTTTATCGCAACCGGAGACCGTGACTCGTTTCAGCTTGTACGCGATAATGTTACAGTTTTGCTCCCTCATACAAAAATGGGTACAACCACAACCGAAATCTACACTCCTGCAAGAATTATGGAGGAGTATGGCGTTACACCAATACAAATGATTGACATTA
>CALGUK010000022.1 GCA_937920235.1 uncultured Clostridia bacterium | reverse complement strand
AAGACACCGCCCTTTCACGGCGGTAACACGAGTTCGATTCTCGTCCGGGTCACCAGATTAAGTCACACATTTTGTGTGACTTTTTTCTTTTCCCCGAAAAAGTTTGTTAAAAAAATATCAAATTTTCTTGACTTTGATGTTTTTAGTAGTATAATTAGATTAAAATTATATAATAAGTGTGCGGTATTATTTTATTTAGGTACAGCACACTTTTTACAATTAAAAGGAGATAGTGTTATGGCAAAGACAAACATTGTTGATTGGAAAACTATTACGAATTTTGTAATTGATTCTTTTGTCGGTTACGGAATTCCCAGAGAGGATGCTGAAATTTGTGCAGATGTTCTTCTTATGTCAGATAAAAGGGGTATTGAATCTCACGGTGTAAACCGCTTTAAGCCAGTTTATCTTGACAGAATCAAGGCAGGTATTCAACAACCTGTTACAAATTTTGAAATTATCAAGGAAACACCTACAACAGCAGTCGTTGACGGACATCACGGTATGGGTCAGGTGATAGGATATAAGGCTATGAGTATGGCTATTGCCAAGGCTAAGGAATACGGTATGGGTATGGTTGTTGTCCGTAATTCCTGTCACTACGGTATTGCAGGTTATTATTCAACTATGGCAACAAAAGCAGGCTGTATCGGTATGACAGGTACAAATGCCCGTCCTTCTGTAGCTCCGACTTTCGGCGTTGAGGGTATGTTCGGTACAAATCCGTTTACAATCGGTGTTCCGACTGACGAAGAATTTGACTTCAACTTTGACTGCGCAACATCAATTACACAGAACGGTAAGATAGAATATTATGAGAGAATAGGTGAGGATGTTCATCCGGGTACTGTCATCGGTATTGACGGTGAGGCTGTTGAGGGCGACTCAGGTGTTGCACTTAAGAAAATCCGCGGAGGCACGGCAGCTCTTACAACACTCGGCGGTATCGGTGAGGCTCTCGGCGGATATAAGGGCTACGGCTTTGCTATGGCAGTAGAGTTCTTCTCATCAATTCTCCAGGACGGTGCTTACGGTAAGGATCTCGACGGTAAGGATGAAAACGGAAATATCCGTCCTTATCAGCTCGGCCATTGGTTCATCGCAATCGATACGGATCACTTTATGGGAGAAGAAGTAGCTCGTAAAAAGGCCGGCGACATTATCCGTGCAGTCCGTGCTTCAAAGAAGGCTCCCGGTGCTGAAAGAATTTACACGGCAGGTGAAAAAGAGTACGAAATCGGCATTGCTCGTGCAAGCGGTGTTCCGATTAATGAATCGGTTCAGAAGGAAATTATTCAGATTCGTGATGAATTAGGTCTTACTCAATATAAATTCCCATGGGAGGACTAACCAAAATGGCAGATATCAGACAGGAATCACTTAAAAAGCATTATGAATGGGGCGGAAAAATTGAGGTAATTTCCCGTGCACCCATTAACACAAGAGAGGATTTATCTCTTGCATACACACCGGGTGTTGCTGAGCCTTGCCTTGAAATCAATAAGGATTATAACAAGAGCTTTGAGCTTACCCGACGTCACAATCTTGTTGCAGTTATTACAGACGGTACTGCAATTCTCGGTCTCGGTGATATCGGCCCCGAAGCCGGAATGCCCGTTATGGAGGGTAAATGTGCACTGTTCAAGGAATTTGCAGATGTTGACGCATTCCCTATCTGTGTGCGCTCAAAGGATGTAGATGAAATCGTAAGAACAATCTATCTTATTTCAGGTTCATTTGGCGGAATTAACCTTGAGGATATTTCAGCACCCCGTTGCTTTGAAATCGAAAAGAAATTAAAGGAAATCTGCGATATTCCGATTTTCCACGATGACCAGCACGGTACTGCCATCGTAGTTGCCGCTGCGCTTATCAACGCTCTTAAGCTTGTTAAGAAGGATATCGGTGAGGTTAAGGTTGTAATCAACGGTGCGGGCAGTGCGGGTATTGCAATCGGCAAGCACCTTCTTAATATGGGTGTGAAAAATCTTACATTCGTTGACCGCTTCGGTATTATCTGCGAGGGTGACGGACAGCTTAATGAGGCTCAGGCGGAGGTGGCAAAGGTAACAAACCGCGAGCACAAAACAGGTGTTCTGGCAGATGCTATGGTCGGTGCTGACGTATTTATCGGTGTTTCCGCACCCAATATTGTAACCGAGGAAATGGTTAAGTCAATGAACAGCGACGCTATTATGTTCCCGATGGCTAATCCTACACCCGAAATTATGCCTGATCTTGCCAAAAAGGCAGGCGCAAGAGTTGTTGGTACAGGACGCTCAGACTTTGCCAACCAGATTAACAATGTACTTGCATTCCCGGGTATATTCCGCGGAGCTCTTGATTGTCGTGCCTCTTGTATAAATGAAGAGATGAAGGTCGCAACATCATATGCACTTGCATCTCTTATCCCTGATGACGAGATTACTGAAGAAAATATCATTGCTCCTGCTCTTGATAAGCGTGTTGCAGAGGTGGTTGCCAAAGCAGTTATCAAAACAGCAAAAGAAACAGGCGTAGCAAGAATATAATCTTATAAAACCGTAAGGCAGGGGATGTTGCTCCTGCCTTGATTTTACTATTTATCGGGTGAGAATATGAATTTCAGTGAAACAATAAAAAAACGTTATTCCTGCCGCTCCTATGATCCGGAAAAGCAGGTTGAGAAAGAAAAAATCGCAAGCATACTCGAAGCTGTAAGATTAAGTCCTTCCGCTTGCAACAGCCAGCCGTATCACTTCACCGTGTGCAAGGGTGAAAAGGCAAAAGAGGTTGCAAAAGCAACTCAGAGTATGGGTATGAATAAGTTCACAACAGACGCTCCCGTTATGATTGTCGTTTCGGAGGAAAACTATAACAGAACAGCAGGCGTCGGAGCTAAGGTAAAAAACAATGACTATCGTTCAATAGATATCGGCATCGCCGTAGCTTACCTCACCGCAGAAGCCACTTCTCAGGGGTTGGGAACCTGTATTCTGGGATGGTTTGATGATAAAAAAATCCGTGAAATTTGCGGTCTGAAATCCGCTGTAAGACTTGTGGTTTCTCTCGGATATGCAAA
The DNA here is from genome assembly GCA_937920235.1 of uncultured Clostridia bacterium. GTDB lineage: Bacteria > Bacillota > Clostridia > Oscillospirales > Acutalibacteraceae > Fimenecus. Next base: position 2,702 of record CALGUK010000022.1, on the reverse strand, counting down.
AGAGGGAAGTAAGGCTGCACCAAAAAAGAGAAAATCATCGGATGAGCTTTTCAGTGAGGTGTAATATGACCCGGTGTGAGAATTGTGTCAATTTTTATTATGATGATGAATTGCAGGAATACTGTTGTGATGTGAATCTCGATGAGGATGAAATGATGCGGTTTCTTTCTTCACCAAATTATTGCTGTCCGTATTTCAGACTTGATGATGAATACGGTGTTGTCAAAAAACAAAACTGATTTTTGTATATTATTGTTCTTGAATTGTTAAAAAAATAACAGTATAATATGTTCTGTGATTAATACATAAATTTTTGGGGGTTTGGATATGTATCAATACATTTATGCCACTGCCGTAATTGTGGGGGTTCTCGTAACAATCGCTTTTTTGATTATGCGAGTTATGCGCGGCGGTCTCGGTGCAATGTTTTTAAAAGCAGGTGCTTCCGTTTGCTTTATTGGAACGGCTTTGTCGGCATTCGCCTATAATCACGACGAGTTTGAATACGGTATTCTCGTTATTATTGGCCTTATCTTCGGCTTGTTGGGTGACGTATGGCTGGATATGAAATATATTTATAAACAGCATGACCACATTTATACATATGCCGGAATAGCTTGCTTTATCTTAAATCATGTTTTCTATATCCCGGCAGTTGCCTTCAAATACGGAGAGGGCGAGTTTAAGTGGTGGTATGCCGTTATAAACATTGTTGCCTGTATAGTATTTGCCTCTATTACAATGCTTCTTGAAAAGCCGATGAGAGTCAAATACGGCAGATATAAGAAAATTCTTTTCTGTTACGGTTGTTTACTTTCCTGCACAATGTTTACCGCAATCAACGGTATCTTCTTCAAGGGCTTCTCAATTGATCTGTTAATGCTTGCAATCGCATCTGTGCTGTTTACACTTTCTGACCTTGTGCTTTCAAACATTTATTTCAAAGAAGGCGGAAATACAAAGCCGAATGTTATAGTAAACCATCTGCTCTATTATGCAGCTCAGTTTACATTTGCATCAACCCTTCTGATTAAATAGGCAGTGTGTTAAAAAAATAAACAATAATTTTGGTTATACTGATAATTGTAATTTATTACAATTATTGGTATAATTTTTTGTATGGATTTCTAAACGAAAAGGTGATAATATTGCTTAAAACTTTGTTTATAATCATCTCGGTCGCGTTAGTCGTAACAGCGGTTGTTTTTATGGCATTCCGTGTGAAAAAAACAAGTCTTAAGGCGGCAATTTTAAAATCTGCGGCAACCGTTCTCTGCATTTTTGCCACCCTCACCGCCGTAGCAATGCGCCCCGAAAATGCAATATACGGACTTCTTATTGCGGCAGGTATGGTGCTCGGACTTGTCGGCGACATCTGGCTTGATCTGAAATATGTTCACAGCGAATACGATAAAGCTTATACAATGTCGGGTATTACCTGCTTTATGATAGGCCATATTCTGTATATCATCGCAATTTTAAGCGCATATCCCGAATACATACCGTGGCAGATAGCTCTTGCCGTTTTCAGTGCATTGGCAATTTCAGTCATCGAAAGAATTATTTCAAATAAAACAGGGTTTGATTACGGTTATGCAGGAAAACTTACCTTTGTTTATTCAGTTGTTATAATGATGACGGTAACCTTCAGCCTTAATGCAATGAATGCATTCGGTTGGTTGCCGATGCTTGGCGGTGCTGAGGCTCCCGATGTTCTGCCTAAGTTTGTAACAATGAATATCGGAACGCTGATTTTTGCACTTTCCGACCTGTCGCTTTCAATGGCATTCTTTAAAAAAGGCGGAAACACCAAGCTCAATGTGGTAATTACTCATATTACCTATTACGCGGCACAATATCTTCTTGTGCTGTCGGTTCTTATGTAAATATTCCCGAAAAGGAGAGAAACAAATGGAACAGAAAAAATTTGTTCAGAAAAAAGAGATGACTTCTTTCTGTGTTGCAGGATTAGGTCAGGGTATGATTTACGCACTTATGTCAAGCTACATAAGTGACTATTACCTCAACGTTTTGCAGTTAACCCCTATGTTTGTGCTTTTGCTTATGCTTTTGGCACGTGTCTGGGACGCAATTAATGACCCGCTTATGGGTATGATTGTTGACAGAAGTAATCTCAAAAGCGGAAAAATGTTACCCTTTATCCGCTTCGCACTTGTTCCCATCGCTATTGTTACATTGCTTATGTATTTAAGCCCCAATCTCGATAAAACAGAGATGATGATTTATTCTGCAATTGTTTATGTTGCATGGGGTATGATTTATACAATCGGCGATGTTTCATTCTGGGGACTTCCAAATGTTATGACACCCGATTCAGAGGAAAGAAGCTCTGTTATTTCAGTAAGTAAAATTTTCAATGCAATCGGTTCGGCAGTACCTGAATTGCTTTTCCTTGTAATTGGTCTTATTATTGCCGCATGGGTTAAAAGTCAAGAAGTTGCACCTGACCCGCTTATGGTGCAAAAGAGAAAGTATCTCATTATGGCAATCGTAACAGTTGGTCTTGGTACCGTTCTTTATTCACGTGCTTGTACAGGTGTTAAAGAAAGAGTTAAAATGCCTGTTCGTAAGCGTAAGGAGGGTGAGCCATCACAGCTTGCTCGTGTGTTTAAGTGCAAACCACTCGTACTTGTTCTTTTAATGGGTGTTCTTTCAAGTGGTCGTTATATGGTATCTGCAGC
>CALGUK010000021.1 GCA_937920235.1 uncultured Clostridia bacterium | reverse complement strand
TAAAAATATTATCGGCAACCTGACGGACAATTTCAAGCATTGTACCCCTACCCTCGTGAGTGGCGGTAATATCAAGTAAAACCAACTCGTCAGCACCTTTTTTATTGTACTCAATAGCACATTCCACAGGGTCGCCTGCGTCACGGATATTCACGAAGCTTACGCCTTTTACAACGCGTCCGTTTTTCACATCAAGACAAGGTATAATTCTTTTAGCGTACATTATTTTACCTCCATTGATGCAAAATTCCTTAAAATCTGCAAGCCGACATCACCTGATTTTTCAGGATGAAATTGTGTTGCAAAAATATTATCTTTACCTACGGCAGAATGAAAATCGATTCCGTAATTTGTCACGGTTGCAATGTCATTTTCATCCTCTGCGTGAAGATAATAAGAATGAACAAAATAAACATAACTGTTTTCGGGAACATTTTTAAAAATGCCATCTTTTTGTTTGATTTCAAGAGAATTCCAACCGATATGCGGAATTTTAAGACCAATATCGGATGTAAACTTTTTGATTTTTCCCTTGAAAATACCCAAGCCCTTAACTCCCGGAGATTCTTCCGACTCCTCAAACAAAAGCTGAAGTCCTAAGCAGATTCCCAAAAACGGTTTACCGCTCAAAGCATTTTGCTTAACAGTTTCTGCAAGACCCTTATTCATCATAGACTCCATAGCATCGCCGAATGAACCGACACCGGGAAGCAAAATTCTGTCGCAGGAGTTGATTATTTCGGGATTATCTGTTATTACGCTTTCGGCACCTATAAAATCAAAAGCCTTTTTTACGCTTTGAAGATTACCCGCACCATAGTCAATTATTGCAATCATTTTTGTCATTCCTTAAAAATAATATTGATATTTTAACAAATTACAAAACGATAATCAATATATAAACAGAAAAAATTCCGCAATGCTCTCTGCACTGCGGAATTATGAAATATTGCTTATCAATCCGACCCCTGAATATGATCAGTTATTTGTTTTGCCCTCTAAATCGTCAAGACTTACAAGGACACCGTTTTCGCCCATAACCTTAGGAAGTTCACCGTTCCATTTGCTCCATTTTACATAGTCAACATAGTCCGGAGATTTGGCAAGTGCTTCCTGAATGAGCTTGATGCTTTCCGCCTCAGCCTCCGCCTGAGTAATCTTCTGCTGTGCTTCAACTTCAATACGGGCAAGATCCTGTTCTGCCTTGAGAGCATTCTGTTGAGCTGTCTGTTTTGCCTCAACTGCCGCATTGAACTCCTCTGAGAAGTCAAAGTTCACAATATTAAATATCTCAACAACTATACCGTATTGACTGATTTTTTCGGAAAGTGCCTCTTTTATCTGATCTCCTACCAACTGACGCTTTGTTATCAGTTCTTCAGCGGTGAACTGTGCCGTAACAGCCTTAATACTCTCCTGAATTGCGGGAACTATAATCACAGCACCGTAGTCCTTACCTACATTCTGGTAAAGCGATGCGGATGACTCACCATTTACATGGAAATTAACAGCAACAACATATGATATAATCTGCAGGTCTTTTGAGGAAGCTGTTCCGTCGGCCTCAATCTTTTGTGTACGGTTATTCATCTGCACAACTGTCTGCACAATGGGAACTTTAAAATGCAATCCTTCATCAAGGACATTTTCTTCAACAGCACCAAAAGTCAACACAACTCCGGTATGACCTGCCGGGACGACGGTAAAACAGGTAAGCACAACACCTGCAAGCAAAACTGCTGCAATGACAATCGCAACTATTTTTGCAATCTTTTTATTGCTTTTCATAATAATCTCTCCTAATATTTTCTTGATTTGAGGATATCACATGTGTAAATTATTGTCAATAAAAATAAAAAGAATGTCATAATTTGTTATTTTAATGCAAGCGGTGAATGTTAATTTTCTTGATAATCATAGTTATACCGTTGACTTTTATACTTTTTTAAATTACAATCTAAGCAATTGGAGGTAATACCTATGAATGAAATTCTGATTAAAAAAGGTTTTATCAGCGATATGGACGGCGTTATTTATCACGGAAACAAGATTCTGCCGGGTGTTGCTGAATTTGTAAACTGGATGATTGATAACGACAAAAAATTTGTATTTCTTACAAACAGCCCCGAAAAAACTCCCCACGAGCTCAGTATGAAGCTTGAAAGAATGGGACTAAAGGTTACCGCTGACCATTTCTATACGAGCGCTATGGCTACTGCCGCATTTTTAAGCAATCAGAAACCGGGATGTACCGCTTATGTTATCGGCGAAGGTGCTCTTTCAAAGGCTCTTTATGACCAGGGAATTTATATGAACGACATCAATCCCGATTATGTGGTTGTCGGTGAAACAAGAACATATAATTTTGAAAAAATTGAAAAAGCCATTGAGCTTGTACTCAAAGGTGCAAAGCTTATCGGCACCAACCCTGATATCACGGGTCCTACGGAAAAGGGAATTATGCCTGCTACGGGTTCACTTATTTCCCCCATCGAGATCGCAACCGGAAAAAAGGCGTATTTTGTAGGCAAACCCAATCCCTTAATGCTTCGTCACGGCCTTACAAAATTAGGCTGTCACAGTGATGAGATCGCCTTTATCGGTGACAGAATGGACACAGATATCATAGCCGGAATTGAATCAAATGTTGATACTGTTCTTGTACTGTCGGGTGTCACCTCAATGGAAAACATAGATCTCTTTCCTTACAGACCAAAATATATTTTTAAAAACGTCGGTGAAATTCTCACATATGAACAGAAATAAAAAAATCCCTTTCCGCTGAAGGAAAGGGATTTTTTACTTTTTATAACTTATCGACATCGGCATCCGTTATCATATGGAAGCCTGATGCTTCGAGTGCTTTTTCAGCCGCGTCGTTATCTGCCACACGCAAAACAACATATGCGTGCTTTTCGGTACGAGCCATAAAAGCATAGAGATATTCCATATTAATTCCTGCATCGTCAAGAACTTCAAGTGCCATAGAAAGTTTACCGGGCTGATCACCGATTTTAACACCTACTACATCGGTCATCTTGATAAGGTATCCTGCCTCGGACAGAGCATTCATTGCAGTCTCATTATCATTCACAATAAGTCTGAGAATACCGAAATCCTGTGTATCGGCAATCGAAAGTGCTCTCATATTGACGTTATTCTTGGCGAGAATATCCGTAATATCGACCAATGTTCCCTGTTTGTTTTCAACGAAAATAGTTAACTGTTTTAATGACATAATACAATCCCCTTTCTATCAGTCGTACAGCTTACGCTTATCAATAACACGAACTGCTTTGCCTTCACTTCTGGCAATGCTCTTGGGAGCAACGAGATGTACTGCAGGATTTATACCGAGCATAAGCTTCATTGCATTTGCCAATGCTTTTTCCTGAGCGGTAACACCGCTGACAGTATCCGTAAACTGTTCCGGATTCATTTCAACCATAACGTCAAATGTATCGTTATTATTTACACGGTCAACAATAATCTGATAATTCGGCTGGTATCCTTCTTTAAGAAGAACGGTCTCAATCTGGCTCGGGAATACATTAACACCGCGGATAATAAGCATATCGTCGCTTCTGCCCATAGGCTTAGCCATTTTGATAAATGTTCTGCCGCATGAACAGGTTTTGCGTGAAAGCACGCAGATATCTCTTGTACGGTAGCGGAGAAGCGGAAATGCCTCTTTATCGAGAGAAGTAAACACAAGTTCTCCCTTGCTTCCTTCAGGTAAAACCTCACCTGTTTCCGGATCAATAATTTCGGCAAGGAAATGATCTTCATTTATATGCATTCCCGTTTGTTCTTCACACTCAAAAGATACCCCGGGACCCGTTGTTTCGGTGAGTCCGTATATATCGTAGGCTTTGATGCCGAGTGTGTCCTCAATTTGATGTCTCATTTCATTTGTCCAGGCTTCAGCACCGAAAATACCTGCTTTAAGCGGTATCTGATCGGGAGTATATCCCTGTTCCTTCAGGGATTCTCCGATATAAGCCGCATACGAAGGAGTACAGCAGAGAATAGTTGCTTTAAGATCCATCATAAATTGAATCTGACGATCTGTAAATCCCGATGACATCGGCAAGGTCAGACAGCCTACCTTATGGCTGCCGCCGTTGAGTCCCGGACCGCCCGTAAACAGGCCGTATCCGTATGCAACCTGACAGACATCTTTTTTTGTTCCGCCTGCTGCGACAATCGCTCTGGCACAGCAATCCTCCCACAAATCAATATCGTTTTGTGTATAGAAGGCTACAACTCGTCTTCCTGTTGTACCTGATGTTGACTGAATTCTGACGCAGTCCTCAAGAGGTTTTGCAAGCAGTCCGTAAGGATATGCGTCTCTGAGGTCTGCTTTTGTGAGGAAGGGCAATTTGTGCAAATCGTCAATTCCCTTGATATCGTCGGGTGTAACACCCTTTTCCTCCATAAGATTGCGGTAATAAGGCACATTTTCGTAAACGTGCTTAACCTGTTTTACCAACTTTTCTGATTGAAGCTTTTTAATGTCTTCAACCGGCATAGTTTCGATTTCTTTCTGATAGTACTTTTTTTCCATTTCCAATCATCCCTTCGTTATATTGGTTTGAATTTGATTTTCTGTCAGAAAGCAGAAAACAAAAAATCCTCTGCATTCCTTTCAGAATACAGAGGACGAGAAAAACCCGTGGTACCACCTCTATTTACCGTTATTCCTCAGACAACGGCCTCAGAGTGCCGACACACTCTTATCGATATAACGGTCGAACCCGTTTGACCTACACAGTTACAGCCCTTCAGCCAACGACTCACGGAATGAATTCACCGACTTTACACTGTTGCATCTCACCTACCGCAACTCTCTGAAAATGATATTTTCGGATACTGGTTTCCGTTCAAACGTCTTTATTACTTTAGCATTTTAACACATTAAACGCTTACAGTCAAGAGCTTTTTTAATATATTATGAGTTATAACCCAAATCAAAAGCTTTTTTATTCATTTCAACGAATTTAGGCGCTACGGTATTTTCAATAGCTGTGATCCAACTTTCATAAGGAATGTCAAAATATTTCGCCGCTTTACCCATAAGAACAATATTGACAGCCTTTACAGAGCCGGCTTCTTCTGCCAGGCTGAGAGCATCGAGAGCGTCAACGCTCACACCCTTTTTTGTTAATTCATCGAGCACATTTTCAGGATACTCAGCCGCACCGATAATAACGGGCATAGGGTCAATCTGTTGGGTATTGACAACTATTTTTCCGTCTTTTTTAAGGTATTTGGCATATCTGCCTGCCTCAAGTTTTTCAAAAGAAATTATTATGTCGGCCTCTCCGTCCGTAATAATAGGCGAATAAACCTTATCACCGAAGCGGACATAGGTTACAACCGAACCGCCGCGCTGGCTCATACCGTGAACCTCGCTCACCTTAACATCATAGCCTTCATCAACCAAAAGACGACCGAGAAGCTTTGATGCAAGCAGACTTCCCTGTCCGCCTACACCGACAATCATAACGCTGACAGTTTTCATAATTTGCCGTCCTCCCTTAAACAATTGCGTCAAAAGCACAGAGTTGCTTGCAAACATTACATCCTACGCACAATGTTGCATCAATTCTTGCTTTTCCGTCTTTCATACTGATTGCAGGACATCCGAGGGTCATACATCTCTTGCAGGATTTACACTTTTCAGCATCCACCTTTAACGGTGCTTCATGTTTTACATATTTAAGAAGCACACAAGGTCTGCGTGAAATTATAACCGACGGCTCTTCAACCGCAAGCTCTTCCTTAATCACATCGTTGCAGACTTTAAGGTCATACGGGTCAACAACTCTTACGCGGTTGATACCGAGGGCATGGCAAAGTGCTTCAAGGTCAACCTTGGCGGCAGGATCCCCCTTAATATTATAACCTGTAGTTGGATTCTGCTGATGTCCTGTCATACCCGTGATTGAATTATCCAGAATAATAACGGTAGAATTTGTGGCATTATAGGCCACATTAACAAGTCCTGTCATACCGGAATGCATAAATGTAGAGTCTCCGATAACAGCAACGCTCTTTTTCTCAGAGTCTCCGCCTCTTGCAAGATTGAATCCGTGAAGTCCCGAAATTGAAGCACCCATACAAAGAGTTGAATCAAGTGCATTGAGTGGCGGAACGGCGCCAAGAGTATAACATCCGATATCGCCTAGTGCCGTAATCTTATTTTTTGCAAGGGTATAGAAAAGTCCTCTGTGCGGACATCCGGCGCACATCATCGGCGGTCTGTTCGGAATATCGGAGTCGGCAGAAACAGACTCCGGAAGTTCTTTTCCGAATGCTTTTGCGATTGTTGACTGAGAAAATTCTCCGAGAATAGAGAATTTTTCTTTACCTATAACATTTATTCCGAGAGATTTTATGTGATTTTCAATAAACGGATCAAGCTCTTCAACGACATACAGTGTCTTGACCTTTGCAGCAAAATCCTTTATAAGCTTTACCGGTAACGGATATGACATACCGATTTTCAGAATACTTGCACTGTCACCCATAACTTCTTTCACATACTGATATGAACATCCCGAGGTAACGATTCCTATCTCATCGGAATTGAGTTCAACCGTGTTGTATTCACAATTTTCCGCAAACTCCTGTAAATCGAGAGTTCTCTGCTCGACAATTGGGTGGCGTTTTATGGCATTACCCGGCATCATAATATATTTTGCAGGATTTTTTTCATAATCCTTTAACACTGCAGGGACCTTGTCGCCTGTTTCAACAATAGACTGGCTGTGAGCAATTCTTGTGCACATACGGAGAAGCACGGGGGTGTCAAATTTTTCTGACAGTTCAAATGCGTTTTTTGCGTATGTATATGCCTCCATTGAATCGGAGGGCTCAAGCATCGGAACCTTTGATGCCATGGCATAATGACGTGAATCCTGCTCGTTCTGTGAAGAGTGCATTGCAGGGTCATCGGCAACGCAGATTACAAGGCCGCCGTTAACACCCGTATATGAAAGTGTAAACAGCGGATCGGCAGCCACATTAAGACCCACATGCTTCATTGCACAGGCTGAGCGCGCACCTGCAAGGCTGGCACCGAAGGCCACCTCGCACGCAACTTTTTCATTTGGTGCCCATTCGCTGTGAATATCATCATATTTGCTTAAAAATTCAGTAATTTCAGTTGACGGTGTGCCCGGATAGCTTGATACAACGGCCAGTCCGCCGTCGTGCAGGCCCTGAGCAACCGCCTGATTGCCTATCAATAATTTTTTCATATCTGTTCTCTTCCTTATGATTTATTCTGTGAATCAACGAGTCCCTCAGCACCGTATATTTTACGAAGCTTCGGCTTTTCGATTTTTCCTGTCGGGTTTCGTGGAACATCTGCAAAGATAATCTTTCTCGGTCTCTTATATCTGGGAAGACTCATACAGAATTCGTTGATTTCTTCCTCCGTGCAGGTCATATCCTTTTTAATCTCAATAATCGCAGTTGCGATTTCACCGAGTCTTGAATCGGGAAGGCCTATGACCGCCACATCCTTGATTTTTTCATGTGCGGCAAGGAAGTTTTCAATCTGTACGGGATAGAGATTTTCACCGCCCGTAATGATAACATCTTTTTTACGGTCAACAAGATAAATAAAATCGTCTTCATCCTGCATAGCCATATCTCCCGTTAAAAGCCAACCATCCTTAAGAGTTGCGGCTGTTGCTTCTTCATCACGGTAATAGCAGGTCATAACACCGGGTCCTTTAAGACAAAGTTCGCCAACATCACCCTTTTTGACCTCGTTTCCGTCGGGATCGACAATTTTTGTCTGCCAACCGTAGCCGGGCACACCTATCGCACCGACCTTATGTACATTTTCAACACCGAGATGAACCGCACCCGGTCCGATCGACTCGGAAAGTCCGTAGTTTGTATCATACTGCTGATTCGGGAAATACTCAAGCCAGCGTTTAATAAGACTTTGCGGAACAGGCTGTGCACCGATATGCATAAGTCTCCAGTTTGAAAAATCATATTCATTCAAATCAATTTCGCCACTGTCGATTGCATTGAGAATATCCTGTGCCCACGGAACAAGAAGCCAGACTATAGAGCATTTTTCTTCACTTGCAACCTTGAGTATATTTTTCGACTGCGTGCCTTTCAGAATAATCGCTTTCGAACCGGAAAGAAGGCTTCCGAACCAATGCATTTTTGCACCTGTATGGTAAAGCGGAGGGATACACAAAAAACAGTCATTTCTTGTCTGACCGTGATGAGCCTGCTCAACGCGGCAAGAATGAATAAGACTTTCGTGATTATGCAAAATAGCTTTAGGAAAGCCGGTTGTGCCCGATGAGAAGTAGATAGCCGCATCATCTGACTCCTCAAGCCAACAGCCGTGAAAGGTGCTTGAGCACTCGGAAACAAGTTCATTGTAATCATCAGCAAAAGCAGGACAGCTTGCACCGAAATAAATCAATTTACATTTTTTCGATATTTTATCTGCAACCGCTTCAACTCGTCCCACAAATTCATTACCGAATATCAGGACATCAGCCTCTGCCAGATCAAGACAATAATCAATTTCATCGGACGAATATCTGAAGTTCAGCGGTACAACAAGCGCGCCTGTTTTGAGAATACCGAAATATATCGGAAGCCAGTCAATACAGTTCATAAGAAGAATAGCTACCTTATTCCCTTTTCCGATACCGTTTTGCGTCAGCATATTGGCAAGGCGGTTTGCCTTTTCTTCAAACACACCCCACGTAATCTCTCTGCGATAGTGACGTCTGTTTGTAGGTTCAACAAGCTCGAACTCGCTCCAGGTAATGCGTCTTGTTTCAGGCTGCTCCGGATTTATCTCAACAAGCGCAACGTCATTGGGAAATTCGCGGGCATTTTTTTCAAGTAAGTGTACAATAGTCATAGCATAATCTCCAAAAAATCACATTATTTTGTTATTTTACTTTAATTATATAAAAAAATCAATAAGAAGAGACAAAATTCGGGTTTTGATTATAAATTCTTATTTCTTTTTTATTTCTATTGACAAAATTGCTTTAAAGTGCTAAACTTTAAAGCGTTAAAGTAATGATACCATTTTTTTAGGTATTTGTCAAGGATGTGTAAATTATGACAACAACAATGATGATCAGTATTCCGATGCTTATTTGCTTTTTTGCATTGATGATCGGTGTCGGCATATACTGCAGAAAACACTCTGCAAATGTTGACGGCTTTGTTCTCGGCGGCAGAAATGTCGGTCCGTGGCTAACCGCTTTTGCATTCGGAACATCGTATTTTTCCGCCGTTATCTTTGTCGGATATGCAGGTCAGTTCGGTTGGAATTTCGGTCTGGCATCTACCTGGATAGGTCTCGGCAATGCCTTTATCGGATCTCTTCTCGCCTGGTCTGTACTCGGCAGAAGAACAAGAGTTATGACTCAGCACCTCAATTCAAAAACCATGCCTGATTTCTTTGAAAAGAGATATGATTCCAAAACACTTAAAATTATTGCGTCCTTCATAGTTTTTGTCTTTTTAATTCCTTATACCGCCTCTCTCTACAACGGCCTTTCATCACTCTTCAATAATGTCTTTGAAATACCATATGCTGTAATAGTCATCATAATGGCTGTTCTCACGGGTATATACGTTATCTTCGGCGGATATATGGCGACTGCAATAAATGACTTTATCCAGGGCATCATTATGCTCGTAGGTATTGTTGCTGTTATCGCTGCCGTTCTGAACGAAAACGGCGGATTTACTCAGGCTGTGACTTCTCTCAGTTCTGAGGCAGGTCCTGAATTTGTATCATTGTTCGGACCTAATCCCATATTCCTCTTCTTCGTTGTAATGCTCACCTCCCTCGGCACATGGGGACTTCCGCAGATGGTAGGTAAATTCTATTCAATCAAAGACGAAGGTTCAATAAAAAAAGGTACGATAATTTCTACCTTCTTCGCCATTATAGTTGCAGGCGGATGCTATTTTCTCGGTGGTTTCGGCAGACTTTATAAAGAGGAAATGGTCGCAGGGGGTTATATTTCGGAAACGGGAAACGTTATGTTTGACAAGGTAGTTCCCACCATTCTCTCGGATCTGGCTCCCGTAATTGTTGCACTTGTAATTGTGCTTGTACTTTCTGCATCCATGTCCACGCTCTCTTCACTCGTTCTCACCTCTTCTTCAACTCTCACTCTCGACGTTATCAAGCCGAGACTTGAAAGGAAAAAGGAAGTAAGCGAGAAAAAGAGTATAACCATTCTTCGTGTATTTATAGTATTTTTCATTGTGCTCTCTGCGGTTATAGCAATACTCAAGGATACTATCTGGTCTGATTCGGTATTTATAGCACAGATGATGGGCGTATCCTGGGGTGCTCTTGCAGGCGCGTTCCTTGCACCGTTCCTCTACGGTTTATACTGGAAAAAAACGACAAAGGCAGCAGTTGTTACAAGCTTTATTTTCGGTACAGGACTCGAAATCATACAGCTTCTCATTAGCACAGGTGTGTTCACCCCCGAAAATCCCGTATTGAGCTTTGTTTTTAAAAATTCGCTTTATTCCGGTGTATTCGCCATGGTAGGCGGACTGATTTTAGTTCCCGTTGTCAGCCTTCTCACTCAGAAAACGCTTCCGAAAAATATTGACGAGAAATTCAGCTGTTACGATGCAAAAGTGGTTACAAATGCAAAAAATTCATTAGGATAATCCAAATTTAAAAAATAAAGGACTTGGTCGTAATGCCGAACCAAGTCCTTTATTTATATGTCAAGCAATCTTTTCGCATTCTTGAAGAGAATCATATCCTTTTCATCCTGCGTAAGAGGAAGGGAATTAAGCATGTTAATCTCTTCTCCCGCTTGGCTCCACGGCGAATCCGAGCCGAAAAGGATTTTGTCCGCACCGTGATTCTTTACAATCCTCATAAACTGCTCGTGGGGATAATAGTTCATTCCCATTGACGTATCAAGGTATATGTCCGTTCCTGTCAGATACCTTTCCACATCGTCCCACTGTCGCTGTCCTCCGAGATGAGCTGCTACAATTACACCGCCCTGCATTTCCTCTATAATATGTGCAAACTGTGCAGGACTACTGTGATACGGCGGAGGATAAGCCGGATCATATCCTGCATGGAAGAGCAAAATCAATCCCTTGTCCAATGCGTAATCATATATTTTCAACATATCTGGAGCATCAACATCAAATTGCTGATATTCGGGATGAAGCTTTATTCCCGGCAAACCCAAACTGCATATAAAATCAATATCCCGCTTGTAATTATCTGTTTCCGGGTGAATACCGCCGAAGGAAATCAATCTGTCACAGGTAATCTCCTCTGCCCAATTATTCAGCGACACCTTCTGGGAAGGCTTTGTAACTACCGGTTGAACAACTGAAATATCGACACCGAAGCTGTCCATATTATCTATAAGGCCCGAAACGGTTCCGTTACTGCAGGGGACATATTCTCCGTTGCAACCTTTTATGAGTGAAGCGATTGCTCTTTCTGCAATTTTGTCAGGAAAAGCGTGTGTATGAAAATCTATAACCAAATTGATTCCTCCTGCACAATGTTATGTATATTTTTTCAGCTCCTGATAAGGATTATTCACGTTTTCTTTTTACTGAGGTATCAACAACTGCGAATATTACACATCCCAATGCGTAGCAAATAATATCCGTCAATGAAAAGGTTCTTCCGATGAGAGTTGAAATAACACGATTATCTTCAAACCCGAAAATCCTGACAATATCAAAATACTGTCCTATTTCAACCGCTAATGAAAATAAAAAAGCAATCCCCGGCAGAGCTGTGAATCGAAAAGGAAAAAATATACGCAAAAAAGCGCAAAGAAGCACCGTAACAAGTATATCCCCCACATACGGACGTATAAAATCATCTTTTATAAAAAGAGCAATCATAACTTCCGATAAAAGTATCACTAAAAAAATCAACAGATAAATTATCCTTGCTTTACGTTTAATTTCTATCACCGCCTGTAAATATTTTAATACACCCTGCATCTAAAATCAACATAAAAAAATTTATCAAAAAATAAAAAATCTTCAAAAAAAGGCTTGACTATTTTATTTTGTTATGGTATTATGTTCAAGCGTTGAGACGCTGGTGTAGCTCAGTTGGTAGAGCAGCTGATTTGTAATCAGCAGGTCGGGGGTTCGAGTCCGTCCACCAGCTCCATTTTTTTAAAACATATGGGTAGGTTCCCGAGTGGCCAAAGGGAGCAGACTGTAAATCTGCCGTCGACGACTTCGGTGGTTCGAATCCACCCCTGCCCACCATTTAGAGTGTTCATTACGGATTCAAGTGATGAACACTCTATTTTTTTATGTTTCTTCATAGTATTTAATTTATGTATCGAGCAGGTTTTAGCCTGCTCTTTTTTGTTATGCCGTAAGGTATTCAACGGTCATACCTTGTCTCATATCCATTTTGAGGTTTTCTTCATCTGAAGGAATTTCAATATTACCTACAAAACGGTAATAGATAACAATTCGCTGAGTTTTGTTCTTACCCGTACCCTCTGTTTCATAAACCTCAATGCGGTCAATGAGCTCGTGAAGAAGCGGTGCCGTTATGGTTTCCATTCGTATAAAGCGTCTTATTGCCTCGACAAATGCAACTCTTTCGCTTTTCTTATCATTAAGTTCATCAAGCTCCTCGTGCAGCTTTGGGTAACTTTGTACGCTTACTTAAGTCGCAAAGGATTGCATTTTCTTCTTCATTAAAATACACATTAACTCTTTTATTTCTTTTTCTCATTTAATTTTTTATCTCCTAAAAATTTATTTTTGATTTTTCCTCTTGGGGTTTTAGGGGTGATAAAACACCTGACAAGCGGATTTGTACCCTCAAATCCAATGCTTGTTAAGACTTATGCCACGGCATAAAAGTCGGAACAAACGAATTTGTACACTCAAATTCAGTGCTTGTTAAGACTTATCCCACACTTTTTATCGCTCCCATTGTCGTTGCTTTTGAAGCACCATTGCGTAACGGGCAAGAGCTTTTTCCGTTATCTCTTCCATCTTTTTCGGCGGCATATCTTTCTTAAAATACTTCTTAAAAGTTTCAACCGGGATTTTTACATACTCCTTTTGATTAGCTTTTTGCTCCTGCATAATTTCAAAGATAGTATCCATAGTGAGTTTCTTTTCATCACTTAACTTATGCATACGCTGTGCCTGAGAAAGTGACGGAGTACAATCTTCACTTTCAATGGTTTCAATTAAGTTGCATTGTTCCTCTTCTGTTAAATACGAAAGTTCAACTGCAGGTGTAAAAGAAATTCTTTTTTCATCCACCATATCAAGAAGAGCAGGCTGTAAATTGTTCAATCGTATATATCTTTGAATCTGCATTCGTGAATCGGGCATTGTTTCTGCGAGCATTTCATCACTGCGGAACTTCGTCCCAACTTGTGACGAAGTTAAATCAGTCCTTGCTCCTTGTTTTTTCATCGCATCGTGTTTCATTTTGTAAGCACGTGCTTTTTCACTCGGCAAAATTTTTTCTCGGCTGAGATTAGAGTCAACAAAATTTATTACCGCTTCTTCTTTTGAAAACTCTCTGACATAAACGGGAACAACAGCAAGATTTAATTCCTTTGCAATCTGCCATCGTCTGTGGCCGGAGATTATTTCATAACCGTTATCAGACTTATTAACAATCAACGGTGTAATAATTCCGAACTCCATAATGCTGTCACGAAGCTCATCATATTCACTTTCATCAACACTCTGAAATGGATTGTTTTCAAACGGATGAAGTAAATCGAGATTAAAATATTCAATTTTTTCGTTTTCCATTAAATTCTTTTTCCTTTCTTTGAAAATTTTTTGTTTTGATTTTTAAAAAGTTGCTAAAGCATTTTTTTCACTTCCTTTGTTTTTTAATTTTTGTGATAAAAAATCCTCGCACTTGAACTTAAAGCACGAGGATATGTATTCAGGTTGATTTGTTTGGTGGGTATGTGGTATAATCTTTTCATCAATATGAAAGCGTGAAATGAAAATGAGCAGAAAAATAGTTGCTATTGGTGGCGGTGAAAACGGAAGAAAGCGTTCTGACGGTACACGCTACCCATATGAACTTTCTAATCAAGATAAAGAAATAATCAGACTTACAGGTAAAGAACATCCAAACTTTCTTTTAATCGCTCACGCACAACCATTGGAAAGACAAGAAAGCTACTTTCAGGTAATGGTTGACATTTACGAAAAAATGTATGGCTGTTCCTGTAAAGATTTAAAAAGCAATGAATTAACTAATACCGAACTTGTACAAAGTCTTATTGACTGGGCGGACATCATATTTGAAGGTGGTGGAAACACACTTGATATGATTAAACTTTGGAAAGAAACAGGTTTTGACAAAACCTTAAAACAGGCTTGGCTTGACGGTAAAGTTATGTGCGGTGTTTCAGCAGGTGCTAACTGTTGGTTCAAAGAATGCTCTTCTGACTCTCTTAAAATCAAGTACGGTAATGACCAACCATTGATTGGTATTGAATGTTTGGGTTTTGTTGACGGACTTTTCGTTCCTCATTGTGATGAAAAAGACCGTCTTGATAATGTAAAGGATTTATTGAAAACAAGTGAGCAAATTGGACTGTCAATGTCAAACTGCACTGCACTTGAAATAGTAGATAATGAATACAGACTTATTATAAGTGATGCTTCTTATCATAATATTGAGGCATTTGGTTTGAAATCGTATTGGAAAGACGGAGAATATATCGAAGAATATATTGATACATCTGTTGATTTTAAGCCTTTAAAAAATTTGCTATCAAAAGAGTGAGGTTTTCTCAATGAACACAATCACAATAAAACCTTTAACATCTGAATTAAACAAAGACTATCTTGATTTTTTCGATACGCGTGCATTTACTGATGGCAATCCCAACGGTCCTTGTTATTGCACATCCCCGAATCAGGATGAAGAAACCATTAAAAAGATGGTTAAAAAGTTTAAAATTTTTGGTGTTAAGAAAACGCTCCGTAAGTATGCAGTAAAAATGCTTAATGAAAATAAAATTCAAGGTTATTTAGCTTTTGACGGAGATGTATCTATCGGATGGTGCAATGCTGCAGATATTGAAAGTTATTCAGGCTTTATTCCTCAATTTGCAAAAGAAAATACTTGTGGAAAGACTGTTTCTATCGTGTGTTTTGAAATTGCCCCTGAATACAGAGGTAAAGGAATTGCATCAGCTTTTATCGAAAGAGTATGTAGCGATGCAAAGGAAAAGGGATACGTTGCAGTTGAAGGTTATGCCAAACTTTCCGAACAAAGAGATGATTTTGATTTCCAAGGTCCCGTCCAACTTTACAAAAAAGCCGGTTTTGTTGAAATTGCAAGAGAAAACGGACAAGCTATTATGAGAAAATTCTTATAAAATAGTTCTATTTGCTCTCACATTTTTGTGGGGGCAGTTTTTATATATTAAAACCGCCTCGTAATGAAAAATAGTGAAATATTAGTGAAATATCATTCCTTTGAAAAATTTATATCTTTTCAACATAGCCGTTTTTGAGTGCATTTTGCCCTTAGTAATACGGGCATAATGCACCGATTTTTAATAGAATTCTTGCTGACGGGGTGCTGTTCGTTTTGCCAATTTCTATCGTCTGATTTGCCAAATCGTGATTTTCCTTCCTTTGAAAATATCTGTTTTTTCAAGTGTGCTGTTTTTTAGCAAAATTCCCTAGGTTCAGACCGTTGAAAATTAGTTTTTTCAAATAGAAATTACCGTAATGATGCAGGTATCACTCAATCAATTTCTAATCGATATTTTACGAGCCGAAGGAGAGATTTTACATTCGTGTGTTAATTTTTTTGATTTCAAAGAATGGCCAACCACATATTCTACGATTCATAGGTTGATAAATTCAGCGTTTTTGTGATATTCTTTTGTAAAAGGTGGTGTTAATATGACCTCAAAAGAATGTGGTGATTTTATTTCTGAACTCCGCAAAGAAAAGAAACTTACACAAAAAGAACTTGCAGAGAAAATCAATGTTTCTGATAAGGCTGTTTCAAGATGGGAAACAGGTAAGGGTTATCCTGATGTTACTTCACTTGTATCTTTAAGTGAATACTTTGATGTTAGCGTAAATGAGCTGTTATCAGGTAAAAGATTAACTGTTGAGGATATAAAAGATACTGCGGATGAAAATCTGATTTCTGTTTTTGAACAAGTACAAAAGAATAAGAAAAAACAAATAGTTCAAATCGCATTATATACTGTTGTACTTTTAGTGGTTTTATCTCCTGTATTGAGTATTATTTTTAAAGAATTTTTTGAAACTATTTATAAAGAAGTCAAAATAGAAAATGTTATATCCGCTATTATTCCGACGGCTATAGCTCTTATACTTTTGGTAGTAGGCTGTTTTATAAGAAAAGGCAATCTTTCAATTTTACATTCTTATCACTACAAAAATGTTACTGACTTAAAAGGTTATGCAAAAGAAATGGGTAATGGTATTATCTTTATGAGCATACCGATATTTCTTGATGGGTTTTTAACTTTGTTTGCACATATAAAAATCATATCAATTGTTAGTTCCGTATTGCTTTTCGCAGGGATAATTATCTGCGTTATATACCTCTTTAAAGTGCAAACAAAACACAACGGCAGTTTATTTTAATAAATATTATCCATTCTGTATAAATGGTTATTACTAGCCGAAGAAGAAATGCGTTGTTTCATCAGCATTTCGCATTCAGTCAATCCGCCTTATATACTTAAAGTTACTGCTAACTTAATTAAAGAATATCTTTCTCTTCTCGGTTGGTATATATCTCAGTTTTACTCTACTCAGTTTTATTACTTGCGACTTTTACGGTGACCTGATGCGTGTTTTCGGTATATCTAAAACATACAGCTTTGCAGGTTTGCCTTTGCCCTGATATTTACGGCGAAGCAGATTATACTTTTCAAGCTCACGCTGCAACTTTGTGGCTTTATCGTGCCCGCAACCGAGTTTTTCACTTGTTTCGGCAATGGTGTAAAAAATAAAGACCTCTCCGTTTTTATCACACCAACCATTTATTGCTGATAAGTTCATTCTGTCGAGCATTAAACCGTAAAGTAGTTTTGCTTCAGCAGATAAATCCTTGTATTCATCCGCAAATAACACCTTCGGCATTTTGAAGAAAGCTTCATTATCCACTGCCTTTCACGCTCCTTTTTGATTTATACGGGCAAGACAGTACAATAGCTCTGAAGCTCTGTTTACAATCCCACATACACCTTCTGCAAAGCTCGTTATAACTGATTCTGTTTCTCTCATTCAGGAACAGAATCCATTCAGATTTTCTGCTTTTTGACATTCTCGGAATAACTATCACACTCCTTTTTACTGTTGATTTTCGGGTTGATTTTTAATGATTTTTTCGTCTGTAATATGTTTCGTTTGGTCAGTAGGGTAATTCCATTAACCACATATCAAAAGCCTCTTTTTGCCGTTTTGCCCGAAATAGTTCCTGCCCCGGAATTTCACCGCAGCGTCTTTACGCTCGCTCTTACGAGGTCTTGGTGTAGTATCACTTTCGGACGGTCATTCAATTTTCAAGGTACATATAAATAAAGGTTTTTAGCAAAAAGAAAAAGCACCGCACGAACTCGAATGGACATAGTTATCCCACATCCAATCGACTTTCGTTACGGTACTTGGGTAGCATAATCCTAAGATTACCTCCGCTTACGCGATTAAGAAAGTGGGTTCTTTCTTCTCTGCAACACGAATATGTAGGTTCTTGCTGTGTTGCTCTTCTGAAAGATATGTACATTCGACTTCATACGGTGCCAAATAGTCCTATATTGACCTTGCATCACGCTTAAAGTCGTTTTATTTAATTGTAACTATAATTATAGAACAAATGTTTGTGCTTATCAATAGTTTTTGCAAATTTTTCTAAAAAACAACAGTGGTATCGAGTTCTGACGACACCACGTCAACTTCATATACCATTGAAGTCTGCTTGTATTTTCAAACTGTCAAAGGATAACTCCGCTTTTGAAAATTGCTATTTCACGGTAGCTGTTTTCTTCGTTTTTAGTTTCTTTTCCATTGGCGGTTTGCAAAATAAAATTAAACAGTTCTTCTTCGTTGCCTTTCTGAGCATCAAAATCTATCCAATGCTTTTTCTTTTGAGCGAGGACAGAGTTTGTTGCAATCTTAATCGTGGGTACGGGAGCACCGAGTGGTGTGCCTCTGCCCGTAGTGAAAAGGATAAGGTGACAACCTGCCACTGTAAGATTTGTTACTGCAACCATATCATTACCGGGGCCGTTAAGAAGATTTAGTCCTTTTTCTCTTGCTGTATCACCGTAATCTAAAACTGCAGTTACAGGCGCAGTGCCGCCCTTTTGTATGCAACCGAGGGATTTTTCCTCAAGAGTAGTTATTCCGCCTTCCTTATTGCCTGGAGAGGGATTTTCAGAAACAGGCTGTCCGTGAGAAATAAAATATTCTTTATAGTCATTGATAAGTTTTACTGTCTTATTAAATACAGCTTCGTTTATACAGCGGTTCATCAGTACCTGCTCCGCACCGAACATTTCGGGAACTTCCGTCAGCACCGCAGAACCACCCATAGAAACGAGTCTGTCTGTAATTTTACCGCAAAGAGGGTTGGCTGTAATACCCGAAAATCCGTCACTGCCGCCGCATTTAAGACCGATTTTCAGCTTACTTATAGGCACTTCTGTTTTTTCGTCTTTTGCTGCAATCAATTTAAGTTCGTTAATAATCTTAACACCCTCGGCGATTTCATCCCCACAATCTTGTGCGTTCAAAAAGCGAATTCGTTCTTCATTGTATTCACCGAGCACCTTTTTCAGCTCAGTTATATTGTTGTTTTCACAACCGAGACCTAAAACAAGCACACCGCCTGCATTGGGGTGCTTAACAAGTCCGCAGAGAATTTTCTGTGTTCTCTCGTGGTCACCGCCAAGCTGGCTGCAACCATAAGGATGAGTAAAAGCAAAAGCACCTGTAAGTTCAGCAAGTTTTTCTGCAGTTTTATTGACACAGCCCACGGTGGGAATTATCCATATATCGTTTCTTATGCCTATATTACCGTTTTTGCGGATATAGGCTTTTATTGTATAAGGATTTTGTTCTTTAGGGAACTTAAAATCCGGATTATATGAATATTCTTGCGTTCCTGAAAGTGCAGTTTTCACATTGTGTGAATGAATATGCTCGTCTTTATTTATGCTTTCTGTAGCGATACCAATCTGAAAACCGTATTTAATTATTCTTTCACCGTTTGTAATATCTCGTACCGCATACTTATGCCCATTTTCAAGATTAACCTTAACATTGTCATCGGGATGAATTAAGACATAGCCCATTTTAATGCCTCCCTTATTCCATCTGCGTGTATTCTTTCGATACTTTCGGTTACAAGTTCTGTCATTTGGATTAAATTTACGCCCCAAAGCTCTGTATTTGAAAGAATATCAGTAATATTGTTTTCTTTTATGAAACATACAGCTTTTTCGTTATCCTGAGGTTCCTTTGTTTTGTAGTATTCAATAAGGCAGGCAAAAGAAAATATCAAAGGTTTCGGCAGAATACCGTTAGTTTCTGCATAGTCAAGAATTGTCGGCAGAACACGGACAGAAAATTTACTTACAGAATTCAGAGCAATTGATTTCCATAGATGCTTTATGTACGGATTGGAAAAACGTTCAATAACGGATTTTGCAAAAGCAATATTTTCTTCTGTCTCGCCAAGAGTGGGCAGGATATACCCGAAAAGGCAAGTGTTAAGATACTCATTTAAGTTTTTATCATCGATACTGTCTTTTACTGTTTCTGTGCCGCAAAGGAGCGATGGAAAAACGAGTGCAGTATGAGAACCGTTAAGAATACGCACCTTCATTTTTTTGTAAGTTGACACATCATCTGTCCATATAACATTTATGCCTGCTTTTTTAAAGGGAAGTTCGTTTTCAAAATTGCCCTCAATTACCCAAAGATGAAAGGGTTCGGCAGTATCCATAAGCTTATCGTCATAGCCGATAATTTTACCAAGCTCTTCTGCTTCGTCTTTCGGATATCCCGTTACAATACGGTCAACGAGAGTATTGCAGAAAGTGTTTTCTTTTCCTATCCAACGAATAAAGTCTTCACTCAGTTTCCAATGTTTTGCATATTGAAGCACACATTTTTTCAGCACATCACCGTTATTATCAATAAGCTCACAGGGCAAAACAACAAAGCCCTTAAATCCCGTTTTAAAACGACGGTACAAAAGTTGTGTCAGCTTACCGGGAAATGAAATTGCAGGCTTATCGTCAAACTTACATTCTTCATTAAATTCAATACCTGCTTCGGTCGTATTTGAAATGACAAATCTTATATAGGGATTTTCGGCTAATTTCATATATTCCGCAAAGTCAGTATAAGGATCAACGCCACGGCTGACAGAATGAATTTCAGTGTGCTCACAATATTCTTTGCCGTTCACAATGCCTCGAAGGAAGAGGTTGTATTTACCGTTTTGCTCATTTAGGATGCTTGTTTTTCCGCCTTTTGTGGGCTGAATAATAACAATCTTACCGTCATATAAGCCTTTTTCATTGAGAATATGTATAAAGTGGTCGGCAAAGCCACGCAGAAAGTTTCCGCTACCGAATTGAATAATTGTCTCTTTCATTTTATCTCTTACAATCAATAAATATTTTTTCTTTACGCCAACTGTTTTCAGTACCTTTACAGTTAAAATTTTCAATTTTAAGATTTCTGCAATGTCTTGCCCATATTCCGTAAGCAGGCAGATTCCTAAAGCGCCAACATTCAGGATATTCCTTTGCATATTCCGGAATAAAAAGCCGTTTGTCATAAACTTCTATAGCATCACGGTATGTAATATTTAAATTACGAAGGGTTATATTTTTACAGTGCTTTGTTATAAATTTCTGTCTGTAGCCGGCAATAATGACAGGAAGCTCTGCATCCGTTGCTGTGATGTTTTCAACAATTACATTGTAAAGTTCACTTTTTCCGTCAAACATTTTCTTTGGTACAGGCTTATCTTTTGCATCATCTTTGATTATTTCAGTTTTATTTGCAGTAGCGGTGGTTACCTCAGCAGCTCTGTTACGATTACCAAGACGGATAAACAGTGGGCAGGTACAGCGATTCATTGTGATGTTTTTTATTCTGATGTCGTGTACTCTTGCTCCGTCGCAGGCTTCAAGTGATATTCCCGAAACAGCACTGGGATATAAATCTGTCATAAAAAAAGAACAATTTTCAACATTTACATCATAAATATCATATGTGGTCTCTGTACCGATTTTAAAGCAATTTGTCCTCGATATTACTTCGCAGTTTTTGACCGTTATATCGTGCATTTCTTTTTCACAGCCGCACCATACTGCATTTTTAAGAACGATTCCGTCATCGGCTGTAGAAACAAAGCAGTGATTAATCTCTACATTACTGCTGCCCGCAATATCAAAGCCGTCTGAATTCGCTACATTTCTATTATTCCAAATTACTGTATCGGTAATCTTTACTCCGTCACACATAAGCATCTTATAAGTCCACCAAGGCGAGTCCTCAAAAATGATATTATTTATGTTGACATTTCTGCATTTTTCTGTCAGAAGTATGGAACCGTATTTTGTAGGATGTGCAAATCTCAGCTGTGCTCTGTAATCCTGACGCATTTTTATCACATCGATAACAGGTGCAGGAGTAAAATTATTTTCACTTACAGGCTTAAGTCCGAAAAGTGTTCCGTTACCGATTATCTTTCCGCCACCGGTTATTTTGATATTTTCACATTCCTTTGCATATATCAGAGCATTATGCTCATATCCCTTACCTGTATTATTGGCAGAAAGAGAACTGTTTTTTTCGATGAATAAGGTAGTATTAGAGTGAAGAAAGAGAGTTGTTACTTCATAGCACCCTCCTTCAACGAGAACCGTACCGCCGCCGTTTTTATTGCATTCGTCAAGAGCTTTCTGTACAGCCTTTGTGTTTTCGGTGTCGGACTTATTAGTGTTAGCACCGTAGTTTCTTATGTCAAAACAGTTTTCGGGCATAGGTTGATTAAAATCTATGTACTTTTCCACTGGATAATATGATGAATAATCTCCGTCACGCACTTCTGTATACGGCTCACCCTCGGTTACTCTCAAATCCTTGCCGAAAAGAAAGGTGTTAAGTTTGTCTTTTATCGTTCGTCTGACTTTCATTTATGTTTTACTCCTAAATCTATTTCAATTTTATATTATCACATCGAAACAATAAAGTAAATTAAACGGACTTCAATTATTGAAAAGTTTTAAAAATATGATAACATTCAAGGCAATTGAGGTGATGAAATGCTATTGTTTGAGCAGACAAAAAAATATTCATATCGCGACCCTGCCGCATACATTGAAAACGGTACAATATATCTGTTTTTCACTTTAGTAGAAAATACACCCGAAAGGCAGTATTTTTATGTGGCTATGAGTCAAAGCAAAGACTTTGTCAATTGGAGTAAACCCGAAATTCTCACAGAAAAAGATAATCTAAAGAATTATTCATCACCCGGTAATGTTATTAAATGTAACGGTGAATATTATCTTTGTCTGCAAACCTATCCGAGAAAGGACTCTCAGATTTACGGTAACGAAAATTCAAGGATTTATACGATGAAAAGCAAGGATTTGCTCACTTGGGAAAAGCCTGTTTTACTGAAGGTCAAGGGCAATATTCCCGAAGAAGATATGGGCAGAATGATTGACCCATATATTCTTTGCGAGGAAGATAAATTTATATGCTTTTTCAAGCAAAACGGTGTTTCTTTCAGCATCTCGGAGAATTTAGTAAATTGGCAGTATCAGGGCTTTGCCGATTGCGGTGAGAATGTATGTGTGCTTAAAGAAAAGGACGAATATCTTATTTTTAATTCACCGAAAAACGGGATCAATATTATGTCAACAAAGGATTTTAAGAGTTTTAAGAATATCCGCACCTTATATCTTAACCAAGAGAACAAAACATGGGCGAAAGACAGAATAACTGCAGGATTTGTTATTGATGCAAGCAGTATCTCACCTCATAAGTATGCTATGTTTTATCACGGGGATAATGAGGACGATTATCTTTTCGGGGCTTCTCTCGCAGTAGCGTTTAGTGATGATTTAGCTGATTGGTATGAATCACTGTGATAAGCTATGCTTTTTGACAATTCGGCAAACATTGCTCCACCAATAATAAATACAGCTCCTAAAATTTGAAAAGGTAACATAGTTTCTTTTAAGAATACAACTGAAAAAATTACCGCTGACAAGGGTTCTAAATATCCACAGATGGCAACAGTCTGTACTTTTAATTTTCCGATAGACGAAAAATACAAGTAACATCCTACACCTGTATTAATCAGTCCGAGTATAAATATCGGTAAAATGCTTGCAGGTGCTATTTCCATTGTATATCCTTGCTTTAATCCTACGAATAAAGCAACAGTTAAAAATGCTATTGCGAGTTGCAAAGTAGAATTTTCAAGACCTGTTATATTCTTTGCTTTCTTGTTACAAATGACCATAAAGGCATACATTACAGCAGATAGCAGTCCGCAGATAATACCAAACAGATCACTCTTGCCGTCAAATACATTTCCATTTATAAGAATAACGCCTATTACCACCGCAAGAAAGCCGAGCACTTTATTTGCGGTCAGTTTTTCCTTGAATAGTAATGGAGATAGAGCCATTACTATAACCGGACCGCAATAATATAAAAGTGAAGCGATGCTGACACCGATCCGAGCGTATGCTTCGTAAAGAAACATCCAACTTGTTCCCATTGCGATACCCGATGCCACAAGGAACAAAAACTGCTTTTTATATTTATAAAAAGTCAGTTTGCCACCGCTGATGAAAAAAATTGCAATCAGCAGAATACTGCCTATCAAAGTGCGAAGCAGTACAATGTTCTGACTGCTCAAATCAATAAAACTCGCAACAATGCCGTTTGAGCCAAACAGCAGCAGAGCAAATATGTATTTGAAAAATGCATTGTTATTCATATGATACCTCTTGTATTTGAACTGAAAATAGTATATCATAATATCAAGCATAACAAAAGCGAATGTTTGTGATGTTTAAAATCACAATTTAGAATAGGTGTTCTTTATGGATGTGAATTTGCAAAAATATCTCTCCTTTGTAAAGACGGTAGAATACGGTAGTTTTACAAAGGCGGCAGAGATACTTAATTACACACAATCAGGCATCAGCAGAATGATAGCTGACCTTGAAAAGGCATGGGGTGTAACGCTTCTTGAACGAAGCAAAAACGGAGTAAAGCCTACAAGTGACGGTATGAAGCTGTTGCCCTACGCTCAAAATCTTTGTGCTGATTTTGACAAACTGAAAATGCAGGTTGATGAGCTTAACGGTCTGCAATCGGGACTTATCCGCATAGGTACTTTTTCAAGCGTTGCTACCCATTGGTTGCCGAATATCATAAAAGAATTTCAAAAGGACTATCCCAATATTGACTATGAACTTCTACTCGGTGACTATACCGAGATTGAAGAATGGATACACACAGGCAGAGTGGATTGCGGTTTTTTGCGTTTACCTACACACCCCGATTTTGAAACCATCTTTTTAGAGAAAGATAAGCTGATGGCAATTATTCCCGAAAATCATCCACTAAAGGACAGGGACAAGTTTCCTGTGACTGCTCTTTGTGATGAACCCTTTATGCTTCTTGAAAAAGGGGCAAAAGCTGAAATATCTGAAATCTTTGAGAGTAACAATTTAACTCCCAATGTGAAATTTACCACTTGGGATGACTATGCGGTAATGTCTATGGTGGAAAGCGGACTCGGTATAGCAATACTTCCCGAACTGATATTAAAGCGTGTGCCATATAAAATTTTAGCAAAGGAGCTTGATGTTCCGGCATATCGTAATATAGGCCTTGCATTGAGGGGTAAAAAGACAGCTTCACTTGCTGTGAAACGGTTTATTGAATATTTGCAGTATAGATAAGAAAGAAGGCGGCAGAGAGAGTCAAATCTCCCTACCGCCGCTGTCTGTTCGGCGCAAATTATTAGCTTGCTTCAAATTTTCCTGATTCAGAACCCACAGTGATTGTATAGGTCTCACCGGATACAATATCGGGACTGCTGAGGATCACTACAGAAAATGAAAGTTCAGGTGCATAGGTTATGAGTATCTTACCGCTTTTATCTTTAAGCGTGATATTCGTGCCAGCGCTTTGATTACCTACGCTGACCGCTACAACGCCTTGTTTTGAATCACTAAAGGTTTGTGCCATGCCGGAAGCACCTGTGCCGATAAATGTGCCTCCCGTAATTGTAGCGCTTCTGTCATAATCAAGCGTTGCGGTGTCACCCTGTGTAGGACCCGTAACAACGGTATATCCGCCTGATATCGTAAGCGTACCGTTTGCATCAATTCCGTCGCCCGAAGCTTTTACATAAAGATTGCCACCGGAGATAACAATGCTACCGTTGCCGGAGGACATTCCACCGCCCATACCACCGTGACCGCCGCCATGACCGCCAAACATTCCGTCTCTGCCACCTGTAGTACCGCTTGAGTCAGTTCCGCCTGCGGCATTAAGTCCGTCATCACTGGCAACTATATTAAACTCTCCGCCCTTAACATCAATATTAAGTGCCTCCAAGCCCTCATAACTTTCGGTAATATTGAACGTTCCTGCTGTAGTGGTGAGATTTTCTTCTGCGTGGATAGCATCATCACCGGATGCGATTTCGAATGTGCCGCCGTTTATTGTAACAGATACATCTGAATGAATAGAGTCATCCGCAGAGTCAATCTTAAAAATACCGCCACTGAACAAAAGACTGTTGGCAGCTTTAATTCCCTTCATACTCGTACTGCTTTCATCTGCTGTGGTGGTTGAGCTTTGTGAGCCGCCCGGTCGCATTCCGCTGTGACCACCGCCGCCCATAAAGCCGCCGTAGCTACCGGAAGATGCATTAGAGCCGTTTTCGCTGCCACCGCCGATAAGAAGATCAAAAGTACCGTTTTCAATCTGCACATAAGCACCTGCGGCGATACCATCTCCCTCGGCTTCGATATTCATCGTGCCGTCAGAGATATAAATAAAGCCAAGTGAGGTATCATCGGTATTTTCGCAGTGGATGCCGTCCTTGCCTGCATCAATAGTGAGTTTTGTTGAACTTGAGATCCTCACGCTGTCGTTAGCATCCAAACCGTGAGATGCGGAATTTACGGTATAAGTTCCGCCTGTGAACACAAGGTCATCTTTGCAGACAATACCGTGCGCTGCAGGAGAGGTCACCGTCAAACTTCCTGAACCATTGAAGGTCAAGTCTTGTTCGGAGAATACTGCGGCATCAATGTTATTATCATCAATAGCGGTGAAGCTACCGCCGTTTGCAATGGTGTTTTCCGTTCCATCTGCAAGTGTTACAAACACTTTATCCGCTTCAAGAATATACAGTGCAGCTGAAGTTTTACTGGTAATATCTACGCCGTATAGCACGATCTGCAATTTAGCAGTGTCGTCAGCGTTGACAATAATCATACCGTCTGTAAGAGTTCCTGAAATAACATAGGTTGCTTCTTCTGTTATTGTTACTGTACTACCGGATATTTTCACACTGTTGGAGTTTGAGGTTGCTGATGTGCCGTTCAGCTTAATAGTAACTGCTTGGCTTTCATCATATTCGGTTTTACTGTCACGGTCGGTAAACATATCATCGTCTGTCTGAGAAAAGTCTACATCAACAGGCTCGGAAGATGTGTCTGATGTATCAGTAATGCTTGATTCGTTATTACTATTATCGATCGTTTTATCGTTATCACTTGTCTTTCCGCAACCTGCAAGCAGACCGCACATCAAAGTGAAAACCAATAATATGGATAAATATTTCTTCATAAAGTACCCCTCACCTTAAAGCTCTGTCACGACAGTTTCCTGTTTGGATACGGTGATTTCAAGATTCCCGTTTCGACAGCGGAGCTTATCAATCATTTCTTTTTCCTTAGTTACATTACGGAGCGTCACATTATATGTTAGCTTAAACATACTGCCCATATTAGTGCTTTTCACACGGGCGAGGTCGAAGGATGTGGTATATGCTTTGAAAATATCATCAAACACACCTGTGTAATCCAAATCTTCGGGGATAACAATAGTAAATGTTTTGTAGGTAGCAGCGTTCTTTTTTGAGCCAAAATCCAAATGATTGTATAGCAAAAACATTATGCACATAACAAGGGTGAACAATGCCGCAAAGCCGAGATACCCCATACCTGCAATAAGACCTGCGCCCATTGCGAGAAACAGTGTGCAGATCTCCTTTGCAGTACCGGGAACACTGCGGAAACGGACAAGACTAAATGCACCTGCCACCGCAACACCTGCGCCTACATTACCGTTGACCATCATAATAACAATGCAAACGACAGCAGGGAGCAAAGCAAGTGTAACAACAAAACTCTTGGTGTAACGGGTGCGGTACATATAAGCAAACGCCATTATAAGCCCTAATACAAGAGAGCACCCCAAGCATAGGAGAAAATCGGTCACACTGATGCCCGTAGTTAAATCCGTATCAAATAGTCCTTTAAATAAATTTTCAAGCATCAGTATTTACCTCCGACATATTATATTTGTTCATTGTATGATTTTTAGGGAAAATCAGCGTTCTGTATGCCGTTCCGTACTTTGAAAATGATGTTTTATATATCTTTTCTTTTGAAAGCATTTCTGTCATCCACAATGGAATACCTCCCGAGCATTTGATTTCCATTATCACCTTACCTTCGGGGAGAATTTGAGTGCCATACACTTCAGACTCAAGCGACAAATCCTCTTGTCTGCAAAGAATAGTATCATCAAAGGTCACACGGAAATCTGAACCGTCATTTGCGTAAAAGGCTTCTCGCTCATAAGAGAGAAAAACCGCAGGGTGCAAAGTTTTATAGTAATCAAGGAAATAATCTACTTCTTCGGATATCTGCGTATACTTATGACAATGGTGCTCACGTGCGATCCACTCCATAGCCTCTGCTTCGGGAAGAGAAATGCGGCGTTTATATACCACGTGTTTATATTTTTTCTTCAGTTCTACAAACACTGTACTGTCCGGCTCGGCTCTGCCGTAGCTGCGGATGCGGAGCTTTTCTTTGTATGTCGGTTTCTCTATCGACCTGCGAATTAAAAGATATGTGTCAGTATCGTAATAAAGGTTACGGATTGTTGTTCTTCCGTATTTATCTAATTTCATATAGGGCTTCATTACATCAAGTACCCTTTGCTTTTGTTCAAGCGTCAGCATATATTTCAGTTCGTACCTTTTAAATACGGTTTGAAACGGCATAAAAAACCTCCTGTACTATGATGGTAGCATTGTACAGGAGGTAAATTGAAGTTTGATTGAAGTTACTTAATTTTTTACTTAATCGGTATCATTACACGGAATTCCACAAGCGAATTATAGCAAAAGACATCTATGCTACCTTTATGGACATCGGCAATTGATTTTGCTATAGCGAGTCCAAGACCGTAGTGTTTATCTTCACCGTTTCTTGCAGTATCCACACGGTAAAAGCGTTCGAATATCTGTTTGCGCTGTTCTTCGGGTATTTCATCACCGTTATTAATAACAGAAAGCTGTGCAAAGCCATGCACCTTTGTAAGTCTGAGATTCACAATGTTCCCGTCTGTACCGTGACGGATTCCATTATCAAGCAGAATTGATACCAACTGTTTAAGCTGAGTGCTGTTACCCTCAACGATTATTCTGTCTTCAGTATCACATATAAGCTGCAGTCCGTTTTCAAATGCCACACTTTCAAAAGGCAGAGCCTCTCCTTGAACAAGTCTGCTGAAATCAAGATGTTCCATTTGCGGAGTAACACTTTCTGTACGGGCAAGCTCAAGAAGCTGACCCACAAGCACACCCATTCTCTCATTTTCGTAAAGAATATTATCAAGCCATTGATTTTTACCAATTTCGCGGGAAAGAAGTTCAGCATTGGCACTCACAACGGATACAGGGGTTTTCAATTCATGACCTGCATCGGAAATAAACTGCTTTTGTTTTTTATAGCTTTCTTCAAGAGGATGGATGATTTTTCTTGCAAGCAGTTGTGACAGAAAGAAAAATACAATGAGAGCTATGCCACCGAATATAAGGGTGTATCTGAATAGTGTTGCAGCATTTTCGTTGATAACCGTATTATCCATAAAAACAACAAGATTGTAGCCGGATTTATCGGTTTTATAAAATGCAAGGTCGTTATCAGTACCTTTTGTTTTATTGCCATTGATTATTTCGGTAGCAAACTCTTTCAAGTCGTTGTCACTGTGAACATTTGGCTGATTGTTTCTGATTTCAAGCACACTGCCGTCATAAGACATTGCCACAGTATAAAAAGTTGACAGCTGAAACATAGGAGACTCTGCAAAGCCGGGGTCAAATCTGTCCCCGCCGCCATCAGGCTTTGGCATAATCGGCGGCATATTTTCAAAAGGATTTGATAGTGTGTACATTTCTGCGTGTGCAGTCATCATAGTTTCATTACGTCTTGACATTTCAATATAGCTCGAAGTATAAATCACGCCGAGAGTACCAACCCACAAAAGCACAAGAACAGACATAATCGCTGCAACGATTTTTCTTCTTGATTTTTTAAACATCACCGCACCTCAATTCATATCCGACACCTCTGACGGCTTTGATTTCGGTTTTTGCTTCCACAAAGGCAAGTTTTTTGCGTGTAAAGGACATATATACTTCTACATTATTATATTCTGCCTCGTTTTCAAAACCCCAAATTTTTACGACCAGCTGCTCACGGGTAAGAATATGCCCTTGATTAGCTATAAGATATTCAAGGATACGATATTCTTTTTCACTCAGTCGTACACTTTGTCCGTTAGTAACACAAGATAGTGTAAGTGTACCTATATCAAGGATAATATCTCCAAAAGTGAGAACGCCGTCGGTTGTTCCGAGTGTCCGTCTGCCGAGAGCACGAAGCCGAGCAAGAAGCTCCTTTGTCATAAAAGGCTTTGTCAGATAATCATCTGCACCACTGTCAAGTCCCATAACCTTATCATCAAGCTCAGCCTTTGCCGTAAGCATCAGAATGGGAGTGGTTATACCCTTGAGCCGTGCCTTTTTCGCAACCTCATAACCATTCATTCCGGGAAGCATAACATCAAGAATTATTATGTCATAAATATTGCTTTCGATAGCCATAAGACCGTCGGTACCGTTATCATAATGGTCAACATCATATTTTTCAAGACGTAGAATTTCACACAGAGCCTGTGACATTCTTTTTTCATCTTCAATAAGTAAAATTCTCATAGATACACCTCCACTTTTTACTTATTATATCATAAAATATTAAAGTTTGATTGAAGAATTATAATCTAACATATGCGAAAAAGCAATAAAAAGCCTCAACGAACAGAAATCTCTACTCAACGAGGCTTTTTGAATATTATTTAATTTTTGTTGGAATTAGTTTCCTTATTTTACTTACTGCCACGTATAATACAATTGTGATAATCATATCGGGAAGAGTGTTACCTACGACAATATCCACTTGCATCAGCAACCTGTAAATAACAAATCCAACAAGCCAAATAATCAGATTTTGAATGCTGAATGCACTTGTTTCCTTGTTTTGTTTCAAGATGAAGAAATCTGCAATTTGTATAGCAATCATCGGTGCGAATACCGAGCCTATAAAGTACAGAAAATCGGTAATATCGGTAAGCGGCAGAAAAATTGCACCTACTGCACCGATTACAGTTACTGCGACTGCAAACCATTTACCGCTGATTTTCGATGATAGCGATTCGCTTGAAACACCGGCAGAATAGGCATCAAGGAAGGTTGTGGTAACAGTAGAAAATACGATAATCAGAAGTCCTGCAATACCAAGACCTGCTTTTACCATAATTTGAGCAATGTCAGACTCTCCGGTAAAGATAGCTGCACCCATACCTATTACATACATCCATAAGCTTACGATACCGTATGTAATTGCACTGACAGCGGTGGCTTTGACCGGCTTTTTTGCTTCTCTCGTATAGTCGCTGATAAGAGGCAACCAAGACAGAGGCATTGCAACAGATAACTCTACGGCAGCACCGAAGGTCATTCCTTCACCGCCGATGTTATGCATTGTACCTTTGCTGAAAATAACGAAACTAAGAACAATTGTAAGAATAAACAACGCAGCCATAGCAACGGTGTTTACTTTGCCGAGATTCTTAATGCCGATCATAATCCAAAGAATAATCAAAGCACCGATAACAATGCACCAAATCCAGTTGCCGATATTAAAAATACCGTTTACCGCAAGTGCTCCGTCATATATCATAATGGCAGTCCAGCCGACAAGCTGAATAATGTTCAGCACAGAGAATAGCAAAGCACCTTTACTGCCAAAGCTCATTTTTGCGGTTTCCATTGCACTTTTTCGAACCTTACCGCCGATTAGTCCGGCAAAGAAAAGCATAGTGCATCCTATGATATGACCAATCAGAATGGCAAACAGACCTTTTGAAAAACCGAGAGGTGCAAAGTAGGTTCCGGTCAGGATTTCTGCAATGGAAACTGCGGCTCCGAACCATATCAGTCCGTTTTCAAAGACGGATGTGCGTTTTTCTTCCATTTCACTCCGCCTCCTTTGCATATTTCCCTTGCAGGTCAAAATTGTGCATCATCGGGCCAGAGCCTTGTCCTAAATCAAGCTGTGCCGAAAGAGCATCGGAAATATATTCCTTGGCTCTCTTTACAGACATAGCAAGGTCAAAGCCTTTTGCGAGGTTGGAAGCAATGGCAGAGGAAAGTGTGCATCCTGTGCCGTGAGTGTTTGTATTGTTGATTCGTTTACCTTCAAACCATTTCATTTCGCCGTTTGCATAAAGCAAATCATTTGCATCGTTTATGCTGTGGCCGCCTTTGAGCAGAACGGCACAGCCATATGTATCGCCAATGAATTTTGCCGCAGAAAGCATATCTTCTTTGCTTTCAATGGTCTTTCCCGAAAGCACCTGTGCTTCAGGAATATTCGGCGTAACGAGTGTTGAAATGGGCAGAAGTTTCTCTACTAAGGTTTGTATCGCATCGGTCTTCATTAAGGAAGAACCGCTGGTTGTCACCATAACGGGATCTACTACCACATTTTTTGCCTTATGGTAGCTGAGCCTGTCTGCAATCACGCAGATTAGCTCAGAAGAAGCTACCATACCGATTTTTACGGCATCGGGATAAATATCCTCGA